>NZ_JAGQEH010000010.1:0-188756 GCF_018101095.1 Paenibacillus sp. Marseille-P2973
GGGGAGACCCCAGTGGTGCGTCAGCAGTAGCCCGCGGACGGCGACGCGGTCCGAGCGGTCGTTAGTGGCTGTGAGTCAGGTGCTGTGGTTGGTTTCGGTAGTGGTGTAGGTGTTGGTGTCGGTGTCGGTGTTGGTGTCGGTGTCGGTGTCGGTGTCGGTGTCGGTGTCGGTGTCGGTGTCGGTGTCGGTGTCGGTGTCGGTGTCGGTGTCGGTGTCGGTGTTGGTGTCGGTGTCGGTGTCGGTGTCGGTGTCGGTGTCGGTGTCGGTGTTGGTGTTGGTGTCGGTGTTGGTGTTGGTGTTGGTGTTGGTGTTGGTGGGCAATCTGGAGTACGGGTTGGTTTTGGTGTCTTTGTTGGTTTTGGTGTCTTTGTCGGTTCTGGTGTTGGTGTTGGTGTCGGTGTCGGTGTTGGTTTCGGCGTCTTTGTTGGTTTCGGTGTCTTTGTCGGTTCTGGTGTTGGTGTTGGTGTTGGTGTCGGTGTCGGTGTTGGTTTCGGCGTCTTTGTTGGTTTCGGTGTCTTTGTCGGTTCTGGTGTTGGTGTCGGCGTTGGTGTTGGTGTCGGTGTCGGTGTTGGTGTTGGTGTTGGCTTCGGCGTCTTTGTTGGCTTTGGTGTCTTTGTCGGTTCTGGTGTTGGAGTCGGCGTTGGTGTCGGTGTTGGCTTCGGCGTCTTTGTTGGTTTCGGTGTCTTTGTCGGTTCTGGTGTTGGTGTCGGTGTCGGTGTCGGTGTCGGCTGCGGTGTTTTTGTTGGTTTTGGCGTAGGCGTTGGGGTCGGCGGACAATCCGGCGTTGGGGTCGGCTTTGGTGTCTTAGTAGGATACGGGTGATATCCTCCTAACGTGTTATACTCAGTCCCCCCCTGACTTTCCTCTTGTTCATCAGACGTAGCATTTACTGCATTGGCCGTTCCTAATACCAAGCCGGCAGCCAATGTTGCCGCAAGGGCGGTCCTTGCTCTCATTCTCATTCAGCCCACTCCCAATACAATTGATATACAGTTTCAAGAACCTATTTTCCTCTCTTATATTATTGGACTATAGCTTGCCTTATGCCTATCCGCGCTCTTAGCGGACCAACCAATCCAAAATTATATAAGCACTGCTGTTTTAATCAGCTATGGCTGCTCTCCCCCGGATAAATATCGAACCTGCTTGTAAACCCACAATCGGCTTCCCAAAAAATTCAGGACGAGCGTTATGCAGGTGACCCCCAGCTTGGCGATCAATACAGGTATCCCTATTGTTGAAACCAAAATTTTCAGCAATACTACAGAAACAACAAGAACGATTAAATTTAGCACAACAAACCGGACTAATCGCCTTGAGTCGAACAAGTGGCTTGTTCCTTTCGCGTGTTGATCACGAAAAGTATACCTTGTATTCAGTAAATAACTGTTTATCATTCCTGCCGAATAGGAGAGCGCTTGGGCCAAAGCATTCCCGATCCCCAATGCGGCGAATACTGCAAACAGGGCAACATCCACGGCTGTATTTGCTAACCCGACCAGATTAAACTTTAAAAATTGTAAAAAAGATGAACGGAGGCGCTTAACCGGCATATTCCTCAACCTGTTCCCTCAGTCTTTCTTCCGAATAAGGTGACTGCCTCCCCGAAACGGGATTGTCATCGTATTCAAAGCCTACTTTCTCGCGAACGATATACAAGGGACGATCCTTCGTCTCATCGTAAATCCGCCCAATGTACTCTCCCATCACGCCAAGGAGCATCAATACAATACCATTAAAGAACAGATTAATCGCTACAATGGAAGCCCAGCCTGGGACCATGCCAAGCTCCAGCCATTTTTGCAGCAGAACCACGAACAGGTACACGAAACTGGAAAAAGAGAGCACGAAACCAACGTAGGAAGCTATTTTCAACGGCTTATGGGAAAAGGATGTAATTCCGTCGGCTGCAAAACGCAGCATTTTCCGCAAAGGATATTTAGTAACGCCGGCAAATCGTTCTTCCCGAACGTATTCCACCCGGGTCTGGCGAAATCCGGCCCATCCGACGAGACCGCGGACAAAGCGGTTCTTTTCTTTCAATCCTTTTAGCACGTCGCACACTTTACGATCAATCAACCTGAAGTCGCCGGTATCCAAAGGAATATCAACCTGCGTCATTTTGCCGAGCAAACGGTAAAACATCTTGGCGGTCACTTTTTTAAATACGGTCTCGCCTTTGCGCTTCATTCTCTTTCCATAAACGACCTCGTAGCCTTCCCTCCATTTATCGAGCATCTCCAAAATAACTTCCGGCGGGTCCTGAAGGTCCGCATCTATGATCACGATCGATTGTCCGGCAGCATAGTCCATCCCTGCGCTGATAGCAATCTGATGGCCGAAGTTTCTGGAGAATTGGATTAACCGAACTTTGGGATCGCGCCGGCAAATGGCTTCCACAATTTCCGCAGTCCGGTCCACGCTTCCGTCATTCACAAAAATAAGCTCATAGTCCTCCTCCGAGCAGTCCATAACCCGCTTTAAGCGGTTATAAGTATGCTCAATGACTTCCTCCTCATTAAACATCGGAACGATCACGCTGCAGCCAATCGGCATAACTATTCCCCCTTCTCATCTAACAATTGAACGCAACAGGCAGCTTCGAGCTTTAAAGCCTAAAACAACCATGAAGGAAACCAACGCAGAACATGCTCAATATAATTCGAACTAACCTTGATGCCGGACAACACCGGGTAGAACATGGCGAACAACAGGATCGCCGCGGTCATGAACCCTATTCTGATATAGCTGAGATGGGTCCGCTTTTCTTCAATTAACTTCACGACGTATACGATGGCCAGGATCAGAAACGGTACCATGGCAAAATAATGGTATAAAAAGGTTTCCCGAGAAACGAGCATCCAGGGAACATACTGCGCCAGAAAGGCGATCCAAACGACATAGACGCCCCGGTCCTTTCGCTTAAGCGACAGCCATAGAGCGGCAATCAGCATGAACACGCCGACCCACCAGATCAACGGATTTCCCATCGCTACAATGCTAGACACAATTCCAGGTGAATCCCCTTCCCCACTGAAATACCAGACCGGCCGTTTCATAAAGGGCCATTCCCACCAGGAGGAGGCAAAAGGATGACTGCCCACTAGACCGCTATGATAACTGAACATATGCTGTTGAGCCTGAATCAGGCTGTGCCATGTGAACCCTTCCGATGAAGCCGAGAGCGGCGGAATAAAAGACAAAGCATAAATGAATGCCGGAATCATAACAAAAAATACGAGACAAGCTCCCAGCGTGATCAGAATGTTTTTTGAAAATGAGGTTACGATTCTCCGGTAAATCCGGAGGTGTTGGCCAAAATCATCCGAATCCGGATTCGCGGCTAAGGCTCGCTTGGCGGCCGCATATTCCCGGTAACGCATATACAACGATATTCCCAGCATCACCGCCAGGCCTGCCCCGCCATACAGTACGATCCATTTAGCGGCGACCCCGATTCCGAAGAACAGCCCCGCCCAGAATAGCGGAACCAACGTCTTGCCGATTCCGATTTTGTTGAAGTTCATACTGGTATAACGACTCATAAAGTAAAACATTAAAAGGATAAAGAATACGCCGAATACATCGATCGTGGCGATTCTGGTTTGGGTGAAATGCATGAACTCAGCCGCAAATAACACGGCGGACATCACCGCAAATTTCCGTTGGCCGAAGATACGAAGCGCAAAGGCATAAATCAACGGCAGCATAGCTGCTCCGAACAAGGTGCCGATGATGCGCCAGCCGAACGGATTTAATCCGAATACTTGAATGCCGACAGCGATGAGCAGCTTACCCAACGGAGGATGTGTGTTTTCGTAGGGAGGAAGTCCATGTAAGTATTCATAAGCGGTACGTGCATGGTAAATTTCATCAAAGTACGTGCCGTCATAAAAATCCGGCTTTATCTTCGCGGTTGACGGTTCATCAAACAGTCGGCCGATTTCCCCGTCCTCTAAAGTCGCGCCCGAAGGCTCATGGATCTGGCGGATAGGAATAGGAACCTGGCCTCCCGTCTCAAAAAATGCCATTTCATTTAGGGAGAAGCCTGCCTTTTCCACTGTAAACTTCGCATATCTGGTCTCAAAACCAAGCGGAAGGCTCTTCCACGCGAACACATCACTGACATCCCCGGTGACCTCCAGAGGTCGCTCCCATGTTATCCCATCCAATCCGAATTCCAGTTTGAAGTCTCCAGACCCGATGCCGCCAAAAAGATTCAGTCGCTCTACCCGCTTTACATCACCTAGGTCCACGTAAAAACTTTCGCCCGCTTGTGGCGTCCATCCGCTCTGCGGCGCCCTAAGCGACCCTAACTGAAATAAGGAGACAGCCAAGTACACAAGTGTGATTAAGCCAATCCATTTCCATTCCTTGATGCGACGGAGAAAAGTAAGGCCTTTACTACCGGTACCCCCATGGTCCGGGGGCAACGCCAGCTCCGCCAACAGGCTCTGATCCTCAAGCTGTCGATCCTCATCCGTTCGAGGCATAAGCGGTTTGATTCTCTTTTTAATGTAAATATCAAAACCGAGGTACAACATATATCCAAGCAGCGCCACATTCGCAATGGAGCAAATCAGCACGATTCCATCATTTCCGGGGCTGGACCCGGCATTTAAATATTTCAGAACATAGGCCGCGTTCACATATTGGGTCAAGCTAAATCCCGTAAAAAGCGCAAGCAATCGGCGATCCTTGATCTGAATAAAGCTGAACAGGCTTAATATTAAGGCCGGAAACATATAGCGCTCATGCATTTTCGTCCCCAACACGAACAGGATCACAATCAATGCCATGGCGATAAAATAGGAGCTGGAAAGATCACGTTTTGGCCCTTGTTTTCTAAAGGAGATATAACACACATAAGCAACCGCTGAGAGAATCGCCAGGAGTCCCCACACGCGGAACGTTAGAAATAACCAGCTGTTATCAAGCGGTGACCAGTTTTGTCCAAACAACGCATAAATATTGAAGGCATTCACGGACGCATAAGGATACGAAGAAAGAGTTGTGCGATAAAGAGCGATCAATCCGGAGAGCCCGCCTTGATTCCAGAAAAAAGGCAACGCCAATAAACCGAACACACAAATTCCGCACAAAATACTCCTTGAGATCCGCTTGGCATCCCGATAATACAAACAAGCAATCAACCATACCGGCGCAAAGATGACTGCTTGCGGTTTGATCAGCATCGCGATAGCCAGCCATACCGCAGACCATTCAAAGCGGCGCTCCGTCAATGCCAAGATGGAGATGAGAAGAAACAGGACGAAGAATGAATCGACTTGACCCCAAGCCGAGGAATTGACGAGGACGGCCGGGTTCCACAGATATAGAATAGACAGAGCGAGGGCGATTTTGCTTCCCAGTGTTTTGCCGGCAGCCCGGTAGATCAAATAACCTGTAACCAGATCCGCCAGAATGGACGGCATTTTAAAGAGCAATTCCGCCCCTGCCGATCCAAAATCCATTCCTAACACGCTGCGGATAGAACCTAGCACATACAGGACGTAAATATAACCCGGCGGATAATCCGCAAACATCCCTTCATTATAAAAATTGCCGATCCCGCTTTCCGCCGCATGGTTGGCCCATGCCATGAAGGTGTTCATATCGGTTTCAAATCCATCCACGGTCAAACCGATTCCGATCCGAAGCAGCAGCGACGCGCCTATCATAAATGCGAACCAAGCATGTTCCTGGCTCACCGCTTCCCCGAGCCGAGCTTGTTGGCGACGCAGTACTTTTTGATACAAAAAGACGAATAACAGACTGAACATTACGGAAAACAGCATGATAGGCAGTATCGATACGTGGACCGCCGCATTTCCCGTTTGATCTTGCGGCTCTGCCGCCGCTTCACCAGCATCCCCTTGCGGCGGATCGGTGGTCGGCGACTCCAGCAAGACCGGATTCACTCCTTCCGGCAGTGTTCCGGCTTCCCGAACGTCCAAATCATCGAAGTACGCTTTTCCCGTATTCAGTCGGCCGTATCCGCCAATGCCAGCGGCAACCGTGAGCTCTTGCTGCTCCGGTCCGGTTTTACCGTAAAATTGCAGCTTTTTCCACTGCCCCTCCGAATCCTTCAGATCCGGGAAAGCTCCGCCCACGCCCAGTGGAAAAATAGTCGCTCCGATCTCTCCACTGCCCATTTGCACGATTTGAACCCAGCCCGATATGACATAATCCGTCTCCGGCTTCACCGAAATTCGTTGTACCCATTTCGCGTGATTGGGCTGGATATTATCCACTACGGCGGCCGTATTTCCCGAATGGGCCGTATCCCGTACGATCCCCAATTGACTTGCACCCTCGGTCTGCACCCATGCATCCCGGCTCCAGTGATCCGGGGAATCCGAAACCGAATCCAAGTTCTCAAACCCTGCGTTTTGCAGCAAATTCCCTTCCTCTGCATGTAAAACTCCAGCCGGAAGAAAAGTCAGCATCCACATCATTATCGCGGCCATAACCGCCTTCGTAATCTTTAACACGACCCTTGCTCACCCCGGATTTCAATGCATTTATATATTTTAAAAATATATGCACCGGGACAAAGGTTATGCCGGAATCGCGCTCAAGGTTATATCCGCAGGCCGCCGCAATACAAAAAAAACCCGCCATCCGGTTGATCCGGTTTGGCGGGCTTCCTACATTATATTAATGTTGGTTTATTAGCCTTGGCTTCCAAGGAAGACGTAGCGGAGAACGATAAGGATGGCCAGCACCCACATCATCCAATGTACTTTATATTTTCCTTTTGTACGAAGGTTCGCAATCAATGCGAGCACGACATAGAACACAATCCCGAAAGAAATACCGTTAGCGATATTGTAAGTGAAAGGCATCATCGTAATCGTCAAGAAAGCCGGGATCGCCACAACCATGTCATGGAAGTCGATCTCACGAATCGATTGAAGCATCAGTACGCCTACAATAATCAGAGCAGCCGCGGTAGCGGAGCCAGGAATAAGCGCTGCGATTGGAGCCAGGAACAGAGCAAGCAGGAAGCAGACCCCTGTAGTTACTGCCGTCAAGCCGGTACGTCCGCCTTCGGCAACCCCTGCCGTACTTTCTACATAAGCGGTAGTGGTCGAGGTACCGAGCATAGCGCCGCCTGTTACGGCTACAGCGTCAACCAGCATCGCTTTACCAACGCGTTTTTTGCCTTCTACAGGATCCTTCATGAGCCCGGCGCGAGTCGCCGTACCTACCAGCGTACCGAAGGTGTCGAACAATTCAACGAAAGTAAAGGTAACGATGGCCGAAATAATGCCCGTATGGACAATGCCATTCCAGTCGAACTTCATAAAGTTAAGCTCGGAGAAATCAGGAATCCATTTAGCTTGGCTAGTCGATACCGAGTTGAAATCAACGGCACCCATCAGCATGGCAATAATCGTAGTTCCGAGAATCCCGAACAGAATAGCGCCGCGAACTTGAAGCACCATCAGAACGCCGATCAGGAGCAAGCCGATAATGGCGAGTTGCACGTCGGTGTTTTCCAGGCTGCCCAAGTGAATTACAGTTTCAAAAGAAAGAACGTCGGTAAATGTATGTGCCGGGATGTCATTGCCGGCTTCTACGCCGACCGTCATCAGGCCGCTGTTTTTCAAACCGACGATGGTAACGAATAGCCCGATCCCGACCGTAATCGCATGCTTCAGTGAATCCGGAATCGCGTCCAGAAGCATTTGGCGGACCTTGGTTATCGTCAACAGGATAAAGATCAAACCGGAAATGAATACGGCGGTCAAGCCCATTTCCCAAGTGAAAGGATGGTCCGTAGAAGCGGACGAAAGCACTACAGAGGCAAAATAAGCGTTCAGACCCATACCTGGTGCAAGTGCTACTGGGAAGTTAATAAAGAGACCCATGGCGATCGTGAAAATACCAGCGGCCAGAGCCGTCGCCAAGAAAACAGAATACCAGCCCATGTCGATCTGACCGAAAGCCGTCAGTGTGTTTGGGTTGACTGTAAGGATGTAAGCCATGGCCATAAACGTGGTGAGACCGGCCATAATCTCCGTACGAACCGTTGTACCATTCTGTTTTAACTTAAAAAAACGATCCATGATTCTAATACTCCTCCTTATTAGTTCGCGTTCAAAAAGTCGACTTTTCAGCGCCGAGAAGGTTGGATGAAGTCGCGAGTGAGTAGCGGAGCGTAGGCAAAACCTACGTGAGCAACGGAGCGATCGACTGAATTCAAGATTCGATGCCGAATTTACTTCCAGAGCTACTTCGCGATCAAAAGATGACTTTTTGAACAACATTACTTATGAGTCGGAAACGACAAAAATCCCGAGGTTAGATCATCCCCGGGTACCGTACAGCCAGAAGAAGCGCGAAGTAAAAACTCACGGACAGGTTCACTGATTCTGGAACTCTAAATCCGTCACCCTGATTATCGAAGGGTTTCGCTTCTTCTTTTCGTAGCCAGATCATTTACGGTGACCTCGTAGAGACTTCCGGGCCGATTCCCGGAATTATACGAAAAGCATTAAGTTGTAATTTGTCGAATCTTTCCGAAAGTCTTGGACTCAAGACCTATTACATGACTTATTCTAGGCTCGAACAGGCAGATTGTCAACTAAAAAAGCGAATATTATTTTATGTATTTGCTGGTATTGTTCGCATTTAGCGCATTTTTGAAATATATTGTTTAAATTCATGTTTAGTGTATTTGTTTTTCGCTGACAGGATTCGACAATTCAGATAGAAAACGGCTCGTTTTGGTGGAAGGCGCTGTATAAACTTAATTATTAAAACTTACGTTTATGATAGGGCTAATATAAGACTTCCCGTTCTTCTCTTGAATATCAAAGGAAATCATCGTACCAATCCATTCTGGATCTGAATCTATACACTGCCAAGCGACATTTTTATTAGGGATCAATTCCTCTATTCTCATCTTAGTTATATCATTGCTGCCAAATCGAAATTCATTAATAAAGCCAATCTGATTATCAACAACAAGTTCATTGGTCCATGTTTCCGACAGTCCTTCAGCGGTGGTTAAAGCTTCATACACCTTCGATGCTGGAACATGTACGGTTTACAAGTGCTCGATATTTGCCATGTCTTACTCCTTTCTAACTGCAATAATTTATATTTGATGCTTATGATAACATAGGATGCATATAATGGTATATTTTGGTTTTTAAACAGTACGTTTAACTTAGCCTAATACAAAAGGACTGGGAACCCTAAGGTTCCCAGTCTCTATAAAATCTAATCCCAATTGATCGTATTCAGCGGTATTTTATTGCCCTTTAAAAATATTCAGAATTTCCTCACCATATTTCTCCACCTTCACTTTTCCAAAGCCCTTTACCTCTAATAGCTCTTCTTCTTTTCTCGGATACTTAGCTATCATATCCTCCATCTCAGCATTATTAAAGATGTAATATGCCTTGATGTTTTCTGCCCGTGAGGTCTGAAGCCTGTATGACGTCAGTTCTTCACGAAGCTGTTCATCGTCCTTTTTTTGGTACTCTCCATTTGATAACTGGTACTTGGCCTCTAAATCCATAGCTATAGGAGTATTCAATCTTACGAGTAAATTGGCAATGTCGAACATATCTTTCTCCGAAAGGTCGTACTGATTAGCTTTAACATTCTGGTATTTCTCTAAAGTAGCCTTGATTTGGTCATACTTTATAAGCGATTTCTCAATTTCTGCTGGACATTTGTACTTTTTAATTATCGTTTTGGGATTTGCCATTACTACGAGTGACAAGATAGGCATGTTATTGATCTTCAACTCTTTTGAAAGTACATGCTTTAGAATATCGACATGCCTTTTATTTTGCGTGATTGGGCTGTAAATTCCTTCTTTATACTCTTTACCAAAACGATTCTTCATTGTCCGTATAAAGTTACCGTCTTGATCAATAGAGATATTACCACTTAATTTTTTAGTTTCCAGAATACATATAAATTTACTGGAAATCACAACGAAATCCAACTGAGCTACGTAGTCCTCATATGAAACTCTTACATCATGTAAACAAAGAATCGGAAGGAATGAATTTTTCAGTTCAAAATAGACGTTGTTCTCGCCATCTAACCCATATTTAAGGAACTTTATGTCCCTTTCAATACTATCCTTTTTTTCACCATCAACAATTTTATTTAGCAGTTCGGTGAGAGCTGATAACTGATTATTATCTTTAGAGAAGTCCTTTACAAAGGTTGGACTTAGGACGGTACGCTTTTGACCAAATAATTTGTTAAAAATGGACATACAAATTCTCCTTGAATTTTGTTAGTCGATAAATCGTTATAGGAGTTACGACTTATTCAGTTGGTAAGATTATACCATACGACCCATAATATTGGATTGATATTTTCTTTTTATATGTATGTAATCTGTGGTGCTCATCCCTATCTCATTAGAAAAAAAGCATCCTAAGCGAAAAAAACACAAGTCTACTATGTACTACTATTAACTCATTAATTTTGGTCATACAACTCATTAATTTTTGGCCATAAAAACACTCCCTTCTATTTGCTAAATAACGCAGATAAAAGAGAGTAATTATTTCACTCTATTGTTGCAGGTGTACACAGGAATTCAATACCATCAACACGGAAACCTTTGTTTATCAAAGCTTCCAAGCGATTGGCAGATTATATTCCCGTCTATTCCCACTCGATCGTAGCTGGCGGTTTGGAAGTCATCGCGCGGATGCCGACGGTGTCTTCATTACGCTCTCGATCTCACCTTTACGAAGGGGCCGTGATCGATAAATATGCAGGTAATCTGATCGCCGATCGCTTTATGGATCAGCATCGCTACGACAGAAAAGTCCATGCCGCCGCTAAGCGTGCAGAGAACCTTTTGGTCGCCCACTTGCTCGCGGATTTCGCGAACCTGATCTTCAATAAACGTCTCCATGCTCCAGTTGCCTTCGCAACCGCAGATCTCGTAGATGAAGTTCTTGATCATTTCATTACCATGAACGGAGTGACGCACTTCCGGGTGGAATTGAACGCCGTACATTTTGCTCGCTGTATTGGCAAATCCGGCGATCGGCGCGTGCGTATATGAAGCGCAACAAAATCATTAAATTCGTCTGCTGCTATCACGGCCATTCCGACTCGTGCTGGTCGCCGCCGGCTCCTGCCCTTTCACGCTCGGGATTTAGGACAGCGCCCGACGAGCATCGCCCAAGGAGTCATTACCGTGCCGTTTAATGATGCTGATACGCTCGGCGATGCGCATAAAGGGACGTCCCATAAGTCTGTATGTTGACTTATGGGACGTCCCTTTTGTATTGCTGGCTATTGCGCAAAGTAAGCAAGAAGCTTGGCGACTTCAGCGCGAGTGATGCTATTCTTAGGTTTAATGGACCCATCCTCATAGCCGCTTACCACGCCTGCTTTCACTAGCGCGTTCACCGCTTCTTTTGCCCAAGAAGATACGGCTGCATCATCTATGAAGGCTTGTTGATTACCTGAAGCATTCAATTTATCTTTTGCCATTTTATAGATGATCACAAAGACTTCTTCTCTAGTAATTTTTTGATTCGGCTTGAAGGTTCCGTCTTGATATCCCCCAACGATACCCGCCTCTTTAACTGCACCGACACAGCCCGCATACCACGCATCGGATTTAACATCCTTAAATGCGCTTCCTCCTGCCGTGGACTCCAGCTGCAGCAGTCTGCAAACCAAGGTAACAAATTCTGCTCTATTAATCTCTTGATTTGGCTTGAAGCTTCCGTCAGGATATCCGCTGATAATATTCTTACTTGCCAATTTCTCAATTTCTTTGCTGGCCCAATGATTAGTTAGATCAGTGAACTTAGGAAGAGCCGGGGGTTGTGGTGAAGTCTCAGGGGCTTTTGGTTCTTCCGTTGGTTTTTGTTCTTCATTAGGTACTGCAGGCTTAACCGCCCCTGAATTGCCGGAGCCGCCGCCAGTGCTTCCTCCGCCGGAGCTGCCGCCGCTACCCGGATTGCTGCCGCCGGAGCCGCCGCCGTTCCCCGGATTACTGCCTCCGGACGGATTCTGAACGGTTACTGCGCTTTCTGCGGTGAAGCCGCCATCCTCTGTTGTCACTCTTATCGTTGCCGTTCCAGCCTTAATTCCTTTAACATTACCTTCTTGGTCCACCGTTGCTATTCCTTCATCACTGCTGGACCATGTTACCTTCTTATTTGTTGCATTTGCCGGAGTGACGGCAGCCTTTAATTGCGTTGATTTGTTAACCTCCAGGGTGAGCGCCTCTTTATCCAATGTTACACCTGTTACTTTAATGATTTCCGGCTGCGGCACCTCCCCGCCTTCTACCGTTACAACAGTCTCTGCCGCGAATCCTCCGGCATACGCCTTAACGATGGCGGAACCCGGCTCTTCAGCCTTGATCCACACGCTGGTTGTACCTTCAATGACATCGTACACCGACTCGGTAACAGTCACGGCACTCCCTTCAACGATAAATGTTACATTTTTATCTGACGCTGTGTCCGGATTGACAGTAGCTGTCAACGTATCCGAATCGCCTGCTTCCAGTGCAATTTCGCTCTTATCCAATGAGACTCCCTCAATAGGAACGAAAGAGTTGTCTCCGTTGTACGCCTGTAATTCAATATATTGCAGTTCTGCAGCTCCCGTAGCCGCAGGATCATACGCAATTCTTATTGTGTTCTCACCTGCATTTAATGTGAGATCCGGGGTGAACGGGGACAGCTTCCATCCAGTTGGAGCGGATGGATACTTGTACTGAATCGTATTGCTTGTATCTCCATTAATCGTATATTGATGAGGCACCTCGCCCCAATGGACTACATTATAGACAGACATCTTGTATTTTCCCGCAGTTGGAACATTCACGGTAAACGTAACCGCGCCATCCTTATTGCCATCCGTTCCCTTATCGAAAAATCCGATAACATCACCGTAGACTACTTTGGCCGGTCCCTCAAATTGAGGATCGCTGTTTTTGATGATAAACTTTAAAGGTGCAGATACATTCGAAACGCTTACATAAATTTGAGCGGTTACGTTATGTCCCATTGCTCCCTTAAAGCTGACAATAACCGAAGTGGTGCCGCTGCGTTTCGCTGTAATTTTACCATTCGACACCTCCGCTACATCCGGATTCGAATTGCTATAATCCGCTAGAGCAGTTACGTCCTCGGTATGTCCATCTTCATATTCAGCGGTAACCTTGAAGGATTCAGTGCTGCCAAGATCGAGCACAGGCTTATTGTTGTCCACAATGAGCTTCTTCACCGTAAGCTCTGCCTTCAAGTTTTTGACTTCAACGTAGATTCCATATGTTTTTCCTTCATAGCTAATATTAATATTTGTAGATCCGTAGTTTACTCCAGTAACAACTCCGCCGCTTATATTCACAATCCCTTCCTGTTCCGGGACTGCCGAAGCCTTGGCTGTTACATCTTCACTGGTTCCATCAGCATATATCGCTTTGACTGTAATGTTCGCTGTGTTGCTGCCGGAAGCGATGTCAATTTTTTGTTTATCGATCGATGCGTTAATCGCTACAAGGTCATTTCGATCACTCTTTTCATGGAACTGCCAGTAATCGAGGTTAAATAGACGACCTGTTTCCTCACCTCTAAATACCATATACAAATTATGAGCGCCTGCAGCTCCGGAAATGGATGTAGTCAGTGTTTTCCATTGATCCCATCCGCCCGTAGAAGGTACAGGGAGCGTTCCGATCAGTTCACCGTCGGCTTGATCCAGCCGCAATTCAATGATCCCTCCCTTGGAACCGCTTGCAACATTGACAGTAAATGTGCCGGCGCCTTTGTCGCCAAAGTCTACATCCGCTGCCGCGATCCAATCCCCATCGTTTATATCGGTAACCTGTAGATTGATGCTCTCGACCATGGCTCCCGGCTGTGTGGTCGGCTCAGTGGATATTCCACCATTCCAAGCTATCGTTTCGGCCTCAACCCTGCTGTAAGGATTTAAAGCTTCTAATTGGCCAACACCTTTATTCTCCATTTGAAGCGGGGTGATTCGTCCGGTGTCTGGATCAATTTCAAGCTCTGTAATGCTCGGAGAACGGTAATCCCGATGCCCGTTTTGTCCGTTGATTAATCTTTGTGCGATGTTTACTTGGCGAGTATGGTAGGTAATATACCATTTGTCTTTAAACTGAAATATCGCATGGTGGTTGTTGCCCGCATCCCCGTTTCCGAACACATGCGGCCCGGGAAGAATAGGTCCGATATATTCGAAAGGTCCCATCGGGCTGTCGCTAACCATGTAAGCGATCGTCCCTGTCGGCGGATAGCCCGGTCCATCATTGCCGCTGAAGTTCGAACAATAGGAGTAGTAATATTTACCGTTAATCTTATGGATACCGGAATCTTCAAAAATTCTCGGCGCATCAATTTCCTGCGGCGTTCCAACAATACTGATCATATCATCGTCCAACTGCACGACACGGGACGATTTCGGATTATTGGCGTCCAATCCGGTGATTCCGCCGCCAAAATACAGATAAGCCTTACCATCATCATCCACCAGGACGGCCGGGTCAAAAAGCCAAGGCACGCCGGTTGTCGTGACATTCGGAACACTTCTGTCGATGAGAGGCTTGCCGAGAGGATCATGGAAAGGACCGATCGGGGAATCCCCTACCAGCACACCGATCCCGGATGCATTGTCCGCGAAATACAAGAAGAACTTGTCCTTGCCGTCGATATTTTTCCAGGCAATGGCCGGCGCCCAAGCATTGTTAGCCCATGCCGTTCCTCCAACCTGCTTCCCAACAGGTACCCTGCCGTGATCGGTCCAGTTCACCATATCGGATGATGAAATAATCGTGATGCTGCGGGCGTTGGCGTAACTGTTATTCGTATCCGGAGTCAGCTCCCACTGAGCCTGATCATCCGTTAAATAGAGATAGAGTCTGCCGTTGTATTCCATTGCATATGGATCCGCACCATATTTGTGCGTAATCAACGGATTGCTTTGGCCTGGAAGTTTTCCGGCTGCCGGGGTTAGCTTATCGGCCGCTTTTACTTCCTGATTACCGGCAACCAGACCGGATGTCGCTGCAAGAGTGAAAATCAGCAGCATAGTCAGCCACTTTTTAGATCTTTTCATACCTTCACGCCTCCCTTTTCCATTTAGTTGTCCAACTGCTACTAATTTTCGAAAATTGTTAATAGCAGCAAGATTTAGAGATATCTTATTGTTATAACAATTCAATGTAAATAGGTTTTATTGTGTTTAAAGTTGACTTTTTTAGGTTGAAAATTTATTTAACAGACTCTCGAAGCTGCCGCTGCTTTCAGCCTGACCAGATGAGATCCGAATGGCATACAAAATTCAATGTACTTCTTTTCTCTCCCCAAAATTTCTTGGTTCAGCCTAAATCCTCAATCAGTTCTTTGATTCTGGTCATAAAAAAAACTCCCTTCTATCTGCTAGACAACGCAGATAAAAGAGAGTAATTTTTGTACTCTATTGTTGCAGGTGTACGCGGAATTTCAATTCCACCAACGCTGTGAATTCTTGTATATCAAGGCTTCCCAGCGATCGACGGCATTAAATTCCCCGTCCTATTCCCACTCGATCGTAGCCGGCGGTTTGGAAGTCACATCGTACACGACGCGGTTGACGTTATCCACTTCGTTGACGATACGTACGGAGATCTTCTCCAGCACGTCCCAAGGGATACGCGCCCAGTCGGCGGTCATGCCGTCGATGGAAGTCACCGCGCGGATGCCGACGGTGTAGGAGTAAGTACGGGCATCGCCCATAACGCCTACGCTCTTCATGTTCGGCAGCGCCGTGAAGTATTGCCAGATCTCGCGGTCCAGACCCGCTTTGGCAATTTCTTCGCGGAGAATGTAGTCGGAATCACGAACGATCTGCAATTTGTCCTCAGTAACCTCGCCAAGCACACGGATCGCCAGACCCGGTCCAGGGAACGGCTGTCTCCAGACGATCTCGCTAGGGAGACCAAGTTCCTCACCGACTTTGCGAACCTCGTCCTTGAACAACGTATTAAGCGGCTCGATCAGCGAGAACTTCATATCCTCCGGCAAACCGCCTACATTGTGGTGGGACTTGATCGTTTGAGCCGTAGCTGTTCCGCTCTCTACGATATCCGTATAGAGTGTGCCTTGAGCCAAGAACTTGAAGTCGTCGAACTTCGCCGACTCTTCATCGAAGACATAAATAAATTCGTTGCCGATAATTTTCCGTTTTTGCTCCGGATCATCGACGCCTGCCAGTTTGGACAGGAACCGTTCGCGGGCATCGATCTTGACGACCTTCATATCAAACTTGCCGACAAACGTCTCCATTACGCTCTCGGCCTCGCCTTTACGAAGGAGCCCGTGATCGATAAACATGCAAGTAAGCTGATCGCCGATCGCCTTATGGATCAGCATTGCTACAACAGAGGAGTCCACGCCGCCGCTAAGCGCGCAGAGAACCTTTTGGTCGCCCACTTGCTCGCGGATTTCGCGAACCTGATCTTCAATAAACGTCTCCATGCTCCAGTTGCCTTCGCAACCGCAGATTTCGTAAATGAAGTTCTTGATCATTTCATTGCCATGAACGGAGTGACGCACTTCCGGGTGGAATTGAACGCCGTACATTTTGCTCTCAGTATTGGCAAATCCGGCGATCGGCGCGTGCTCGGTAGAAGCGTCCACAACGAAGCCTTCAGGCAATTCGACCACATGGTCACCGTGGCTCATCCAAACGGTCTGTTTTGCGTCCAAGCCCTTCGTAAGCGCGGAATGTTCAGCGAAATCAACGTCCGCTTTCCCATACTCGCGTTTAGCGGCGCGTTCCACTTTGCCTCCAAGCTGCTGGGCCATCAATTGCATGCCGTAGCAAATCCCGAAGATCGGAATGCCAATATCGTAAATGGCTTTATCGATATGCGGCGCATCTTCAGCGTATACACTGGATGGTCCGCCAGAGAATACGATCCCTTTCGGCGAAAGTTCACGAATCCGTTCTACCGGCGTATTAAACGGCAGCAATTCGCTATACACGCCCAAATCGCGAATCCGTCTGGCAATCAGTTGATTGTATTGTCCTCCGAAATCAAGAACGACAATCATTTCATTTGGCTTATTCATTTCCGAGCCTCCCTTAATTCATGAACCTAATTATACGAAACGACAAAAGAGCTCGTCAAGGAAGACCCGGCGGTAATTCAGCGTCCCCGGTAAGCCAAATTCCGGCAAAGCTTCAGAAAGTCTCTGCTCTTGGTCCGATCCATTCCGGCTGCCCCGTAATATAGGTTCTCCCAAATCATCACAAAGCTTTCCAAATTCACGATCTGTTCGCCAACTTTGGCATGGATCGAACCTACGTATTCTCTTGCGGTCATCCCCGAGGTTTTCGGTCCGTAAGCAAGGTAGATTTCCTTCCAAACGCGGTCGGCCGCCCGCAGCAATTCAGTTCTTTCCGGAAACCTCCGGCGTCGTTTCAGCATAAAGAGCCACATGAGATAAGAACCTTCACGAAGCCAGGTCCTCCGGTAAATTATAGCCGTATACAGCACAAAGCCGATCCCCAGCGCTACGCTTGACCAAAGTAACAAAGACTCCTGCAGCATGCTCCAGCCGGTAGTAATAAACTTCGTCAAACCATCCAACAATATCCCCGTCGTCAAAAGCAGCTTCTGCCACCATCCATCATTCCCCAGGCTATCTTCTACTCCAGCCGGTTCTTCCTGACCTGCGGCAAATACTGACTCGTACCCCGGTGTCGGATCAAATGGAATCCACCCTTCCCCCGGAAAATAAACTTCCACCCAGGCATGAGCATCGGCATAACTGACATTAATACGGTTGTCGTCTTCAGAGACGGGGGTTCCGGGAGCAAAGCCTTTGACCCACCGGGCTGGAATGCCCCCGCTTCGGAGAAGCACGGTCATCGCGGTGGAGAAGTGATCGCAGTAGCCTTGTTTTTGCCCGAACAGAAAATAATCGACGAAATCATTCCCATCCGGCGGTGCCTCCGTATCCAGGCTATAAATATAATGCTTCTCCAAATAATTCATTACAGCCACTACCGCATCATACCTGCTGGCATGGCCTTCCGTCAGAGCAGTCCCCAGCCGCTCTACCCGTTCCGGTAATTGATCCGGAAGCTGAAGCTCCCTGGCAGTAATCTCCATGGGGTCATCGCCTTGGGCCAGGCGAAGCCGACTCGCAGAGACTGCCGGCACTTGAGCCGTCAGCTCATATCCATAGAGCTCCTGCTCCGGATAAGCCGGTTCAAAATAGTTAGCTCCCGTTCCATCATCATACCGGGAACTGACAGCCGCGGACTCTGCTTTTAGATTCTCGGCGAAAACCTGATCGATACTCACGGTACTGCCGCCGCTAAAGAACGGGACCTTACCGGTGACCGGCTGCTTAAACATAACCGATTGTTTAATGACGGCGGTACCGCTATCGGGAGATGCCTCCAAAGATTCGGCGGTTTCTTCGGTGGCTTCTTCGGCGGCAGTTCCGGCAATACCCGCGATACCTTCACCTTCGATAGTTACTCCATCAGCTGCATTCGCATCCTCCGTTGTATTCGACCAGGCCACCAGGTGTGAGGCTGCAGGAGATGAAGCCCAGCCCCGACCGGTATAAACGCTCTTGCTCTCCCCGCGCCAATACGTATTTTGCGGCGATACCGCAGTGAAATACGTCTCATGGCGGAGACGCAGCGGGGCCCCAAGCCGGGAATCGTCCTTGCTGTACCCGGACACAGCATAGCTGGTTTGCGGCCGGTCCGATAATTCAGAGCCGCTCCACCCTTCAAGAGCCTGTACAATTTGATTCCATGGAATGTTCCGTACCGGCTGAATCGGAAGGAGCGAGCTCAATAACAAAGCGCCCAGCACGCAAAACGCCGCCACGGCGCTGCCGAAGGGAATTCCGCCAGGCTTGCCGCCAATATGCAATTGATTGCGGAACAATAAGGCCTGTAGAATAAGCCCCCACCCTGCGGAGCGGATAAGTCCCGAGTACACGGGCACGTTTCCCGCAAATTCGATAGCAATCAAATACAGTAACGTTGCCAGAAAAAAGAGCATAATACTATGCTTGCCGAGCGCCAGCATCTGTACGGAGACGACAAGCAGCGTCCAGCCGATCAGCAGCAGGAGCGCTCTGGATTCCTCGCTGATTCCGTACAATCTGCCGGACTGAACAATCTCCGTAACATCGGCGACGATCAGTCCGGCATAGTCCACAAACCAGGACATCCCGGTCTCTTGCCCGTACAAATACAGCAGAGCGCCTGCCACAAGAACTACAGGGATCGGCGCATACAAATAAGTCGGCAGCCGTAAGCAGCCGGCAGCTAGCAGAATGCCGGTGACGCCCAGGAACAATGCGATGAGCCGGTACGGCTCACCGCCCAAAAAAGAGTGCAACGGATACAACCATTCCCCAAACATGCCAAACAAAAGCACAGACAGGAATAAACGCTGTCCGGTTTCTCTTAAGGACCGTCTACGGCTTGACGCGAGGGGGCGTACCGAAGAACCGTCATATATCCCGGCGGCAGGACCGCCAACGCCGGTTTGCGCTCTAAGCGATGCCATGCTTGGCCCCTCCTTTCGGCGCCACTGATACTCCGCCGATATAACGCGTCAGGTCTATAAGGACCAAGCCTTTTTCCAGCAAAGCTTGGGCCAGGCGGACTGATTCGGCATTCCCCTTCGTTCCGCATGCGTACCAGATTTCCAAGGCAGCCCCTCGCTCTGCCAGCTGTAACGCCGCTTCGCCCAGTTCCGGAGTCAAATGGCCCGTAATAAAAGTCAGGCTTTGCCTATGCAAAGAAGCATGCGTCCTCCGCAGAAGCTCGGAGCCCGATAAGCCGGGGTCCAGCGTGGTACCTGCCAGAAGGTCGAGGCCCTCTTTGAGACCGCGGCTGCCCGAGAAAGTCGGAGCCGCCTTGATGGCAAGCTCGCTCATGCCCCCATGGCGGAAGCAGACTTCGCCGGTACGCCCGAGCTCCCGGCTTAACCAAGACGCGGCCGCTGAAACGGCAATTTCAAACCCACCGGTAGGGTTTCCTCTCAGCACCGCCCCGCTCCCATTCCCGCTACCTTTTCCTGCCCGATTTCCGCCAAGGCTCCCCGAATAAGAGCTCATCGCATTATCCAGCAGCAAACAGCGGGATTTGGATTCAGCCGGCTCGGGAATGCGCGTAAGCAAGAGGCCTTTCTTGGCTGAACTCTTCCAATGAATCCGGCGGAGCGGGTCCCCCGGCTCATAAGCCCGAAGCCGGCCCGCAGCGAAATCGGCCTCCGACTCGGCATTTCGCACTGACCCTTGCTCGTCCCCATCAGGGTCGGCAGCGCTGGTCCCTACAAGTTCAACGGGCAGCGGCGCAGGGTGAATGACGAGAACATCATTCGCTTCTGCGCGCAAGGAACGCTTGAACCATCCGAAGGAATCTCCCCAAGTGATCCGCACGGACTGCCCCGCATAT
Organism: Paenibacillus sp. Marseille-P2973; assembly: GCF_018101095.1. Classification (NCBI taxonomy): domain Bacteria; kingdom Bacillati; phylum Bacillota; class Bacilli; order Caryophanales; family Paenibacillaceae; genus Paenibacillus; species Paenibacillus sp. Marseille-P2973. Next base: position 20,458 of record NZ_JAGQEH010000010.1, read on the forward strand.
ACCCCTCGGCTCGTTTCTCTCATTAAATAAGTGCCTGTAAACTTCCGTTTCCAACCGCCGAAGGCAAGCTTCCCGCCTTGCGGCTCTTGATCATTGCCTGGCTCCGTCTCCCGCGAAGCCGACCATTCATCCTCCGCCTGCATCCACAAAGGCATAAAACCGCCGGAGAGCGTAATGGTCAACGTAACTTCAACTTCCTCTCCCGCTCGGGGATTCAGGGGATGCCAGGTCCGTTCTACTTTGGCTTGCTTAGGTCCAAACCATTGAACCGCCGCTCCTTGAATAATTACGATGACTAACAGCAGCAGCAGAAAAAGAAGCGATTGGCCGCCCTTCCATCCATAGAGGGCTCCCAGCGAGCCGACGGATATTATTGAAATCAACCACGTCCAAAATCCGTTCTTCATCGGGATCCCCCCGCCGCGGGGACATGGCTGAACAAAGGCACCTCCGCCCGGTTAAGCAGGTCTGCCACGGCCTGTTCCGCGTGAACGCCCGACAGGACTGCCTCCGACTTCAAGACAATCCGATGGGCAAGCACGGACTCGGCAACGGCTTTCACATCATCCGGGATTACATAAGTTCTGCCTTTATAATAAGCCATCGCTTGGGCCGCTCCCATCCAGGCCAGCGTACCGCGCGGACTGATTCCAAGCGACAGCTGGCGGTGGCGCCGGGAGGCATCCGCGACGGAAACCAAGTATTTTTTGATCCGGTCGTCCACCAGAACGCTTCTTACCTGTAGCTGCATATACCTCATTTCCTCGGGTACAAGAACCGGTTTGATCTCCACGGCAGCTTCCTGCCCACGGCTCAGCATCTCGATTTCCTGTTCCGGCATCGGATACCCCAGGGTCAGCCGCATCAAAAAGCGGTCAAGCTGAGCCTCGGGGAGCCTGTATGTCCCCTCGTATTCAAGGGGATTCTGCGTGGCCAGCAGCAGGAAAGGCTGAGGCAGCGCTCTCGTAATTCCGTCAACGGTCACTCTGCGTTCCTCCATCGCTTCCAGCAAAGCTGACTGGGTCCGAGGAGCCGCGCGGTTGATCTCGTCCGCCAATACGAAATTGGCATGCACCGGACCCGGACGAAATTCAAATTGCCCGGTCTGCGGCTGATATACTGTAACCCCCGTTACATCCGTAGGTAAAAGGTCTGAAGTAAATTGAATCCGCCCGAACGAACCGCCCATACAAGCGGCGAGCGTCCGAACCAGCAGCGTTTTGCCGACACCTGGCACATCTTCGAGCAAAATGTGGCCGCCGGACAGCATCGATACGACGGCAAGTTCAATTTCCGTCCGCTTTCCGACAATAACACGTTCCACACGTCCCACCAGTCTCTCCAGAATCTCGCGAGCCTGTTCGTGAATCATCTTTAATCCCTCCCATAAGAAAACAACAAATCTATCAACCAGTTTCCCCAAAAACTAGTCGTCATAGACATGGAAGAGAGAAAACCAAGAACAACCTGCTCCTACATTGCTTTGACTCTTCGTTCCTCCCGACCGGCCTCAAACGAAACGATAGGATGCCCGGTCGCCTCTAGAAGCGGCCTCAGAGAGATCCATAGCGAATTGTTCTTCCGGGAGAACTGCACCGGAGTGAGCGGAGACGATACCTCTACCCCTTTAGATACAAGAGTTTCCTTCAGCGGTTCTATGATAACCGTGGCATCGCCCCATACGATGACCGCGGATTGACTTTGTCCATCCCAGCTAACCTTGGCGCCCAGCCGTTCCATCGTCGAACGAAGCGGAACCATGTACTGGCCGTCTGTAAGCTCATATTCTCCGGCAGCCAGCTTCGTCGCTACCCCTCCGGCCTCCACATACAGCGGCTCTCCCGGACCAAACAAGGCGGCGTTAGGCTCGATATGACTCTCAATCCAGGCCTTGGACGGGGCAGGCTTCGTTTTGATCTTGGAGGCGTCGGCCAGGCTGAATTGAACCGGCTTTTGATCCGGAGAAAGCGCGCGAAAGGTATATCCGTGTTTTTTGTAAAATTTAATGATTTCAGGTAATGCCTTAACAGACTCCTCATGTCCGGTTCCGTCATGCAACAGCACGATCATTTCGTCCTTCAACTTTTCGGAAGTCGCATTCTTGACGATTTCTGCGGCGGGAACACCCCTCCGTTTGGAATCTCCGCTATCCACATCCCAATCGAACACCTTATAACCGCCCTGCTCCAGCAGCTTGAAATAGGTCTCGTCAAAATGTCCGTACGTGCCGCCCGGAGCCCGGACCATAGCCGGACGTACCCCGGTGATTTCACGTACAACTTCCTCGGTCCGCTTGATCTGATCCCAGAAGCGTGGAAAGCTGCTATATAAATCGTCATATTCATGATTATACGTATGATTTCCGATGGCATGCCCCGCTTCCTTCATACGTTGAATCAACTCAGGGGATTGCTTCGCGTGCTCGCCCAAAACGAAGAACGTGGCGGTGACTTCCTCTTCTTTCAATATAGAGAGCACTTGGCCCGTCAATTTGCTTGGTCCGTCGTCAAAAGTAAGGTATACGATCTTTTCAGCCTGAGTAGATGTCGCCCGGGCGGTTGCGGAAGCGGAAACTGCAGACAAGAGCGGTACAGTAACTACCGCTTCCTGCTTAGACTGCACAGCAAGCTCTTGGAGCGGAACAACGGATGCTCCTCCGCCCTCATTTGGATCAGCCCGAACCGCATCCTCCGTACCCGAAGCTGACGCGGGCGCAAGCAAGGGCTGCGCCGATGCCGCAGGCAAAACGGCTTCGCGCTCTCCGTATAGGAAGGCCGCGGCTATAATTATTAAAATTGCGATAGCTGCCATGCAAAACCTTTTCAAACCGAACATCCACATTTTTCTCATTTATTTCTACCTCCGCCGTTTATATCAATCATTTCTTTGGCTTTCTGGTAGATTGTATGAAGGTAGAGAAGAAAATAGACTTCCTATTCTTTAATCAAAAATTAAGAGATATAGCCACGGCGATTTCCACAAAAAATAAGGATCGCCCATCGCAAGTCTCTCAGACTGGCGATAAGCAACCCTCTTCTTTAATCCATCGATCGGACGGCCTCCAAGACCTGGTCCGCATGTCCTTTCACCCGAACTCCGCGCCACTCCTTAACGAGTGTGCCGTTCTCATCGATTAAAAAGGTCGAACGCACGATCCCTTCGTATTCCCGGCCGTACAATTTTTTGAGCTGCCAGACGCCGAACATGCGGCAGACCTCATGGTCCTCATCCGACAACAGCGGAAACGGCAAGTTCTGCTTCTCCTTGAACCTGTCGTGGGATTTGACCGGATCGCCGCTGATACCGAGCACGACTGCCCCCTCCTTCTCCAACTGGCCGCTCCGGTCGCGAAAATCACAGGCTTCCTGCGTGCAGGCAGGGGTCATATTTTTCGGATAAAAATAAATCACGACCTTACGGCCCCGGAAATCGCTAAGTGCCATCTCACCCCCGCCGCTGGCCGGAAGACGAAAGTCAGGAACGGGTTGTCCCATTTGAATCTGTACCTCAGTCATATAATTTCTCTCCTTCTCTCCTTAACCCATCAACAACTTTTGTCAATATATGATAAATTGATTGTAATTATAAAAGAAATTATAATGTAATGATATGAAGACATCCATTTTCGAAGCGAATTCATTCGTTTTTCTCTGAAAGGACGAACAAAATGACAAAACGCACTAAAAGAGCGATCATCTGGTCCGCAGTCGGAGTACTGGTCGTCGTAGCCGCTCTCGTGGCTTACTATTTCATCGCCATTTACAATCAGGTTGACGACTTCCAGAAAACCGGCGAGGATTCACCTTTCTATAATGTTAAACCTACCGAAACCAAGGTACCGGAACCTCCGAAATGGGAAGGAACCGAGCGCGTCAACATCCTGTTGATGGGCGTCGATGCCCGCGGCTTGAAAAAGGGCGAGATTCCCCGTTCCGATACGATGCTTGTAGCCTCGCTTGATCCGGTCGCCAAAAAGGTGAATTTATTCTCCATTATGCGCGATACTTACACGAAAATTCCGGATCATGGATCGGACCGAATTAACAGCGCGATAACGCATGGCCCGAATACGGCGATGAAGGCGGTATCCGATCTGCTGGGCATTCCAATCCAATATTATGTATATACCGACTTCCAGGGATTCATCGAACTGGTGGATGCTGTTGGGGGTGTTGATTTTTACGTCGAAAAAGATATGCACTATACCAGCAAAGCGGATAATCATGAATACGATATCGATCTGAAGAAGGGCCAGCAGCACCTGGACGGGAGTACAGCCCTGCAGTATGTACGTTTCCGGCATGACGCCTTGTCCGACTTTACGCGGACAGAGCGACAGCGGAATTTCCTGAAGGCCGTCGCCGATAAAATGAAGTCGACCACCTCCATCATGAAGCTTCCGTCGATTCTGGATAAAGTCAATCCTTACATCGACACCAACCTGTCCGTTGAAGATATGTGGAAGTTGGCCACGGTAGGCTACTCCAGCGAAATGGGCTCCAGCGAACAGATTCCGCCTATGGATCTGCTCGTGGAGAAAAAGGTCGGAGGCTCGGATGTGTTAGGCGTACGAAGCGAGGATCAGCTCAAAGACTTCGTACAGGAAGTATTCAATGGAACCGGAACTACTGACAGCGAAGCGGACACCTCCACCGACGGAAACGGAAACGCCACTCCTTCGGATTCGGGAAACAGCGATAGCGGGCAGACTACTTCCACCGGGCCTTAAGTTCCTTGGAAGCTGAACCTATTCTGAAAGAGGTTATTAAAAAAGTCATCCTTCCACGACGAAGCAGATCATGAAGCGGATTCGACGTCGAATCTTGAATTCAGCCGGGCCTTCCGTTGCTCACGTACCTCATGTACGATCCGCTACTCAGTCCCTAGCTTCATCCAACCTTCTTGGTCCTGAAAACCTGACTTTTTGAATTCGCACTGAAAGGAAGTTTTACTTTATGAACCGAAAGCAATCAGAGCTTCTGTACGAAGAAGCATTGAAACACATTGTCGGCGGCGTCAACAGCCCCTCCCGCTCATTCAAGGCGGTCGGGGGCGGGGCGCCCGTCTTTATGAAAAAGGCACAAGGCGCACACTTCTGGGACGTTGACGGGAACCGTTACGTTGATTATCTCGCCGCCTACGGGCCGATCATTACGGGGCATGCCCATCCTCATGTCACCAAAGCGATCCAGGAAGCGGCCGCCAACGGTACGCTGTACGGCACGCCGACCGAGCTGGAGATCAAGCTGGCTTCCATGCTGAAAGAAGCGATCCCGTCGATGGACAAGGTCCGCTTCGTCAACTCCGGTACGGAAGCGGTCATGACGACGATCCGGGTGGCCCGCGCCTATACGAAGCGCAACAAAATCATTAAATTTGCCGGATGCTATCATGGCCACTCCGACTTGGTGCTGGTAGCCGCAGGTTCCGGGCCGTCCACGCTCGGCATTCCGGATAGCGCAGGCATTCCGACAAGCATTGCCCAAGAGGTAATTACGGTACCGTTCAACGATGCGGATGCGCTGGGAGATGCTCTTGAGCAATGGGGCGACGATGTAGCCGCCGTCATGGTCGAGCCCATCGTCGGCAACTTCGGTATGGTCATGCCTGAGCCGGGCTTCCTTGAGGAAGTTTGCCGCCTGACACGGTATTACGGCGCTCTCGTCATTTACGACGAGGTCATTACAGCCTTCCGTTTCCATTACGGATCGACACAGACTTATGCCGGACTTGCCAATCATGAGCTGATTAGGCCGGATCTGACCGCGCTCGGCAAAATTATCGGCGGCGGGCTGCCGATCGGGGCTTATGGCGGCAGCAAGGAAGTCATGGAGCAGGTCGCTCCGCTCGGTCCGGCCTATCAAGCCGGGACCATGGCGGGCAATCCCGCATCCATCTCCGCCGGCATTGCCTGCCTGGAGGTGCTTCAAGGAGCGGGCGTCTACGAGGAAATGGAGCGCCTGACTATCAAGCTGACGGACGGCCTGGCCGATTCCGCCCGGCGCCATGGCGTGCCGCTCACGATTAACCGGATCCGCGGCTCTTTCTCCACTCATTTCTGCGACCATCCGGTCACGAATTACGACGAGGCGCAGGATACCGACGGCGAAGCCTTTGCCGCGTTCTTCCGTGCCATGCTGAACCGGGGCGTCAATCTGGCCCCATCCAAGTATGAAGCCTGGTTCCTGACGACGGCGCACACGGAAGCGGACATCGACTTCACGCTGGAAGCGGCGGAGGCGTCCTTTAAAGAGATCAGTTCAAAATAAGCGCACTTAAAAAGGCTGCCCGACGTAGCAAAACTACGCGGGCAGCCTTTTATTATGGAATTACTTATTGAGCTTGGATTTTATCAAAGAAGTTCTCTTGTACATACTGCGCCGCTACATCCAGCTGTTTCTTGGAATCCGTACCTTTCTTGGAGAAGGACTCCTGTACTACATTGGACATCGTCGCATAGAAGTCCTGTGTTCCGAATTGAGCTTCAGGTTTGCCCTCGAGCAAGCCGAAGAGGTTTGGATCGTATTTGAATACATTGTCGTACTTATCATAAATCGCCTGGATCTTCGTTGCATACTCCGAATCTTCGCTAAAGTATTCGAGCGGAGTCGGGATATAATATTTGCCTTCCGCCTTACGCGCTTGAATTGTGTCTTCGACAGATTTCAGCGCATCATCGGTAAAGTAGTCGAAAGTGATGTAACGGAAAGCCATTTCCTGTTCATCTTTCGTTGCGTTCGGATTGATTACAAGGTAGTTACCGCCCAAAATCCCGTAATGCTTGCCGCCTTTTTCCGCAGCAGGCATCGGATAAACGATAACATCTTCAGGCTTCATGCCGCCTTCATTCAATGCGGCTTGAACTACGTCGAACGCTCCGGCGATCACCATAGCCGTCCTGCCTTGTTGGAACGAGCTAATAGCGTCGCCCCAGCCCAGCGCCCAGTCTTGCGGAATCGCATTGGCTTCCCATCTCAGCTTCTTATAGAAATCAAGCGCCTTGACGCCCGCTTCGGAATTGAACACGGCCGTTACTTTGCCGTCCGTATTGGTTTCGATATCCCCGCCGGCTTCAAACAGGAAATTCGTCCAGTTCCAGCCCGCTTCATTTCCTTTACCCATTGGAGCAATTCCGGAGATACCTTTTTTCGGATCTGCCGCCCCTTTAGCTACGTTATACATATCGTCCCAAGTCCAGTCGAGGGCCGGGATTTCGAGGTTCTTCGCTTCCAGGAGCTTCTTGTTCACAACGGTGGACGTAACATAACCATTTTGAGTAATACCGTATACTTTGCCGTCTACGATGAACTGATTTTGGAGAACCGGATTAATGTCATCCTTGTACTCCCAGCCGTTCCACAGTTCCGTAATATCCGCTACCCAACCGCGCTCCACGAGCAATTGCGCTTCGGTCGCCCAGGTGTTATAGAAAGTCGGCGCTTCATTGGACGCCATTTTCACACCGATCTCATTGACGCTGTATTGCCAGTCATCCTTTACGATCGTCACGTTTGGATACTTAGCTTGGAACCGTGCGATCTTATCGTCTTCTTGAGCGCGAAGCGTAGTCTCGTCCGGCAACGGATAGTGGATTTTAAGCGTTACTTTTCTTTGCGTAATATCGTCAGCCGGTTCTTCCGTCTGAGCCGCGTTGCCTCCGTTCGAGTTACTCGGAGCTGCCCCTCCGTTATTGGTCTGACTTTCCGTGTTCTTGTTGCCTCCGCCTCCGCCGCACGCTGCAAGCAGCGAACCGAACAGCATGAGGCACATCAATAATGCTGAGAACTTGCGCATTCAAACTCCCCTTTTCATAAATGTTATCGAGGCTTTAATCCTCATTTAGTTACATTTCTATCTTAGAAGAGAAAACAGTAACCGACGATGTGCATTCATATGACGATCATGCGCAGCACTACGCTAAATGTAAACGCTATCCCTTGACTGCCGTCAGGCTGACACTGCGCACAATAAACTTCTGGAAGGCCAGGAATACGAAGATCGGCGGCACCATGACCATAAACAGAATTGAAAACTTGATGCTGCTGTCCAAATTTCGGGCGTTGATCACGTATTTATAAATGGCGGTTGCCAGCGTGTACTTATCTTCCGTTTGCATGACGAGCGAAGGCCAGAACCAATCGTTCCAAGCCGTGGAGAAAATAAAGATGGATAACGTCGCGAAAATCGGAATCGACAGCGGGATGGCAATTCTTAAATAGCTGGTAAGCTCCGACGCTCCGTCGATCCGGGCCGCTTCAAAAATCTCCGGGTGAATCCCGTCGAAGAAATTTTTCATCAATAAGAAAAAGTACGCATTCGCTCCGGCCGGCAGCCAGAAAGCCCAATACGAATTAAGCAGTCCCAGCTCCTTCAGGTTTACGAAGTTCGGAATCATATAGCTGGTCGCCGGAATAAACAACGTCAGCAAAATGAAGAAATATACGGCCCGGCTGTAAGGAACGCGAATTCGCGAAATACTGAACGAAGCCAGTCCGAGTACCATAATGGTCATCACGAGATTACCGAGAAAAATGAACATTGTATTTTTCAGATATACCAGCAAAGGAATGTAGTCCCAGCCTTTGGAGAAATTCTCCCAATGCCATTTGGTCGGAAAGAACTTCGGCGGAAAGGTGTTGATTTCAGGATTGCTCTTCAGACCGTTAAACATGGTCATTGCAATCGGGTACAGCATCGTAAAGGCCATGACGGCAATACATAAAACCATGAAGGCATAGAGTATCTTGTTGACGGGCTTCTGCAAGTCCGAAGGCGACAGTATACCTCTCTCCATCTTAATATTCCTCCCTGTTGAGCTTGAATTGAATGATGCCGAGAATGCCCAAGACCACAAACATAAGCACACCAAGCGCTGTACCGGCTCCGTAATCGAGCTGGGTAAATGCGTTCTTCACCGTAAATAACGCATAGGTCAGCGTAGCTTTGTTCGGACCGCCATCCAGCAAGGCCAACTGGGATTGATATGCTTGAGATGTACCGATAATTTGCAAAATGAGCATCAGCATGATCAAGCTGCGCATAGAAGGAAGCGTAATATATTTGATCCGGCTCCAAACCCCCGCCCCGTCGATTTCAGCCGCTTCATACCAATCTCTCGGGATACTGAGGACGCCGGCCAGATAGATCAGCATCGCAGATCCGAATTGCTGCCACGTTTCCATGAAAACAATGGATATCATCGAGAAGCGTCCGTCGGAAATAAAAGACACCGGATCAGCTCCGAACCACCCCAACAGGGCATTGATCGGTCCTACCGGATCATACATCCATCTCCACATGCCATACAGAACGACCCCCGGAACGACGAAAGGCAAATAGGCCGCGATCCGGGCGAAGCCTTGAAAGAACTTCAGCTCCGAAATGGCGATGGCCGCCGCGATCGGCACCCAGAACCCCATGACGAGCGTAAGGAACATAAAATATAACGTGTTCTTTACAGAGAGCCACAGGTCCGGATTATTAAAAATCTTGACGTAGTTATCGAATCCGACAAACGTATTGCCTTTTACGAAATCGATGTTGTAAAAGCTGTAGACCATTCCTTTGATGATCGGAACCCATAAAAAAATAATAAAAATGACGATAGCCGGAACGAGAAAAAGATAGCCCCACATATACTTCTTCCAATTTGACGTCCGTTTGAGCTTTTGGGTCTCTTTCTCTGGCCCCTTTACCCTGTTGCCTGGTGAAATCACCGATTGTTCCATGAGTCTCCCTCATTCCTCTTTAGTGTCCAGCTTTCATTTTAGAAAATAGAGAGGAGTTAGAACATGTGTAATACTATGTGAAGTATAGCTGTTACTACTTCTTCAATTCGCTGGGGCTGACGCCAAAATATTTTTTGAATATTTTGCTGAAATGTTCCGGCGATTCATAACCGACTTGCTCGGCGATCTCATAACGGCGCAGATCCGTATTGAGAATCAGGGATTTGCTCTCTTCCATTCTCAACTTGATCACATACTCCCATAGATTGTAGCCGGTGTTTTTTTTGAAAAGGTAGCTGAGATAGTTGGGGCTCACATGGTTTTTCTTGGCCACGTCATGAATGGTCAGGCCTTTCTGGTTGTAATTCGCTTCGATATATTGTTTGGCGCTCTGAACGATCCGGTTGTTCTGCGAGGTCAATTCTTCAGCGGATGGATCCTGAGCATGGTTGGTCCAGTTGAAATCGCCGTAATAAAAGACGTGATAGTCTCCCTGTTCCCCGCCCCAAAGGACCGCTTTATCACTCTGGCTGCTCAGTACGCTTAAAAACTTCACGCCTTTCAAAATCTGGCTGATCCCGACCGTGGCATCGATTCCAAGATACTTCTTCACATGGTAATGTAAGCTCCGTCCGATCATTTCAAGCTGGTTGATTTTATTCATGTCCAGCTCGGCGTACTCCGCTTCATCCCATTGCAGCAGGATCCTGATGTCCCAATCGGAGAAATAACAGGCAAGCGCGTTCCACTCCTTGTAGAGCAGTTCTTTGGCGACATTCAAAGCCGCGTAACGAAACAGCTTGGCGTCTCTATCGTTATACTTGGACTCTTGTTCTGTCCCGCTCGTTTTACGATGATCCAGGCTCAATTTGATGAACGAAAAATAAGGACCGCGAACACCCAATTCCGATTCCAGTTCCCGCTCCGCGGCATCTTCTCCCCCAGGAGAAGCAGTTGCCAGCAATGCTTTTAACCGTTCATTTTGTTCCGGGTGAAGCTCCTCCATGTGGAAATGCTCGGTATCCTGCAACAAAAAATCATCGATTTGCGGCACCGGCTTATCCATCTTAAGCAGCGCGTTGCGGACCGAATCGAGAAATTGCTCGCTGCCCAGCGGTTTGATCAAATAGTCTCTGGCTCCGAGCCGGAGCGCCATTTGCGCGTATTGAAAAGTCTCGTGCGCGGAAATAATGATCGTTTGCACCCAGGGCTTGATCATTTTCGCTTGGTGCATCAGCTCGATGCCGTTCATCTCGCCCATCTGAATATCCGTGACGAGCAAATCGATCTCTTCCATACGGACATAGTCCAGCGCCTCATGTCCGCTATAGGCGGTGTAAATCGCTCTAATGCTTAGTCCGGACGAGGTTAATAGTCCCGCTAGCCCTTTGCAAATCAACGGTTCGTCGTCAACGACCAAAATGTTGTACATGTTAGATTCCCCCTGGCTGATTATTCTTGCGACAGAATCGTTCTCGGGAGATGTAGTGTCACCATCGTCCCGCCTCCTTGGCGCTCCGCATAGGTCAGACCGTATCCCGGTCCAAAATGCAGGAGAATACGCTGATGGATATTGCGAATGCCATATCCGAAAGCCGGATTCGGGCTTTCCTCCTCCAGCAGTTGATTGATTTTGTCATAATCGACTTGCTTATATCCGTTGTCTTCGATATGCAGATAAATATTTTCCTCGTCTCCGTAGGCTCTGATCGCGATTTCCCCGTCCTCGCCCATATGCTTCACCCCGTGGATAATCCCGTTCTCAATCAAGGGCTGAAGCGAAATCTTGGGAATGACAACCGGAAGCAAGTCCTCGGGAATGCTGATCGATACTTTGAATTGATAGTCGTACCGGTGCTGCTGAAGCTTGATATAAGCCGATGCATGCTCCAGTTCTTCCTCCAGCGTAATCAGTTCCCTTCCCCGGCTAAGGCTGATTTTCATCAGCTTGGACAACTCCTTGATCATCTCCGCCGAGGCGTTGTTCCCCTCCATGGAGCTTTTCCAGTAAATACTCTCCAACGTGTTGTACAGCAGATGGGGATTGATTTGCTGATAAAGGATTTGCAGCTGCGACTCCTTCTGCTTCAGATCCATGGTGTATTTGTAATGAATCAGATCGTTCAGACGGCGAGCCATGTCATACGTCGTGGACATCAGTACGCCAATCTCATCATTTTTGTTGTTTAGACGCGGCGTTTCCGGCACTACGTTTCCGGGTTCATACCGCCTGACGAAATAAACCAGCTTCTGAATCGGCATCATGAGCGAGCGCCAAAAATAGAGCATGAAGATCAGGCTGCCGGCAAAGAAAACGATCGAAATCAGCTGGATGACCTGCTTGATCTCATTCTGCTGCTGCAGCAAAGCTTGCACCGGAACCTTGTAAACCAGCTTTTGCTTCATAATGCGATTATAATTTATGACATAAATAAACTTGTCGGTGATAATATCCTTCACGCCGATAGCGGAATCGCCCATGTCCGCTTCGGGCGGCAACTCCAGCACTGCGCTGTGCTCCTTTGTTCTGGCGGTCAAAATCCGGTTGTCATAATCCGTAAAATACAGCTCCCCTTCCGGTAAGGACACGGTTTGCAGAGATTCGCCGATCCGTCCGTCCAGATTAGTCACGACCAGCACCCCGATCGTCCCGTTCTTGTAGATATTGTTGATCGCCCGGACGTAAGCGAGTGTCTTCTGGCTTCCCTGTCCTTTGGTAGGCAATGACAAATGTTCGAGCAGTCTGAGGTAGCCCTCTCCTTTCTTCTCCACCGCTTCATCGAACCATTCCGGTTTTTCCTCGTCCCCGAAGAAGTACACCCCCGATTTTCGAGGTCCCGGATAAAACGGCGCGAAGAAATAGGTATTCTCCGGGTCATAGACATAAAGTGAATAATACAGCGGCTCGCGCTCATCCGTTTCCTGCGAATAATTGTTTAACAGGCCCTCCAGCTTTTCGTACTTTTTCACCCTTTCCAGCACCGTTTCTTCGCTGGAAACTGAATTCAATTGCTGTACCTGCGAATTCTGGAACACGGTGGACGTGACCTTGTTTACCGCTTCGATGTCACGGTTGATAAGCCGGAAATTTTGTTTGCTGAGCTCGATATAGGCATTCGTGACATGCCGTTTCAATATTTGCCCGGCCCGGTAATTGCCATAGGAATTCAACACGAACAGCGGGATGATGATCACGAGAAATAGCAGTAATAACTGCTGCTTCACGTTCATTTTATTGAGCGGATTGGTGAGTTTAGGTTTCAACGATTTTGCCCCCTGACCCTTTAAGTGTAGCAAGATTAAAATCACGCAAGCATGTGCGTTTCTACGTACATCATGAGCGTTTCTCCGATCCAACTTCGCTCCGTGTGCCGTTTCCTCCCTAGTGTAATGGATTTTGGGCGGCTTGCCAGTAAAAAATAAATCGCGGTGACATGAAAAAAGACCCTGGGCTATACCAGGGCCATAATTCCATATTCTATTGTATTCCTATTCGGGTTCTAATGAATTTCAGCCAGTTCGTACAGGCCGTTAATCACGCGATCGGCTTCCGCCAAAATATCCGCACTTCCGATGCCGACCACCTTGCTGCCGGCCGCTTTCCCCGCCTGCACTCCGGCCGCCGCGTCCTCGAACACGACGCATGCAGACGGCTCCAATCCCAGCGCGGCGCTGGCCGCCAAGAACACCTCGGGGTCCGGCTTTGCCTTGGACACTTTCGTTCCGTCGATGACCGCATCGAACAGATCCGCAATCCCGAGCCGGTTTAGAATAAACTCCGCATTTTTGCTCGCCGAGCCGAGAGCAACCTTAACTCCCCTGCTTCTAAGTTGCAGTAAATACTCCCTCGCTCCCGGCAAAATCTCCGAAGGCTCCAGCCGGGAAATATAGTCCACATACTCCTTGTTCTTGGCGTCAGCCATCTCGAGCCGCTCCGCTTCGTTCGCTTCAACACCGCCGACTTCCAGCAAGATTTGCAGCGATTCCATCCGGCTGACCCCTTTAAGCCGTTCGTTGTCTTCCTCGGTAAATTCAAACCCGAGCGACTTCGCCAGCGAGCGCCAAGCCAGGTAGTGGTATTTCGCCGTATCCACGATCACTCCGTCCAAATCGAAGATCGCGCCTTTCATCGTTTCCAGCATGATGTTCTCTCCTTGCTTGATTCTATTTTTTACAGATCGACTTGAGCCGTCTCGCCAGGTGCGACCTGAACTTCATGAGTCCCGAGCTTGAAAGCTACCGCCTCGTTATTATCCGCTCCGGCTTCAACGACAACGCCGGTCGGCATGACCCGAACCTTGAAGGATTGACCTCTCAGGATCAGCGGGAGCTCCACCGCCTGCCATTTGTGCGGCATCGATGGTTTAATGCTCACCGTGCTTCCATCGAAAGAGATCCCGGCGAAGCCAAGCACGGCCGCCATCCATGCCCCGCCATTGGCCGCGGGATGCGTGCCGCCGATATACAAATCCCCGACGTATTGCTTGGAATCCCCGGTAAGATCAATGGTCGCCGTTCGCAGGAAGTAGGGATATGCCCATTCCGATGAACCGATATCCGCGGCCACCAGAGCATAGATACAGGAGCTAAGGCTTGATCCGTGCTCGGTGCGAGGTTCGTAATACTCCCAGTTCGCCTTCTTCGTTTCCCGGTCGTAATGGTTCTGGAACAGATGCAGCATAAGCACCACGTCGGCCTGCTTCAGGATTTGCGTGGTCGTAGCCAGGCCGTTGCCCCCGCCCCAATATTCGTTCTTGTTCAACACTCTCGATTTCAGCTCCGGCAACGGTACGTCTTCAAGGGTATAGTATCTATCGAACTGCTCGATCAGCTTAGTCTTGGCGTCCGGCTGCGGCACATACAGGCGATCATGCAGATCGCGGACCTGTTCCGGCTGAATCGCGCTTCTCTTAACAAGCGTTTCATATTGCTCCGGGTCGTTCGCGCGAAGAAAATCCATGGCTTCCAGGGCAATGTATAGGGCTCTTTTGACCAAGGCATTCGTAAACGCGTTGTTGTTCACCCGCTCATGGTATTCGTCCGGTCCGGTAACATCGAGAATTTCGTAGCGCTGCTTGCCGGGATTGAAATAGGCATAGGAGTAAAAGAATTTTGCGCACTCCCATACCGTTTCCGCTCCGCCGTTCAACAGGATGCTGTCGTCACCGGTAAAGCTGTAATACTGCCAGATCCCGTAAGCCACGTCCGCGCTGATGTGCACCTGCTTGTCGCGGAAATAGGTGCGCATCGGCCGCCCGGTAAACACATCGTTCACGTTGAACAGCGTGCAAGCGTCATCGCCGGTCTCCTGGCTCTCCCAAGCATAAAACGCGCCTTCATAACCGTATTCCGCCGCTTTTCTTCTCGCCCCGTCCAGCGTATGAATCCGGTACATCATCAGATTACGGGCCGTTTCCGGCTGCGTGTACAGAAAGAACGGAAGCATGAACATTTCCGTATCCCAGAACACGGCTCCTTTGTACACCTGACCCGACAGTCCGCGGGCCGGGATCGACAGCTTCTCCGAATGCTCCGGCGCGATGATCAGCAGCTGATACAGGCTGTAACGCAGAGCCAACTGAGCCTCTTCGTCGCCTTCAATCACCACATCGGCGCGGCTCCATTTCTCTTCCCATTTCGCCGCGTGCTCCTTCAGCAGCGATTCGTACCCGAGCCCGGCTGCTTCGCGGCTCAGCCGAAGCGCAGCTCCGTCGGCATCTCCCGTACCGTCCAGGCCGGTAAACACCGCTGCGTATTTATAGATCGTATACGTTTCGCCCGCGAGGCACGGGATCCGGATTTCCCGGATCAGCGAGACCGAGTCTGTCTTCACGGCTTGCTCACCTACATCGAAGCTTGCCGTTTCCGCGACAACTACAGGCACTTTCAGCTCCCGCGTCATTCCGGCAAGCAGCAAGCTGCCTTCAGCTTCACGACCGGCTAACCCTTCGAGATGCGGGCCGTTGATGTCCCACACCTCACCGTCGATCCCGGTCCGGATCACCAGCTCACCGTCAGCGCTGGATTGCACCGTCAATTTGGCGGCGAGCAAATTCAACCGCTCCGCGCTGCAGAACCGCTCCGCCGTCAGCGTCACCCGGCGCTCCTCCGCGTCGCCGCCGGGAACGCGAAACACCGTCCGGCGGCGATGCACCGCCCGCCGGATATCGAGCTGCTGCTCGTGCTCCAGCAGCTCCACCCCAGCCCCGGCCCCGGCTCCGCCAGTCAGGACGCCGAGAGGCGTCCCTTCCCATTCGAGCCGGGTAAACAGCCCGTTCGGCGCGTTCACAGGTTCGCGCCATTTCCCTTCCACCCGGTCATACAATCCGGCCAGCGTCGTGGCCGTCAGCTCCTCCCGGGTGAATTCCTCCATCGTCCCGCGGTATCCCATGTACCCGTTGCCGATCATGAATTTATTGCCGTTCGCGGCTATGCGTTCTTTATCAAAGCCCTGTTCACGTATGATCCAATCCATGGCCATGGTCATCCTACTTTCACCTGGTCCAAAGAAACCTTGATGCCTTCGGAGCCTACCCGATAGGTTTGGCCATAGAGGGAAATATCCACGGGTTCGCCCGACTCGGCCCGGAAGGTCGCATATTCCTTGTTCACTTCAACGGCCAGTTTCGTACCCTGGAACGTAATCGGGAAGCTGTAATGCTCCCAACGCTCAGGAATGCTCGGATTAAACACCAGCTTCTCTCCATCCGAACGCATGCCGCCAAAGCCGTATACAATGTTCATCCAGGCTGCGGCAATCGACGTCGTATGCAGCCCTTCCCGGGTATTGCGGTTATAATTGTCCAGGTCGAGCCGCGTAGCAAACTCGAAGAACTTGTAGGCTTCCTCCGGCCGGCCGATCTCTGCGGCGATAATCGAATGGATCGACGGCGACAGCGACGATTCATGGATGCATCTCGGCTCGTAGTAATCGTAGTTGGCACGCTTCTCTTCAAGCGTGAACTGACCGCTGTACAGGAACATGAACATCAATACATCCGGCTGTTTGATCATGTCGTACCGGTACAATCGATCGTAGGACCAATGCGAATACAGCGGGAATTCCGTCACCGGAATAGCGAGGATATCCAGATGGGGCATATCGAAAAAGCCGTCATGCTCTTCAAACACGCCGCTCTCCCGGTCCTGCGGAATTTTCATCGTTTCGGCCTTGTGCTTCCAGTCGGCCATCTCCTGCTCCGTCAATCCGAGCCGCTCCGCAAGCGCCTCAAAAGCGGCCGTCTCCTCGTCTCGCATTTGCCGGATCACATCGAGCGTATATTCGAACATTTTTTTCGCCATCAGGTTGATGTAGCAGTTGTTGTTAACCATGAGTTGGAATTCATCCGGTCCCATGACGCCGAAATACCCGTATTCTCCGGTCTTCTGCCCGAACTGCCCACGGGTCGCGTAGAAGCGGCTGATCTGAATCAGCATTTCCAGGCCTTTGTCGTATAAAAACCCGGTATCGCCCGTTATGTTGACGTAGTGGCGGATGCCGTAAGCGACGGCGGTCCCTACATGCAATTGCAGGTTCGAGTGCTGCCACAGATCGCAGCTCTCCGTCCCGTCGATCGTGGCGATCGGATAGAACGCCCCTTCGCAGTCCAACTCCTTAGCCCGCTGCAGTGCGTAAGGGAGTGATTTATAACGGAACTCCAGCAGACTTTTGGCCGCCTTCGGATTGTTAAAAATATAAAACGGCAGGCAATACGACTCCGTATCCCAAAACGCCAGGCCCCGGTAAGCTTCGCCGGTCAGCCCTTTGGCCCCGATATTGAAGCCCGGGTTATCGCCGTGGTAAGTCTGATACATCTGAAAAATGCAAAACCGGATCCCCTGCTGATTTTCCGGATCTCCTTCGATCACAATGTCCGAGGATTTCCAGACTCTTGTCCAATACGCCAGCTGCTGCTCGGCAGCCTTGTCATAACCTATGCCGGCATATTGCCCGGCAAGTTCAATCCCTTTTTGCCAAACGGATTCGTGATCCAGAGAGAGGTCTTTTTCCGCATAATTCACAGCCAGCTTATCGAGCGTCGTGCTTTTCCTTTGCTCCAGCTTGAGCGTGACGTTCCGGCCGATAAAACAATCGCTTTCTACGGGCGAGCTGTCCAGCAAGTCGGAAGCTTCCAGCCGGAAGGCGGAGAACAGCCGGTTCTTCGTATTCACGGTTTGGGCCAAAATACCGGACATTCCGCCGGTTTCCTGCCGTTTCAACGTCCCCCAGTAGCCCCGGCCCTGATCCTCATGCTGGACGGAAAAATCCAGACCTGTACGGACCTGTACCGTGCCGGAGAAATTCAGCGGTTCGAATACGATCCGCTGACAGCCCAGGTTGGAGACGGTCATACTGACAAAGCGCTCGAACCGGAGCTTTATGTCTTTTCCGTTCGAAAGATGCCAAACGAGCTCCCGGGTGTAAATTCCGCTTTTGAAATCCAACTCTCTGCGATAATCGGAGAACCGGCTTGCGGCCAGATCCAAAGTCTCTCCATCCATCGTAATCCGGGTATACAGCCAATCCACCGCATTCACCATGAAGCGCAGCGATTTGATAATCCCTTTATAGTGGGCTGCAACCTTGCTCTCTTCAAACAGCCCGTTGAAATAACTTCCCAGCAGGCTATCTCCGCCGTACCCTTCTTCCGGATAGCCCCTGACCCCCATATATTCATTTCCCAGCGAAAAAATCGACTCGGAAACCCGGTTGCGCACCGGGTCAAACCCTTCCTCCACGACTTTCCAGGGATCGACCTGCAAGTATTTGTCTGCGATTTTCGGCATGATCCGTTCCTCTCCTTTACGCTTTTGCTCTGTACTTCTCCAGATTAGCCAAAAGCGAAAGGCCGCCCAATGTCCAACTCTCATGAGCTTATGTGCAATCTTACGAAGTTTGGGTTACGAAAGGTCGGCCGCGCAGCGGAAGCCCATATGTCCCGTGGAGCTGTCTGCCGTATTAAAGGTCCGTGCGGAAATCCGGTACCGGCTGCAATAAGAGCTGTGGCACAGGTAGGACCCTCCCTTGATCAATTTCACGGAATGGTCCGTTAAGGAGGGGGCTTGGTCCTGCACATTCCGGTTTGCGACGAACGTATCCGCGCTCCACTCCCATACATTTCCCGCCATATTATAAAGCCCGAATTCATTCGGCTCATAGCTGTCAACCGGGGCGGTGCCCCGGAACCCGTCTTCGGCGGAGTTGATCTCCGGGAACTCGCCCTGCCAAATATTGCAGTGATGCTTCTCGCCTTGATGCAATTCATTTCCCCAAGGATACCTAATGTCCGGTATTCCGCCTGAGGCGGCATATTCCCATTCGGCTTCCGTAGGCAGACGCTTGCCCGCCCACTTGGCATAGGCATTCGCATCATTCCATGACACGTGTACGACCGGATGGTTAAGCCGGTGTGCGATCGTGGAATTGCCTCCTTCGGGATGTCTCCAACTGGCTCCTCGAACACCGAACCACCACGGTGTGCTCTCCGGCACGCCTATGATCTCCTCTCTTGCAACGGAATCTGCGAATAAGTGGAACACAAACGACCAGCCGTATTGCTCGGCATCGGTGATATATCCCGTTTCCGCGATGAAAGATGCAAACTGTTCATTGGTAACCGCAAACCGGTCTATGTAAAAAGAGTCGAGTCGCACCTGGCGGCGTACCGTCTCTCCGTCCTCTTCCGAGCTCTCGGCAAACGAGGAGCCGAGTAAATATTCCCCGGCCGGAATCACCGCCATTCGGGCCGGATCGAAGACCGTGCTATGTTCTGCGCCGACACGGGTTTCCGTCTTAGGAGCCACCAGATTTCTTGATACTGCGCAGCATGATTTCAAATGAGAGGATGACTTGGACATCATAATCGCACTCCTGGCGTAATGGATTTTTATAAATAGCAAAACTGCCGAATCACCCAAGTATTCGGCAGCAGTCTAGCCTTACAATAGATTACATTATTGAATTGAAGTGCTGGGCTCGTTCTCCCCGTTTACAGGCACCTCCTTGCCAACCGTAACGCGGCGCACGACTCGGTGTTCCTCGTAATCGGCGATCGCGTAATGCTGTGTGGCCAGGTTATCCCAGATCACCACATCGCCTTCGCTCCATTGCCAGCGAACGGTATTTTCCAGGCGCTCTACATAGGAATCGAAAATGCTCAGCAATCTTTGCGAATCGCCGCTGCTGAAGCCGGCCAATTTCTTAACGAATCCGCCTAACAGCAAATGCTTCTTCCCTGTTTCAGCATGAATGTGCACCACCGGATGCTTTGTCTTAAACACCGTGGATGAGAATACGGCCCTTGCCTTCTGTAACGCCTCCTCACCTTCTTTGGTCAGGGATCCGTAATCATACTCATTCGTATGAATGGCCCACAGTCCATCCGCCAATTCCTTCAGCTCCTGAGGCAGGTCCTCATAGGCCGTATTCGTGTTAGCCCATACCGTATCTCCACCAACGGATGGAATCGTTACGCCTCTTAAGACCGAATATTTGGGCACCTCTGTGACGAAGGTTACATCCGTATGCCAATGATTCGCCTTGGCCCCATGTTGGGAATCCAATTCAAAAATATAATTGGTCTTGTCTTTGACAGGAACCGTAGGATGGGCATAAGGCTCGCCCAGCAATTTCGCGAATGCTTCCTGCTCGGCATCATCCAAATGATTCTGGCCCTTGAAGAAAATAACCTTATACTCTATTAGTGCCTGCCTGAGCTCTTCGAACACTTCCGGATCCAAGTCCCCTCCAAGCTTCACTCCCGAGATCTCCGCACCAATCCGCCCCGCTCTTGGAACCACTTGCAATTTCTGTTGTTGTGTCGGCATCTTATCTCCTCCTCGTTATCATTCTATTAATTTTTATAAAATAGCTCGCTCGATTCGCCATGCAGATTCTTCGGCACATTCTTGCCGACGGTTACGCGTCTTACGATCCGCTGCTCGGTATAATCATCCACGGCATAATGCTGTGTGGCCAGGTTATCCCAGATCACGACATCGCCTTCCGACCATTGCCAGCGTACTGTGTTTTCCAAACGAGTAACATAAGATTGAAGGGTGCTGATCAAAGATTCGGACTCACTGCTCGAGTAACCGACTAACTTTTGCGCAAAATTGCCGAGCAGCAAGTGTCTTTTTCCCGTTTCCGCATGCACATGAACTACTGGGTGCTTCGTTTTATATACGGTGGCCGCAAACGCATTGCCAAACTTCTTGGCAAGCTCCTCGTTGCTGGCCCCTTTGTAAACCGTTAGCTTCGCATAGTCAAATTCATTGGAATGAATCCCCCAGGCTTCATCCGCTAATATTCTCAAGCCTTCCGGCAGATCCTCATAAGCTGTATTCGTATTGGCCCATACCGTGTCCCCGCCCACACTAGGAATTTTCACTCCTCTGAGTACGGAGTATTTGGGAACCTCCGGAACGAAGGTTACGTCCGTATGCCATTGATTTGCCCGGGCGCCCGAGTGAGAGTCAAGTTCCAGGATCGAGCTCGTGTTGTCCCTGACCGGTACGGTTGGATGGGCATACAATTCGCCGAGCAACCCGGCGAACGCTTCTTGCTCCGCATCATCCAAATGGGTTTGGCCCTTGAAAAAAACAACCTTGTACTTCAGCAAGGCCTGCTTGATCTCATTGAACACTTCCGGTGCCAAGTCTTTACCTAACAGGACGCCCTGGATTTCCGCCCCGATGCGGCCTGCGACAGGCACCACCTTGAGTTGCTGCTGAGTCGTCATTTCTCATGCCCTCCAATATACTTAGATTTATCGATAATCACTTACAACGCATTAGTTTGACAAAAAGAAAAGAGATTTGACGGGAAGCAAACCTTGCTGCTTCTCATCAAATCTCTGCTTGTGCAGTCGATTCGGTTTCTTTAGGAAACTAATGAATTCCATTGTATTGATTATGCGCTTATGCCTTGAACGTATCTTAGCAGGGCAAAAAAACAAGTGTCAAGCATTATTTTTATTAAACCAATAAACTTAGTTGGTATTATGTATTGATTATAGAATTGATAAATGATAAATTAATACCAATTCCATGCAATGTACGCATTGAATCGACTAGGCATACTAGAGATTCGGCGAAATGACTGCGGTCATTTGG
The DNA here is from genome assembly GCF_018101095.1 of Paenibacillus sp. Marseille-P2973. Taxonomy (NCBI): domain Bacteria; kingdom Bacillati; phylum Bacillota; class Bacilli; order Caryophanales; family Paenibacillaceae; genus Paenibacillus; species Paenibacillus sp. Marseille-P2973. The sequence continues at coordinate 42,300 of NZ_JAGQEH010000010.1, forward strand.
CTGAATCTCTTTTTTGCATTTTACAAGAGAAAGGATGGGAATTGGATATGGCAACCGCTTTGGAGATTAACCAAGTCAGCAAAACATTTAAGAATGATCGTGGAGGCGTTCATGTACTGGATCACTTGGACCTGACCGTTCAGGAAGGTGAATTCGTAAGTGTCATCGGGCCAAGCGGATGCGGAAAAAGCACGCTGCTCAAGCTCATCGCCGGACTGGATTCCGACTTTCACGGCCAAATCGCGGTGGGCGACCATGAAGTCCACGGCCCTTCGATCGACCGGGGATTTATTTTTCAGGAGCATCGATTGTTCCCTTGGTTGACGGTGGAGAAGAATATTGCAGGCAATCTGTCATTAAGGGATCCCGAGGTTCGTTCCAAAGTGAATCATCTCATCGCGCTTGTGAATCTGGGAGGGTTTGAGAAAGCCTATCCCCGCCAATTATCCGGGGGGATGTCCCAGCGGGTGGCCATCGCCCGTGCGCTGCTGCGCAATCCGAAGGTTCTGCTGCTGGATGAACCTTTTGGCGCCTTGGACGCTTTTACCCGGGCTCATTTGCAGGAAGCTTTGCACGATATTTGGGAGAAGAACAAAACGACGATGGTGCTCGTTACTCACGACATTGATGAATCCGTTTATCTGTCCTCCAAGGTGGTGGTGATGGATGCCAAACCGGGGCGGATCAAAGCCGTTGTTCCGATAGACCTTCCGTACCCGCGTACAAGATCAAGCAAGGCCTTCCAGGAGTTCAGAACCGTCATTCTGGAACATCTGGACCATAAACCTAACGAGCCCGATGATTTCAGCATTTAACTCACTTTATTCCCGGAAACAGACATGAGAAAGGAGTAGCATCCTAATGACAACGATAACTCTAGCGGAAAACAAAGAAAATACCTTAAAACGAAAGAAAAGGTCATGGGACCGGGGGCTCGCCCTGTTTAGAGCCTTGTTTTTACCGGTTGTGGCATTGCTGGTATGGGAGGTGTTGACGAGACTGGGAGCTTTGCCGTCCCTGCTGTTCTCTTCTCCTTCGCTTATTCTAACCCGGGCCGTCAACCTGATCTCCACGGGAAAACTGTGGGAACATATGGAGATCAGCCTGTTCCGCGCGCTGCTGGGCTTCTTGCTCGGAGGCGGCCTGGGCCTGGCGTTTGGCATCATCGTCGGAATGAACCGGAAATCCGAGCAATACATCAATCCCTCATTTCAAATGATCCGTACCATCCCTTTGCTGGCGATCACGCCGCTATTCATTTTATGGTTCGGCTTCGGCGAACTGTCCAAGATTCTGCTCATTTCGCTCGGCTCGTTCTTCCCCTTATATTTGCAGGCTTTTCTCGGAATCCGAAACATCGACAACAAGCTGTTTGAAGTCGCGAGAATTATGGAGTATACCCGCCTTCAGCAGATTACGAAGCTGATGATTCCCTCCGCCCTCCCCAATATATTGCTGGGAGTAAGGTTATCCCTCAGTGTTGCGTGGATGTGCCTTGTAGCCGCTGAGCTGCTGGGCGCGGATAAAGGCATAGGCTACATGATCCAGGATGCCAGGTCATTTATGCAGACCGACACCGTCTTCGTCGGAATCATCATCTTTGCGCTTGCCGGCAAACTGTCCGACTCCTTCGTTCGTGTGCTGGAAGAGAAGCTGCTGAGATGGCAGGATAGCTTTAAGGCTTAAACCAATGCTTAGTTTAAAACCGATTACGCTGCACCAAAAGGCGCCCCCCATTGGATTAAATCCAATGAGGGGCGCTTTGCATGTGCGATTAATAGTGTCTCATTGGATGAAATCCAATGAGACGAACAGAATGGACACGGATTTACTCTTAACTCCGCCGTTCTGTTGGATTTTATCCAATGAAACTAACGGTACATGGATTGAACCGCCCTATTGATTGGATAATTTCCAATGAAAAGTCACTTCTCTATCATAATCCGCAAAAGTTATGCAAAAAAGCACGCGCCGCCGTTGTACATGCGAGCGCGTGCTTTCTTCTACTTCCTGATTCCTTCAATGTACGTATTATCTACATAAGGCTTGATGTCCAGCTTCTCGGTTAAGTATCCGAGATCCGTTAGGATGTCGGCCGAGTCTTGCAGCTGCTTCAATATTTCCTCCGAAGGCGGGTTATTCTCATACTTGGCGTTGGAGGCGAAGGTTTCGATTAACGCCCGGTCACGGCCGGAGTTTTTTGCCGCCAGCGTAATGAATTCCTCGTGGTTCTCCTTCTCCAGCTGGAGCGCGCGGTCAATGACCTTCAGGAAGATTTCCACGGCTTCCGGATGTTCCTTCGCGAATGCCCCGCGGGCGATGTAAAAGGTCGGGGATACGACATCCAGAGATTCTCCCGAAGCTATCAGCTTCGCACCGTTCTTGTTCAATTCGATTTGCGCGAACGGATCCGCGGTCACCCAAGCATCCAACTGTCCGGTCTGGAATGCCGGCTGTGCATCCGTGATGACCAGATTAACGGCTTTTACATCATCCAGTTGAAGATCCGCCGTTTTAAGAGCTTTCAGGAGAAATACATGATGGGAAGTCCCCAATTGAACTCCTATTTTCTTGCCCTTCAAGTCGGCTATCTCTTTAATGTCGCTATTCGCCGGTACGATCAAGTAGTTTACTCCGTACAATCCGTTAGACAGCAGCGAAACCAATTTAACGTCCAGCTTGTTGTTGATACCCGATAAAATAGCTCCTTCGCCCAAAACGGCCAAGTCAATCCGTTTCGATGCCAGCCCTTCGTTGATCGGGGGACCTGCAGGGTGGTTCGACCACTCCACATCGGCGCCTATTTTTGCCAACTCTTCTTCAAGCCACCCTTTTTCCTTGATTACATGCAGGTTGGACAGCCCCATATTTGCGACGCTGACCGTGAATTTGGCTTTGGCATCTTTGGCATCGGCCTTCCCTTCCGTGCCGGCGACGGTCGATGAATTGCAAGCCGGCAAAATGATGAGCAGGACGATAAACAACAGCAATATCGATAATTTATATTTAGGTTGATTCATGGGCAAAACCCTCTCTTTTCATAAGTATGGTCCATTGATCCGCTAATCTATAAACTTATTAATCTACAGCCAATTCTTTGGCGACCAAAGACTCCTGATCGCGAATGTACTGAGGAATCGTTACACGAACCTCCTTAAGCTCTCCCGAAAAAATAAACGGAGTTTCATAGTTGTCGCTTACCGGGGTTTGCGCACTTTTGCCGACCGAGAACACGCCCGGGCCCGTAATATAAGCGACTTTCAGAATATCGCCTTCCCCGGCGAACAGTTGGTCCACGTACAGCTTTCCGGTTTGGGTCTCGGCGGAGTAATCAAATCTTACGGTAACCGGCCCTACCGGCAATTCTTCGGCAGACACGATCACATAATGCTGTTCTCCGATAAAATTGTAATGGTAGACCAGTCGATTGTTTTGCACATAGAACGCAAATCCTCCGAATCTCCCGCCGCTCGCGAGAATGGCTCCCTCCTGGTCCGCCGAAGTCCGGACAAGGTCCGCCTCAATAGAATGCGTCAGCCTAGGATTGAAGAGAACGTAATGATGGTACCCTTCCGTGCCCGGGTAGTATTTGTGGGTTACAGCTTCCGGGCGCTGCCCTCCGCCGCTGAATTTCCCCAGTATGCCGCGGCCGTCGATAGGCAGCACTCCGTACAGTTCCGCTTCCTTCCACCATAATTGAATTAACTCCTTCAGCTTTTCCGGCTCGGACTGGGCAAGATCGTTATTTTCCGAAAAATCCTTATCCACATGGTAGAGCTCCCACTTGTCATCGTTGAAGGAGGTCCCCGGGATATGGTAGGTCACGGCTTTCCAGCCTTCATGATAAATGGCGCGATTGCCCAGCATCTCATAATATTGCGTCGTTCTCCGGCTCGGCTCCAACGGTTGCTCGAAGCTGTACGCCAGACTTACGCCTTCTATGGACTTCTGCTGGATGCCCTTCAATTCGGCAGGCGCCTGGATCTCCGCCAATTCCAAAATGGTAGGGACCACATCGATCGCATGATGATACTGACTGCGAATCCCGCCGGCATCCTTGATCTTATCCGGATACGAGATGATGAACGGGTCTTTAACTCCTCCCGCATGAACGAAAGTCTTATACCATTTCAAAGGCGTGTTTCCGACCTGCGCCCACCCGATCGGATAATGGTTGTATGCCTCGGGGGTTCCCAGCTTATCGATATGGGCCACTTCCTGCTCCGCCTGCTCGGCTTCCCCGTTGAAATTTTTATACTCATTCCATGTACCTATTTGCTGTCCTTCCGGGCTGGCCCCATTATCGGAAACCAGGACAATAATCGTATTGTCGAATTGCCCGATTTCCCGGAGCGCATCCAGGAACCGGCCGATATGATAATCCGTATGATCGAGAAAACCGGCGAACACCTCCTGCATTCTTGCAAATAACTGCCGTTCCGTCGGCGTTAAAGAATGCCATGGCTTGACTCCGGGATTGCGCGGAGGAAGCTGCGCGTTTTGCGGAATGATGCCGAGCTTCTTTTGCCGGCTGAACCATTGCTCGCGGGCAACGTCCCAACCTTGATCGTACTTGCCGGCGTATTTATCGATGAACTCCTTGGGCGCATGATGCGGGGCATGTGTCGCACCGTAAGCGAGATACAGAAAAAATGGTTTATCCGGCGCCGCGCTCTTCTGTTCACGGACATATTGAATCGCCTTGTCGGTCAAATCCTCCGTTAAGTGATAGCCTTCCTCCGGTTGTTTCGGTTGGTCAATGTATTCATTCCCCGAAACCAGATCAGGGTTCCACTGGTTCGTCTCCCCTCCCAAAAACCCGTAATACCGTTCAAAACCGCGAGATAACGGCCAATGGTCAAACGGCCCCGCCAATGATCTTTCTTCGGACGGAAGGAGATGCCATTTGCCTACAGCCAGCGTGCTGTATCCTTCTTCTTGTAAAATTTCGCTGAGCAGCGCCGTTTCTTTACTGACCCGTCCCCGCGAATTCGGAAACCCGTTGTCGATATCGGCAAGGAATCCCATGCCTGCGGAGTGATGGTTTCTTCCCGTCAGTAAGCAAGTACGGGTCGGGGAGCAGATGGCAGTCGTATGGAAGTTGGTATAGCGCAGTCCCCCGTTCGCCAACTTATCGATATTCGGCGTCGAAATATCCGAACCGTAGCAGCCCAGATGCGAGTAGCCCGTATCGTCCAATACGATATAGACTACATTCGGCGCTCCCTCCGGCGGGCGTTTCGGCTCGGGCCACCATGGCTTGCTGTCATCGTAATACGGCTTAATTTCCCCTTGAAACTCATTGGACATGTTCTCAGCTCCTAATATGAATTGTTATTCAGCGCGCACAAAAAAAGAGATTCAATAAGGAGGCGAGGCCTGCTTATTGAATCTCTGGTTAACCAGTCGATTTCACGGACGGCTATTCTTTTGTCGCAATGAACTTCTATTTGAATGAATATTACCAGCTTGAAAGACGGCGTGTCAATTTATTTTCAATTATTCCTATAAAAATAATATGTTTTATATTTGTTTATAGCGTAAACCTATCACTGTGATTCGAACTATATATTTCACCAATTATTGTTTCTGCGTAATAATGGAATCAAGCAAAGTGAAGATGAATTAAAAATACGATACAGGCAAGGGAGGCTACCGTGATGGCGGAAAGCAAGCAAGTTTGGCAGCCCGGATTGTATGATGACAAGCTGGGCTTTGTATCGGAATACGGCAAGGACGTTGTGGAACTGCTTCAGGCCCGGACCGGAGAACGAATTCTCGATTTGGGCTGCGGCACGGGGGACCTGACTTACGAAATCTCGAAAACCGGGGCGGAAGTGTTCGGCATGGACCTTTCGGCACCGATGATTGAACAAGCTCGTCAAAAATACCCGTCGCTCGACTTTCGTGTCGATAACGCCGAAAGCTTTGAACTGGATTTCCCGGCAGACGCTGTGTTTTCCAACGCCGCGCTTCATTGGATAAAGGATGCGCAAGGCGCAGCCGCCTCCGTTTGGAACGCGCTGAAACCCGGAGGACGCTTCGTCGCCGAATTTGGCGGTAAGGGTAACGTAGATGTAATAATTCGTAGTCTGTCCGCCGTATTGGAGAAAGACTACGGCGTGGCTGCCGGACCGTTAAATCCATGGTACTTCCCGAGTTTGGCCGAATACAGCGCATTGCTTGAGGAGCTTGGTTTCAGGGTCATTTATGCTGCGCATTTCGACCGGCCTACCAAGTTGGGGGAAGGCGAAGACGGTTTGTCCCACTGGTTGAAGGGCTTTGCCGAGGACTCCTTCCTGTCTGCCTTTAACGAATCCGAAAAACAGGCCATACTTCAAAAAACAGCCGGTTTGGCACGAAGCGAACTGTTCCGGGACGGCTGCTGGTACGCCGATTACGTCCGCCTTCGGATCGTGGCGGTGAAGCCATAAGGCATTAACGATTTTTTGGATTCAAAAAAACAAGGCCGTTCTGCATCCCGCAGAACGGCCTTGTTGCCTATTTAGTAAATTATAAATTAATGAATGCCGTTTTTAACTTCGGACTGAATTGAACATCGAGTCCCAAACCGGTTGCAAGCAGGGCTAATGGAACATACGTCTTTTGTTCCTTTCCGACTTTGTGCAGGAATGCAGGTGCCGCCGTATCTACCTTGATTCCGTCCGCAGTGATTTGCTTCGCACCGACCGGGATGACTACGGTCCGCCCCGCATACGTAATCGTTGCCGTACCGGCTTTAGAGTCCCAACGCGACTGGCCGCCGATGGCATCCGTAATATCCTTCAGGGCGACAAAGGTCTGTCCGTTCTTAACCACGGGGGCATAAGGAGTGGACAATTCCTTTCCTTTTACCACGATCGAAATAGGAGTTTGGCCGCCGGATTTTGCCGCTGTTTCCCGATAACTTCCCCAAATATTCTGAGCCATAACCTTGGCGATGGCTTCATAGCCCGACTGATTCGGATGCACATCTTCGTTAAAGATATGCGTCAGCGATAATTCTTTACCGACAAAAGTCTCGGCCACATGCGCCGCCTTAACCTTTTTGCCATCTGCGTTAAACTGGCTTACCATCTCATCCACGGTAGAAGTGAAGCTTCCCGATACCTTGGTCAGCTCTTCGTAAAGCGCCGCTCCGGCTACTTTAGGAACCGGCTGATACTGGTCGGCCAGTATAATTTGCGCGTCCGGGTTGATCTCCGTCAGAATCGAGACGACTTGCTGTACATTCGACTTGTATGTATTCAGCAATTCTGAAGCCTTGGCCTTAAGCTCATCATTCGTCAGGCCTTTCGCTTCCGTCAAAAGCGCGGAGACATCGTTCCCGCCGATCGTAATTGTGATTACGTCCGCCTGTTCAAGCTTGGTCTTGGCGTTAGGCACGCCGGAAGCGAATTCCGGAAGGCGCGGATCGCGAAGCCCTTCTTGGATATCCCCTGCAGCGATTGCCTTACCTTCTTTGATGGCCGTGACGTAGTTGAATAATCCGCTTGATTTCAATCCTAAAATCCCGTAATTGACGACCTCGGCCCGGCCATGGAACAAAGCCTGCTCCTTCAGCCGGTCGACATATCCGTAAGGTACGGCATTCTCGGCCATGCCCGGCTCATATCCGGCCGTAATGGAGTCGCCCAGCGCCACGATCAATTGGCTCGCCGGAATAGCCTGAACGCTTTGTGCCGCCGGATTCCCCGGCGTACTTGCATCACTCGGAGCAGGTGCCGCCAGCGCCGACGCTCCACTCCCCAGCACCAGGGCGGCTGCCAGCATCCCCGATACCAGAACCCGGCTCCTGTTTCTCAACTTATAATTATTCATACACACACTCCTTCTATAAAAATAATAAAGCGCCCCGATTTACTCGGGGCACCCCCGTGCGCAATCTTATTCCTGATCCGGGTCCGTTTTCTGTCCCCGTCCCTTATCGCTATGCTCCGTTTTCTTCAAATAATCATCATAGCGGCCGTCGATTTCCTTGGCCATACTGCGATATTTGCGCGTCTCTTCCACTATCGGGTCAAGCGTGGTCTGCACCCGGATTTCATATCGGGGAGATAACCGTCTCCGCTCCTCTTCCCGGCGTTCTTCCTCGCTGCCGTACTCTTGCTCCGTCAACAATTCACTGAGTTCTCTTTCGAGTTCCTTATTATCGCTCATCTAATGGACACTCCCTCCGGTTAAAATGGATGATGAGAAGCCCTTACCTGAATCTTATCGATTCTAGCAACCTGTAGCTCCAGCCGCCTTAATGGCAGCCAGCAGCTGATCCTGGATTTTGCCGTTGCTTGCGATCAGATTCCGGACTCCGATGTCATAAGGATGGCCTGTGGTATCCGTCACTATTCCGCCGGATTCCGCAACCATCAGAGCCCCCGCCGCCGAATCCCAGGCGCTGAGATTCACCTCATAGTAACCGCTGAGCCGGCCGGCGGCCACATACGCGAGATGCAGTGCGGCCGATCCCCCGGCACGGAGGCTGCGGGTTTGTTCCGACAATGCCGTAATCCCCTTCAGATTGATCGGCGCCGCGACCTTGCGGTCGGGATTAAAACCGACGGCGATGACGCTATCCGCCAATGCCGACTCTTGTGATACCCGGGTCGGATTGCCGTGCATATATGCTCCTTTACCCTTTTCCGCCACGAACATTTCATCCCGGGTCGGATCGTAGATAACCCCGATGATCACATCCCCTTTATAGGCAAGGGCAATGGATACGCAGAAGAAAGGGAAACCTTGTACAAAGTTGGTCGTCCCGTCAATCGGATCGATAATCCATAAGTATTCGGCGCTCTTGGCTTCAGTAACAGCAGCCGCCGATGCCTCGGCTCCCGGAGCCACTCCTTCTTCTCCCAATATTTCATGGTCGGGAAAATGGGTATGAATCAGTTTGCGGATCATCGCCTCCGCGCCCTTGTCCACATCGGTGACCAGGTCCTGAGGGGAAAACTTCGTGTTCAAGTCTTTAACCATGCCTAATCGGCTCTTAATCCATTCCCCCGCCTTGGCCGCGCAATTGATCGCTACGGCCATCGGACTTTTACTGCCTACAACATAAGGAATACTAGGTTTGGATTCCAATGGTTTCACACTACTTTCTTAATATTTTCTGATTTTTACGTATTCATTGTTCATCGCTCTATCAATCTTGCAAAATTTCCCTTTTTCAAACTATACGCCACCCGGTGCGCAAAGTTGCGCCTTTTCCGCCGTTCTCCAAGGAAACGGGCAGCCTGTCCGGACTACGTTATTTCATATATAAAAAGTCCGTACCCGGCTTGCCTTGATTCGGCGGCACCGGAAACGAACTTTTCAGATTCTTGCAGACTGGTTATGCGCCGACGATATTATAACCGCCGTCGACATAAATGACTTCGCCGGTAATGCCGCGTGACAAGTGGCTAAGCAGGAACATCGCGGTGTCGCCCACTTCCGCCGTCTCCGTCGTTTTACGCAGAGGCGCTTTTTCCTCAACCTGCTTCAGGATGGAATTGAAATCGCTGATGCCTTTAGCCGCCAGCGTCCGGATCGGACCCGCGGAAATCGCATTGACCCGGATATTTCTCGGACCAAGGTCGTTAGCCAGATAGCGGACGGAAGACTCCAGTGCCGCCTTTGCTACGCCCATGACGTTGTAATTGCGCATCACGCGCTCCGCGCCCATATAAGTCATGGTCATAATGCTTCCGCCTTCAGTCATCAGCTGAGACAGGCGTTGCGATACGGCCACGAGCGAATATACGCTGATATCGTTGGCCAGTGCAAAGCCTTCGCGGGAAGTGTCCAGGAACTCGCCGGCCAAATCCTCGGCCTTGGCAAAAGCGATGCTGTGCACCAGGCCATGCAGTACGCCGAATTCGACGCGCAGCGTCTCCGCCAGCTTGTCGATTTCTTCGTCGACCGTCACATTGCACGGGAGAATGAGCGAATTCGGAAGGGTCTCCGCCAGCTTGCGCACTCGTCCCTCCACACGCTCGCTTTCGTATGTAAACGCCAGGCGGGCACCTTGTGCCGCCAAACTTTGGGCAATCGCCCAGGCAATGCTGCGGTCATTGGCCACGCCCATGACAATAATATTCTTTCCAGCCAACAATTCTCCCATGATTAAAGGCCTCCTTAAAATATCCGGTATCGTTTTGTTCAACTTACCTTATTTCCCCATTAATTTCAAGAACCAAAGGCCCAGTAGATCATGGTTGAATGCGAACGCTGGCCCCATCCAGAATTTCTACGCCCTCGCCTGCATATCGGGCAAGGTCTTCCATTAAAGCGAACAGAGCTCCATCCTTCAGCTTGGCTTCAAGCATCACGTCAACCCGCTCCGTCCCTTTGGCGGCGATCTTCCGAAGGAAGTCAAGCAATGGGGCCGCGATCACATGATCGGCATGGCCGCGGGGATCGCTTACGCTCTTGGGACTGGAAGCGTGAATCTTCGGCGGCAGGGAATCCCCCGCCGGGGAACCCGCCTGAGCATACGGGCTTGTCCAAGTTTGCAGAATGCGCGGCCATAAATCAGCGGCGTCCTCGCCCGTGTTGTTCACCCAGTGATGATGAATATCCAGAACCATCGGAAGGCCGAGCGCTTCACAAATCTCCAGCGTCTCCAGGGCATTGAACGTTTTGTCATCGTTCTCCACGGTCAGCCTCTGTTTGAAGTCGTCCGGCAAAGCCGAGACATTTTCTTTAAAGCGCGCTCCGGCGGAAGGCTTGTCCCCATAGGCTCCGCCCACATGGATATTGTTCTTGGCCCGGCCGTCCAGTCCCATCGCTTCCAGCATGTTCACGTGATACTGCAGATCCCGGACCGAGCTCCGCAGCACTTCCGGTCTAGGCGTACTGAGTACGGTGAAATGATCCGGATGAAACGAAACGCGAAGTCCGTGTGTCTTCACGAAATCGCCTACTTCGGCAAACGGCTCCCGAAGCGCTTCGAAAGGATCCCAGTCCGCAAGGGCTTCATGAGTGGCCAATGGAATGAGCTTTGAGGAAAAGCGGTATACATGAATGCCGCTCGCTGCATTATGCCGCAGCAACCGCAGCGAATTGTGCAGGTTCTCTGCGGCGATCGATTCGAGCCGGCGCACAGCCGCCTCGCGGTCCGACAGGCCGCTAAACGTCTTGAACGTCATGGTCCGGGATGGCGAAGCATTTGCCACCACCGTGGACATCGCGACATAGCCGAACCGGACGATCACTTGGATCCGGCTTCCCCGAAGAACATCTCATGGGCGAGCGCCGTCTGAACGGCGGATTCTTCGTCCGTCAGCGGGCGGATCAGATCCAGCTCAACCGCTGTGACTTCTTCGCCGTTAAAGTTGATCTCGGCCACGCAGGCCGTGATCTTAACGATCGCCACAGCCTTGTTGTCGGGCGTATAAGCAATTACCTTCTGGCCGGTCGGGAAAATGCGAAGGCCTTGCTTCCGCATTTTCCCGCGTCCGTATTCCATCAGGTCGAACAGTTCTTGCTCATTTTTAAATTTGCATACCGAATTGAATTCCGTTTGAAAACCCATCGTCTCTACTTCCTTTCCTTCTTGGAGTTTTGGAGATCTGGAGTTTGACGTATCGGACGAATCGGATCGGGCTTGCGTTATTGGACCCCGTTCTCGAAATCCAGCTTCTGCCGTGTTTCGTAGCGTTCCAAGGCGAGCCCGATCAGCCGGTCGAGCAATGCTTCATATGATACGCCCGTTTCACGCCAAAGCAGCGGATACATGCTGAACGGGGTAAATCCGGGCATCGTGTTCACTTCGTTGATCCAGATACTTTCGTCGGATTTCTTAACGAAGAAGTCGGCACGGCACAGCCCGCTGCCCGCTATCGCCTTGAACGCCTTCACGGCCAGATCGCGGACGCGATCCGCCAGCTCCGTATCCAGCGGAGCCGGAATCAGCATTTGCGATTTTCCGTCCAGATATTTCGCCTGGTAATCGTAATATTCGCCGGAGGATACGATCTCTCCCGGAACGGACGCAAGCGGCTCATCATTGCCCAATACGCCGACCTCTACCTCCCGTGCATCGACGAATTCCTCGACGATCACCTTCACGTCATAGCGTAACGCGTGCGCGATCGACTGAATCAGCTCTTCTCTCGTTCTCGCTTTGGAGATACCGACGCTGGACCCCAAGTTTGCCGGTTTAATGAAGCAAGGATAGCCCAGCTTCTCTTCCATTCCCTGAATTAGAATATGGCTGTTCCGCTCCCATTCCGAAGCTGTGAAGTAACAGTATTTGCACTGCTCCAGCCCCGCCTCCGCGAACAGCTTCTTCATGATGACTTTGTCCATGCCCGCGGCTGAAGCCAATACGCCGGCTCCTACGTAAGGCAGGTTCGCCATCTCGAACAGGCCCTGGATCGTTCCGTCTTCCCCGTTCGTGCCATGCAGCAGCGGAAAAGCAACATCGATCGCCGCTTCCCCGGTCGCAAGGCCTTTGAATAGCAAGTTAATGGCATCCGTCGTACCGCCGGTTCCCGCATCCAGCTGCAATTGCTCCTGCGACGTAAACGGGGAAGTCAACTTATCGCCGACTCTCCATTCCCCCTGCTTCGTAATATAAAAAGGAAGTAATTCATATTTCGCGTAGTCAAACGCTTTAGAAACCGCAAAGGCCGTCTGCAGCGAAACTTCATGCTCACCCGATTTTCCGCCGTAAATCAGCCCCACAGTCAATTTTTCCTGTCCCATGCGCAACCTCTTTTCAATAATTGTAACGGGGCCAAAAAACCAAAGTTCCCCTTAGTATGGTCAGAACCGGTCCGAAATATGGAAAAACCGGTACACGGTATTCTCGGTCCATGCATACGAATCCCGGTAATCCCAATACCTGTGCTTGCTTGGCACGGTGTGGGCGTTTACCAGAGGCATACCGCCCGCGTCGAACGCGGTTACGATCGTGCTGTGCTGATAGGCTCCGTTTCCGTCCCAATCATAGATGATGACATCCCCAAGCTGCAGTTGCTCCGGCCGGTCGACGAGCTCGGCGCGCAATCCGGATTCACTGCCCCCCAAAAAGCGCTCCAGGGCATTGGCAACCGACCAGCTGTAACTCCAGGCCTCTTTGTCGCCGACATATCCCTTGTACCACCAGCCCGATTCTCTTTTTCCAGTATAGTTTATTGGGGCTCCGCCTGCAAAGAGGCTCTGGGAGATATAGTTGGTGCAATCCACCTCAAAGGCGGCGAATTCCGGATTGAATCCGTCCCACCAACGGTCCGCATATAAAACGGCGTCTTCCCTCCGGTAAGGCACGCTTCGGAGTCCGCCCCCGCCAAGTACTTCCCGGTTCAAAAACGGTCTGGCCGCACGCGCCCTTCCGCCGGAGCCATCCGTTCCAAAGCCTGCCGGCAACGCCGCCCGGGGACTTCGTTCAGGGACTGGCTGAATGACGCGGGTGATGCTCCATCCTTCGCCGTCCCGCTGAAGCGTCAGACGCTGCTTGTTAATACGCTCCTCCCGGTGGCGGGCGCCCCCCTTTTCGTAGTCCATTTTTTGCGCGAGGAGCATTTCCACTTCCATCTCGCCCTCACGGTTCTCAATTTCCCGCAACAGACGAGCCCGGGTTTCACTGCGAAGCGGGACAGCCCCGCGTTCCTTGTACCATTCTTCCAGCTTCCGCTTATGCAAGCTGCGATGCATCAAATATTCAAGGTCGGTGATCATGGTGTTTTCCGTCCGAGCCCGATAATCCACCTCATCCTGGTTGTATTCGTTCACATAAAGAGATAACGCCTTTTTCCATTCTTCCGCCATCGTTAGACCTCCTTATTCCACATCCGTACCCATTATGAGATTTATATGAACCCGCCTGACCGAGTATGTACTATACGTTCTTCCCGGACAAGCCTTGTAAGCCTATTCACCCGCGGCAATACGCATCAATTCCCGGTCAAATGGGTACAAAAAGTTCTTTACTCGCCGAAGGGAGAACGGTATACTTAATATAGTGAGTTTTTGAAATTGTGTTTCATCTAGTGAAACAAGGAGGTTCATTCATGTCAAAGAACGATTTATTCTCCAGCAGCCGTACGCTCGAAGTCGGTGGCAAGAGCTATCGCTACTATGACCTGCTGGCTTTGGAACAGCAAGGGCTGGGGAAAGTAAGCAAACTGCCGTTTTCCATCAAAGTTTTGCTCGAAGCCGCCGTCCGCCAGTTTGACGGAAGAGCCATTACCGAAGAACATGTGAAACAAATCGCCGGCTGGAGCGAGGGCCGGGACGAGAACAAGGAAATTCCGTTTATTCCTGCACGGATCGTGCTTCAGGACTTTACGGGTGTTCCGGTCGTAGTCGATCTGGCCGCGATGCGCGACACCGTTAAGAAAGCGGGCGGAGATCCGAAACAGATCAATCCGCTGGTTCCCGTCGATCTCGTTATCGACCACTCCGTTATGGTAGATGCTTTCGGAACTCCGGACGCTCTCGAATATAACATGAACGTGGAATTCGAACGCAACGAAGAACGCTACCGCTTCCTGCGGTGGGCGCAAACCGCGTTCAACAACTTCCGCGCCGTACCTCCGGCTACCGGGATCGTGCACCAGGTCAACCTGGAATACCTCGCTTCCGTAGCTGCCACTAAGCAGGTTGACGGCGAAACGGTCGTATTCCCGGATTCCCTCGTCGGTACGGATTCCCATACGACGATGATCAACGGTCTGGGTGTCGTAGGCTGGGGCGTGGGCGGGATTGAAGCCGAAGCCGGCATGCTGGGACAGCCGCTGTATTTCGTTGCGCCTGAAGTCATCGGCTTCAAGCTGACAGGCAGCCTGAGTGAAGGCGCTACGGCGACCGACCTGGCGCTTACAGTAACACAAATGCTGCGTAAAAAAGGCGTGGTCGGCAAGTTCGTCGAATTCTACGGACCGGGCCTTGCCAACATCAGCCTTGCGGATCGTGCTACAGTAGCCAATATGGCTCCTGAATACGGTGCAACCGTCGGCTACTTCCCTGTCGACCAAGAGACGCTGGCCTATATGCGCAGCACGGGTCGTTCCGAGGAGCAAATCGCGCTCGTCGAGGCTTATTACAAAGCACAGGGCATGTTCCGCACAAGCCAAACGGAAGATCCTGAATTTACCGATCTCATCGAGCTGGATCTCGCTTCCGTCGTACCGAGCCTTGCAGGGCCGAAACGTCCTCAGGACCGGATCGAACTGACCGATATGAAGGATAGCTTCAACGGCATCATCCGTACTCCGGTCGATAAAGGCGGTTACGGACTGAGCGACGAGAAAATCGAGCAAAAGGTGCCGGTGAAGCATACGAACGGCGATACTAGCGTACTGACCACAGGCGCGGTCGTGATCGCCGCAATTACGAGCTGTACGAACACCTCGAACCCGAGCGTTATGCTGGGAGCGGGCCTGCTGGCCAAGAAAGCCGTTGAACGCGGCCTCAAGAAACCGGGCTATGTGAAGAGCAGCTTGACCCCGGGCTCCCTGGTCGTTACGGAATACCTGGTTAAAGCCGGACTCATCGAGCCGCTTGAAGCGCTCGGATTCCACGTTGCGGGCTATGGCTGCGCCACCTGCATCGGGAACTCGGGACCTCTTCCTGACGAAGTCAGCGCGGCGATCGCCGAGAACGATATGACCGTTGCCGCCGTATTGTCCGGTAACCGGAACTTCGAAGGCCGCGTGCACGCTCAGGTTAAGGCGAACTACCTGGCTTCCCCGCCGCTTGTTGTAGCGTATGCGCTGGCAGGTACCGTCAACATCGATCTGCAAAATGATCCGCTGGGCTATGACCAGAACGATCAGCCGGTATACCTGAAAGACATCTGGCCTACTTCCGCGGAAATCAAAGAAGCGATCGGCCTGTCCGTCAGCCCGGAAATGTTCCGTGCCAAATACGAGAACGTATTTACCCAGAACGAGCGTTGGAACTCCATTCCGGTTCCGGAAGGCGAGCTGTACGAGTGGGACGAGAAATCCACTTACATCCAGAATCCTCCGTTCTTTGAAAAGATCAGCGACGGTCTCTCGGACATCGCCGATATCCGTAGCGCCCGCGTGCTTGCCCTGCTTGGCGATTCCGTCACGACCGACCACATTTCGCCGGCCGGCAACATTTCGCCGACCAGCCCTGCAGGCATTTACCTGAGCGACCGCGGTGTCGCCCGCAAAGACTTTAACTCCTATGGCTCGCGCCGGGGTAACCATGAAGTCATGATGCGCGGCACGTTCGCAAATATCCGTATCCGCAACCAGGTTGCCCCTGGCACGGAAGGCGGCGTAACGAAACACCTGCCTACGGATACGCTGATGTCGATCTATGATGCATCGATGAACTACCAGGCGGACGGCCAAAATCTGGTTGTCATTGCCGGTAAAGAATACGGCACAGGCAGTTCCCGTGACTGGGCGGCCAAAGGCACCTACTTGCTCGGAGTCAAAGCCGTCATCGCGGAAAGTTTCGAACGGATTCACCGCAGCAACCTGGTCGGCATGGGCGTACTGCCTCTGCAATTCCAGGAAGGCCACGGCTGGCAGACGCTCGGCATTGATGGCACCGAAACGTTTGATATCGTTGGCTTGAGCAACGATGTGAAGCCGGGCCAACAATTGACCGTTATCGCTACCCGTACGGACGGAACGCAATTCGAATTCCCGGTAACCGCCCGTCTCGACAGCATGGTCGACGTGGACTACTACCACAACGGCGGCATTCTTCAAACCGTTCTGCGGCAAATGATCGCGGAAAACAACTGATAACTGCAACTGCATATATAAACCAAGGCTGCCCTGTTTCCATGAAACAGGGCAGCCTTATCTATTGGATTGTATCTGAACCTCATTCAGCCCTCATCACATGCTCGTCCCGGCCTCGACATTCCATTACTCGGTCGAGCCATTCGCTAGCTAAGGCCTGGAATAGATCATGCTGCTCGATTTGCAGGTTATGTCCGGCCCGGTCCAGCATTACAAAGCTGGCATGCGGATATTGCTGGGCATATTCCCACTGGTTTTTGTACCCGACGACATGATCCTGTCTTCCTGTCAGAATAAGTACCGGTTTCATATACGGTTCCCGAGGCATATCCTCATTCCCGGTCAAATCATACTTTAGAGAAATTCGATTCAGAAATTCTTGATCACCCGCCCGAAGCCCGCTAAAAATTTCAGCTTTGAACCGCTCCCAGTTATACTCATCCTGTACTACCTGAATTTCGAGGAATTCAGAGATCCCAGGTTCGTTCTCCAGCCGGGCAAGTACAGTTTTGTCCTTATAAACCGTGTTAGACGGTGGCGCATCATGCAGCGCAATCCCTGCCGTAGGACATATTAAGAGCATTCCGTCGATTTGATCCGGCCTTTTGGACAGCAACGCTCTGGACAAATACCCTCCATAAGACTCTCCTGCCAGCACAAACCGTTGACCGGCAAAGACTTTATCCACGAACTGTTCTACAAGGGTTAGTATTTCGTCCGTACTTTGAATCCATTCTGCCCCCTTCGTCCTCCCCATACCGGGCAAATCAAGGTAAATCCGTTGCCAGCCTGGCCGGTTTTTAAACACAGGCTCCATACAGCCGATCATCAACCGCCGATCGCATCCGAATCCGTGGATGAGCAGTACCGGATATCCGGAACCATGAACTTCATAGTCGATCGTAAGCGAATCCAGAACGCATTTCATAATAAGCACTCTCCTCGTAAATTATACATAGACGTCTATGCTTTATTTTATTCTGAAAAATATATAGATGTCTATATATAAAGCCAAAAAAGATCATAGCCTATTGAGAATTCGTTTTAACATATCTTCCAATTGTGCTTGTTCATCCAGGGTTAAGCCGCCGTAGATGGCCTCATTCAGTTGATTTGAAACCGCCCGGAACGTTGGCCCCAGTTGCTCTCCCTTCTCGGTCAGACTGATTAAAATCACCCGCTTGTCTTGCTCGTCTCTTCTCCTTTCCACGTACCCCAACTGTTCCAGTTTTCTGACCAAAACCGTTACCGTTGGCTGAGTGCGGTTAATTTTCTCGGCCAATACGCTGATCGGCATTCCGTAGGAATGAAAAAGCAAAGAAAGAATATCGCCGTGCGAGGGGACAATGTCCACAACGCCATTCTGTTCCAGTTCGGCTATGATCTTCTTATTTACAGCATCTCTTATTTTACTAATCATGGAAGCGGCATTATGTTCTATCATACCCCCATATTAATAATTCACCGAATGAAGATCAAGGACTTTACATATACAGTGCCATCTGTTATATTCAATGTATAACAGTTAGAACAAAAAAGGAGGGTTCTCTTGATTATTGAGCTTGATTTGCAATCAGAGGTCCCCATCTATACGCAACTGGTCAACCAGATCATCGAAGGCATCGCAAGCGGGCGGCTTCAGCTCGGCGAACCATTGCCCTCGGTGCGCAGCCTGGCCTCCGATATCGGAGTAAACCTGCACACGGTCAACAAGGCATATACGCTGCTCAAGCAGGAGGGCTATATTCAGGTTCACCGCCAGCGAGGGGTTGTCGTTCACCCGGATGGGATGCCTCCGGTTACCGAGTCATTTGCCGATAAACAGCGCAGCGAACTGCGGCCCATCATTGCTGAAGCGATCTGCAGGGGTATGGGCAAAGAACAGATGCTTGACGTTGTCGAAAGCCTCTACAAAGAGATTACGGAATATAGAGAGGAGAAATAACCATGCAAATGCTATCCGCCCTGCTGCTTATCCTGATGTTTCTGCCGGTCATGATATCCATGGCATTCATGCCTTATCTCACCAGAGAAACCGTCAGCTTCGGGGTCTCCGTTAGCGAGGATAACTACCGCAGCGAACCTCTGCGCCGGCTGCGCAAGACCTACGCATCGATAAGCCTGACCATAAATGCCATTCTATTCATTCTCTGCATTTACAGTTCGGTTCAATCGAAGGACGGCTTGGAGCAAAATACGGCCCTCGGAATTTACATCTCGATCATGGTCGCTGCCTCCATCGCATTAAATCTGATATTTCACTTTAAAATGAAAAAACTTCGGTCATCCCTTCCATCGGCGCCTGCGGCTAAATCCGTTCTCGCTGTGGATACGGGCTTCCGCCGAAACAAATTGATCCTGTCCAACTACTGGTTCCTTATCCATGCCGCGGTCATTGCGGCCAGCACCCTGATCGTGCTGGTGAATTACGATAAAATTCCGTCCACCATCGCGATGAAGTTCGACTTCCAAGGCGAGGTCATCAACAGCGCAGCCAAGTCTTATTGGACCGTGCTTTCTCCTAACTTGATGCAGATCGTGATGACCCTGATCTTCCTGTTCATTAACTGGAGCATTTTGAGAAGCAAACAGCAAATCTATGCCGGGGATCCGGAGCGGTCCATTCGTCAGAACACCTTGTTCCGCCGCAGATGGTCGTTGTTCACCATTGTGTCCGGTTTTGCGATGGTATTGTTGCTCTCTTTTATCCAACTGAATATGATGCATCCGATGGATACGGGTGTGATTCTGTCCGTCAGCATCGCCATTCCCGCATTCGTCGTGCTGTTCGCCGTCACGCTCTCCTTCAATACGGGTCAGGGCGGCAGCCGGATCAGCCGCAGACCGGCAGGCTCCAAGGTACAGCCTGTGGATGACGACAGCCATTGGAAGCTCGGCAGCATTTATTTCAATCCTCAGGACCCTTCGATATTCGTGGAAAAAAGAGCAGGCATCGGCTGGACGATGAATTTCGCCCATCCGGCCGGTTGGATCGTCCTCGCGGGCGTTGCGATTGCCATTGTGGCATCCCTTGTTTTCTCGGGCTAAACCAAATTCATATATTCTAGATTCTGGAGGGATTTCTCATGTCTAAAAACAGGAAAAACACGTTAAAAGCAGCCGCCACCGTTACCCTGGCTCTAAGCCTTACGCTTCCTGCAGCGTCGGCTCTCGCCGCTTCCCCGGCACCCGTTTCCCAAAGCGGAACCGCTCTTGCCCCCTTACGGGAGACGGCAACCGGACTTGGAGCAACGGTACATTGGGATCAGAATAAACAAACAATCACGGTCAAAAAGGGCGCTCATGTCCTGGTTCTTCAACCCAATAAGAAAGAAGCTTTGCTGGACGGCCAAACCGTTACTTTAAACAACTCCGTTAGAATCGTATCCGGGCAGACACTGATCGAACCCGCTTTTATGAATAAAATATTTCCGACTGCCGAAACTCCGGCCGACCCGGCCGATGACTTCATGGACTTGTTGAAGGCCGGGAACGGAACCGAAGCCGCGGCTTATGTAGGCCCGGAAGCAGCTGTTCTTCTGTCCGCGGATGTGCTCGGCAAGCTCTGGTCCAACTATGAAAGTATTTTTGGAAAAGTGTCCGGTCAAGCCGTAAAAACCGAAGCAACCAATTCGGTTCACCGCAATGTGACATATACATTCCAAGCGGCAAACACCCCGTTCCTTGTGACCTTAAGAATGAACGCTCAGGGACAAATCGATGATTTCTTTGCCAATACCGTCACACCATCCCTGTATCAAAAACCGGCTTACGACAATTCCGACGCATACACCGAGCAGGAAATCACCGTAGGCGAAGGGGCCATGGCTCTTCCGGGCACGCTCACTTTGCCAAAAGGGGACGGCTCCTTCCCTGCCGTCGTCCTCGTTCACGGCTCCGGGCCGCATGACCGCGACTCTTCCATCGGCAGTGCCAAGGTGTTTCGCGATCTCGCCGCGGGACTTGCTTCGCAGGGTATCGCCGTGCTGCGCTACGACAAAGTAACGTATGAGCATTCCATGAAGGTATCGGCCGATCAGAAGTTTACCCTGAAGCGGGAAACGGTGGATGACGCGTTGGCGGCCGTGAAGCTGTTGAAGAACAACGCCAAAATCGATGCTTCCAAGATTTTTGTGGCCGGTCATAGCCAAGGCGCGTTCGCGGTACCGATGATGATCGATGCCGACAAGAACGACGATATTGCCGGTGCAATTCTGCTCTCCGGCCCGAGCGGCAAATTTGCCGACATCCTGGCGCTGCAGCAGAAGGAACTGGTGTCCCGCGTAAAACAAAGCGGCCTCGACGCTACGCTTTTCGAGCAGCAAGCCGCTCAATATACGGCGGTCGCCGATATGGTAAACGACCCGAAATACACGGTCGACAACATGCCTGCGAATTTCCCGATGCCTCCGGCCTACTGGTGGTATGAGCAAAAGAATTATGTCCCTTCCGAAGTGGCCAAGAAGCAGACCGGCCCGCTCCTTATTCTCCAGGGAGAGAATGACTGGCAGGTTCCATTAAGCCAGCTTGACGGTTGGATGCAAGCGCTGAAGGACCGCACCGACGTAGAATACAAGTCCTATCCAAAGGTCAACCATCTGTTGGCCGAGTATGACGGAATCTCAATCGGTTCGGAATACTACCAGCCTTCCAACGTATCTAAATCGATCGTTGACGATATCGCTGCCTGGGTGAAAAAGACTAAATAATCTTAAAGGATATGACGCGCTGGCACTGATGATGGTGCTGGTGCTGACTTAAACAAACAAGCCCTCAGAATGAGGGCTTGTTTGTTGTCTATATGAGAGTACATTTGTGATTGAAGTCGATCGAAGTCTTAGCCGAGGAAGTATCTTCCTATTTCAGCCGCCAAAGCTTCCGGCGCCATCATCACCGCAGAATGGTCCTGACCGTCAAGCGTCCGGTGATCTCCCTGTTCCAGCAGATCCGCCAGCGCTTTTGCCGCTTCGTGGAGGAAAGGGGGCGAATTTTCGCCGGAGGTAACGCTTACCGGAATGCTGACCTTCCAACGGTCGGCCGGCAAAGGCTGTCCGGATTGAGTACTGCCCATAATTTGCCCGTCATAAGCCAGTGTATGAGCCATGGAGCTCATTTTGTCCCAAGACGGGTCCGCCTTCATAAACTCGATATATTCGCCAGGCACGCCTACCGCTTCGGTCATAAAATATTCCACGGCACCGCTTCGATCATCCTCGGCCACCACGCGGTTTAAAGTATTCACATATTCCGGCGAGACCGGAGGACGGCTCTCATCTACAATGAACGGAGGCTCGTATAAAAAGAGTTTATTCACGCCGCTCCCTAATTTGCTTGCCGCTTCCAGGGCCAAGACCGCTCCGGAAGAGCTTCCGAAGAGAAACGCGCTCCCGCCGGCTTCTTTGATCAACGCATGGATATCTTCCACTTCCCGGTCTATCGCATAGGGTGAAGCTTCATTGCTGCCGCCGCGTCCCCGGCGGTCAAAATTGTACACGGTAAATTGTCCGGCAAGCCGGGCTGCCAAATGCTCGGCATCTGTATGATCTGCGGCTGCGGCGGCTACCAGGATAAGTGCGGGGCCCTCACCCAGCTTAACAAAGGCGATCTTCGTGCCGTCTTCCGAAATTACGCTATTCTTCGATTGAATCAATTCCATGGATGATCTTCCTCCCTAAAAGGTTAAATATTAATGTGTGTTCAAAAAGTCGACTTTTTAGCACCGAGAAGGTTCAAGATTCGATGCCGGGTATGCAACCTGAATCACTTCGTGATCAAAAGATGACTTTTTGAACAACCTCTATATAAAGTGATTCTCGAGCCGGGTGAGCGTCTCCTTATATCCCTCAATCATGCCCATGGCCTCGGCGGACTCCAGTTGTTTTACCTCTTGGAACCGGGTAGTTATGGTAAGCTTCGTTCCTCCGGCAATCTCTTCGAAAGCAATGATTGTCGGCATTTCGCTCCCTTCGACGACATTCCAATCCCGATCCGTAAACGAATCGATATAATAGAGCCGGTATGGCTCGCTTACCTCACAATATGTAGCTTTGCAATACGCTTCATCGCCTTTGCCGTCGGCCGGTGCCAGACTGTACCGCCAAACGCCGCCGGGTCTCACATCCATTTCATAGACGGTTGCCGTAAAATTTCCGGGCCCCCACCAGTGCACAATATGCTCCGGCTTGGTCCATCCTAGCCAGGCAAGCTCCCGTTTCACGGCAACAGTGCGTTCAATGATAAGCTCCCGCCTATCCAAATCTTTGATGACCTTTGTTTTTTTCCTGATGAGGAGCCCTCCTTACCCGATCTGGTCGTTAAACGAAATCGAAATGAAAATGTAATTACTCGCTTACTCCTCTCCTTGGATTTGAATCAAGTAATCTTCAAAGCTGTCAAGTCGATCTTCCCATAAACGGCTGAATGAATTGAGCCAGGCGTCCAATTCTTGAAACGGTTGTGCCTCAAGACTGTAAATGCGTTGCTGCGCGTTACGACGGACACCTACCAGTCCCGCTTCGCTTAAAATGCGCAAATGCCGGGATACCTGAGGTTGGCCAAGTTTTAGTTCTTCTACGATGTCGCTAACCGAACGTGGTCCGAGCTTCAATAGCTCCACTATGTTAAACCGGTTAGGCTCTGCAATGGTGAACAAGGTTGTTTGCAAGGCTAAAGTATTCATGTCCACAATATACACTTAAACATATATACATGTCAACGTATATAATGCAAAAAAAGAAGACCGCTGATCCCAACCTCGGATCAACAGCCTGCTTATTAGTTTAAGTTCGTGTTCAAAAAGTCAGGTTTTCAGGACCAAGCGTATGCTTTCGAAGTGCGTTTTTACAAAACGCTTTAGGTCGGATGAAGCTAGGGACTGAGTAGCGGAGCTAAACGTTTTCGTAGAAAACGACTTCGTAAGCATTTGCTCATAGGGTACGTGAGCAACGGAAGGCCCGGCTGAATTCAAGATTCGACGTCGGATCCACTTCATGATCTGCTTCGTCATGGAAAGATGACTTTTTGAACAACCTCTTTAAGTATGAATCATCATGCCCATTTCCCGGGCCGTTTCGATCAAGACCGGAGCGAAGTCCTCCAGCGTCTGGGGCGACAGCCGGCTGACCGGTCCGGAGACGGAAAGGGCCGCGGCGACTTTCCCGGTCCGGTCAAAGATCGGGGCCGCTACCGCCGCCGCGCCGGGCTCCCGTTCCTCATAGCTCGTAGCGTAGCCGAGCTTGCGGATCTCCTGCAGCTGGGCGACATATGCGGGCCGGTCCACCGCCGCCGGCCAGTCGGCGCTCTCCAGCACGGCGCGGACGATTGCCTCCTCCGCATAGGCAACCAGCACTTTGCTGGATGCACCGACGTACAGGGGCAGCCTTGCACCGACCTGCGCGACCCGACGGATCGCCTGGTTGCTCTGTACCGCCTGAATGCGCAGCCGGTCCGTTCCATCGCGCAAATACAGGCTTACCGTTTCTCCGAGCCGGTCGCGAAGCTGTTCCATTTGCGGCAGCAGCAGGATGGCCGGATCATCATTTTGGGACAAATGGGCTGAAAGCTCCCATATTTTCAAACCGAGACGGTATTTCTCCGTCGCCGAGTTGCGGATGACGAACCCCTTCTCCTCCAACGTAGTCAGCAAACGGTGCACCGTACTCTTATGAAGCCCAATTTCACCCGCAATCTCGGTCAGGCCCAGATCGCTGTCCTTCGTAAAACACATTAATATATCAAGCGCCCTCTCTACGGCGCGTACAGTAAGTTTCCGATCTTCCATCAGGAAACCACCCCTCCTTAAGTTTCACTGCATGAAACGCGGTTACATAAATTATAAAGACAGGGACAGGGTTCCGTCAATGAATCACAGCCAATTATACCCTTGCATTGACATAAAGGACGCCTCATCATACGATAATTTTATAGGATTCGTCTCGTTTCGACATATTCCGATTATATTCTTGTCATCCGGTTATATATGAAATATTAAATTTGAACTTTTCTGTTCGTAAGGGAAGCCCGGCTTTAAGGAACATATATTATTATCAGATATTTATAAGGAGGGGGAATCATGAGCCAAAGCAACCGGAACGATCTTCCCCTGTCCGGAGGTCTTAAGGAGAAAGAAATACCCGCTCTTGAAATCAGGCGCATCAGCTTCAAGCATATTATTGTGGCCTTGATGTTATCGGTTCTGTTTTTCCTGCTCTTCTGCTTCGTTTCTCTGCATGGATATATCGCCTGGGTATTGTCCAATCCTACGGTAGCCCCGATCTATTCCAATCCGAAGCTATCCAAGAACCTGGAGTACGAGGATATCGTCTTCCCTGCCGCCGACGGCAGCAGAGTCATGCATGGCTGGTATATTCCGGCCGCCGACTCGAACCAAACGATCGTTTTCAGCCACGGCTACGGAGCCAATCGCGAGGAAACCTGGATTCCGATGTACGACCTCGCTCACTACGCTCACCGGCTGAACTTTAATGTAGTGATGTTCGATTACGGATTCGCCGCGCAAAACAGCAAAGAGGTCGCCACAGGAGGCAAGAAAGAAGCCCAGCAGCTGCTCGGTGCCATCCAGTTCGCCAAACAGCGGGGAAGTCAGGAGATCATCGTCTGGGGCTTTTCCATGGGGGCGGGTACCGCACTGCAAGCCGCCTTGACGAGCAAGGATATCGACGGAATGATCCTTGACAGCACTTTCCTGCTTGAGCCGGATACGATGTATCATAACATTCGCCAGCATATCGATCTCCCGCGCCATCCTTCTCTGGAGATTATCGGAATGCTGTTGCCCGTGCTGAACGGTACGAGCTTGCGGCAGATTCCGTATCCCGAGGTCAAATCCAAGGATTACCCCTTCCCGATTTACTTTATTCACGGGACGGAGGATGAGAAGGCGCCTTACCCGATTGCCGAAAAACTGGCGGAAAACCAGACGAATCCCGCTTCCGGCGTCTGGATCGTGGAGGGATCCCATCATGAGCTTATTTTCCGCGAGCATCCCAAGGAATACTTGCGTATCGTTTCCACCTTTCTAAGCCGGGTAGGACAGTCCCAGCATGAGGGTCGGACTCAAGACCAGCCGGCAGAAAAAGACACTGACTAACCCAAGCATAAAGGCCCGTTTCGAATGGCATAGGCCAGGCCATCCCCGGAATACAATGTACACAACGATACATTCCGAGGAGGTTTAACCCGATGCTGTTTGTTTACGGGCCTTATTTGCCTGTCCGCATTTTGGAAGAGATTCGTTTCTGGAAAGAACAGGAGACCGAGCATACCGATGTCATCAAAGCGATTGTTCCCGGTTTGGAGCCGAACTTCGTTAAACTGCTGGACGAATGGAAGCAGGTATTTGCCTCTACCCAACAGGCGGCAGATCAGCTGCTCCAATTCGGCGTTTCCTCCAAAGAAGCAGCCTGCGACCCCTGGCTGATCAAGGAGACCGAAAGATTACTGGGAGCATCGTTCCGGCAATCCCAGGAATTTATCCGCCAGCTGTATATCATTCTCGACCAGAGCGCTGCCGCTAAGTCCGTCCCCCTTGCGAAAACCGTCCTGCTTCATATCATCCGCGAGTCGGAATATTTCCTCGGTGTGCTGGAAACGCTCAATCGTCCGGGACAAATTGCGAACAGCATGGCCGAGGCCCACCCGTTCCTTGGCCCTTACCGGCCGGAACAGGAGCAGGCTGCCGTCATTTCCGGTTCCGCACAGCAAGATGATATTCCTTCGGCCAGTCACCAACCCCCGGCCACTATGTCTCTCGCCCAGGTTCAGCAATTTGACCGGAACGACAAGGATCCGAAGAGTGAAACGGAATCGGAGCAAGCCCTGATCAACAGCCGTCCCGTCCCAATTGGCGGCCACACGCTCCCTCCGTTGCCCTATCCTTACAATGCGCTTGAGCCCTACATCGATGAAACAACGATGCGCATCCATCACGACAAGCATCATAAAACCTATGTGGACGATTTAAATAAAGCGGAGAAAAAACTTCAGGACGCCCGTAAATCCGGTAATTTCGATCTAGTCAAACATTGGGAGCGGGAGCTTGCCTTCAATGGCGCGGGCCATTACCTGCATACGATCTTCTGGGATATCATGAACCCCCAAGGCGGCGGAAAGCCTGAAGGCGAGCTGATGGAGCAGATCAAACGCGACTTCGGCAGCTACGACGCCTTTCATAAGCAATTCTCCAGCGCTGCGGAAAAGGTCGAGGGCGGCGGCTGGGCCATCCTTGTCTGGAGCCCGCGCAGCCATCGACTGGAAATTCTCACGGCGGAGAAGCATCAGAACCTGTCGCAATGGGACGTCGTCCCTCTCCTCCCGCTTGACGTATGGGAACACGCTTATTATCTGAAGCATCAGAACAATCGCAAGGATTATATCAGCGACTGGTGGAACGTCGTCTATTGGCCAGCCGTCGCGGAGCGGTATGGAAAAGCGAAGCAACTAAAATGGCAGCCGTATTAACGGCTGCCATTCTTGTGCGATCTATTCAAATTTCAAATGCACTTCTTACTCTTTAATCAAGGACAGAAATTCCGCCCGCGAAGCAGCTTCCGTACGGAAGGTTCCCCGAACCGCCGAAGTAACCGTCTTGCTTCCCGGCTTCTTGATACCCCGGGCGCACATGCACAAGTGTTCTCCTTCAACGACAACCATTACGCCTTGAGGCTTGAGGACCTCGTCCATAATGTCGGCGATTTGCGACGTAATACGCTCCTGCACCTGCAGACGGCGGGTTACCGCTTCCACCAGACGAGCCAGCTTGCTGAGCCCGGCGATCTTCCCGCTCGGAATGTATCCAATATGCACTTTCCCGAAGAAAGGCGCCATATGGTGCTCGCATTGGCTGTAATATACGATATCCTTTACGATAACGAGCTCCTCATGGTTCTCTTCAAACGTAACTCCAAGCACGTCCCGGGGATCGACTTCATATCCGCCGAAGATTTCCTCGTACATCCGGGTTACCCTCGCCGGCGTTTCGAGCAGTCCTTCCCGCTCCACATCTTCCCCGACCAACTTAAGAATCTCGCGCACGTGATGCTCAATCTGTTCCCGGTTGTCTCCCACTCGAGAGTTGACATAATCTTTTACTCCAGCCATTTCAGCGCCTCCTCCTTTCGATTCATTCAGCCACCATGATACAGCGGCATTACTTTTTCTTGCGTTTTCCTCCTGCTGGAGGCATTTGACCCTGGTTCTTCATCATTTGCTGGGCTTTCTGCATTTGCTTGCCGTTTAAATTATACCCCATTTGCTTCGCCATCTTTTGCAGCATTTGCGGATCAGACTGCATCTTCGTCAGTTGTCTGCGCAAATAAAAGACCCCGATTGCAAAGCCGCCGACCAAACCGACGATTAACGTAATAATAGGAATTACGATATCCATTGCTTAAGCCACCCCTGTATCAATCTCAATCTTCTGGCGCCAAGCTATACAGCTAGCGCACTCAACATATCATAGCATTCAAGAAGATGCGATTCAAGCCAGAACCGCTTCGATAAACACCGTCGTTTCCGTCGCCAAATCCACTTCTTTAACTTCCATATCCTCTCCCGAGCCCCGTATGACTCTAACGGACGGACGTCCGGGTAAACCGCGATGCTGGCTGACGACAACCCCCGTCTCCTTGGTCGAAAGCCGAACCGCCGTACCATTCGGATACACCGACACGATACGGGTAAACTCCACCAGAACGTCGCGGTCAAGCGTTTGTTCGGAGCAAGCCATCAGTTGCTCGCATGCCTCGTGAGGCAGCATCGGACGCTGTCCTCCGCTCCCCCCGCCGCCGATGAGATTATCGTACATATTGGCCGCTGCCACAATTTTGGGAAACAGATGTATCTCTTCCTTATTCAATCCCCTTGGCAAGCCTGTCCCATTCAGTCGTTCATGATGCTGAAGGGCGGTATGCGCGATGAGCAGGTTAAACTCCCGCTTATGCTTGAGAATTTCAAACCCCCGCCAGGCGTGGTGCAGCTTCAAGTCCTCCGGATCGGCATCCTCGGGCAGCGGTTTGCTTTTCCCGATGTCATGAAGAAGCGCTCCGATAGCCAGATCTTTCAATTGGCCAAAATTAAGTCCCAGATTAAGCCCGATCATCGCGGACACGAGACATACATTGACGGCATGCAGATATGCCGCATTGTCGGCC
Organism: Paenibacillus sp. Marseille-P2973; assembly: GCF_018101095.1. Classification (NCBI taxonomy): domain Bacteria; kingdom Bacillati; phylum Bacillota; class Bacilli; order Caryophanales; family Paenibacillaceae; genus Paenibacillus; species Paenibacillus sp. Marseille-P2973. The sequence goes on from NZ_JAGQEH010000010.1 coordinate 71,188, forward strand.
GTGCGAATCTCCGTCAGTTGGACCATCACCTCTTTATGATTGAGGACATCCTCCAGCAGGTGATCGACGGACGCGCTGATTTTACGTGGATTCCATTCCTTGCCCGACCGGACCGCTTCCAGCGTCTCGCTCATTTCACGGAATACCGCCTGTTTCGTCGATTCGCTTAATACATCTTCAATCTCGATATCTTCATAGTCGGGATCCTTGATGTAAAGCATCGTAACACCGATCCGTTTCAGCGTATTGATCATATAGACCGTCAGCTGAATGCCCGCCGAAAGGAGCACAGTCCCGTTCGCGGAATATACCGTCTTGCCTAAAAGTTGACCCGGTTCGATATCCTCAACGCTTATGAATCTCATGTCTTATCCCCCTAGGTAACGATCTCTTCCAGTTTGGCGCGGGCTGCCTCCAGCCGTTCAAGCACTTCCGGATCGGCCTCGCTTCCGGCAGCTTTTATCACCGCCGCCAGCGCTTCTTGTCCTCCGATACGGCTTAAAGCCCAAGCTGCGGTTCCCCGCAAAACCGGGCGGGGATCGTTATCCATTATATCTATTAATTTCGGCACGGAGGACAGATCTTTGAAGTTCCCGAGCGCGATTACCGCATTTCGTTGAATCGGCTTCTTACCTCTCCAGGCAGCAGCGCTGTTTCCGAATCGTTCTTTAAATTCCCGGTTGCTGAGGTCAAGGATGGGCAGCAGGAGCGGCTTCACCGTTTCCGGATCGGGCTGCAGCTCGGGGCGATGATACCAGGACTTCCCTTTGTTCTTAGGGCAAACAACCTGGCATGTATCGCAGCCGTAAAGCCGGTTGCCGATTTTCACCATGAATTCTTCTTCCACAAATCCTTTGGTCTGAGTAAGAAAAGAAATGCACCGCTGCGCATTCAATTGTCCCGGTCCGACCAATGCCCCCGTCGGGCAGGCATCCAGGCATTTCGTACAATCCCCGCAATCCTCTGTCACCGGCGTATCCGGAGGAAAGGGAATGCTCGTGATCAATTCTCCAAGGTAAATCCAAGAACCCCATTTGGGCGAGATGATCGCACAGTTCTTTCCGGAAAAGCCGATCCCCGCACGCTCGGCCACCGCCCGGTCCGATAAGGCCCCGGTATCGACCATGCTCTCAATGCGCGCCTCCGGTACACGCTCGGCGATAAACGCTTCGAGCTTCGCCATGGCCTCCCGGAGAACCTGGTGGTAGTCTAGTCCCCATGCTGATCTGGCGAGAATTCCCCGGCGGCTCCCCGGCTCCGACTTCGGCGGATTTTCCATTTTGGACGGATAAGCGACTGCAATAGATATAAGCGATGCCGGCTGTTCCAGTGACAGTTCGGGATAGATTCTCTTGTCCAGATCCGGTTCTTCAAAGCCGGATTCGTATCCTTTATCCCGCCGGTCCTGCAAAATGGACTTCAACGATAAAAACGGGTCTGCGGCAGCAAACCCGATGTCATCGATGCCGAGCGACGGCGCGGCTTCCTTGATTTCCCGCTTTAGCTCTTCCCATACGGACCGGCCCGTCGCCCCGTCTTTGGCCATTAGGTTTTGTTCGGCCTTCGCCATCGTCACAACCTCCTTTTTGCGTCATTCTAAGGTGATTTATTCTCCCGTTATTTCGAGGACAAACGTTTAATCGCTTCCCGCGCGAGCAGGTCGCAATGATTGTTGAGCTCGTTATCGCTGTGGCCTTTGACTTTAACGTATTCAACTTCATGAATTCCCATCAACCGCCACAATTCCTGCCAAAGCTCCTTATTCTCTACCGGCTGTTTCTTGCTGTTCTTCCAGCCGTTCTTCATCCAACCGTGAATCCAGCCTTGCTGGAAGCAGTTGACCACATAGGCGGAGTCGCTGTAAACCTTAACCTTGCATGGCTCCTTAAGAGAACTCAGCGCCGAAATGACGGCCTGAATCTCCATCCGGTTATTCGTTGTCATCGGCTCGCCGCCGGACAGTTCCTTTCGATGACCGTTATACAGAAGCACGGCGCCCCATCCTCCCGGTCCCGGGTTTCCCGAACAGGCACCGTCCGTATAAATCATAATTTCCTTCACGAAATAACCTCCACCATTTTCTCTTTCTTTGGTATTACAAACCTCTTATCTTGGTAATCGGCCAAAAGACGAATTCCGCCCGGCCCACGATATCCTTCTTATTTACGTTGCCGAAGTAACGGCTATCTTTGCTCTGTCCGGCGTGACGATTATCCCCCATGACAAAATATTCGTCTTTTCCCAATGTCACCGGAGCCAGGTTGCTGTCTTCAATCGCCGTATCGGTATAAGGCTCGCTCTGCGGCTGTCCGTCAACCAGCAGCTCGCTGCCGCGGATTTCCACCGTTTGTCCGGGCACGGCAATCACCCGCTTGACTAGAAACGGCTTTTTGTCGGGGCCTGTGCTCGGATCCCGGAGCACCACGACATCGCCGGCGTGAGGCGGCGTAAACCAGTAAACGATTTTGTCTACAAACAGTCTTTCCTGCTCCTCCAGCGTCGGTTCCATCGACTGCCCTTTTACCATGGACAGGTTGAACACAAATACATTCAGCAGCAGCATAATTACGAATGCGATCGCCACCGTCTTGAGCAAATCCCAGAGCTCTGTCGCCCAGCCTCTATTGGCCTGTACCGTTTCCTCAGCGGAAGCGTTACCCGCCTGTTCCTTCTCTATCATATCCTCCTCGGTCGGAGGAGAAGTCATCGGTTCCATGAAGCACCTCATCAATAACATTTTAAAAATGATCTAATAATAGAAAAGCATATCCTGCACCCATTTGCAACGGGCGGAAGATATGCTTAAGTCCTGCAAAAATTAGCAAGATCGAATAATTCCTTCTTTATCTGGATCCGGACAACGAGCTTACCGCAGCGATACCAAGCTTCTGGAATGCCTCCAGAAATTTGCTTGCGCCGTAGCCCATAGCTTCATACAACGGGGCAATCGCTTTGTTGTGCGGGTCTCCGGCAATCATAATTTGGCGAATATTGTACTGCCCGAATCGCTGTTCCATAGCAGTTACGAGATTTTTGCCTACTCCTTGACGGCGGTAATCCGGATGAACGACGGTACGATAGATGAACCCCGTATTTTGGTCGATCGTTCCGATCAACGTACCTACAATTTCGCCATCCTCCGACTCAGCTATCATAATCAATTCCGAGTCCCAAGACAGCTGTCTGGCAAAAGCCCGTTTCGTGTCTTCGTAGCAATCCTCCATTAAGGCTACCTGCAAAAGCTCCATCACTTGATTAACATCACTCAATTGGAAGGAACGAATACGCATGCTATGATCTCCCTTTTCTCTACACATGATAGATTCATGTAAAATGGACGGCTGACGTTTTTACATCAACCGAATAATTGAATCCAGACAAAAATCGAGAAAAAACTGCTTTCTTGTCCATTAAACCATAATTATCTCCCGAATACACCATTTTTCTTCTGAAAGCGCTTTATATGAAGCGTTTACATTTATTTTTTTAAAATATTTTTCTAATATTGGAAATGAAAATGCATAATTTCTGACTATTTTCCAATAATAGGATTGTTAAACCCCGGTTTACATTTCGTTAGCTCATCCCCGAAAAGGGTAATAGTTTAATGATCCACAAACAATCCATTACTAAAATTAAAACTTGGAGGTACAACGAACATGGCTCATGAATTGCCCGACCTTCCCTATCCTGCAAACGCGCTGGAACCTCATATTGACGAGCAGACAATGAATATTCATCATGACCGGCACCATAATACGTACGTTACCAATCTGAATGCCGCTCTTGAGCAGGCGCCGGAGCTGCAAAGCAAAAGCGTGGAAGAGTTGATTTCAGACCTGAACAGCGTACCTGAAAATATACGCACCGCGGTTCGCAACAATGGCGGTGGCCATGCCAACCATACCTTGTTCTGGCAGATCATAGGGCCGGGCGGCGGCGGTGCCCCCACCGGAGCCGTTGCCGAAGCCATCGATCGCGACTTGGGCGGATTCGACAAATTTAAAGAAGATTTTACAAAGGCGGCAACTACCCGCTTCGGCAGCGGATGGGCTTGGCTGGTCGTCGGTAAGGACGGAAAACTTGCGATCACCAGTACCCCGAATCAGGACAACCCGCTATCTGAGGGTCTGACTCCCATTTTGGGGTTGGACGTCTGGGAGCATGCCTACTACTTGAAATATCAAAACAAACGTCCCGATTATATTTCGGCCTTTTGGAACATCATTAATTGGGACGAAGTAAACAAGCGTTACGAGTCAGCAACAAAATAACACCACCCCAGGAGGGATTCCCATGTCAACGGACAAGCAGCATGGTTTGACGAACGATCCGCAGGAGATGCTTAAGGCCAAGCATGAGGCGGACAAGCAGAAGCAACAGTTTACGAACTTTGCCCGCAGCGTCAGCGGAGATACCCCTGTCGACAATGGCCAGGTTTCGCCGGACAAGCACCATGAACCCGACCAGCAGAATAATATGAAGGATCAGGAGAATCGCATGATCTGAGGAAGTTTGAATCGCTAAAGAACGAAAAAGGCCGGACGAAGGATTACTTCCCTCGTCCGGCCTTTGTTTTGCCTTGTTAAGCTGCAAGCGACTTTAACTTTAACCTTTAGCCCCATAGAGGGGAATATTGCTTCAAAATCCGTAGAAATACATTCGGAAACGCAAGCGCCGCCATGTCCTCCGGTTTGATCCAGCGGTATTCCGCCGAGTCATCTTCGAGCACGGAGCCGCTTGTTTCGTATGCGGCCCCCGCTTCGGCAGCGGCAAGGCCGAGGCCCGGTAAGCCTGCGGCAGCGGCATGCCCGGCCGCTTCATGGAAGCGAAAAACGCGGAGATTCCAGTGGATATGGCTGAACGTATGCTCCGCGTCCATGAACGCTTCCACCGGCTGGGCGGGCACTCCCGCGGCGGCCAGTTCGGCGGCGAGCCGATCCATGGCCGGCCCGTCCGGCAGGCCGGCACCTTCGCCGGCGATCGCGGCTGCGGGGATGTGGGGCAGCTCCCACATCCGTGCGAGCAGCCCCGTATCCGGCCGGCGGCGGACGAGCACGCGCCCGGCGTGCTCCCCGTCACCCTCAACGAGGGCGACGAGCCGGTACTCCGGCCGCGGAGGCTTCGCCTTGCTCTTCACCGGCAGCGTCTCCTCCACGCCCTCAATCCGGGCCGCACAGTGGGCCATAACCGGGCATACCAGGCATTGCGGCGATTTGGGCGTGCATACCAACGCACCCAGCTCCATCAGCGCCTGGTTAAAGTCCGAGGCCCGTCCCCGGGGAATTAGTCCGGCGGCCAGCTCCTCCATCAGCGTACGGGTGCCGGTCTTCATAATATCGTCCCGAATCAGGAAATAACGGGAGAGCACCCGCATGACATTACCGTCCACCGCCGGCTCGGGCTGATTGAAGGCGATGCTTAAGATCGCGCCGGTCGTATAAGGACCGACGCCCTTAAGCGCGGCCACATCCGCCTTGTTCGCGGGGACAACCCCGCCGTGCCGCTCCATGACCTGACGAGCGGCCGCCTGCAAATTACGGGCCCGTGAATAATAGCCGAGCCCTTCCCAGCATTTGAGCACATCCTCTTCGGGCGCTTCGGCCAAATCCTTCAGTGTAGGAAAGCGCTCGATAAAACGCTGGAAATATGGAATGACCGTGTCCACCCGGGTCTGTTGAAGCATAATTTCCGAGACCCAAATCAAATACGGATCACGCTGTCTGCGCCAAGGCAAATCCCTTTTGGAACGGTCGTACCATTCCAGCAGCTCGGTACTGAAATATGTTTTGCTGTCTATATTGTCCTGCATGTTCTTCTCCTTAAATTTCAGTCTATCCATTGAATGGATGTGGGGCCAGTACGTATAATGTTCCTTCGATCGCTGTTGGTTCCAGATTTCTTGAATTTATAGAATCTGAGAAGGCAGAAATCCGGAACCAAAGGCGAACGCTCCACTTCTTCGGAATCATTTTACTCCCTTGCCTGCATCCCATTCTTTTAATTCATCTATCTATGAATTAGCTTCAATCCAAGCGTTCCACTACCGCGAAGGCTGAAGCCAGTTGGCGTTCATGCGTAATGCTCAGATGAACAGTGTATTGCTCCGGGGACAATCCTAACCGATTCCACGCTCCGTCGGATAGCGACACATACGGCTTGCCGTGGCCATCAGGTAAAATCTCCATATCGACAAAGCCCAGCTTGCTGCCAATGCCGCAGCCAAACGCCTTACTTAAAGCTTCCTTGGCGGCAAACCGCCCGGACAGGAACTCAGCAGGACGCGCACTGCATCCCGGAAGCTTCAGCTCTTCCGGCGTCAATACCCGCTGCTTCAGCTTGTCCCCCGCTTTTCCCTCCAGCATGCGTTGCATGCGTCCGATTTCCACCACATCATGACCGATACCATATATCAAAAGGCTGCCCCTCTTCCTCAATACGCTTCCTTATAGAGGTTGTTCAAAAAGTCATTTTTCTACGACGAAGCAGATCACGAAGTGGATTCGACGTCGAATCTTGAATTCAGCCGGGCCTTCCGTTGCTCTCGTACCCATGTACGCTCCGCTACTCAGTCCCTAACTTCATCCAACCTTCTTGGTCCTGAAAACCTGACTTTTTGAACTCACACTTAGAGATTCATAATTAAAAGGACTGTTCTATTGCTTCCAACTTACATTCCCATTGTAACAGGGAAGCCACCACGACGCGAGTCCGGCGCCCTCCCTATGTTATAATGAAGCTATTCTGCAGCATAACGACAACTCCCAAATAGAAAAGGAGAGACAAGCTTATGCCGATCGATTTTGAAATCCCCTTAAACGGTGGTCATCTGTTAAGATGCTCCCGCTTTCCCGCCCAGGAGCCTGCGGGCCCGGCGGCCCTGATTGTCATCGCCCATGGATATAAAGGGTTTAAAGACTGGGGAATGTTTCCCCATGCCGCGGAATATTTAAGCCGCCATCATGAAGTCATCACCTTCAATTTTTCCCATAACGGCATCGGCAGCCAACCCGAGGAGTTCACCGAACTCGAGAAATTCGCCGTGAATACCTATGACCGGGAGTTAACCGATCTGGACGAGCTTATTACCTACCTACAGTCTGACCCAAGTTATGCCGGACTCCCCCTATTCCTGCTCGGCCATAGCAAGGGTGCCGGTGTCTGCCTCATCCATGCGCTCGACCATCCCGGCCAGGTTCAGGGCGTCATCTCGTGGAACGGGATCACGAACCTTGACTTGCTCAGCGACAAACAGAAGGAAGAGATGACCCGGACCGGCCGCAGCTATGTGGTCAACGGACGTACCGGACAGCAAATGCCTCTCGACAAAATAATCCTCGACGATCTTGACCGGCAGCGGGAACGGTTCGATCTTTTAGGGCGGATGGCCCGCGGCTCCGATTTCCCCGTCATTCTGATCCAAGGCTCCGAAGACGGCGCCCATTTGCGCAAGGGCTCCGCGGAACTAGTCTCCCTGCGGCCCGACATCACCTGGATAGAGATCCCGGGCGGCAACCATACCTTTGGAACCGTTCATCCTTTTCAAGGTTTTACGGAGCCTTTCCATGCGGCGCTTGAAGCCACACTCTCCTTCATTTCCAAGATTTCCGGAAACGCGCCTTCTTCCCATCGCCATTCCGGAGAGCAAGAATGATCAAGCTAGCGGCTCCCTCACCCCCTATACTTAACACATAGACCGGTCTGGAGGAAGTTCATGAACAATGTTGAAATCATTCAGCAAAGCATCGAGTATATCGAATCGCGGCTTGATGAGGATTTGACCCTGAAGGGGGTGTCTCAGGCAATGCATTATTCGGAGTATCATTTCCATCGTACCTTTCTTCATCTGGTCGGGGATACGGTTACCTCGTACATCAGGAAACGCCGTCTCTCCAAAGCGGCGGAGCTGCTTGCCTTCAGCAACAAGAAAGTGATCGACATTGCGCTGGAATGTGGCTTCGGTTCCCACGAGGCTTTTACTAGAGCTTTCCGCAAAATGTACGGCATTTTACCGTCGGCCTGCCGCAGACTGGGGCGTCCCCCTTTTCTCGTCGCCAGATTCGAGGCGCATGATCTATTCGATGAACAAATCTATTTGGAACGGGGAGAATTTCATATGGAATATCGGATTGAGACTTGTCCGGCAATGAGAATCATCGGATACGCGATTCAAACGACCACGACGGACGGACAGAACAACACGGAAATCCCGGCCTTCTGGCAAGCTTACATACGGGATCAATTGGGCGCCAATGTGCCCGGCAAAAAACGTCCCGAGGTAGAGCTCGGCGTTTGTACTACCATGGACGAAGACGGCACTTTCCGCTACATCATCGGTTTTGAGACCGACGACAAGACCGAGGTACCGGAAGGAATGGTGGAGCTCACCATCCCGGAGGCGACCTACGCCATCTTTACGACCCCGCCGGCCGATCGAGCGGATTTCACCGACTCCATCCAGTCAACCTGGAACAAGATTTTTAGCGAGTGGTTCCCCACTTCCGGATACGAACAGGCTTACGCTCCCGACTTTGAATGGTATGATCAGCGGTGCTGGCCTGACAAAGGCCAGCAGATGGATATCTACATTCCTGTTCAGCCCTCAACCAAGCAATAACGAACAAGAAGCCGGCATTAGCGGATAACACAAAAATATAAAATGACGGTGCATGGATCATCATCTCCATAGCACCGTCATTTTTTTGGTCTTTCGCTCGTTATTCATGCTTCCGGAATATCATTCATAGCGCAGCGATTCGATCGGATGCAGCTTGGAAGCTTTGTTAGCTGGATACAGGCCGAAGAAAATGCCCACCGCCGCCGAAAATCCGAATGCCAGCAGGATCGCCCAGAGGGACACCACGAAGGGCCAGCCCGAAATTAGGCTGAACAGATACGCGGCAAACAATCCCAGCAAGGCTCCCACCGTTCCCCCGATAAATGAAAGGATGACCGCTTCAATCATAAACTGAAGCATAATCGTACCCGGCGTGGCTCCGATCGCCTTGCGGATCCCGATCTCACGCGTCCGCTCCGTGACCGAAACGAGCATGATGTTCATGACGCCGATTCCTCCGACAAGAAGGGAAATTCCCGCAATCGATCCGATGATCGTCTGTAAGATAGAAAATGTGCTGGATACCATCTTTTCCGCGTCTTTTCCGCTTTCGGTCAAGTAGGAATCCGGCTCCACGTTTTTCCTGTCGGCCAGCCAACTCTTAAGGGTCTTCATCGTCCCTTCCATTTGATCCGGGGAGGAAGCTACGATCTCCAGCATCCCGAGCCGCCCGTTATCCCCGGCTTCTCCAAATGAAACCGCCGTGATAGGCACATACCCGGAATACCTTTCTCCTTCCATCCCGCTCAAGATATTCTCCTCCGTCTTGTATACGCCGATAATGCGGAACGTATCGTTCCCCAGAACGACTCTTCTGCCGACGGCTCCTCTTGCCGAGCCAAACGCCTTCTCCGCATATTTTGCGTCGGCCACAATGACTTTCTGTCTGCCTCTTTCCTCCTGGGCGCTAAAAAATCTGCCCGCCGTGATATCCAGCTTTTGCATTTTGGGCATCTCCGAGGTAGTTCCCGTTAAGGTGAAGCGCAGCTTATCTTGCTTCAGCTTCGTCGTCACCCCATAGCCAAGGGAGGCAGAGACATAACGAATGCCCGGAACCTTGCGTACTTCAGCTATATCCCGCAGCCGGAAATCGGCCTTCTCCACATTACTTTCATCATTATAATTCGGATAAATTACAAAATAGCCGTCTTCATAATTGGAAACCATCGAAATAATGGAGGATTGCCCCGCCTGCCCGATAGACACCACCGTAACAACCGCAGCGACCCCGAACACAATGCCGATCATCGTCAAAAAAGAGCGCAGCTTATTCATCCGCAAATTATCCAGGGCGACCCATACGCTTTCCCAAATGCTCATAGGCGGGCACTTCCCTTGCGCGTATCCTTAAGCAGTTTGCCGTCTCCGAACAGCAGCACGCGGTCCGCATGTTCCGCGATATCCGGCTCATGCGTGACCAGAACAATCGTCGTCCCTTCCTGGTGAATCTCTTTGAACAAGGCCATGATGTCATGGGAGGATTTCGTATCCAGATTCCCGGTCGGTTCATCCGCGAGCAGGATGGGAGCATCCATCGTCAAAGCGCGGGCGATCGCTACCCGCTGCTTCTGTCCGCCGGACAACTCGGTCGGCCGATGCTTCACCCGATCCTTAAGCCCCACCTTTTCCAACAGTTCCAGCGCCCGCTCGTTCCGCTTTTCCCGAGAAATCCCTGCGTACATCATCGGCAGCGTCACATTTTGCAATACCGTTTGCCTTCCCAGCAGATTGAAGCTCTGAAATACAAAACCGATCTTGCGGTTGCGAACCCGGGCAAGGTCATCCTCATTCAGCATATGGACTTCCTCCCCGTCGAGCACATAACTGCCGGAGGTCGGTACGTCCAGGCATCCGATAATATTCATCAGCGTCGATTTGCCGGAGCCCGAAGTCCCCATAATGGCTACGAACTCGCCACGTTCGACCTGCAGATTGATCTGGCTTAGTGCTTCCACTTCGAGCGGTCCATTTTTGTAAACTTTAGTGATGTCCGCCAGAGTAATCATTGGATGGCCACCTTGTCGCCGTCCCGGAGAGAATCCGCGCCTTCCACCACGATCCGCTCTCCTTTGTCGGCTCCGTTTACGATTTCGATCTGTTCCTCGCCCTCCTTGCCGGTTGTGACGGGCACTTGGACGGCTTTGTCTTCCTCAACAACGAACACAAAGGCCTGATCCCCCTCGTACTGTACAGCACCGATCGGAACGAGAAGCCGCGGCTTGTCCGGAATTTCCATGGCGATCGTCACATTGTAGCCGGAACGAAGCTCAGGCGACGCGGATTTCAGACCTACCGTCATTTCTACTGAGGCATCCTTCGAAGCGGGATCCACGACCTCCGCCGTCGGGGCCAAATAAGTCACCTCACCGTCATAGGTCTCTGCGATGGATTCGCCGGTAACGACAGCCTTCATCCCGACGGCAGCTTTACCGGCATCCAGTTCATTCAGATAAGCGCGAACCTTGTAGGCCGACAAATCGGAGATGGAGACAATTCCGCTTCCTTCGGCAATGAGCTGGCCCTCATTCACGGCTAGTCCGGTAACGACTCCGTCGACGGTCGCATGCACGGCGCTGTGCTCCAGTCTTCTCTCCAGAGATTCAATCGTTAGCCTGCTGCTTTGAATGCGCAGATCATAGGCCGTTAAATCCAGTTCCTCCACTTCCAGCCCGGGGTCCTCGCTCATCAGCTTTTTAAAGTTCTCGAAATGCTGTTTTTTAGCTTGAAGCCGCTCGGATTCCGCCAGTTGCAGATTCAGGCGCTCTTTCTCCAATTGTTCCTTGATTTCGTCCATCTTGAGCGTCAACAGAACTTGGCCTTTGGTCACGGAATCGCCCAGTTTGACGCTTAACTCTCCTATGACCCCGCTGGCCGGAGAATATACCTCCGTCGTCTTCTCCGGCTCCAGCTTGCCATTGGTGTATATCTCCTCTACGATCAATCCTTCTGCAACTTCGGCGGTCTTCACCGGTGTTGCCCGTTTTATGTTCACCAGGTTGACGAGAACCAGGCCGATTACGATTAATCCAAGAATCAGTCCCCAAATCCACTTTCGCTTTAACACTTCCATCACCCTATCCTATTCTCTGGTCAAACGAACAACAACGAGCCTAGTGAAAACACGAGCCAGGTGCCGACAATCCACATGCCAACCGTCTTTCGCGGCCGTTTCATCATCACCGAAGCGCCGATCACATAGAGGACCAAGCCCCAGATAGCGAACGGATTACTCAGCGTCAAAACGTAATACAACATACTTGTCTTATCCGATACGAGGGCGGCCAGGCTGATCGAAACGTCCGTGACCGCCTTCGCTTCGGTGGCATATACCATAATTCCGGCGAGCAAGCTGCCAAGCATCCCGGGCAAAGCCGCGTAGGACATCATAGTTACCAGTTGCATGTACTTGGCCTCACCCCGGACAATCAGGTTCAGAAGCACATACAGCAGGGCTCCGACAAAAATCATGGCCACAATACTCAGCGGCGTCGTGACTATGGAGACGACATTAGTAGAGGCCACAATGCTGTCAATATTACTTGGATCGACCAGCCCTTGCTTTTTCAAAGCATCCATGGTCGCCTGCTCCATGGCCGGCAGTTGCAGATAAATCGCCACCGTGGATACTACCATTAGCAAGATTAAAGGAAAAATCCATGCCGTCTTGCTTTTTTCCCTGACCCTTTGGAACGTTTCCGTTGGCGATACGAAAATGGTGAACAAGTTTTTCAAGCGCAATCCTCCCTAGCTCCGTTTTTTCATCATATGTATTAGAAACAAGCTGCTAATATGTATACGGAAAACTATGGAATAAAGATTCGGAAGCTTTGAAAAAAGTCACCAATTCAGTAAAATCAGATCCCAGGAATCGGACTTCGTTTATGCTCTGTCTTCCGGTACAAAGACTCCAAGCGCTCCCGGACTGCCGGCTCTACCTCTTTCCCCTCCAAATAATCGCTGTTATCCTCATAGCTGATTCCAAGTTCCTTCTCGTCGGTTTGACCCGCCCACAGGCCGGCTGACGGTGCTTTGTCAATGATATCGGCCGGCACGCCGAGATGGAGCGCAAGCTGGCGCACCTGCCGTTTGTTCAGCGAACTGAGCGGCGTAATATCGACGGCCCCGTCTCCCCATTTGGTATAGAACCCCGTAATGGCTTCCGAAGCATGATCGGTACCGACCACCAATAAATTGAGTTCAAAGGATAGGGCATATTGGACAACCATGCGGGTCCGTGCTTTGACATTGCCTTTGCCCTTATGGCTCAGATGCCGGAATTGTCCGATATTTTTTAATCCGTGTTCCGTTTCCAACGCGATTTCGTCAACCGTATCCTCGATATTCGTCTCTACCGTATGCGTCAAACCGAAGGCCTTGGCTACCTCGTAGCTATGCCCGATATCCTCCTGCTCTCCATAAGGCTGAAATACGCCGAGCGTGATATATTCCCGGCCCGTCTCCTCGGTCAATTCATCTGTCGCACGCTTGCACAGGGCGGTCGCCACCGCGCTGTCAACTCCGCCGCTGATTGCAATCAGCAATCCTGTAGTACTGGAGCTCAATACATGCTCCTTCAAAAAGTCCACCCGGCTGCGGGTCTCCTCCTCCACGTCAATCGCGGGCTTCACACCTAAACGTTCAATGATTTCCTGTTGCAAACTCATTTTTTATCCCTCCGTTATCTGCACTTATGCAATATGTAAAACGTAAAACGCCCCGCAAGTCGCTGTAAATGCCGATCTGCGGGACGCTTGGGTCCTATCATTAAGTTAGAGCCTTAACGGCAAAAGCGGTCAAATGCGCTTGTCAGATCAGCGGCAATTTCTTCAGCCGAACGATCCTCAATTTGATGACGCTCGATAAAATGTACAAGTTCTCCATCCTTCATCAGTGCAATCGAAGGCGAAGACGGCGGATAGGGAGCAAAGTATTCCCGAGCCGTCGCAGTTGCTTCTTTATCCTGCCCTGCAAAGACCGTAAACAAGTGGTCAGGAGTCAAATCATGCTGCAGCGCTTTGGCCACGCCAGGACGGCATTGTCCGGCCGCACAGCCGCAAACCGAGTTTACAACGACCAGCGTCGTCCCTTTTGCGTCAGGCAAAGATTCCTTTACTTCCTCAGGAGTGCGAAGCTCCTGAATTCCCAGAGAGGTCAGTTCATCCCGCATCGGTTGAACCATATCTCTCATATATTGATCAAATGACATTGACATAGCTGTATCACTCCTCATGAAAACTGGTGTCTCGAAAGCGGACCCTCCGCTTCGGCATCAAACTATATATAATTATACATTCATAAGGAAGGAAAGCAACTTTACATCCACGGTTATATGTATATTCTCATACTCGGCATTCCCTTACACTGCAAGGTTTTGCTGACTAATCTTCCAGCGCCGAGGTTGCTGTATTGCGGTGAAGCTGCGAAGTTTGGGCGAATGGAAAAAATACAGTAAACGTTGTGCCCTTCCCTTCCTCCGATTCGATGCTGATTTTGCCGCTATGCCGCTCCATAATACTTAGACAAAGCGACAGACCCAGCCCCGTTCCCTGCGATTTTGTCGTAAAAAAAGGTTCGAAGAGTCTTTCCTGCTGAGCCGGGGAAATGCCTGCTCCCGTATCCTTGACATATAGCTCCACACCGTCTGCGCAGCACTTTGTCTCCAGAACCAGCTGCCCCTTATCGTCCATCGCTTCCATTCCGTTGCGCCCCAGATTCAAAATCAGCTGTTTGATTTCCTTCTGGTTCAGCAGCAGCTCCGGAACCTTCTCATCCAACATAACCTCGATGCTTTGGCCCCGTAGATTGGCATCCGCCCACAGGAGAGGCGTTAGTTCCTTGATGATTTCATGCAGGCTGCAAAGCTCCATCTTGACGGCCCGGTTCTGCGCCAGGGACAAGAAGTCGTTAATGATACTGTTGGCACGGTCTAACTCCTCCATCACGATCCGATAATAATGTTCCAGAGAAGAAGGACTCTTCTCCCGCATCAATTGGAGAAATCCCCGAACCACGGCCATCGGATTTCGAATTTCATGCGTAATCCCCGCAGCCATCTGCCCTACGAGACTGAGGCGTTCGACATGATTCAGTTCCTTGCGGAACGTTTCCAATTCGGTAATGTCCTGAATAACGACCACCGCGCCGATCGTTTCGTCGGTGTGCCCTTTTGTGATCGGTGACGTACTGGTAAAATAGATTTGATCCCCGTTCTGAAGCAGCTCCCGAGTTTTCGTATTTCTTTCCAGCGTCTCGGTAGCCCGGGAATTCAGAACTTGGAATTGGCTGTCGGTAAGAACCGTGTTCAGCTTGTGCTTGATCAGGTTATCTCTTGTAGCCGAAGGATCACTCTTGCGATACAGGCGGAGAAACGTTTCGTTAATCGCCATAATATCTCCCTGCCTGTCGAGCAGAATAATGCTGAGCGGAGCGGCATCCATACTCTGCTGCAGCTTCTCCGCCTCGCGGAAGTAATTGCGTGACAACTGCATAACCTGGAGGCGAAGCTTTTCCTTCTCCAGAGTATGCTCAATCATATAGACGAACAGCGACCCGATCAGGAGCGTTACAAGAATATTAATCAACGCTGCAGCCAGGGAAAACAAGTCGGTTTGCAACGTCTCCATCCCGGTCAGAAACGGGGAAGACGTAATCATCAGCTCACCGGCGACAAAAAATACGGACAGAGTTACGACCTTGCCGTGCCGCCCTGTCATTTTGAAATAATTAGATGTCAGGAGCACCAAAGGATACAGAAGCATCCCGGTTTCCAGGATTAAGCCGGAAAAAGTGAAGTTTAATGCAAATAAGGGGTAAAGCAGCAGATGAAACAGCCCCAGTGCGATACCATCGCGCAACCGGCCATAGAGCATCAAGGCAAACAACGGTAAAATCCCATAATTAATCGGAATGTAGTCCCATAAGCGGGTGGAAAAAACAGAGCAAAGCAGCATGCTTAACGTACAAGTATACAAGAGTCCTACGGAATAGGATTTTTTGCGTCCGGCCCTCTCCTTCGGCATCGAATCGGCGGCGGACTTCCCATAAGACAGCGGGAACAAAAATGCAGGTAAACCGGCAACCAGCATCTGCAGCAAGACTTCTTTTATCTCCCCCACGTTCTCCCTCCTTTGGCGGAAGAATTCATTCTATTTCCGATTAAATCATAGGCGACAAAGTTTTACAATATTTCTTGTTTTGGATAAAAGAAACAATTTGCATTTGTGAAAAAAGTACAAATAAAAAGGGGTAGTCCATATGAAGAATTACGAGGTTATTGTTATTGGCGGCGGACCGTCGGGTTTGATGGCGGCAATCGCTGCCGCGGAACAGGGGGCAAAGGTTGCTTTGCTTGATAAAGGGGACAAGCTGGGGCGCAAACTCGGCATTTCAGGAGGCGGACGGTGCAACGTTACCAACGCCAAGGAGATCGATGAGTTAATCACCTTTATCCCCGGAGGCGGGCGTTTCCTGCACAGCGCCTTCGCTTTGTTCGGCAATCGGGATATTATCGCATTCTTTGAAAACCTGGGGATTCCTTTGAAGGAAGAGGACAATGGAAGAATGTTTCCGGTATCGGACAAAGCCAAAACGGTCGTTGACGCCCTGATCGGCAAAGCCAGATCACTGGGGGTAACGCTGTTGACCCATCATCCGGTCCGGGAACTGTTATTCGGTGCCGAAGGTACGGAGGGCGTTAAGCTGACAAATGGCGAAAAGATTGGAGCCAAGTCGATTGTGGTGGCGACCGGAGGGAAATCCGTGCCCCATACCGGATCGACCGGCGATGGTTATCCATGGGCAGAAGCTGCGGGGCACACGATTACAGAGCTGTTTCCTACCGAAGTACCGATCATCTCGAAGGAACAGTTTATTGTCAGCCGGGAGCTGCAAGGCTTGTCCCTCCGCGATGTGAAGCTGTCCGTTCTGGATCCGAAGGGTAAAACCGTTATTTCCCACCGGGGCGACATGATCTTCACCCATTTCGGACTCTCGGGGCCGATCGCCCTGCGTTGCAGCGGATTTATTCGCGGAGTCAAGAAGAAACATCAGGTATCCGAAGTCACCATGTCCATAAATTTGTTTCCCGACCGTTCCTCCGGGGACCTGGAATCCTTTCTGCGCAAAATGGCCGTTGCCGAACCTAAAAAGGCATTGAAGAATGTTCTGAAAGGAACAATCCCGGAGCGGTTGCTTCCGCTTCTGTTCGAAAGAGCCGGGCTCCCTGGTGAAACCACCTATGAACATCTTCCAAAGGAAGCTTGGCTTGCCTTCGTAGCCGAGACGCAGAACCTCCGAATTCAGGTAACCGGAACCCGTCCGTTCGAAGAGGCGTTCGTCACCGGCGGCGGCGTAAACCTGAAGGAAATCAATCCGAAGACGATGGGCTCGAAGCTGATGTCCGGTCTATTCTTCTGCGGCGAGGTACTCGATGTCCACGGATACACCGGCGGATACAATATCACGGCAGCCTTCGCCACCGGATATACCGCCGGTCATCACGCCGCGAAATCGGCGCAGGGGGAGTTATAAGCTCCCCCTGCGCCGGTATCCGGACGGGAAGAGCTTCCACATCGTTCCGGCGACCCGGGCAATGAGCAGTCCGGCCGGAATCCCGGCCAAGACTCCCCACCAAGCCTGGAGCAATGCGGCACCAAGCACGCAGGTGATGATAACGACCGCCGGATACAGCAGCAATGCCATCAGTTGGGTTGCGCAGCGGTATTCGGTATGCTCGGCAACCGGCAAAATGTCCATGAGATCCCGGGTAAAAAAGTAACGGCGATGGCCGTTCAACCAATAAACCAGGAGTACCAGCAACGCGGCATATACGATGAGATTTACCGGGTATGCCGGAAAATAAACCGCTATGCAGCCGAAAAACGTGAATTGCCCGTACAACTTGATTTCAGGACCTCTGAAAAAGGATTTGAACGCCGTTTCCGCGATCCGGTCCTCCGGCTTGCTGGAACGGAGTAAACGTCCGCCGCGCCGGAATAGCCAAGGCCGGGTCCGCACCGCGGGAGGACGATCCACGGCCCCGGACAGCAGCATGCCGGTCAGCGACGTCTTTTGCCGCTCATCCTCGCGAATCTCGGCGTCAAATCTTCCGCGGAGGCGAAAGAAGCGAATCCAAGCGAGCAACAAGGCCAGGGAAATGCAGAGGATCAGGGTTGCCGCGGTTGCCGCCGGGCTACCCATCCCCCGCAGCATCCAAAGGGTGAAGCTTCCCCCCAGCATGCTGAATGCGATCGACTTCAACACCATCTGCCTCC
The DNA here is from genome assembly GCF_018101095.1 of Paenibacillus sp. Marseille-P2973. Classification (NCBI taxonomy): domain Bacteria; kingdom Bacillati; phylum Bacillota; class Bacilli; order Caryophanales; family Paenibacillaceae; genus Paenibacillus; species Paenibacillus sp. Marseille-P2973. The sequence goes on from NZ_JAGQEH010000010.1 coordinate 89,077, forward strand.
AGCCGGACCAGCGTACATTTATCAGGTTCGACAAGAGGAGATGTACGGTTTTAAAGCCGCAGGTCACGGCCAACAGCACCAAAATACCAGGCAGTCCCATATCATAAACCCGGCTCAACAACGGAGCGATCAGCACGAAGCAGGCGCCGATCGCGGTAAAGCTGCCGAGCATCGAGGACAGCGCGCCTCCGATCATCATGCCTTTCAGCCAACGCGGACGCTGCTTCAGAAATAGCACATCAGCGGCTTCGATATACAAGACCAGACCACCAAAGGCATAGATCAGGATGAGCAGCAGACCGGATAAGGCGGTCAACGGCAAGCTCTGGAGCCATAGGGGAAGTTCCTCCCTCCAAAGGCCGAAATAACCCCTCCCCAGCAGAAGCAGTCCGGGAATGCCAAGATACAGCAAGACGATGCCGTCAAAAGTGTACCGCAGAATCGCCATTTGCTTTCCCCAGTGATCGGCCCATCTCCTTAATAATAATCGCCGGACATTCATTTCGGCCGTAATTCGAAACATCGTCTTCCCTCCTTCCCGCCCATCAAGTCAGCACGTCGAAGCAGTCAAACAGAGGCGCTCCCGGAAGCCCTGCGGTCCGGCGGATCTCATCCAGCGTTCCGCTGGCAGCCACCTTGCCGTCAGCCATCAAAATAAAATCATCGCAAATGCGCTCCGCCGTGTCGAGAACATGGGTGCACATCAGGACTCCGGCTCCCCTTAACCGCTCCTCTTCCAATAGCCCGAGAAAATCTTTCGTGGCTCGTGGATCCAAACCTATAAAAGGCTCGTCCACGATGTATACATCCGGTTTCAGAAGAAAGCCGATCATTAGCATCATCTTTTGGCGCATCCCTTTGGAGAAGCCCCCCGGAAGATGATTCCGAACTTCGGTCATTCTGAATTTCTCCAGGAGGAGAAGGCTCTCGCTTTCGAATTCCCGCTCGTCCATTCCATATACCGCAGCGGCCAGGCTTAAATGCTCCCATAATGTCAAAGTATCGTAAAAAAACGGATGCTCGGGGACATAAGCGTACTTGTCCGAGCTTCCGGTAAAGCTCACATTTGCTTTTACCTCCGGGAGCAGGCCGAGAATCGCTTTTAATGTCGTGCTTTTGCCCGCACCATTAGGACCGATCAAGCCCGTTAATTTCCCTGACTGTACATGAAGGGTGACATGTTCAATTTTAGGTTTGCCGGCCTCGTAGCCGGCTTCCTCGATTTCTACCCGCAGCAATGGCTCTGTCATATGCTTCCCCCGCTTCTTTCTGCCGACTGTTTTCCTTCTCTTACTACGTTTCGTTCGTCCCCAAGGTTTCGCCGGGTGATTGCGTGAGCCGCGATCAAGCAGTCAGTTCCCGCTCCAAAATCAGCGGCCTGAGCAAAAAGTAGCTTTAAAAATTAAATCTGAAAATTGTGATAAATTATATTTTTTTAAAACTTTCCGTGTTCTAAGATAACAATGATCCTAACTACTTTAAACACTGTGAAAATATAGAAAGAGGCGGGATGAACATGTTGAAAACCGAGGAACGCGGAACCGATTTGTCGCTTCATCTGTACCGGGTATTTGCCAAGTCGTTCAAAAGCGTCAACGAGCATGCCGTGACAGGAAGCAAAATTCAAGGTTTTAATCCAACGGCTTTTGCCGTAATGGAAGTGCTTTATTACAAGGGAGCTCAGCCGATTCAGCAAATCGGTGCCAAGCTGCTGCTGCAAAGCGGCAATGTCACTTATGTTATCGACAAGCTGGAATCGGCCGGATACCTGCACCGCACCCCTTGCCCGCGTGACCGGCGCGTTATTTTTGCCGAGCTCACACCGAAAGGCAAGGATTTGATGGACCAGCTATATCCCGAATTTTCAGACCGGATCGATCACGCGCTTAGCGGATTGAACGAAGACGAAAAGCAGGTCATGATCGAGCTGCTCAAGAAAATGGGACGAGAAGCCGAGAAATTGGCCCCGCTCGCCCGGAAGTAGAGTCATAGTCCGTTTCCGGTGCATCGGAAGATGTTATCGGGAAAACAGCAATAAACAGCAAAACGGCTTGATCGGGAAGTATCCTGATCAAGCCGTTTTTTGTTCCTAATGCGAAGGGTCCATGTCTCTCTCTTTGTTATGATTGCGGACGTCATGTGTACGGCGGTCATTGACATCCTGCTGCAGCTGCTGTGCCTGGTGGCTGTTTACGGGAGATTGCTCCAAGTCGTGAACGACATTCCCCAGGTTTTTATCGCCGGCAAATCCTCTGGCTTTCGTCATCCGGGCAGTCCTCGCTTTCTCAATTAGGCTTTGTAATCCGTTGAAGGGCCTGGGCACATTCATGAAGATGACGGACATAATCCGAGGTCATCTCCTGAATTTTCTCGCTCCGCTCATTGACGGTCTGCCCGTCCCTTTCCACATCAACCAACGCCACGGAAACCTCGCGCGTATCCTTATAAGAACATTCGAAATCGAACGAGTAAAACTGGCGGCCCGCCGCATTGATATGAATACGGAGTCCTTGCGGATTTCCGAGATCGGCCTCCACCTGCGCCGAATCTCCCGGGTTCAGATATTCCGGCAGTTGCTGCTGCCACGCATGGACGAGCGAGCCTTGATCCAGACTCAATTCCTCATTCATCCTAACACCTCCCCTTTCCCGTTATGGTGTGGAGGAAGCTGCTGTTTTATACCTCTTCAGGTTCAGGCGCTTTGCTGCGAAGACCGAGTGCGGAAACTACGCCGAGGACCGCTATAATTGCCATAATGATAAACAAAGTATGGAGACTTCCGCCAAGCACATGCTTCAATTCCGCCCACAATTCCTTCGGCAGGAGGTGAACCTTTTCCGGGGACAACAAGTTGTTGATGTCATCCTGGGAGACCTGGGTGCCTGAAGGCGTGCCTTTAGCGGTTCGGGACACAATCCCAAGATTGATTAAGGTACCGAATACCGTAACTGCAATCGTCTGGCCGATCGACTTAACGAACGAGTTAAGCGCATTGGAAGCGCCGCGCAGATTGTAATTGACGGACGATTGAGCGATGATTGTGAACACCGAGAATGAAAACCCGAAGCCAAGACCGTACAGCGCATTAAAAATCAGCATCACGTAAATCGGCGTTCCTTCATGAATAAACGCCATACCGCCTGCACCCACGGCGATGATCAGCATGCCGATGAGCGACGTTAGCCGTGACCCGCGGCTGATAATCCAACGCGACCCGATGATCGACCCCAGCATCCAGCTGATCGACATCGGAGCGAGCACCAGGCCGGAAATGGTGGCGTTTTTCCCGAGAACGCCCTGTACCCATAAAGGAAGATACGAGGTAAGTCCGATCAAAAGAGCGCTCGCCAGCAAACTGGCGACATTGGAATAGGCAATATCGCGGATGCGGAACAATTTCAATGGAACGAGCGGTTCCTCCGCTTTTTTCTCCACGATAAAGAACAGCGCCAGCATCACTGCCGCAAGAACGAAGATGCCGATTAACAGCGGCGAATTCCAGGCCAATTGCTGGCCACCGGTCGCGAGACCGAACAGCAGCGCCGTTACGCCGACCGTAAAGGTGACCGCTCCGCTGATGTCGACCTTCACTTTTCGTTTCACTATATCTTCTTTTAAATATTTTATGATGAAAATGAGCGACAAGAGCCCGAATGGCACATTAAACCCGAAAACCCAACGCCAGTTGAGCGAATCGACAAAATAGCCGCCGAGCAAGGGGCCGATCAAAGAAGAGATCCCCCAAACCGAGCTGATCCAGCCTTGAACCTTCGCTCGTTCGTTAATGGAGTAAATATCGCCGATAATCGTAAACGTGACCGGAGTCAAAGCACCGGCGCCGATCCCCTGGATCGCCCGGAACAGGATTAACTGCTCCATGCTTTGCGAAAGCCCGGATAATAGCGAACCGGCCAGGAACAATACCGAACCGATGACAAACACCGGTTTTCTTCCGTACAAATCGCTGATTTTGCCAAAAATCGGCGTCGTTACAGCCATCGTAAGCAAGTAGGCGGTAAACACCCAGCTTAGCAGTTCCACTCCTCCCAGATCCCCGACGATTCTCGGCCCGGCCGGACCGATTACCGTTCCTTCAATCGCAGCCAGGAACGTGGAGAGCAGCAAACCGATTAAAATATAATTCCTTTTTAGTGCGGTACCCAAAATAATGACTTCCTTTCTCAAACCTCTATGCGTGCAGACTTTTATAAGACAATTAATTATATAGGAAGCCCTTCTAAAAATAAAGACAGCATACCTCCAGGCGAAAGCCGGAGACTGCTGTCCGGATGAAGTTAATTTTCCCGAAGTTTGCCGTTATCGAGCGTCCATATTTTGGTCTGCTCCCCAGCAAAAAACTCGGGTTCATGCGTAATCATCAATATGGCCGTCCCCTCGGAAACCGCCTTCCGGCACAAGGCCGACAGCAAGCGGGCGCCTGCGTAGTCCGTGCCTGCCGTCGGTTCATCCAGCAGGATGAGCCTCTTCCCGGTCATGAACCCGGCCGCGGCGCTCAGAAGGCGCTTCTCTCCGCCTCCAAGCACATAGGGCGAAGCTTGCTCCCGGCCTTCCAGACCGATCATCCGGAGCATTTCCTTCGCCTTCAGAAGCAATGGCTCCGGGGTTGCATCCTTGGCTCGAAGCTTCAAAGAGCAACGCGGTCCGTAAAGCAGCTCGTCCAGCACCGTCGAAGCGACAAATTGCTGATCAGGATGCTGGAAGACATAGCCGATGTCCTCCGCTAATTCGTACAAGGAGCTGCGCGAAGCGTCGCGGCCTCTCCAGAAGATGGCTCCCGAAGGTGCCGGAAGCAAGCCGAGCATCAGCCGGGACAGCGTTGTTTTGCCCGACCCGTTGTCCCCGCGCAGAATATGCCATTCGCCTTCGTGAATCTGCATGTGCACATCCTTCAGGACGGCCGGTTCCGTCAGATCCGGCCTGCTGCCGGACCGCCTCCGGCCCTTTGCCCCGTAGGCAAAGGAGAGCCCGCGCAGCTCCAGCAGCGGAGCTGCGCCGGGCCGGGCGTCCGCCGCTGCGGCCGGGGCCGCCTCTCCGCTCGGCGCTTCGCCCGGCGCCTGCGGCAGTAGCCCCAGGCCGCTTAGCAGCGGGCGCTGATCGCGCAGCAGCTCCGCGGCCGCGCCGTCCGCTGCGACGCGGCCGGCGGCCAGCACGACCAGCCGCGGCGCGGCCAGGGCGAGCTCGTCCAGCCGCCCCGTCAGCGTCACCAGCGTCCGGCCGCTCTGGTGAAGCCGGCGCAGCAGCGCCAGCAGACGCTGCCTTGACGCCGCGTCCAGGCTTGCCGCCGCCTCGTCCAGCACGAGGATCGGCGGCTCCAGCGCCAGCACGGACGCGACGGCTGCGCGCTGGCGTCCCCCGCCGGACAGCTCGTTCACGTTGTCCCGGCGGCGTTCCAGCAGATCCGCGTCCTGCAGCGACGCGGTCACCCGCCGCTCGATACTTTCGACCGGCAGGCAAAGATTTTCCGGGCCGAACGCGACCTCGTCCTCCAATCGGCCTTGGACGAGTTGAGCGTCCGGGTCCTGAAAGACGATGCCGATCACGCCGGCCAAATCTGCGATCTCCGCCGAAGCCGGGTCAAATCCGCCTACCGTAACCCGGCCTTCCCGGGAACCGCCTCCCGCCCGGGGAAGATATCCGCTTAGGAGAGCGCCCAAGGTCGATTTCCCGCAGCCGCTCGGTCCGGCGATCGTTACCCATTCCCCTGCGCGAATGGCGAGAGAAATTCCATCTATAGCCGGGCCGGCTTCACCTTCATAGGTATAAAATACATCTTGCAAAGCTATCGCCAAGTTGCCGTCTCCCGATTGAGCAAATACGGAAGAAGAAACGATTGAATTTTTCATCTAACCCTCGACGCCCCGCTTGACGGCATACCGCCGCAAAAGTCCGCTGCGTGCCAGCGCGTCTCCGATCAGCTTGGACAGCAGACCGCAGAGCACCATCCCGCTGAGAATACGAACCGCCAGCGCAATCAAGAGGATATCCGTTCCCCATTTCATATAACCGAACATCCGGGCCGCGAAGAAAAACCAAATCGGCACCAAAGCCCCGCCTGCCAGAAGCATGACTGGAAAACTCCACTTTCTGTAACGGAAAAAAGCAAATATCGCTTCGGCGACAACTATATAACACGCCGCGGCCACAAAACAGGATGCAATCCCGTAGGCCGAGCCCATAAACGCCTGTACCACCGCTCCAATTCCGTATGTAATGACCGCCGTCCCCGGCTTGCGGATGATGTAGCAGGCAAGCAAACCATAGATCATGTATAGACCGGTTACTGTCGAAGTGGCGATCGGTCCTCCGAGTCCGTTTAGAGCCATATTCAAGGGCGAAAGATACACCGTCATTACCGCATTGGCGGCAGCCAACATCGCCATCAACACTATATCCAGGGTTGTAAACGCCTTAAAGGTGATCTTCCCCTTACTTGCATTTGCATAGTCCTTCATATTTGTCATCCTCTCCGCTTCATTGTAAACCACGTTTTTTAAATATAGGTTGACAATAAGGATTCGTCAAGGCTTTCTTTGCGGGTTCGCGCCCGATTCATTTATATAAGAAACCATAATCCCGTTACGGCAGCGATGCTGATAATCATAAGCGCGTACCCCCTGGCTGAAACCTTGACCTCACGCAAAAAAGTTCGGCTTTTATAGGCTCCAAACCCTTTGGTTTCCATCGAGCCTGCGGTTTGCTCCACACGCCGGATTGCCCCCGCGAACACGGCTACCAGATTTTCGCGCCAAACCCCAAATCTCTCACCGAGCCCCCGAGGTTTCCGGCCATAACGAATCTTACGGGCCTCGGCGGCACTCCTTCTTTCCTGTTCCAAAAGCGGAAGAAACGTAAGCGCCATCGATATTCCGAACACAAACCGGTACGGCAGCTTCAGCCGGGTCGTCATCATAATAACGAAGTCCTGAGGATCGGTCGTCTCAATATAAATCAGCGACGAAATAAACAGGCAGAACATCCGGAGCGTAATCGCCGCCGCATATAGAATCGCTTCAGACGAGATGCGAATTCCGCCCAGCGCCCAATATTCTCCTCCCCCGGGTGAGGCGAGTGTTGTCAGAACGAACAACGGCAACCCGAAAACGGCAATATAGCCCATCCGGCTGGCCAGCCTTCCCCAGGACATTCCCGCACCGGACAGAGCGGAGACCGTAAGCAAGAGCAGCAAACCGCACAAAGGCAGCGGCTTGTCCCAATGCATAGCCAACATTGCGATGCAAAACAAAGAGATCAGCTTGCTAAGCGGATCAAGCTTATGTAGCGGATATTGGCCTTGTTTCCTCACTCCGGCATTCCTCCCCTTCCCTCAGCGTCCGTATTCTCTCTTCAAAAGAGAGTATATCAACAGATCGACAAAGCCCTCTTCCGTTTTCTGATACTCGCGCAGCAATCCTTCTTCCCGGAAGCCAAAAGCCCGAAGCAGCGATCTTGACGCGTCATTCCTCGGATCCACCAGCGCCTCGATCCGGTTCAGCCCCATCGTTCCATATCCGAAGGGCAGCACCATCCGAAAAGTTTCGGACATATAGCCCCGGCCCCAATATTCACGTCCTAAATCATAACCGATCTCCCCGCGGTAGGCGCCGGCCAGCTCCCAAACATTGAAGCCGCAACTCCCGATCAGCCTGCCGGTCTCTTTCAATTCAATTCCCCAGCGCAGGGTATCCTCGCTCTCGGAAAGACCGTTCAGCAAATTGATCATTTCGTAAGTATCCTCGATGGAGGCAAACGGAGGCATATTCATATACCGTACTACCTCGGGATCGCTCCAGTAACGGAACATCTCGCGGGCATCCTTCTTTTCCATCCGCCGCAAAATCAGCCTCTCGCTTTCAAGCACCGGAATCTCTCCGCCGCATTTATACATCGGAATCCCCCTGACAGAACGTTGTTTGTTTCATCTACCGCTTCCCATTCATTTATATAATCACATAAGCCGGCAAGCCGTCAAAGCCGGAATCCCCCTTAAAATCCAGGGCAACCCGGATCATTAAAAATCGGATTACGCGATTTTCCCGCCTGTTTTTCGGTGATACTATTTACAGAAGAATTAACATGACAACGATGGGATGGGAAAAGGAGGACGCCTCTTATGATTTACTCTATGATCATGGTACCCGTATTCTTGCTGCTTGCCGTTAGCGGGATAACGAGGTTCGCTTTTCGCCAAATCACCCAAATGAAGCTGCAAACTCATGAGAGAATATTCAATTACTTGGAAACGACAGGGGTCTACTCCCGTGAACAATTCAACAATCTGAAGAAACGGGAAGTGAAGGTTACCTCTAAGGATGGATTGACGCTGAGCGGCTATACTCTGGAGCCTCATCCCGGGGGAAAGCAATGGATGGTCATCGTCCATGGTTACACAGTATCCCTGCATGTTTCCGCGCAGTATATCGAAATGTTTGAGCAAGAGGGCTTTAACATACTGTTGATAGATCAGCGGAGACACGGAAACAGCCAAGGCATCTATACCACCTACGGCTTTATGGAAAAGTTCGATGTCGAAACCTGGGTTAGCTGGATTTTGGAGCATTACGGGGAAGAGTGTGTTATTGGGCTGCACGGGCAATCGTTGGGCGGGGGAACCGTGCTGGAGTATCTCGCCATCGCGGACCCGCACGTCAAATTCGTGATCGCCGACTGTCCTTATTCCGATCTCAGCCGGTTGATGTACCACCAGGTACGGGTTCTCAACAAGATCCCTGCATTCCCGCTGCTAGGACTCGTCAACAAACGGATGGAGCGTATGGCCGGGTTCCGCATGGAGCAGGTCAGCCCGCTCAAGGCTGTAGAGAACAGCAAGATGCCTGTCCTGTTCGTACATGGAACAAAGGATAATTATGTGCCTACCTATATGAGTGAGGAATTGTTCGAGCGAAAGCCCGAGCCCAAGCAGCTTCTGCTGGTGGAAGGGGCGGTCCATGCCAATGCCTATGGCGTGAATCCGCAGCGTTATGCCGAGGAGGTTCATACTCTAATACAGAATGCATTGGAAAAAGAAGAGGCACCCGCAGGTTCTCCTCAACTCTGCAATCCGTCACAGACTGCCGCAACCGTAGCTACAGCTACAGCCACATAAGATAGGCTCATCTCCCAAGCATTTGATTCTGAGCCATTACAATATACTGATCCAGTCTCTGGCTCAATTCCACTACCGTAACGCTGTTGAAATCTTCCTGTTCGGCAGCGTTCATTAATTCGGACCGCAGATGCTCAATCATATCCATCAGTTCGCCGCTGACCTTCGGGCGCCCCGGCGTTCGATTGAAGCTCTTGAAGGAGGGATAGACCATGCAATTCACCTTCTTTATCTTCATAGAGAGGTTGTTCAAACCTCCAAACCTGTCTTTTGAATTCGTACTTAAAGCCCATTTTAATGCATGATGCAAAAAACATATTTTGCAAATTTTAAAAAATTTAGCACACTTTGTCGTTGCGTGTAAAATTTTTAACCAAAAAAAGGAGGCTGACTCTCAGGTGTAAAAACCTTTTGAGACAGCCTCCTTGCCACGCCTTCGCCTAGACCGAATTTACGCCGGCCTTGTCTTCCTTCTCCGGCTGATTCACTGTATCGCACAGCTTTTTCAGCACGGTTCGGATCTCCTTCAATTCTTCCTTCCCAGCGCCGGTCATCGAGTATACATCATCATGAGAGGTGAGAAAATTGTCTTCCGCTAAACGTTCCAGTTCCTGCTTCACTTCGCGCTCTCCCACTTTATACCCTTGCGCCTCCAATAGCGGAAGCGTATCGCTAACAGTAAGATCCTCAAGCGTAGCCTGATGGAGCATATGAATTCGAATAAACAAATTTTGCACGTCGGCGCGCATGATGTTTTCCCCTTTCCGGCGTTAGATCGTTCAATTTTAAATTACCCTGCGGAAAGTAGGCGGAAACAGCAGTTATTCAGTATAATGAGTTGTACAGATAAAGGAGGAATTCCAGCTATGTTTCATGCCGCTGAACTTGCAGGCTCCCGCGAGGAGCAACAGAACGAAGTTCTGTCCCAGCTACAAGCGCTGATCGAAGGAGAGCGGAGCGCCGCCGCCAACCTGGCCAACGCCTCTGCACTTCTCCATTACTTTTTACAGGATATTAACTGGGTAGGCTTTTATTTATTCGACGGGCGCGAGCTGGTACTGGGTCCGTTTCAAGGCCTTCCGGCCTGCATTCGTATACCCATGGGCAAAGGCGTGTGCGGAACCAGCGCCGAACGCCGTGAAACGCTGCGTATCGAAGACGTCCATGCCTTTCCAGGGCATATCGCCTGCGATGCTGCGTCGAACAGCGAAATCGTTATTCCGCTTGTAAAGGAAGGCCAGCTTCTTGGCGTACTGGATATCGACAGCCCGCTAAAAGGGCGATTCGACGAATTGGACCAGTCGTTCCTGGAACGCTTTGCCGGGCTTCTGACAAAGCAGCTCGAAACTCCGCTCGCCCTGTTCTAGACCGCAATATAATCGTGTCTCAGACTGCAATAACAATGGCCTTGCTTGGAGCAGTTCTTCTCCAAGAAGGCCATTATTCATACCAGCTACATCTTCAAGGGCCGTTCGTTCCCTCGTTTAAAATTGCCTGTCGCTTTCGCCAAAAGCAACTGTAATTCCTTCTCATCTTTCGCCGCGTTTACTTTTTCCAGAAAGCGTTCCGCCTCTTTCCCTTTTAACATTTTAACCACTTTACCGAAGTACTCCAAAAATACAGCTCCGTTTTTAGCCGTCCGGTATAGGAAGGGGTGCTCTTCCAGCTTGTTCCTCTTGTCGATTCCGTTCATCTCGTTTATTATTCCTCTCCCGCTTATTGCTCGCCCGGTCTCCGGATGATTTCCAATCCCTCCACATGCCGCTTGCCCATCAGCTTGCGTTTCTTCCGGTTTTCCTTGGAGTCCAGCACGATGTCCAAATCATAATCCTCCGGATAGAGCTCTTCCTTCTTCAGATAAGGCTTAAGTCTTTTGCGGTTTATCTTCACTCTTTGCTTTTGAATCATCACCCCGACGATTCCTCTGGAATCCTCGGGTTCGCAGACGATGCCGATTTTGCCGAAGGCCGTGACGAATACGGCGTCACCAACCTCAAATTTCACCGGCGGCGTCTTCCCTTCACTTACTTCAGCCGGAGTGTCCTCTTGTTCCTTTTCTCTTTCTTTGGAGGTAAGAGCAGCCCTCTCCTCTTCTTTCCTCAAGTGAGCATTCTGAGCAACCTCACTTTTCCTTTCAGATTCCGGAACAATTTCATCCCAGAGCGAAACCTTACCGCCCTCACCGATCTGGCGGCTTACGATATGCTGGGATCTGGCAATAATATCGGCCTTGATCCCCAGTTTCCTGGCGATTTCGATCGCATAGCTTTGACCGGACCTTCCGATCGTCAGGCGGTACAGCGGCCGCAGCGTCTCGGCGTCAAATTCCATTCTGGCGTTCTCGAACCCCTCCGCTCTGGAAGCGAACGTCTTCAGCTCATTGAAATGCGTCGTCACCAGAACGGTAGCGTTCTTACGGCTGAATTCCTCCAAAATGGCGATCGACAAGGCGATTCCTTCCCCCGGATCGGTTCCCGCTGCCAGTTCGTCGATCAGCAGCAAGGTATGCGGCCCCGCCTCTCTTAGCATCGACACCAGGCTCTGGATTTGAGCCGAGAACGTACTGAGCGACTGCTCCAGATTTTGCCCGTCCCCGATAACAGCCCTGATGCCGCGGTATACCGAGAATTTGCTCCCCCGCCCCACCGGGACCAGCAATCCCGACTGCACCATGAGCGCAAGCAGGCCGAACGTTTTCAGTACAACGGTCTTCCCGCCCGTATTGGGTCCCGTAATAATCAAGGTCTTATAACGTGCGCCGATCTCCAGATCCAGCGGCACCATGCTTGCCAGCAGCTTCGGGTGTCTAGCTTCCCGGAGCACAGTCTCTCCCCGGTCGTTCAATTCAACCGGAACCCCATTGATGGAAGCCGCATATTTCGCCTTGGCGAAAATAAAATCATAGGTCCCTGTAATCTCGATGTTCCGTGCGATCTCATCGGCCTCTTTTTCCACCAGATCGGTCAGATAGCCGAGAATTTTGGCCTCCTCCCTGGCTTCTTCTCCTTGCAGGGCCTCCAGCTCCCCTTGCAGGGCAGAAATGTCGTCCGGCTCCATAAACACCGTCTGCCCGCTGGTCGACTGATCCAGCATCCGGCCTTTGACTTGTCTGTAGAACTCCTTTTTCACCGGAATAACATATCTTCCTCCTCTCACGCTGACGATGTTCTCCTGCAAAATGGAGGCATACCGTGACATGACGGATTGAAGCCTTTTACCGATCTTTTCCTTGATCATCTCGATCTTCCGGCGCACCTTCTCCAATTCCCGGCTCGCGTCATTCACAATCACGCCATGGCGGATACAACGCAGAATCTCCTGCCTTATCGTAGGAAGGTCCCGCAGCGAGGACGCATATATGCCGATTTGCCAAGCCGCTTCTCCCTTCGATTCGATGTATTTCTTCAATTGGCCGCAGCTTTGCAAAAAGGTCGACACCGCCATTAAATCCTGTTCCTTAAACAGATATCCCGTACCCATCAGCGACATGACCAGTTCGATTCCGTCCAGGGACGGAAGAGGAATGCTGGAGCCTTTTCCGAGCAGCTCGCGGGCCTCTGCGGTTTCTCCCATCGCCCTCTCAATCGCTCTGAGCTCCTCCATTGGCGCTAACTTCTCAATCCTTGCCCGGCCTTCGTACGATACGGCAAATTTTATCAGTTCCTGTTTGATGCTTTCATATTCCAACATGTTTAAAGTGAAATTCTCCATTAAGGTTGAATACCTCCCGATTTGATGTAGTTCGATAACAAAAAAAGGGCAAAAGACAGCACGAATGCCATCCTTTGCCCTTCTTCTCCCGCAAGCAGTAAAAATGTTTGCCCCTCGTAAACTCAAAAAAAGCCGCGCTGATAAACAGCACGGCTTCGGCTTCGTTCTCCGAAGAAACAAACAGCGGTCAAAGCGCTGAATGATGTTCTGCGTGTGTTCTTAACTAAATCAATAGACTGAAATGGGCGCAAAAAATAAAGGGACCTTTCTCTCCCGAAAAAAAAAGCGGAAGACACCATTCCCGAGCGACCTGTCTTACAGTCCATATGAAGTTAATTAGTTAAGAACGTTCACCGACATCAAAATCTCTCCTAATCAGAGGTTAAAATCCTACTTGCGGATGTCTTCAATTTACCAAAAACAGCGGGTAGAAGTCAATAACGCCAACAAAGGAATGGTTACCTGTGTTTATCATGGAATTTCTTGCTAAATGTGTGAATTGATTTATTTTCATCTTTGATTCATTTCATGTATGATATTAAGGGTGTTTGAAGTGTAATCGCTGCGTTAAATATTAAACAAATAGAGATAAAGCGAAAGGATGGATCGTACTGTGTCCGCTCTAAACCGTATCAGGCTGGGCAATACAAAGCCGTTTGTCTTTTTTACCCTGATCATGATTCTTAAAACGTATTTGGCCTGGGTCTCCATTTTTGACGGTATCCCGCCATGGGGCCCGCTGTTGAAGGAGCTTCCGTTCATCTGGATTCTGTTCTGCCTCATTGAATGGTTCTCTTCCAAACGTAAAATGGGCATTTATCTGACGGTCAACCTCATCGTCACCGCGGTCTTCTTCGCCGCTATCATGTATCATAAATATTACGGTGTCATCGTTACTTATCATGCGCTTCAGCAAGTCAACCAGGTTACAGCGGTCAGTAACAGCGTGTTTTCCCTGCTGGCACCTTACTATCTGTTAATTTTTGTGGATATCGTCATTATCGGCTTCTGGCTGCTTCGCAAAAAAAGAGCCGAGAAGCTGAAAGCTTATTTTAATATGAAAAGACTGCGTACCGGCGCCCTCGCGGCTGTCTTCGGCATTTCGGTCGCACTCTGCATCTTCAACGTTTGGCCAAACCGGGCCAGCATGAACGAAATCAAGCAGGCCGAGCAAATGGGCATTCTGAATTACGAAACTTACGCGATCTTCTCCAGCAAGCAAGAAGAACTGGTGGACAAGAAACAAATTACGCAAGCCAAGATCGACCAGCTGAAAGGGGTAAGTCAGCCGGCTGAACCGAAGTATTTTGGCGCGGCAAAAGGAAAAAACCTCATAATCATCCAGTTGGAGTCCTTCCAAAACTTCCTGATCAACTTAAAGATCGACGGACAGGAAGTTACGCCGGTCATGAACTCGCTGGTGAAGGATAATCAGTATTTCAAGCACTTTTATCAAATGGTCGGCCAAGGGAATACATCGGATGCCGAATTCGTAGTGAATTCTTCATTCTACATTCCTTACAACGAAGCCGCCACGCAGAACTATCCGGATAAAGAGCTGCCGAGCCTTCCGAAGATGATGAAATCGGAGGGTTATGATACCGCAACGTTCCACACGAATGTGGTTGAATTCTGGAACCGCGGCGAGTTATACAATGCGCTCGGCTTCGACCGGTATTACGATCAAAAGTTCTTCGGACAAGAAGATACGGTATTCTTCGGACCTTCCGATGAAGTGTTGTACAAGAAAACCGCTGAAGAGCTAGACAATATGCAGCAAGCAGGCAAGCCGTTCTATTCCCAGGTTATCTCTATGACTGCGCATCATCCGTTTACGATGCCTCATGACAAGGACCGGATTACATTGCCTGAACGTTTCCAAGACAACATGGTCGGCGATTATATTCGTTCCCAAAATTACGCAGACTATGCGCTTGGCCAATTTATCGACGATCTGAAGCAAAGAGGAATATGGGATAACAGCGTTGTGGTCATTTACGGCGATCACCTTGGACTGCCGATGTACTCGCTGGACAAACACGGCCTGGAACTGATGCATGAAATCTATGGACGCGATTACGGATACATCGATATGATCAATATTCCGTTGATCATTTCCGCTCCTGGCGTTGCCGAACCAACCGTCCACGAAAATGTAGGCGGACAGGTCGATATCCTGCCGACAGTCGCCAATCTGATGGGAATTTCGATGAAGGATCACATCCATTTCGGAGAAGATATTTTCAATCAAAGCTATAACCTGATTCCACAACGTTACTACTTGCCTTCCGGCTCGTTCCTGAACGATAAAGCCTTGTTTATGCCGGGCGTCTGGTACGAGGACGGAACCCAGTATCCGTTCGCCGAAGGCGGCGTGAGTCAGGCATTGACGACGGAGAATGAATACAACCGGGCGCTGGAACTTCTGCGCATGTCCGACAGCTACGTGAAGCAGCTTCCCGACCGGGTGAAGGAAACCAAATAAGAGAGACTCCGACCTATTGTTATAAATTTAAAGCCGTGAAAAGGGGATGCCCCTTCTCACGGCTTTTTTATATGCATTCCACTTTTTATTTTACAGCGCCGGACTAGCCATACCTTCATTGCACCGGCACTGCTGCTCTTCCCTCTCTTTCTGAAGGTCCGCTTCCTTCATCCGCAAATGTTTGCGGCCTCTCCAGCGGAAGAAAGACAGCACGCCACGCACGTACTCGTCAATGATCATACAGGAGTAAATGGCAATGATGCCGATGCCTAACGATACGCCGAATAAATAAGAGCATCCCGTAGCGATAAGCCACATGAAGATCAGGGAGATTTTCATCGTATACCTGGTATCCCCGACCGCATTAAGCGAGTTGCCGATCGCCATATTGACCATTTTTCCCGGCTGAAGCAGCAGGTTCAACAATAACAGCGAAGTGCAAAGGTTCAGTATATCGACATCCTTCGTAAACAATCCGAGCACGTTCCGACCGAATAGGACCAGTATAAACGCATTGACGATGACGAGCGGTAAACCGACCTTCAGCACTTTAAATACGGCATGATACGCTTCTTTGGTCTTCCCCGCCCCATAAAGATGGGCAATCTGGATCTGCGCGGCCAGAGCCAGCGAGAATCCGAGCAGGAAGCAAAACGACTCCAGTGTGTTCATATACGTCCTCGCCGCCAATTCCGTTGAACCGAGCATCGCAAGGAATGAGAATATCGCCAGTTGAGAGAATACCCAGCTCGCCGAGTTGACGCCGAGCGGCCAGCCGATGGCCAGAATTTCCTTAAACAGCTTGCGGTCAAATATTTTGAAATCGCGATGTCCGATTTTTCGTTGAAAGGAGTTCAGGAAAATGACAAACAAGACGATTGTGGCTAGAAGTCTGCTAATCACGGTGGAGATCGCCACTCCGGTCAGCCCCCATTGCGGGAACCCGAAAGCACCGAAAATGAAACCATAGTTCATGATAATGTGAATGAAATTCATGCCGATCGCCGTCATCATCGGCCCTTTGGTGTTTCCCGTATTTCGGATCGCTGTCCCGAGTACCGCCATAGCTGCGGTGAGGATCATCCCGCCTCCGACAATGGAGATATACACCTTCGCTAACGGAATCAATTCATCCGGAAGCTGAAGCATTCTCGCGATCGGCTCGGGAGCCGCGATCAGCAGGATACTGAGGAAGACGCCAATAGCAACCGTAACGTTAAAAGCAATAATCGCGACAGAACGCGCTTCTTCCTCTTTGCGCGAACCGATTTTTTGAGCAATGACAATCCCTGCTCCGCTTGCGACGGTCGCAAAAAGTGTCATCAAGGCATTAAACAGCTGATTCGAGAACCCAACCACGGCTACCGCATTATCCGAAATCCGGCTCACCATCAGCGTATCGACCGATCCGAGTAAAAACTGCAAAAACTGTTCGATAAAGATGGGCCATGCGAGCAGCCACAGGGAAAATTTGTTTTTCTCGCTGCCTTTATTTTTCATCATTATTACAACCTCCTGATAGAACGGGGACGGTTCTACCTGCCCGCATTTAAACTTTGTAGCATGAATCACATTATAGATGCTATAGTTAAGTCAATGTATCAGCTAAACAACTCAATCTTTAATAATTCCAACCTGAAAATATCGAAATATCCGGAGGTGCCCCATGCCGTCTGTTATCGAGTTCACAGCCCCCCCGCTACCGCATTATATTATTAGCGGATTCTCCCCCCTTCCGGTAGGCGGCAAGCATCCCAGCCGTAAAAATATCGGCGCTTTCGATCTGCTGGTCGTGGTGCAGGGTTGTCTCTACGTTGAGGAAGGGGGCCATGAATATGAAATCACTGAGGGTCACGCGCTGATTCTGCGCCCCGACAGCTCCCATTACTCTTATATGGGCTGTAAGGAAGAGACGCTGCATTATTGGGTGCATTTTCAAATCCTCGGAGATTGGAAAGTCATTGAGGAAGAGGATTACCTTGCCTGCCATGGACGTTATCCCGAGGGGGAACCGGGGTATTTATCGCTCCCGCCTTTTGAGATAACTCCTTACAACATTGCTCTCCCCCAGTTCACTAAGTTGGCCCAGCCGCAAAAGATGGCCGAAACGATTAGCGAATTAAATGAGATGAACCGGAATATTCATCTGGCGAGCGTCAGGTTAAGACAACAAGCCTTGTTCCAGGACGTCATCATGCTGCTCTCAGCTTCCCTGGGAGCCGACGGCCCTTCCCCCCAGTCCGCCTGTGCCGAGCGCGCCGCCTCTTACCTGCGTGAGCATTACCGCGAGCCCTTCTCCGCCAAGCAATTGGGAGAGGCCATTAACTTTCACCCGGTGTACATCGCCCGCTGCATGCAAAAGGTCTTCGGCTGTTCGCCGTCAACCTATTTGCTGCGACTGCGGATCGATCAGTCCAAATTGCTGCTGATTCAGACGGATCTGCCCGTGGAGCGGGTTGCCGAGGAGGTCGGTTTCAATCATGCCGCTTATTTCACCGCCAGTTTCACCCGGTTCGAGGGGATGGCTCCGCGGAAGTACAGGCAGCGTTTTGCCTGGAATAAAGGGTAAGTTTAACTGTCCGGATACGCGACAAATTTTACCTTGATCGATAATTTTGCGTATAAGACGGCTGTCATCTATAATCAAGGAAAGCTATCCTATTAAACTACTAAATCTATTAATGGAGGAAATGCGTTGACACAAGTGAAAATCTTCGCGGACAGTATCTCCGATGTCCCGGAATCCTGGATGAATCAATACGATATCGGAGTCGTTCCGCTCTATGTCGTGTTCGGTGAAACTGCTTACAAGGACAAACTTGAAATCACCACAACCGATATTTACCGGAGGGTCGACGAGTCCGGGGAACTGCCCCGCACTTCGGCACCGTCCCCCGCAGACTTTATTGCGGCCTTCTCGCCCTGGATTGAGCGAGGCGATACGATTCTGTTTATCAGCATGTCATCCAAGCTCTCCTCAACCTACCAGAACGCCCTGATCGCCGCAGATGAGCTGCCCGAGGGACGCGTGGTCGTCGTTGATTCACTAAATGTGTCCGGAGGCGTCGCATTGCTCGTTATGAAGGCGGCTCAAGCGGCCAAAGCCGGGCTCCCGGCAAGCGAAATCGCCGTTATGCTGGAGGAGCTTCGCGATCGTGTCGAAATCGAGGTGCTTGTCGACAGCCTGGATTATCTTCATAAAGGCGGACGCGTTTCCAATGTGCAGCATATGATCGGCAGCCTTCTGAAAATCCGTCCCGTCCTGCGCATTAAGGAAGGGTTCGTCATTTCCGCCGATAAATATAGAGGCAAGACCGAAAAAGCGGTGGAGCGCATGCTCCAAAATTTTACGGACAATATTCACAAGGTGGACCGGGAATTAATTATTGTGGCGCAAACTCTCGCCGAAAAAGCAGCCGATTATATCAAAACAACGCTGATGGAGAAGACGGACGTGCGCGAAGTAGCCGTGATCGAGGGCGGATGTGCCATCTCCTGTCATTGCGGTCCGCGGACGGTCGCTATCATGTATTTACGTAAACATGGTTATTCCATGTAATTTGTAATTCACCTTTATATAAAGATCGTCTTCCCGGGTAATCCCTGTGCTGAAGACGATCTTTTTCTGCTTATATGCCTGCTGTTTAGGTGTAAATAAAGGATACGGAAACTTTTTCGCAAATCGGTTCGTAATATTGAAATATAGATATAGATTCTGTAGACAAGATGAACTATTGAGGTGGATGTGGGACAAGTGCGTGAAAGGATCCTGCATAAGCATCCCTGAGGAGGTGGAGAAGGATGAGACTGTGCTCAATCCCATTTGTAAAAACTGCGGTTTGCGCTTTGCTGGTTTGCTCCGTTCTACTGACCGGCGGCCCGCTTCTTCCGAATCAACCCCGTGCCCATGCCGGATACTTCAGCGATCTGTATAAGGGAGTTAAGGAACTTTCGGAGCTTCCCGATGAAGTAAACGAGCTTAAAGCCAGTTATCAAATGACGCAGGACAAGCTGGCAGAAGCGGAATCGACCATGGAAGCGTATCGGCAGCAAAACGAGGCGTTGTTGGAACAGAACCGGGAGCTCAGCGCATCGGTAGCGGCTTTGACGGAAGCCCAGCAAGCCCGCGAGGCCAGCGCCCGGAAGACCCGGATCCTGATCCTCACGGGAGTGCTTCTGCTTGCCGGATATTTCATTCTGCTCCGGATCATCCGCGTGGTGCTCCGGCGATAACTGCCGATTAAAGTGGTGATCAGGCTCCAACAAAAGGCCTTTCCCCAATAGAAACGGAGGGATTCGCAAGATGGAGATTTTGTACGATAACGAACCCTCGGGCTATGGAGGACAAGCTGTTACCTTCAAAGTCCATGAAGGAGAGAAACTCCATGTGCTCCATCCGGCTCAGGTCATCGCCTTCAGAGGCCCATCCGGATGCCGGAGCGACAAACTTATGAATGTGAAGGGCATGTACCGCAAAAAAAAGCTGATCCGGGCCGACTTCACCGGAACCTGCCAATTTGTGGCGGCGATGCCGCCTTCTATCACGCTAAAACCGATCAAGCTGACCGCCGAAAGCGATTTGCTGTATGACTTCCGGCATCTCTTTTTTTATACGGACGGCGTTCGTATGGAAACCCGATTACTCAGCATGAAAAATATGATGATTACCCGCGATGCCGTCAAAATGAAGTTTTCCGGCGACGGACAGATCGGCATTCTGACGCAAGGGCAGGTGCTCGAGCTTCCCCTCTCCCCTGATCAACCGCTGTACGTCGAAGCCGGCTGCGTGATCGCTTATCCCGAAAACGCCAAGCTGGAGTTGTCCGTATACGGCAACCATCTGGCGAGCCAGCATATGAAATACCAGTGGAAAATCACCGGCCACGGCTCGGTACTGATCCAATCCGGCGGCGGAAGCCGGGAACTCGAGCGCGACCTGGACAATAACGACGGGATCGTTAAGCGCTTCTTGCGCGAAGCAATTCCGTTTGGAGGCGTGTTTATCAAGTAGGGCGAGTGTGGCAGTGGTGCGGAGGCCGTGAGGGACGAGGGGCGGGGCGCGCTTGGCCGCGGGGCGGCCGTGGTGCGGAGGCCGTGAGGGACGAGGGGGCGAAGGAGCGATTGGCCACCCAGGCCGGGCGCGGAGGACGCGAGGGCCGGGCACGTAGACCGCGAGGGCCGGGCACGTAGACCGCGAGGGCCGGGGAGACTCAACGTCCACGCAGGCACGGAGGCCGCAAAGGGCACGGGGCACATAGGCCACAGGCCCAGCTGACCAGGCAGGCTGCCTCCCTTGCCCCGTTGATGCAATTAGCTGTATAACCTACAGTTAATTTGCGAGAAAGGACCACTTTTTGCGATTTAACTGTAAAACTTACAGCTAATTCTACGCTTTCCAACACTTTCGGGCAGATTGGATGCAAATAACTGTAGGTTTTACAGTTATTTTTATCGTTGAGAGCTAATCACCAAAAATAGATGTAGGAAATACAGTTAATTTCACGCGAGTTTGCTAACCCTGGCTCAAACGGGATAAGTAACTAGAAATATTAGTTTGTTTAGATCTAGAGCATTGGAGCACTTATTGGAGCGTTAGAGAAAACACAGGAACATTAGAGCACATACTAGTGCATTAGTTAGTTTACATACTAGAGCTTAGAGTACATATTGGAGCACTAGAGAACACACTGAACCTTAGAGCAACGTACTTGAGCATTAGTTAGTTTACATACTAGAGCTTAGAGTACATATGGGAGTACTAGAGAACACCCTAGCATTAGAGCACACACTGGAGCATTAGAGCCACCTAGAGTATTAGAGCCACATTAGAGCATTAGAGCCACATTAGAGCATTAGAGCATTGGAGCACATTAGAGTATTAGTCCAGTCCCAAAACGGCGGGCTTGAGCCGGATCACGCGATCAAAAGGGATCGCAGCGATCCGTTCCCAGCGCACCAGAAGTAAAAATGCGCTGCCCGCCAAAGCATCTGAATGCTTGGGAGCAACGCGTGTATGATACCGGTGTATAGGGTGCCGGTTTTATTTTTTGCCTGCATCTATATCCTGCGGACGTAAGCCTTCCCAAATGTTCGGGATGTCTACCGCATCGGGATCATCGAACACCAGGAACGCTGTTGGTAAATACCGTTCACCGTATTCGGAGGACGGCTTGTTGACGATCTCTCCGTCTTTGGTAGCCAATACCGTGGAAGACCCGCCGTCCAGGTTTGCCGCTATGACCGCGCCATGATCCAGCATGATCTGCTGAACGTCGTACAAACTGGCTCCGATACTGTATCCTGGCTGGCGTCCATCAATAATGACAAACAGAATTGCACCATCTTCCCTTTGGCCCATCGCCGTTCGCGGCGCGATACCCCAGCCGTCCTTCTGGCTGCGGATTTGGCCCTTGCCGTTGACGATGATCCGCGGCTGGAAGGTCACCGCTTCCTGGATGCCCAGCTTATCCAGCTCGTCGAGCGTGTATTTACCGGCGATCATCCTCCCTTGTTTGTCGAGACCGACAATTTGGGTCGATGCATTGTTGCTAATGCCGTTATAATACAGCTTCCCTTGCGAGATGACGACCCCGATCGGTTTAAAGCCGTTGCCCTTCCAGTTCGGATCGGCAAACCCGCCTCCGTTTACTCCGGCTACTGCACCGGTTCGGGCAACCATGCTGGATACCTTCTCTCCTTTACCGCGTTTGGCCGGAACACCCAGTCGGATTTTCGTCGGATCGTTCACCGTCAGTACGTAACCGCGATACCCGGTGCCGGAGACCTCCTCTATTTCGATCAACGGTTTCTCCGCTTGTTCTTCCGTCTCTTCTACCTGATCAGGCAGATTGATCGTATGGGTGTCTTTTTCCGTGCCCATCTCGTCAAACTGTTGCTGGTATGCGGCAACCCGCTTATCCAGTTCCGCTTGTCCTATTATATATTTCGCCCAATGACGATGCTGCGTTGTAATCAAAGTATCCGCCATAAGGAAGCGCATATTGTTACCCGAAGGCGTAAGGAATAGCCAAATGACCGCAAGTACTCCTAATAGCATCATTACGGTGATCATTCTGCCGACAAACCGGAGAAATCCTCCCTTTCGCCTGCTTTTCTTGCGTTTACGTTTGTTAGTCCCCTTCCCCTTCCTAACCGAAGAACGGCTGGGCAGCGATGCGGACTCAGGCTGCATAACTTGCATACTTAATCTCCTAACTGCTTGCTTGATTTACATGCTACTCATGTAAACGTCAGGCAGAGGATAAAAGTTTCACTTCACTAGGCCTATATTCACAAACGCATACAGTTTCGAGTGACCTAAGCACAGAATTTCCCGCGCACCGCGTAGATCTCCTGAAAGCCCCGGCTTTTTAGGAGTCTTGCCGCTTTTCTTCCTTGATGCAAGCTGTCCGAGAGGATGACTACCGGTTCATCGGGAGACAACTCTTTGTTCCAGAGGAACGGGAGCCTCCCGATCGAAATGTTGATCGCGCCGCTGACATGACACTTTTCATAGAAGTACGCATCACGGACATCGACCATCTTAGCCTCGGCTGGGATTTCAGGCGTCTCACGGAGCTTGCTCGCCTCCACGTAAGCCAGCCCTTTTACAGGCCAGAAACGGTGCACCAGCCATAAGCCTGCGGCGCCGGCGCCCAGCAGCAGGACGGCAAACATCAGTATCATCATGTTTTAGACCAGCTCGCCTCTCCAGGCCAGCAAACCTCCGGTCATATTTACCACGTTGTATCCACTTTCGGAGAGCAGTTCACACGCAAGCCCGCTCCGTCCCCCGCTGCGGCATACGATAAACCACTCTTGCTTAGGATCGAGCTCCTCGAGTCTCTGGGGTAATTGCCCTAACGGAATGTGCTTGGCTCCCGGGATATGGCCTTCTTCCCACTCAACAGGCTCACGTACGTCAACAATATTCAATTCTTCTCCGCGCCCCAGCCGTTCGGCCAAATCATGGGCGGATATTTCTTTATCGGGTTGAAAACTCATAATCAAATCATCTCCTTGTATGTTACTATCTGCTCTTTACAAGCAACTCTACAGCTTCCTTAACCAGCTTCTCAGTAGTATGGCCTTCAGCCTGTTCCTTCAGCAGACAATGCTGCAAATTGTCCGCCACGATCTGTGCGATCGCCTTATCTGACGCATTGCGAACAGCGGAAAGCTGGCTGACAACGTCCTTGCAAGACTTGCCTTCCTCCATAAGCCGCAACACCCCACGCACCTGGCCTTCAATCCTTTTCAGGCGGCGTTTTAAATCATCCGAGTATTGAATTTCTTGATCTGACATCGGAGTCCCTCCATCTCATGTAGAATACCCCTATGGGTATAAATAATAATAAATCCTTCCGTACTTGTCAAACCCTAAGAATAGTGCAAAGACAGCAAAAGAGCCCCCAGCCTGCGGAGGCTCTTTCTGCTATATGAATTAGACGATTTGCCACGGACCTTCCGTCGGTCATCTTTTTGGAGGATATGATCTTTTTGAAAATTGTAAATTAGGGCAAACAATCCCTATTTAAATTTACCTTCCCAGAAGAAGCGTCCCTTAAACAAACGTTCGGCGATGAGCTCGTGTTCTTCATCCGAAAGTACGGCTGCCATTTCATCCAAGATTTTGCCCGAGTCATACTTTTCACGGCTCATATGCAACTTAACCTCATTACGATCGGCATCCAGTATCATTGCCGTCGTCCCGCCTTCTTTGGAATTCCAAGGTTCCCATTCCGGCAACCCCGGTTCGCCGTTTGGGGAGCCTTCGCGCAAAAATCGTTTCAAATAAGCACTCATCGCATGGGTCAGCTTAGCCCTTCCGGCTTTATCGGCTTCGCTATAATAAGATTCCCCAGGAATTTCAACCAGCCAATGATTCGTATGACCGGACCAGAAATCCATGTCCGCCCCGTGCGTACTCCCCAGAGCCGCAAGCACACCACCCGAAAAAGCCGCGCTGGGCCTCCAGGCAAAGCGGTAAACATAAATGAAGGGCTGATCCCGATTCCCGGCCAATGCCTCAGCCACCTCATCTGCATTGAATCCCGCATATAGCCGGCTGCCGAACGAGTTCGCTTTTCCGTAAAGCGCGGCTTCCTTCGAATCGGCTTGTTTAAGAGGATCCCGAGCATATTCTGCAAACATGTCATTATTAAAAATAAATCCTGCGAATTCATCCATCGTGCAACCGAGCATCAGGGGCACCTTTATGTATTTTCCCTGGCCAAGCCGATTAAAGCCTTCCCTCGGAATGACGCTCCCGTCCATGAACAGGTGAGGGAACGCCTCCATTCGAATCTCGGCCGGTTCGCAATGCAAGAGCAGTTCCTCCGCGCTCTTCCCTCGGGCGTAAGCGGCCTTGTCCGCTTGCGACAGGTTGTGCAAATAACGGCGAGCTTCTATCGTATTCGCTTCATACCTATCCTTCATGACTAACTTGGAAAGGAGCTTTTCCGCATAGGCCTCCCCCTGCGCTTTACTCGCTAAAGTCAGTCCACCGCTAAACACGGTCGCCTTGTGATACAGTCCTTCCGCGCAAGGCGATATGAACGAGGCCAGAATATTCCTTGCTCCGGCCGATTGTCCCGCCAAGGTAACATTGTCCGGATCACCGCCGAAACTGGAAATATGCTCGCGGACCCAGCGTAATGCCTGAAATATATCCAGCAAGCCATAGTTCCCCGAATCATTCTCGGCGTCACCAGTAGATAGCCCGCTCCAGGAAAACCAACCGAACGGGCCCAGGCGGTAGTTGATCGAGACCACGATGCCATCGACCGCGACAGCAAGGCGATCGCCACAAAAGTCCTCACCCGAACCATTCTGATTTCCGCCGCCATGGACATATACCCATACCGGAAGATCGGTTCTTGTATGATCCGGACGCCAAACATTTAAATATAAACAATCTTCGCTTCCGATCATTGCTCCGTCGCGCATCTGCGCGCAAGGCATGGCAAACCGGCGAGCGGACCTGATTCCTGTCCAGGGCTTGACCGGCGCAGGAGATTTCCATCTCGCCTCTCCGACCGGCGGTTCGGCATAAGGAACGCCAAGCCAACATAACACGCCTTCTTCCTTGTCCCTCAGACCATCGACCACTCCTATGGTGAGCGGTTGCAGCGTTTCTCCCTTGAATCTGACTGGTTCATTGTCCGTCATAACGCATTCATCCCTTTGTCGTAAAGTTCTACCA
Organism: Paenibacillus sp. Marseille-P2973; assembly: GCF_018101095.1. Classification (NCBI taxonomy): domain Bacteria; kingdom Bacillati; phylum Bacillota; class Bacilli; order Caryophanales; family Paenibacillaceae; genus Paenibacillus; species Paenibacillus sp. Marseille-P2973. The sequence goes on from NZ_JAGQEH010000010.1 coordinate 114,601, forward strand.
AAGCTTCCTAAACAAATAGAGAGCGGCACTTTGTCGTCCGCTCTCCTCTACTCCATCTTTTCTAATCAAAACATATCAGTTCATCAAATTCAACAATCAATACGTTGGCTTCTTGTGCGCGAGTGCCATTCCAGCAGGCTCAAATTCACCCCAAAGGTACCACCGGCTTTGCCAACAAAAAGACCCACCCCGAATTCTACCGTTCGGAATGGGTCTCGCTTCGATATTCAATTTCAACTTACAGGACAGCAGACTCTCGCCGGATCCGTTCCAGCAGGGCCTTGCACCCCTTGCCGACCAGATCGTAAGTTTCTTCAAAATTGCCGGTGTAATAAGGATCGGGAACCTCCTTAAGGACGGAATCCGGAACCAGGTCCAGCAGCTTGATAATCTTCGCATCCGCTTGGCGCGCCAGCGTCTTCAAATCGCTCTCATTCTGATTATCCATCGCTATGATATAGTCGAACTGCGTAAAGTCCTCTACTGCCACCTGGCGCGCTTGCAGTCCTTCATAAGATATGCCGTATTGATCCAGAATCGTTCTTGTTCCGTGATGGGGCGGCTTACCAACATGCCAGTCTCCGGTCCCTGCGGAATCGATCAGAAAATGCTGCTCCAATCCCTCTTCGACCACCAAATGCCGAAACATCGCCTCCGCCATAGGGGAGCGGCAAATATTCCCCAGACAGACGAATAAAACGCCGACTTTGTTGTTATCGTTCATTTATTTTCACCTCGTGTTAGATACTACTAACAGATACTACTATAGGCCGCCGTTTTCAACAAGCACAAGCAACTGCCTTCCATGTATAACGTACCCACTCCCTTACTTCTTGTTCAAGTTTGATGTCTTCCGCTTAATCTATAACACAAAGGAACCGACCATCAGGCCGGTTCCTTTTATGTTTCTAAGTAACTATTCACCCTGTTATTGCTACACCGACGATTACTGAGCTTTCGACCGCTTGCGGCCGTACTGGAATAACCCAAGGAGGATTAACCCGATCCCCGCTCCATTCATTAAACCCATGAGGAAGTCGCTCACATGGACATCGCTGCGGCGCAGAAGAATTGTTGCCACAATTAGTATCATACCGGCCAGATTGATGAGATAACTTGAATTTTTGTACTTTGTCATTGAATATTCCTCCTTAAATTTTATAAGCACGCATTGCTTTGCGAAGCTCTTTAAGCGTTGGACGCTTCCCGTACAACAGGACTCCCGTGCGGTAAATTTTAGCGGACAGCCAGCCGAAGAGAAAAATGGCTACGATCAGGATCGCCATCGAAATCAAAATTTCCCAAACCGGAGTATCGCCCACACCGATCCGTACAATCATGGACACCGGTGAGAAGAACGGGATATAACTGCTTACCTTCAGCAGCGTGGAATTCGGTGCTGCCAGACTGAAAATACCGATATAAAAGGCAGCCAGCGACAGCATCGTGATCGGCATGATCGCCTGACCCAGCTCTTCAGTCCGGCTAACGAGCGAGCCGATAGCGGCAAACAGCGTCGCGTACAGGAAGTAACCGAGGATGTAGAAGATAAGACCAAACACCAGCACTTCAACATTGATTTGCGATAAATCCATATTAAAATCAGCAAGGACGGAACTATTATGAGGCAGCGAGACGTTAATCGCGATCACCACCGCAAAGATAGCGATTTGGAGCAATCCTATAAAGAACATGCCGATAATTTTGCCGAACATTTGAGCCAGCGGCGATACGCTCGTAATGAGGATTTCCATAATGCGCGAGCTCTTCTCCGCCGTTACTTCCGCAGCAATCATGTTCCCCGTCATCATAATAGTCATGAAGAACAGGATGACCAGCACGTAGACGATCACAAAGTTAATCGTTGCCGCTTTTTCATGCTTGGCTTCCCCGCTCGCAGCAGCACCTTCTCCTCCTGCCACCGCCTGCTTCATCGCCTCGATTTGAACGGGAGATGTCAGCGCGGCAATCTGTTCGTCATTGAGCGTTCCTTTGGTGATATACTCGGCCTTCACGCTTTGCAGGGCGGCTTGCAGCGAGGTTTGCAGTCCCTGCGGTATGCTGTCCTTCTTGGAAATATACGTGACGGTTGGGAACGCGCCTTCCGTGCCTTCGCCAAACTGCAGGTACCCGTCTATTTTTCCACTTTCAATATCTTTCTGAAGGACCTGTTCATCTGCCTGGTCGTATTCCACCAGTGTGAACCCGGTAGTCCCTTCCCCTTGTTTGTCTTGGTAAGCTTTCAGTGAACCGGCCAGTTCGGGTTGGTTGCTGTGAATGAGCCCGATGGCTGCCGGGCCGTCATCCCCGGTAAATTTATCGATGAAATACGGTACGTTCAGGCCGATCGTGACCAGCAACGCCAATATCAGGGTAGTAATTGTAAATGATTTCGCTTTGACTTTGTTTAAAAAGGTAAATCCGATCACTGTGCTCATTTTATTCATTCGATTCACCCACTTCTTTAATGAATATTTGATTCAAGGTCGGTTCTTTGATTTCGAAGTGTTCCACTTCGCTTTGTTCCATCGCCGTTCGTAAAATAGCCTTCGCCGCCGCCACATCGGAAATCTTGATCAGATATCCCCGTTCCTTGCGTTCTACGCCGCTGACTCCTGCAATTTGTTCCAATCCAACGACTTGCGTAGAGGTATTTAAGATGATTTCCTCCCGCGGGTACCGTTTCTTGATCTCCGTCAGATTGCCCTGGAGCACGGTCTTGGAACGGTCGAGGATAGTGATGTTACGGCACAGCTCCTCCACATGCTCCATGCGGTGAGTGGAGAATAAAATGCTCGTGCCCTCGTCGCGCAATTCCTTTACCGTCGCCTTCAACAGCTCTACGTTGACCGGATCGAGCCCGCTGAACGCTTCGTCCATGATAACGAGCTTCGGCTTATGGACAACGGCGGCGATAAAGCCCATCTTTTGCTGATTCCCTTTAGACAATTCTTCGATCTTCTTGTCGTAATACTCAGGCACTTCAAAACGATCAAGCCAATATTTCAGGTTCTTGTCGGCCTCGGACGCTGACATGCCGCGCAGCCGGGCTAAATAAATAATTTGGTCACTCACTTTTACCTTCGGATAAAGCCCGCGTTCCTCGGGTAAGTATCCCATTTGATGCTGAAGCTCGTTTCCATATGGCTTTCCGTTATATAGAATCCGGCCGCTGTCGGGATAAATCAGGCCGAGCACCATACGCATCGTCGTCGTTTTGCCTGCACCGTTGGCTCCGAGCAGCCCGTAAATTTCTCCCTGTTCCACCTGAAGCGAAATTTCGCTGACCGCGGTCTTTTCTCCGAATTGCTTAACTACCTGTTCCAAAACTAAAGGCTTTGTCATCGCTTACCCCTCATTTCTAATTTGATTGTCCAGGTTGATGTCCTTGAATCCAAAGCTGCAATATTTCCTCCAGCTCCAGGCTGCGGCTTTTAATGATATGGACGTTCGCCCGTTCGCGCTCGCACCATTCTTCAAACTCCAAGCTATCGCTTACTACAAGCTTCGTAATGGAAGGACCGTCCTCCCTGCAGGTCAAAACGCCGGGAATGCTCTTCAGTTCATCTGATTGCGCTCCGCGAATCCAGACCTCTTTCCAACTGCCAAAAAGAGCGTCCTTCTCAGCCATGCCTACAATCTGTCCGTGATGGACCAGTACGATATAATCGGCGAGTCGTTTGACTTCCTCCACGATATGGGTTGACAGAACGATCGTCACATCCTCCCCGTCCAAGCACGCCCGAAGCTCATCGATCATATCCTTCCAGGCGAACGGATCGAGTCCGGACGATGGTTCATCCAGCAGCAGCAGCTTCGGCTTGGCCGCGAGTACGGCAGCGATTTCGAACTTGCGCCGCTCCCCCTTCGACATCCGGTTCAGCCGTTCACCGCGCGGTACTTCAAACCGGGTCATCAGTGCTTCAAACCGCTCCCAATCCCAGGTCGGATACCAGTGGGCTCTGAATTTAGCCGCACTTTCAGCGGTCATAAAGTGCTCTTCCCGCGTCGGATTCTCGGGAACGTACCCGATTTGCTGTCTTATCGACAGGGACAGGGCTTCTTTAGCCTTTTCCCCAAACCAGGAAATCTCACCGGCATCCGGATGAATGGTTTGCAGCATTAGGTTCAGCATAGTGCTCTTGCCGGAACCGTTGGGGCCGACTAGAGCAACTACATAACCTTGTGGAATCTGCAGGTTAATCGGCCCGATCGGCTTTCTCTTTCCTTTTTTTAAGGCGCCGTTAAACTCGATGGCCATCTTCTGTTCCATTATTCCATTCATTGGGATGCCCCCTTTCCGTCAGTGCCCTTGTACTTTTTATTTAAAATTTGTAAAAACAACTGCTTCAGTTCTTCCTCTCCATACTGGACCGAAATCCCCGTATCCACGGCCACTTCCACCGCCTCTTGAACGACTGTCCGGCGATATTCATCGCGCTCCCCCGCTCCGACGCTCGCCACAAACGTCCCGGTCCCCTGCCGCGTCCGCAGCAATCCTTCATTCTCCAGATCTTGATACACCCTTCGGACCGTAATGACGCTGCAATTCAAGCTGCCGGCAAATTCACGAATGGAGGGAAGCAGGGTTCCTTCTTCGATCTGTCCGCTTACTATTAATGACCTGAGCTGTGTTTCGATTTGATGATACAATGGCTCAGCGCTGTTTTCATTGATTTGAATGGGAATCCACACCTTCCTAACTCACCTCCGCTTTTGGCGACACACCCACATTCTTCATCGTGCCAAATCCCGCTTATTCAGCGACCTCCGCGTTATCGAACAGAATATGCTCAAAATCACGGCTCCTACTACTAGAGTTCCCCACATGACCGGGGACAAAAGCGCATGCCGCTCGGAATAATCCAGCGTCCATTGCAGCAAATTGCCGTCAAACCAGCTGACCGCGAAGGCGCCTACAGCGATAACAACCAATTGGAGCACCATCATCCACAAGTATGTTCTGCCTTTTTTCATAAATTCAAAATAGATATAAAGACCGTTCATTGCCAGCACATAACCGATCCAAGTTAATACAAAGGCGAGGTACTGGGCCAAGCCCATCTTGATGCCCATCGCAACGAACATGAAGTAGACCGTCGTGAACAAGATCAGGCTGTTTAACGGAATTGCCGTGGCGAACTGGATCAAACGGCTCTTCATAATCGTTGTGTCCGGAATCGGCAGTGTTCTGTAATGGAGGAGCATTTTGGTGTACGAATCCTCTTTAATGTAGTTGAATGATCTTCTGGAAAAATAAAATCCGACCATCGGCACCAGTATCAGCAAGAGGAAATCCGCCATCGGATTCATCACCGCCCGGGCCTCTTCCCGGGAGTGGAACAGAGTGCTCATCATCACTCCCGTGTAAATCATAAAGACTAAGTTCCATACTAGATACATTCGATCTAGCCGCAAATCCTTTGCAAAAATTATCCAGGCGTCTTTCCATTCCTTCAAGTTCAATCACCCTTCTTCAGCTAAAAATGTAATCCGGCGACACTATGAATCGCGCCCGGCTTATAAGTGTTCCTTTAGTGTTCACTAGGTGTGCTTACTGTTTATATCTTTATACACAGTATATACTGTGCTTATTCCTCCGTCAACCCTATTTTTTCCACAAAATAAAATGGCAACTTCCACCCCACACGTCCTCTACCTACCTGCGGTTTGTTCTGGCCTCACGCATTTAACGAACTCAGCAAACCTTATTTGGTCATAATTCCGCTAATTGTGATTCTAAGGAACTCCAGTTACCTTATTCCGAGCAAAGGGCCACTTTTCACGCCTAAACCTGCTCAATAACGCCGCTTAAGTTCGTTAGATATGGTAATGGGCCATTTTTCTGCTAATAAGCTCACTACGGTTCGTTAGAGTGAGAGGCCGGTATAGGAGAGACAGTGCATGAAAGACGGTACATGAGCGACAGTGCATGAAAGACGCTACACAATAAAAGCAGCACAAAAAAACCGCCGGAGCAAAATCGCTCCAGCGGCTTCTTGGCTAAGTCCAGCTCTATAATCCAAAAATAACTTCCCATACCGGCTTCGTATGTCCGCCGGGATACAGCATGTACAGCAGCACGTATACCATCACACCGGTAATTGCGGTGAAAAACCAAATTACCGAAGTGGTTCTGCCCCATTTGCGGTGTTTCGCATACTTTGCCTTGAATCCGAGAACGAGGGTCGTAATCCCGAATACCGCAGCCACCGTGGCCAATATGATATGAAAAACGAGGAACACTTGATAATAGACCTTCAAATGTTCAGGTCCGCCCCAGGACGTATTGCCGATAAACACGGTCCGCGACATGTAGATGATAAAAAAGAGCAGCGCCGCAACGGCCGCGGCGATCATCGTTTTCTTGTGCGCCTCCCGTTTCCCCTTGATAATCAAGCCCCAACCAATCGCAACAAGCACGGCGCTGATTACGATAAACGAGGTGCTGATCGTCGGGAATAAGGTAAACAAATCCATTTGAATCCTCCTGTCCACAATGCTTCCATCAATATCAAATTTGATTCAGTTTTAAATCGTCGGGCAGCTGTTCGTCCTCTTCCTCCCGGTTCTCCTGCCTGTACCATTGGAAGAATACATAAGCCAGCATCGATGCAAAGATGATCTCCTGAATGAATTTCATCAGAATGCCCCCGACCTGCTGGTCGATCCGCGGCTCCAGATAGCCGAAGAACTCAGGTCCTCCAAAACGGTCAAGCAACATCGACGTATCTCCGGGAATGCAGTATCCCATAGCCTTGGACCAAATGACAGGGTCGCTGTAGGTAGCATACAAGGTTTCCGGCGCAAAAATAATCAGTCCGCACGCAGGCGTCAGCAAGACCATATTGAGGAAGATGAAGCCCATCTTCTTCAAACCCTGCGCATCACCGTGAGCCGGCAACGGTTTGACGAGCGTCCACCACATGAGCACCGCGGCTATGAACAGTACGATGTAATACAGGCGGTGAATCCCAAAATGAAGCATCACATAATCATGTACAACAGGCAGGTGATAAAAGGAAAACAGCCCGTTAAACACGACGGCGGCAACGACCGGGTGAGTCAAAAACTTCAAGCGGCGCAGCGGGCCCTTGCCAAGAAAGGACGAAACCCCGCGCCAGATCCACTCGGGAAGACCGAGCATCAGGAGCGGCGGGGCGACCAGATAAGACAGCGCCATGCTGATCATGTGGAAGCTGAACATCATATGCCCCAATAGTTCCACAGGCCCGCCCTGAGCCATATACAGCACGCCCATTCCCAGCACGAATAAAACCTTTTTACCGGCGGATACAGGCTTTCCTTGTCCGAATTTCTCGTTAAGCGGTCCCGTCAGCACCAAATAACCCGCCGTGATGAGCAGCATGACCGCCAGAAATACAGGGCTCCAAACATCCGCAAATTTAAAGTATTCTAACCCCAGCACACTTAACCCTCCCTCCGTCGCTTAGTTTTTCTGTCCAATTTGTGAACTGGCCCATAATAGGAAGAAAGAGGCGGCTTGATATCAAGCCCACCTCTTTGTATTTTACCACCACATCCAATATAGCGCGGCAATAATCGCAAGTCCTGCGACAAAAAATCCTCCGGCCATGAAGACGATTGGCATCATATGGCCTTTATCTTTCAAATGCATCCAGTACCCGAGCTGGACAAGTACCTGAAGTACTGCCATCACCAGCAGGAGCAGCACCGTAAACGCGATGTTGACGCCGCCGGCGGCCACTGTAGCGAAGGCGATCAAGGTCAGGATGATAGAGAAGACGAAAGCAATGATATGCTTTTGCGGTCCCTCATGACGATGGCGGTGCTTAACCGCGCTTCCGTCGTTCAAATCGTGGTTTGTCATCTTTTACCCTACCACCTTTCCGAGCAGGTAAACCACCGTGAAGATGAATACCCACACGACGTCGATAAAGTGCCAGTACATAGCGGATACGTATACTTTCGGTGCCGTAACCACGGTCAATCCTTTCTTGAACAACTGTCCGATCAAAATCGAAATCCAGAGAATCCCGAACAATACGTGCGCCCCGTGAAACCCGACGAGTGTATAGAACGCCGAGCTGAACGCACTCGTGGTCATTCCATAATCATCGTGAATTATATACTCCGCGAACTCGTATATTTCCAGAGCCAGGAACGCAAGACCTAGCAATACGGTAAGTCCGAGCCAACGAACCAACGATGTCCGGTTGCCCCGATGCATCGCCTGAATTGCAAAGACGCTCGTCAAGCTGCTGACTAGCAGGATGAACGTAGCGGCCGCGGTAATCGGCAGACTGAACAATTCGCTTGCGGAAGGCCCATCGGCCACTTGATTCCGAAGCGTCAGGAAGGTAGCGAACAGGGTTCCGAACAATACCGCCTCGCCCCCAAGAAAGAGCCAGAAGCCAAGCACTTTGTTGCGTCCTTCCAGCGTCGCTTTCTCCGGTTCATGGGGAAGCGCGCTGGAAGCCTGTTGTGCACGAGGTGTCGTCATGCTTTTACCCCCTTGTCGTTCAATTCTTCGGGTTCAACATGCCAGCCGTGATCGTCGAAGAGCGAGCGAAGCAGCATGGAACCGAAAGTAATTGCCAGGCCGATGCCTGTAATAATGTAGTTGCCGAACAGGAAGTTCAGCAAGCTGTTGCCAAAGTCGTCATTCGTGAACATGAAGCCGAGGCCGGCGATGAACAATCCAACCGACATGACGAACGGTAAAATCGTCGGGGACGGCATATGAATCGGACCGACCGGTTCAGCAGGCGTCATTTCTTTATTGCCGGCCATCTTTTCTTTCCAGAAAGCATCGATTCCGCGAACAAGCGGAGTCTGCTTGAAGTTATATTCAGGCGGAGGCGAAGGAATCGCCCACTCCAGCGTACGTCCGTCTTTCCACACGTCGCCGTCCACGCCTTTCGGTTGCTTGAACGAAATTGCAATATTGATCAGGAAGACAATAACGCCAACGCCCATCAGGAACGCCCCGATTGTACTGATCAAGTTCATCAGGTCAAAGCCCTGATTCGGCAAATACGTAAATACGCGGCGTTGCATCCCGATAAGACCAAGGAAATGCTGTATGAAGAACGTCAAATGGAAACCGATGATGAACGTCCAGAATTCCAATTTGCCGAGTCCTTCATTCAATACGCGCCCGAACATTTTCGGCCACCAATAATGCAACCCGGCGAACAAGCCGAGTACCAGACCACCAACGATAACATAGTGGAAATGCGCTACTACGAAATACGTATCATGGTATTGATAATCCGCCGGCGCCGAAGCGAGCATCACCCCGGTTACCCCGCCCATTACGAAAGTCGGGATAAATCCGGCAGCAAACAGATTAGCCGTATTGAAAGTAATTTGTCCGCCCCACATTGTAAACAGCCAGTTGAAGATCTTGATCCCTGTCGGAACCGCGATCAGCATCGTCGCGATGGAGAACAGGGCGTTCGCCACCGGTCCCATACCTGTCGTGAACATGTGATGCGCCCAAACCATGAAGCCCAGGAAAGCGATCAGGATCGTAGCGAATACCATCGAGCTGTATCCGAACAGGCGCTTGCGCGAGAAGGTACTGACTACCTCGGAGATAATCCCGAACGCTGGCAGAATCAGTATGTAAACCTCAGGGTGACCGAAAATCCAGAAAATATGCTGCCACAATACCGGGTTCCCGCCCTGGGCAACATCGAAGAAGTTTGCACCAAGGATCCGGTCGAAGGTCAGCAAGACGAGACCAACTGTGACTGCCGGGAATGCGAACAAAATCATGGCCGAAGTGACAAAAGCGGTCCATGTGAACATCGGCATACGCATAAAGGACATACCCGGTGCACGCATCGTAATAATCGTCGCCAGGAAGTTAATCCCCCCGATCAGCGTACCGAGACCGGCGATTTGCAGACCGATCGTGTAGAAGTCCACCCCGTGAGTCGTACTATACGTCGAGGATGACAGCGGCGTATAAGAAGTCCATCCGGCATCCGGAGCACCGCCCATAACCCAGCTAAGGTTAAGCAGCAGTCCGCCGAACAGAAATGTCCAGAACCCGAGAGAGTTCAAGAAAGGGAACGCTACGTCCCGCGCCCCGATTTGAAGCGGTACTACCGCGTTCATGAGGGCGAAGATAATAGGCATAACCCCTAGGAAAATCATGGTCGTTCCGTGCATCGTAATCAATTCGTTAAATTGCTGGGCTGTTACGAAATCATTCATAGGTTTGGCAAGCTGTACCCGGATCATCAGCGCCTCAATCCCGCCGATGCCGAAGAACAATCCGCCCGCTACCAAATACAGGATAGCGATTTTCTTGTGATCGACCGTTGTAAGCCAATCCATCAAACCCTTGTGCCGCTTGACACTGTGAGCGTGAGCCAAGGTTTGTACCCCCTTTAAGTTCCTATACCATCAATGCCGCCAGAGGCACCAAAGATTAATATGATAATTTGTAATCGGCCAGATATTGGGCAATGGCGTCGATTTCCTCATCCGTAAGACCAAGATCCTCTTTCGGCTGAGGCATTTTGTTGCCTGGCTTCACCTTTTGTGGATCGGTCAGCCATTCAACCATATTATCCTTCACCGGCTTGCCTCCGACCGGTTTCCCGGAACCTTCCTCGTTGAGCAAAATGCTGGCTACGGATTCCCTGCCGCCTATACCCGTAAGGTTTGGTCCGACAGGACCGCCTTGGTCACCTACAGCGTGGCAAGTCAAACATTGATTCTTGAACACTTCGGCAACGGCCGGATCTTCCGGCAGCACCGCAGGCGCCTTCATGGATTCCACCCAAGCTTTAAAGGAATCCTCACTGACCGCCTTCACTTTAAATTCCATGAATGCGTGCGAAGGGCCGCAAAGCTCCGCGCACTTCCCGAGATAGACGCCTTCATTTTTAGCTTCAAGCCAGGCGTTATTGATGGTTCCGTCCGTATTGGTATCGGTTTTACCCGCCAGAGACGGCACCCAGAACGAATGCAGCACGTCGGCTGTTTTCAGTTCAAGCGCGATTTTCTTACCAGTCGGAATAATCAAGTCCTGAGCGGTGGTCACGCCATATTCCGGATAGGAAAATTCCCACCAGAACAAATGGGAAGTAACCTTCACCTTGACCGCATTCTTGTCGTTAGAATAATTTTCTCCATACGCAAACACTTTTTGAACGGTTGCAACGGCCAAAATCAGTACCAGTACGAGCGGAATAGCCGTCCAGATGATTTCCAGCTTAAAATTGCCCTCCACTTGCTTTGGAACATCGGTTTGTCCCGGTTTCCGGCGGAATTTAATCCAAACATAAGCTGCAATCCCGAACACAATGATCATGACCGCCACCATGATCGTGATCGAAAGTTTAATCAAACCCAATTGTCCCTCAGCTACCGTACCCTGTGGTCTGAGCACCGACAAGTCCTCACGGCCGCATGCGGACAACAATAGCGCTAGCCCGACAAACAGAGGTACGAGCCGCTTTACAGCCTTCCACGGTTTCATCATTGATCTACCCCACTTTTCCGTTTTCTTCCGGTTATGTACAGGCATTTGGCATATCCAGTTAAATACTACCTGCCCTATCACGGAAACTGTATTCCTGTCAATTAAAACAATCACCTATTAAATATATGATTGAACCCCTCCTTTGTCAATGATTCAAGGGGAATTCACAAATTGTTCAAAAAGCCGGAGAGGCGCATCACAAAAGGGTTTGCGAACGTTTTCACCTATGGATTACCCGCCCGCTTGACTCCTGAACCGAATCTGCTCCTGCAGGATTTCAGCGAGATGTACTCTTCATTCATTTTTGACATTTCCTCAAACTTTATTAACAAATTCAAAAAAAAAGAGAGCATCGCTCTCTTTTCAGGACGTAAGGATCACTGGACCGTCTTCCAGAATTGCCAAAGTATGTTCATAATGCGCTCCCAAACTGCCGTCTGCCGAACGAATCGTCCAGCCGTCATTGTCCCAAAACACCGCTCCTGTTTCGCCAAGCGTAAAAATCGGCTCTATGGTAATGACCATCCCCGGCTGAAGCTTCGCTCCGGTATGCGGCCGCCCGAAGTTGGGCACATCCGGCGGCTCGTGCATCCGCTGACCGATTCCGTGTCCGATGAGCGGTTTAACAATGCCGATGCCCGCTTCCTGCGCAACTCGCTGGACCGCATATCCGATATCGCCGACGCGATTACCCGGCAGCGCCTGCCCGATTCCGGCAAAGAGCGCCTTCTCGGTCGTCTTTAGAAGGCGCTCTGCCTCGGGGCTAACCTCCCCAACCCGGTAAGACCATGCCGAATCGGCGAGCCATCCCTTCTTGTTGACGACCATATCGATCGTAACGATATCTCCCTTTTGCAACTTCTGGTCTCCGGGAAAACCATGACAAACGACTTCGTTAATTGAAGCGCAGGTGGCGTAAGGAAATCCCCGATATCCTTTCTGTTCGGGAGTCGCTCCTTTTCCGGCAAGAAAGGACTCGACAAAGGAATCGATTTCCGCCGTCGTGATGCCCGGAGCGATCAGCTTGGCAATCTCTCTGTGGCATTCGGCCAATATCGATCCCGCTTCGCGAATGCGCGCAATTTCTTCTTTGGACTTTAAATTGATTTTCAAATGCATAAACTCCCTTCGCGGCACTTAGCTGCAGACCTAGAAAAATAAATTCATAATACTCTAATATATGTAGAATTCGGAATCCAATGAAAAAACGCCCCGGCTTCAGCCGGGACGGTAGCTACCCCATTTGATTTCAATGTTTTCCACAATGTATCAAGAGACGGATGAGTCCAGCTTGCCCATCTCCATTTCCACCAGATGAGTCAATTCTTCCTCATAACCTCCGGTAATCCGGTATTTACGGACGTATTCCTTCACGAACTTTTTCGGGTCTTTCGGTTTGAATATCCGGGTCATCTCCCGCAAACTTTCCTTCACCTCATTGTGACCTTTCGTTGCCATACCAAATTCCCTCCCAGAACGATTCTAGTTCAATGCTCCGATCTCGAGAATGCGTAACAAGCAGTAATTCATGAAGTAGCTCGCGGTCGAACCTGTTTAGCTGGCGCATGACACTATACATACCCGAACGAATTGCCGATGAATCATGCACGTTAAGGACAGCGTCTTGCAAATTGTATTCCGGTCTTAACGAATACCATTTGTGGAAAAGACCTCTACCTCCCATATTGTAACATATTCAGCTTGTTGTTACAGCTTTCTTCCAAATACCTATTTCTTTAACGCTTAAAATTTTTGTTATTTGGATTTGTCCGGGCTGGTTAAGATAAGGTTAGATCGAAATAATTTTGCGCCCCCGTCCCACTTAATCCGGGGTTAATCTAACTGCTGTACACTCGATTGGAGGGCATGTGCCAATGAACTCCGCAATCGCAGATAACGCATTTTTGCCTGCCGATAAAGCCATTTGTAAAAGCTATCCCGGTATACGCAGCTTTCTCGTCGCGCAAGAAGGAACCTTAAGATTTGAAAACTACTACAATGGATATCATTCCTTGACGCTGCATGACCTCAGGTCCGCGACCAAGAGCGTGATATCCTTACTGCTCGGAATCGCCGAAGCGCAGGGTCGTTTGCCCGGTCTCGACCGTCCGGTCTGGGACAGTGTCAAGGAGCATGCGCCGCAGCGTCCAGATCCCAAATGGGCGGAACTGACGCTGCGGGAACTGCTGACGATGACAACGGGTCTATACTGGCAAACCGGCCCCCGGCTGGGAGAACGGTTTATCCGGCGCTTCCATCAGAGCCGCAGATGGGCCGACTTTATTTTGCGGCTTCCGGTAGTACCGGAGCAGCGCGGAACCTTTCAGTACTGCAGCGCCGGCTCCCATTTACTCTCGATACTGCTTACGAAATGGACAGGGTTTAGCGCGCTTGAATATGCGAGCCGGTACTTATTCCGCCCCCTGGAAATATCCCGTGTTGCCTGGGGCAGCAGTCCGGAGGGACATTCCAGCGGACACATCGGGCTTCACATGACGGCGCGCGATATGCTGAAAATCGGCCTTCTCTGCCTGGGAAAAGGAACATGGGAAGGCCGGAGCTTGCTGTCCGCTCATTGGCTGGATGAATCCATGGCACCCCACTGTACCCCATTTAACAATTATGGGCGATACGGGTTTCATTGGTGGAGCGCAGAAAGCGGCGGAACGCACTACAGTTACGCCCATGGTCATGGAGGTCAGCAAATTTATGTAATTCCCGAACTGGAAGCCGTCGTCGTGTTCACCTCGGAGAGCCGGGTCAACCGGTTTAAAAACCCGAAGGGCTTGCTGGAAAAATTCATTTTACCCGCGCTCCAAAAAACGTGAACAGGAGGAATCTCCATTGATCGATAAACCTCCCAAAATCATGATCCTGTACGCAAGCTACGGAGACGGGCATCTGCGCGCCTCCAAAGCGGTAGAGACATGCTTTCACAGCAAAGGGATCAAGGATGTCGTGCTGCTCGATTTGTTGGCAGAAGCGCATCCGATGCTGAACGAGCTGACGAAGTTCATCTATTTAAGCAGCTTCAAGGTACTACCGGCCGTCTACGGAGCCGCTTATGAAATAACGAAGGATCTGCCGCCCAGAGCTTCCTTTCTGCGGGCGCTGAACTTCTTTGGAACAGGAAAGTTGAAAGAGGCTCTGCATCTGCACGAACCGGACCTTGTTATCCATACCTTTCCTCAAATGACCTTGCCGGGCATGATCAAGAAAACGGGCAGGAGCCTGCCGCTCGTCAATATTATCACTGATTTCGATGTTCATGCCAGATGGCTTCATCCGGAGATAGACCGGTATTATGTAGCAACCGAGGATATGAAAAGAGAAATGATAAACCGCGGAATAACCGGGGATCGCGTCCTTGCCAGCGGCATCCCCCTGCGGCCCGATTTTTGCCATCTTCCCGAGGAGACGGCCGAATTCCGTACAAAGCTGAATCCAGACAAGAAAACTGTGCTGCTCATGGCCGGAGCCTACGGTGTCATGCAAGGAAACCGGGATATCTGCAGGACGCTTTTGGAAAAAGGCGATTATCAAATCTTGGCGGTCTGTGGACGAAACAGGGAATTGTACAAGGATCTGGAATCCCGGTTCGGCGAACATCCGGACTTTCACTTATTCGGATTTGTGCAAGAAGTTTCTCTCTTGATGCAGGCCAGCGACTGCATTATTACGAAGCCCGGGGGAATCACGCTGTCGGAAGCGCTGGCCTGCCGGCTGCCGATTTTCCTCTATCGGCCCGTTCCCGGCCAGGAGCTTAACAATGCCCGCTATCTGCACAATAAGGGCATCGCCTTCATTGCGGAGGACGCTCCGTCGCTTTGCCAGGGGATCGATGCTCTGCTCCTTGACGAAGACCGTCTATCCCTCGTCCGGGCAGAAATGGAAAACCTCCGCAGGCCGGAAGCCGCGGAGGTCATTGTAAACGATATTCTGGATAAATGGTTCAGGTCAGAGACCCGTAATGCGCCTGTCGAAATCGGTTCTGCCCGCCCTAGGCTCGTCATACATTGAGACTATGGAAGGTTATCCGTTATTGGAAAGCAGGTGTTTACCGTGTCCCATTTCAAGTCTTCGACAGGCCTGTCCGAGAATTTCGCCGGATTTCTATGTTATTTGTTTGCCTTCGTGGGCGGCATCGCCTTTCTGGCCATAGAACGCAGAAGCCGCTTCGTGCTCTTCCATGCCTTGCAGTCCGTCATTCTGTTTGCCGGATTGATGGTCTTCCATGCCTTGGCCGGCTTTTTGCCGATCATCGGCATCGTGGTAGGCCTGCTCCTTTCCCTGCTGGGTCTGGTGCTCTGGCTTATTCTTATGCTGGCTGCGCTGCAAGGAAAATGGTTGAAGCTCCCCTGGATCGGAGAATTGGCAGAAAAACAGTTAAACCGCATGTAATTCAGGCTTACCGCACGGCCTATCGATGTTAAGGGCGGCTATTCCTCCGTCACGGGAGCCGGTTTCCGTTGGCCGCCCTTCAATCCGTTAAACAGCAGGTTCATTACAATCGCGGTAAAGCTTCCCGCCACGATGCCGTTATCGACCAAAATGCGAAGCCAGGCCGGCAAAGCATCAAAAATTTGCGGCACGACCGTAACGCCGAGACCCATACCTACCGAGCAAGCAATGATAAGCAGATTCTCATGCCGGTTGAGATCCACTTGATCGCCAAGCATCCGGATTCCTGAGGACAGCACCAGACCGAACAACGCGATCATCGCTCCGCCAAGCACGGAAGTAGGGACGAGTTGGGTCAGGGCCGCAATTTTCGGGACAAAGCCGATCAGAACCAGCAAGCTGCCGGCAACGACGATAACATCCCGGGTTTTGACCTTGCTCATTTGGATGAGCCCAACATTTTGCGAATAAGTCGTATATGGAAATGAATTAAAAAGACCGCCGAGCATGATGGCAAGGCCTTCGGCGCGGTAACCGCGCGAAAGGTCTTTCGAGGTGATATCCTTATCCACGATTTTGCCAAGCGCCATAAATACCCCGGTGGACTCCGCCACGCTGACGATGGCGACAAGGATCATCGTTAAGATGGCAGAGGCGTGAAACGTCGGAACTCCAAAATAAAACGGCTGGACCATATGGAACCAACTCGCTTCCTTCAGTGGCGTCAGATTGACTTCGCCCATCAGAGCCGCTACCAGCGTCCCCGCTATCAATCCGATTAGAACTGAAATGGATTGCAGGAATCCCTTGGCGAACCGGTTCATCAATATAACGAAGATAAGTACCCCAAAGCCGAGCGCCAAATTGGTCGGACTGCCGAAATCCTTCTGGGTAACGTCGCCGCCGCCAAGGTCAGTCAGCGCCACAGGAATCAAGGTGACCCCGATAATCGTAACAACCGAACCGGTAACGACCGGCGGGAAGAAAGCAATCAGCTTGCCGAACAATCCGGAGAACAGGAAGACGAACAACCCGGAGGCGATGATCGCCCCGTAGATTGCCGTAACGCCCATCCCCTCTGCTCCTCCGATAGCAATCATCGGTGAGACGGCCTGGAACGCGCAGCCTAGCATAACCGGCAGCCCGATGCCGAAGAAACGGTTACCCCAAACCTGCAATAAGGTCGCTACCCCGCAGGCAAGCAGGTCAATCGAAATCAGGTAAGTCAGTTGCTGATGTGAAAATTCGAGTGCCCCGCCGACAATCAGCGGTACGATGACTGCTCCCGCATACATAGCCAATACATGCTGGATTCCCAGCGAAAACGTTTTGAACGGGTGCCGGTTTCTTTGAAAAATACGCTCGCGTTCCATCTGAATATGGCTCCTCCCCATGGTGACTCATGATATCTGTCTGTTTTTAGACTCCTATGTTATATAGCCTTGTTATCGTTATAAGCTTTCATGCACTTCGTCAACAAAAGTAATCGTTCCGTTCTCCAGGGAAGCGATACGAACCAGCGAATCGACGCGGTAGCCCGCTTCTCCCAACAATCGGGCGCCCGGCTGGAACGATTTTTCGATCACAATGCCGATGCCTGCCACGCTCGCCCCTACCTGCTCCGCGATCCGGGCCAAACCGAACGCCGCTTCCCCGTTAGCCAGGAAATCGTCGATGATCAGCACCCGGTCCCCAGGAAGCAAAAACTTCTTCGACACCGTAATTTCATTGGTCTCCCGTTTGGTAAACGAGTACACCTTTTCGACCAGAATATCGTCTTTCAAAGTAAGTGATTTATGCTTTCGGGCGAAGATCATCGGTACCCCAAGCTCCAAAGACGTCATGATTGCCGGGGCAATCCCCGACGATTCAATCGTCAACACTTTAGTTATGCCTTCTCCGGCAAATCTCCGGGCGAACTCACTCCCTACTTCCCTCATCAGTACCGGATCCATTTGATGATTCAGAAAAGAATCCACTTTGAGCACCTGATTCCCGAGCACGATGCCCTCCGTCATCACTTTGTCTCTCAACAATTTCATTTGGCGTTTCCTCCTCGTGTTATTGCTTGATGCTATTAAAAATAATTGGGTTTACAGCATGAAAAGCCCATTTCCCATACCGGAAAATGGACTGACAAAAGGCAAAAAACAGGCTGCGCCACGCTGTTCAACCCGAGCCGCCGAGACAAGCCCGTCGACCGGCAACCGCCACAACCATGAATTTTGCCCGTAGTCCGATCATTCCGGTGATCGGGTAGAGACATGCAGGCCTATTCCTGCACATATACGAGAAAATATATGAAAACAAATGTCGATTTTCATGCAATGTTAGAAGTATAACGCAAACCGGGCCGGGAAATAAAGAGGAAATTTTTTATTCCCGGACTCTTATAGTGCGAGTTCAAAAAGTAATTCAAGATTCGAACCTCTTATATCGGTCTGGACTCTCCTTGGAGGAAATTGCCTAGCAAAGAACGCAGTTCCGTATCCTCCTTGTAGCTCTTCACTCCCGTATCAAGACGCCGAATCCGTATTTTACTGTAATTCGCCCCGGCCTCTACCGGTTTGAACACCAGATTATCCCTGTCTTCCAGACGGAGCTTATAACCCATTTCCTCGAACATCGTCAGAAAGTCCCTTTCGGACGGCACCTGGCCTTCCTTTAAAAAGATCAAACCTCGCAATTCTTTGATTTCATTCGGATGATGTACCTCAAAGTGAACAATGCATTCCATGGTTCAAGCTCTCCCTTCATTCTGATTCTAAACTTAAGCGTTCCCCCGCCAGCGTTGCCTCATCCCGAAGACTGCGCAATAGAAGTTCGTGTTCAAAAAGTAATTCAAGACTCGACGTCGAGTCCGCATCCTGATCTACTTCGTCGTGGAAAGATGACCTTTTGAACAACCTCTAAACGGGTAAAACGCAAGCGGCACGGTGCAAGAGAATAATCTCTGCTCCCCGTGCCGGCAGAAAAACTGCGCCTAACTCCTACTACGGATCATACCGCAGATTGCATGGCGCCACTTATTACAACTTGGTGAATCTTTTGAATACGAAGCTTTAGATTTGCTCAGCGCCGCAATGCGGGCACCATTTCGTCCCCTTGACCAGGGCGGCGGAGCAGATTTGGCAATCTGCCGTCGGGATCCCGGTTTCCATCGAGGATGAAACTTGCTCACGCGGCTTTTCTACGTCCTCTTTCCAGGTACGGATACGACGGTCCAGTTCCTCCTGGCGCTCCCGTTCCCGTTCCAGTTCACGCAAACGCCGCTCTTCATGCTCCCGGTCCACAGGAGGCTGCTGCTCCTTAGGTTCTTTATAAATGAGGGTCTCATCCGTCACAGGCCCCTCGTACAAAGAAAGCGGATTGATAGGCGTCTTGGCTTCCTTGACCGGTTCCGGCTCTCTTGGATACTCCCTTGAATACTCTTCTGAAGGCTCTTTCGAAGGCTCACGTTCAGGCTCATTCACCCGACTCGCCGGCGCGGGCTTCGGTTTCTCCAGCTTATGGCCGCAGTATTGGCAGAACAGCGCATCCTCTGTAATCGCTTTGCCGCAAGCCCCGCACAAACGTTCATTTTTCAGTTCGGCGATTTTGGCCCGGATTTCATCCCGCTCCTCCGACAGCAGATCGCAGGTTTTGGCGAGCTCTACCATTTCCTTTTCCGCGTTGGACATATCCTTACGGGTATACCCTTCATAGAAAGCCTCGCCCATCCTTTGAAAATAAAGCCCCATCTCTCGTTCGATATTCGAAATTTGTGTGTTCAGACGCCCGATTTCCACGGCATTTTGCGCGCGGTCGGTCACTTTCCCAGCACCGTCTCTAATTCGCTGTAAAAAATTCATGACTGAAGTCCTCCCATTCATCTGCTTCCTCCTAAGTCATCCGCAAGGAAGCTATTTACCCTTTTCAATAGTTTAAACAGTTAGTATAAATATGAATTCTAGAAGTTATCATACCAGATTTACAGCTTCTGTGAAAATCAGTCCTTTGATTCACAAGAATAGGCTCCGTGTAAAAAAGAGTAGAATCGCATCCCATCCAAGAGAGGAGGAATCGGCAAGTGACCATCCCAAGAACCCCATACTATGTATCCGTTACGCACCGGCTCATTCAGGAAGTGCCGAACGATTCTACCGAGTTCGAAGTGCTTCTTGACGAAGAAGAGCTGACCTTGCTCCGGGATAAAATCGCCGGGCTGCATGACGAAGACGAATACACCTTAAAACGCGCACCAGTGCCGTTCAAATCCGCGGACCATGACGAGGCTCCGGAACAGTTCAACCGACAGCTGACCGAACTTTACGTACTCCTTTACCGGACCGGAAGCGAGCGGACCCGCAAGGCCATCATGGACATGGGCGTACTGAACAACCTGTCAAATACGGACTACAATCATCCCGGATACGGCGACGGCTCGCCCTTGAACAAATAACGTGCATTGCGGTTGGAGCGGTATCAAATCGGGAAAGCTGTCTTGGGGAGTTGGATAACTACCCCTAGGCGGCTTTTTTGCTGTGTTATGGTGCCGTTGCCGGAGGTTTCCCCTCTATTTCTCATCATAGATGAGATGGCGTTAAATTAGACCCAAAAAATCCCCCTAATTATATACACCCCCATTAAAGATTGAATCTTATTTTGAAATCTACAAGCCGATCACGTTACAATAAGAAATAGGTACGACAAAAGAAATGGGAGTAGATCAGACGAGTATGTCAAACGAAGATAACAAGGATGGCCTGCTGAACAAGTTGGATTTACGGGAACTGTACCGGTGGGAGATCGGCGATGACGAGCTGCGCAAGCTGGAAGAATGGAAGAAGCTTCCGATCCTGTATCAGCTTGCACTGGATGAATTAAAGAACAAAATCAAGCTGATTCAGAGCGAGTGGAAAATCCATAACGGGTACAGCCCGATAGAGCACATCAAAACCCGAATCAAGGAGCCAAGAAGCATCCTGGAGAAGTTGGAGCGCAAAGGCTTCGAGTTGAATGTCGACAGTATGGTGAATAAAATCCATGATATCGCGGGTATGCGGATCGTGTTCTCTTTTGCCCAGGATATTTACAGTTTACTGGAGCATCTCCGCCAGCGTGAAGATATCCGGATTCTTGAGATTAAAGATTACATCATGAATCCAAAACCTAACGGTTACCAAAGCCTGCATGTGATCGTCGCTGTTCCGCTTACATTATTCGAAGGGCAGCGCTGGATGAAGGTGGAGATCCAGATGCGTACGCTAGCTATGGATTTTTGGGCCAGCATGGAGCATATCTTATTTTATAAATATGAAAAGCAAGTGCCGCCCCATGTCATCCGGGAGCTCACTGAAGCCGCCAAAGCGGCGGACGCCCTGGACAAAAAAATGCACGGGCTCCGCAAGGAGATTATGGGAGCCGCCGGAGCGCCGCTCCCTCAATAGCAAGAGCCTGCGGCACGATTCTCCGCAGGCACAAGAAAGCCGCGCCATTTCAGCGCGGCTTGTTTTGCTGCGCAGCGGCGAGTTCCGCCGCGCGCTCCATGACCCGGCCGGCGACCAGGGGCAAACCCCTGGCCGCTCCGGAAACGCCGGGCAGCAGCGCTGCCCACGGGGCCGAATCGGGCCCCGGCTCGCGGCTGGCGCTGGCGGGTTCCACGGCGCGTGGGCGGCCAGCCTGCGGGACAGCCGGTTCCCCTGCCGCCGCAGGGGAACCAAGCTCCCGCAGGGCCGCCTTCACATCGTGGAACTGCGGCCCGGGCTGGTGCAACCGCCCCTGCCCCGCCATCTCCGCGAGCCATTCCGCGATGTTCGGCCCATCGCCCGCGCCCCCGCGCGATGCTGCCTCCGGCCCTCCCGCCGCCTGGCGGAGGGCCTCATCGGGATCGGGCAGCGGCTGAAGCGCTGCCCACCGGTCCAGGACGGCCGCCGCCAGCGTCTCCGGCGTCCAGCCGAGCAGCGCCAGCCGCAGGCCGGCGTCGGCCGCCCAGGCGGCGTCGCCATAGGTCATGGCGCGCTCGGCATGGCCGCAGCCGGGGGCGCCGCAGGTGCACGCCGCCGGGCCGGCAACAGCCGCCGCTTCCGAGCCGGGTCTCGCTTCTGGCGACCCGGCCTTGCCAACGCCAGGCTGCCGCCAAGGCGGCTGCACGGGCAGCAGGGCGTCCAGCACCCCCGCCCCTTCCTCGAGAAGCCCGGCCAGAACAAGCGGGCTGCTCTCCAACTGCCGCAGCAGCTCCCGGCTCTCCAAGCCGCCGGGCGAATATGCCGGAAGTACGACCGTGCAGACCGGCACCTCATCATTCCCTTGAGTAGCAGCGCCGCGCGCTCGTCGCGGACGCTTTCTGTCTTCCGTCATCTCAAGGGGAAGTACGATCTGCAATCCTCCCGGCACGGGCTCCATATGAACGTTCTTTGGAACAGCAAGTGTCCGGCTCATCTCACTTCCTCCTCAATGATGCTCCCCGATTGAAGCGCGATCAGATTACGGAGCTCGTCGTCGGACATTTCCGTCAGCCATTGTTCGCCTGAACCGACGACCTGTTCCGAAAGCGATCTTTTGCGCTCGATCAGCTCATCAATCCGCTCTTCTAACGTTCCCTGGCAGATAAGCTTGTGGACCTCCACATTTTTCTGCTGTCCGATCCGGAACACCCGATCCGTCGCCTGATTCTCGACCGCCGGATTCCACCACCGGTCATAGTGGATCACATGATTCGCGCGCGTCAGATTCAGCCCGACTCCGCCAGCCTTA
This sequence comes from Paenibacillus sp. Marseille-P2973, assembly GCF_018101095.1. NCBI lineage: Bacteria > Bacillati > Bacillota > Bacilli > Caryophanales > Paenibacillaceae > Paenibacillus > Paenibacillus sp. Marseille-P2973. Next base: position 137,222 of record NZ_JAGQEH010000010.1, read on the forward strand.
AGCGAAAGCACGAAGATCGGGACTCCCGAGCCTTCCTGAAAAGATCTGACCATTTCGTCGCGCTCCTGCTTTACGACCCCGCCGTGCAGAAAAAACGGAGTTGTACCGTAACGCCGGGCCAACTCTTCCCGAAGCAGCTCGCCCATCTGCACATACTGCGTAAATATGAGCGCCGCTTCGCCATTATCCATAATGATATCCAGCAGCTCCGTCAACCGCTCCATTTTGCCCGACCGTTCCATCCCCGCGGCAGCACCCGATAAAGGTCTTCCGGCTGCCAACCGCGGGTGATTACAAATCTGCTTAAGCCGGGTCAGCGAGGACAATACAAGTCCCTTGCGGGCGATTCCCCCGCTTTCTCCGATTTTGGACATCAGCTCCGCCGTTACCGCCTCGTACATTCCGGCCTGCTGCGCAGTCAGGGAACAGTATGACTTAAGCTCGATTTTCTCCGGCAAATCCTTGCGGATATCCGGATCGCTCTTTAACCGCCGAAGCAGAAACGGAGCTACCAGCCTTCGTAGCCGGCCCAGCTCGGCTGGCTGTCCTTCTCCGGAGGATGTGTATTTGGCACGGAACGAGGCGCTCGTTCCCAGATAGCCGGGGTTCAAAAACTGAAAGATCGACCACAGCTCGCTCAAGCGGTTCTCTACCGGCGTACCCGTCATGGCGATCCGCTGCGGCGCGCTCAGCTTCATCACGCTCTGAGCCTGCTTCGTGCCATAATTTTTAATATACTGCGCCTCATCGAGGACGATGGTTTTCCATTCCAAATTGCGGAGCTCCATACCGTCCCGTCCGGCCAATTGGTAGGTTGTCAGAACCACATCGCTCTCATGGCATTCTCTCATTAGGGGTTCTCCATGCAGCCGATCGCTCCCGTGATGAACATACACCTTCATTTCCGGGGCAAATCGCTCCAGCTCCCGCTGCCAATTCCCAAGGAGCGAGGTGGGGCAAACAATCAAGCAGGTACCCGGTGAGGTTTCCATTCCGTCGAGCAGCTCCGTGATGACCTGGACCGTTTTACCGAGCCCCATATCATCCGCAAGCAGCGCACCAAAACCAAGCTGACGCATCGACGAGAGCCATTGGAAGCCTCTCTCCTGATAAGGGCGGAGCGTTCCGTTCAGCGCTTCGGGCACCTGGCGTGACGAAAATGACCGTACCGTTTCTCCGGACATCAAAACGGCCATCAGTCCTTCCGCTTCCACCGTCTCCACCTGCAAACCATCGAACCGGTTATCCTGATCGGCTCCGGAAGCCAGATACATTAACTCCCGAAACGTCATGGTCCCGCTCTCTTGACGTTTCATGAATTTCAGCACCTGGCGAATTTCCTTAACGTCAATCTCGATCCACTCTCCGCGGAAAAAGACGAGCGGGGATTTGGAGGCGGCCAGCTCCGCCAGTTCCTCCCGGCTCAGCTCCTCCCCATTCAGCACCGCTCCAGCTTCAAAAGCAACCAACTGTCCGATTCCAAGCCCCGTTGCCGGCTCTTTATCCCCCCGCTCCTTCTCCCAGCCTGACGCCTTGATTTTCACGCCGGCGCTGCGTCTGCCTTCCCGGGTCCACCGGGAAGGCATTTGCACGTTCACGCCATGCTTGCGAAGCAGGGCAACGGAGCGGCTCAGGAAGGAATACATCTCCTCGGGATACAGCTCCAACACTTCGGGCCGGGCCGTTTCCATCGCAGCGGCCAGCTCGTTTGACAAATCCGCCGCCTTTTTCAAACGAAGAAGAAAATTCTGGTGCACATTCCGATACTTCCGTCCGCGGATGTTCATATCCGGAGCCGGATAACTCCAGATTAAACCCGCAGGAAGCAGCACTGAGGGATCCTCTGTTCCTTCTCCCCATAACGACAGCTTCCAACGGAAATCCTGCTCCCGTTCAAATCCGCCGTTATCCAGAATCGGTTCGACTCTCAAGCATAATCTCAGCGAGCCGGCGTCTCCATCTTCCCCATCTTCATCTGCCGCGCTCGGCCGCGCTCCCCCGGCTTCCGCAATCTCCTCTGTCAGATGCTCAATTTCAGCCGTGTTTCCTTGAATATCCGGCTGAATTGCAGCACTGAGCAGTCCGTTCCACCACAGCTCGGTAAGCGGAGAATATCCCCTGCGATAATCGGCCCGCGCCGGATTCAGCTTCCGTCCCAGGTCCAAGACCGCTTTCCGGACCTCATAATCTATCATCGCTGTCAAAAAAGAATGCAGCAGCGCTAGCTGCCGATCACCGAGTAAGCCGTTTTCCAATAACGCAAGCGGCTGTACTGCGGCCAAAGCCACGGGGGGCATGGATGCCGCCAGCTGACGAAAAGTCACCTCGTCATCATCTATCAGGTACGGTCCCCAAACCGCGCTTATGGCGGCCTGCGTTCCCCGTCTGCGCCCCAGCACACCCGCTCCCGGCTTCGCCCCCGGAACGATTTTGCCCCGCAGCAGTAAATCCAGCGCAAACCGGGCCGCCACACTCCAGTACTCCAGTTCTGGACCCGGCTCTATTCCGTTAGCTGCAAAATAGCTCTCATCCCAGTTCAACAACAACTGCCAAGTTTCCTGAACCGGCAAAGCCAGCCCTTCCAGCGTTCTGCCAATCAACCCTTTGCGGTCGCCGGTTGCCGTCATTCTGCGCCCCGAGGAGACCGGGTACCGAATTTCCGCAAGTCTTAGCGCGGCATGCTGAAACGGGCGTACTCCGGTTGTCGGCTCCAGCGGTCTGACCGCCGCCGTCCACGCATCGACTTTGGTTTCTGATATTTCACCGGAGAAACAAAACAATACATCTCCGAGCCAAATTCCATAAAGGCGTTGATTCATGATGATCTCCCGTCATTTCCTGATTCGTGTCCAATGGACTAAAAAACGCACTAGTTCTATCTTATACGAAACCGTGTCTATATAAAACCGCAGCCGAATCCCTGTTTTCTTTTTCAGCGATCCGGAAATCATTTCCTGCGTTTTGGGTATATTCATATAGTAAACGGGAACAACCCTCTTATAACTGCCCGAAGGAGGTTTCTATAATATGTTCAAAACAAAGACCCTTCTGTGGTGGAACTGCCTGTTCTTTCTGGCCGTCATCGCCATGAATATTCTCGCGGAAGCCATCCCGCTGGGCGGGGCTGGTACCGGTGAGCTGTCAAAACGTTATTTCACCCTGCTGACACCTGCCGGTTATGCCTTTATGATCTGGAGCCTCATCTATGTGCTGGTCGGCTGCTCCCTAGTGTATCTCTTTCGCCGTAAAGGCTCCCGGGATCCCTGGATTACTTCCTACTCGTTATGGTTTATTCCGTCCTGTCTGTTAAATATGGGATGGCTTCTGCTCTGGCATTATGAATACCTTGTTCTTTCCTTTATCGCCATGGTGCTGCTGCTCATTTCGCTTGCGGGGTTATACCGGCTCACGCGGACAATCGAACGCCCTACCTTAGGGGAAACCTGGTTCCTAAGGCTCCCGTTCAGCCTATATACGGGCTGGATCGTAACAGCCACTTTGGTCAACCTGCAGGTCATCATTCAACACGCCGGGCTGTTTCCCGGTCTTGCTCCTTCCACATCAGCGATCGCCTTGCTTATCATCGGGGCCATCGCCATTATTCTCATCGGCAGCATGACAAGGGACGGTGTTCTCCCTCTTCCCGTCGCCTGGGGATTTGCGGCTATAGCCGCTAAACACTATGAAGAACGCATCCTATTTTTCACCGCCGGCTTGGCGGCCGCCATCCTCTTGGCGTTTGCCATAGGCCTGCTTTTCATCCGGGCCAGGGATCGTGACTGAAGCTTCTTTGGTTTCATCAGATCAAACAGAGGATCTGATTTACAATTCTACGAAGATAAAGGGGTACAAACCATTACAGGTCTGTACCCCTCTTGTTATTGGGGCTATAGCCCCAGTCTATCTTATTTAGAAGCGATCACTTCGATCTCCACCAACCCGTCTTTAGGCAAGCGTGCTACTTGGATCGCACTGCGGGCAGGGAAGGGCTCGGAAAAAAAGCTTCCGTAAATTTCATTCACTTTGGCAAAGTCATTCATATCTTGCAAGAATACCGTGGTTTTAACGACCTTATCCAATCCGGATCCCGCCGCTTCCAATATAGCACCTACATTGCGCAGCGCCTGAAGCGTCTGTCCTTCAATGCCTTCGGCAAGTTCGCCGGTCTCGGGAATCAAGCCCAGTTGCCCCGATGTAAACACAAAATCGCCGATTTGAACAGCCTGTGAATAGGGTCCGATCGCTCCTGGTGCTGATGTTGTTGAAATGACTTGCTTATTCATTTGCTATCCCTCTTTTGCTAGAATTTCTTATTATTGTAGCTAGGAATGGCTGCCTAAAGCAACCGTATCCGTTTTTATCGGATCGATCTCCCTTGTTCCTTGCTCCTTCATTTCCGAAGTCAGAGGTAAATAAAGGGAAAACGTACTACCTAAGCCAACCTTGCTCTGCAAACGGATGAACCCTCCGAGCAATCGGGCCAAGTCTCTGCTGATCGGCAATCCGAGACCCGTTCCCCCGTATTTGCGGCTGATGGAACCATCCGCTTGACGGAAAGCTTCAAAAATGGTCGTATGCTTATCTTCGGGTATCCCGATCCCGGTGTCGGTTACGGCAAAGACAATCCACTCTCCCTGCATCATGTCGCTTGCACCCGTCTTGCGGATTTCCAGTTTGACTTGTCCCTTCTCGGTGAATTTAAAAGCATTGGACAGCAAATTACGCAAAATTTGCCCGATCCGCTGAGCATCCGAAAGAATGGTGCAGGGGAGGCCTTCCTCAATGCGGATTTCAAACGCCACGTTCTTCCGATCCGCCGCATGTTCGAAGTGCATGTCCAGCATCTGCGCCATCTCAGCGATGACGACATCCTCCTGCACAACCTCCAGCCGGCCCGCTTCTACCTTGGACAGATCCAAAATATCATTGATCAGCTTAAGCAGATCTTGTCCCGACTTATAAATGATCGTCCCGTAATTAGGCGTGTCATCTCCATTCGCAGCCTCGTCCCCGCCTTCGCTTTCGGAGATAATCTGGGCCAGATTGATGATTCCATTCAATGGCGTTCTCAGTTCGTGGGACATGTTGGCCAAAAACTCCGACTTATACTGCGAAGCCAGCGCAAGCTGATTCGCCCGTTCTTCCAGTACGATTTTCGCCGTGCGTAGTTCTTCCGTCTGCTTACGCAGTAATTCATTGGCGTACTTGAGTTCCAGCGTTTGCCTCCGTTCAATCTGGAAGTCCCAGAGAATCAGCGCAAATACCACGCTAAGCACCAACGTCAACGGAAAGGTAACCGGCACGATCTCCAGCATGTACTTTTTCATCGGTAGAACGCCGAATACGGCTATGTTAATCGTGTTAAGAATATTAACGATCCCTATCGTAATAGCTCCCTTTACTATAAGCCGATAGTTGCTTCGTCTAATCCAAATACTTAGACCGGCACAAACAACCCCTAGTATCGAAAGGTTGATAAGGCCCGCAATAGCGGCATCATTCACGCCGAAGGTCAATCTTGCCAGCCCGATCCCTACACCGATAACCATAAGCGCCAGCGGTTGCATATAGACGCCAGATGCAATAATCAAAGGTACGACGCGTAGGTCAAAAATTACATCTTTGTTTAATTGAAAACCGAATTTCATGCAAACCCAGCCTGCGAAAATGAATAAAGCCAACGATAAAAAATAATTGATTTTAAAAGAAATTTTGGTGAAAGCATATTTGTATATTACATTTACCAGATAAGCAACCGTGATCAGCAGCCCCAAATTAAGCAGAAACATCTTGCCAAAGCCCATATGCTCACTCCCGTAGGTCATGTAGTTCTTCGCAGCCTATTTCCATATTAACACATGCAGAAAAAAGCAAAATGAGTCAATTGGCATTTTTTCGGAAAATAGTTGATTTTTGCACAAAAAAAACGCAAATCAGATGCGATTCGCGTCTTTTTTCCAAAATAACGGCCAGGGAAGAAATGCGGTCCCTGCGCCCTCTCGTGCCCAGCGTCGAAATCGGCTTCGGAGTCCGCCGGGTTCGGGACAGAGCTCGGGACTTGCCTCGAACTCAGGCTCAACTTCGACATCCCTGAGCGTATAATAGCGGAGATTGTAGGTGTTGACCGTGTCTCCCTGAACCGTCACCACACTGTCTCCCCGCATCTCGATAATTCTTCCGGTAACTACGCGGGAAATATACATCCGTTTTCGCCTCCATTATAGAGGTAATTCAAGAAGTCGTCTTTTGATAGCCGACTTCTTGAACCTGTACTTTATAGGCCAGACAAGATGCGAAGGCTACTCGCGGTTGCGGGCCCAGTCATTGTATTCACGCTCAGCGGCATCCTTCGTGTGCCCGTAACGTTCCTGGAGCTTACCCACCAATTTATCCTTTTCACCGTCAATGACATCCAGATCGTCATCCGTCAACTTGCCCCACTGCTGCTTTGCTTCCCCTTTTATCTGATTCCATTTACCTTTAAATACGTTGTGATCCATCTCGCATCAACTCCTAATCCGTTATAGTCAAGGCTGATTGAGTATCGGAAACATTCCCGTTTCCGTGTATTTGTAAATACCCTTCCCCGCTTCATTTGAACCGGAGACGGGCTTTCTACACTATTCCAAAATTATCCTCATTACGTAAAAAGACCCCGCGGGCATCACGGGGCCTTTTTTGATTCTTTATTTTTCCGGTAGGCTTCCACAAACAGCTTTGCAAAATGCGGATCCCATTGAGTTCCGCCGCCTTTCTCCAAAATCGCAATCGCCTGCTGCTCATCCAGCCCTTTCCGGTAAGGCCGGTTGGAAGTCATGGCGTCAAAAGCGTCAGCCACCGCAATGATCCGGCCAAACAAAGGGATGTCCTCTCCCTTTAATCCGTCCGGGTATCCGCCTCCGTCATAACGTTCATGGTGCGATCTTACACCAGGCAAGAACGGAGCCATGGCATCCGCCGGCTCGATCTGCTTCAAAATGGCCTCTCCAAGCGCGGGGTGCTGTTTGATCTGCTCCCACTCCTCGTCGGTCAAGCGGCCCTCTTTTAACAGAACCGCATCACGCATTCCAATTTTGCCGATATCGTGCAGCAGCGCTGATTTCCTCAAGTCATGAATTTCCTCTTCCGGAAGCTTGGCAAGCAGGCCAATGCCGACCGCATATTCCGCAACCCTCAACGAATGTCCCGCCGTATAAGGGTCGCGAGCGTCAAGGGCTGCCGCCAAGGTTGCGAAGTAGCTCTCCAGCAGCTGATTGTTGCGCTCGGCCTGTATTTTTATGCCGCGCAGCATATGGTTAAACCCGGAAATGAGCCGTGAGAATTCATCCGAGAATAAATCGTTGGCCCCGCTCCGCAAATGACCGATCTTCACTTCGGCCATCTTTTCGTACAGATGCTGGATCGGCAGCACGATCTCCCGGGTGAGCAGCCTCGAGCCGACAAAGGCAAAACCGAGACCGACAAACAGGATATAAACGGCCCACTGCCAATACGAAGTGTCGCCTAGATTCCAGGCTCCTATCCGGAACTGAACCGCCAGGCTGTAAAGCAAGAGCGGAAAGGCTCCGATGAGAAAAAAGCTCCATCTCAGCTTGCGCTTAATCGAGATCAGCACTCTTCCTCCAAGCGTTAATTCTTTGCCAAACAGCCGCAGCGACCATGCTCCCAGTTCGAGAAGAACAGGTCGTATGACATACGAAGTTAAATAAAACTCGATCAATGCATGCATTCCGGCGATAAGCACCACACTCATTGAGGCAAGCAGGACATAAAAATACGGAATGGCTAATTTTCCGGTATAGATGAGCCATGTCGTCATAACCGCCGCCGGCAGCATCAATCCAAATAAATGCGGGCCTAGGATCCGCTTAACGGCCAAGGCGGGTAATCTATGCGTTCTTATGTATACGTTTTGCAGGGTGGAAAAACTGTCGACCTCAGCTGTAAAGCAATTCCGGATCGGACGGACCTGCAAAGAAAAAACAACCCACTCCAGCATAATCATGATAGAGAGCGATATGACGAGCACGCCGGCCAACAAAAAATATTGTTCCCTGGGTATATTCAGCGGAGTGAAGAGCATCAGGCTTCCGACCGCGATCAACGCTAGCAGCGTGCCCGCTGCATAATTCAGCTTCAAGCGTGAAATAAATGTCTTGTACACCGTCAAGGGAATAGTCCTTCCTTCCGTTAAACCGCTTCTTACATCATTATCGGCAGGATAGGTGAAAGTTTACAGTGATCAATTTGTAGGCAAACCGTATAAATTTGTCTAAATATTTAATAAAAACACAATTTTGTGATGACCCTAAATTTAAAAGGAGGAAGCTATGGACTTAACCGATTATACCGACTCCATCGTCATTCTGCTGGCCGGCTTACTCCTGATCGGCGTATTCGCCACCAAATTTTCCAGCCGCTTTGGTCTGCCCTCCCTTGTATTTTTTATAGCGGCAGGAATGGTTCTGAGCCGATTCATATACTTTGACAATGCCTTTATCGCCCAATTGGTCGGTACTTTCGCCCTGATCGTCATTCTCTTTGAGGGCGGCATGCAGACCAAATACATCACAATCAAGCCGATTATCCCGAGCGCCTTGTCACTGTCAACCATCGGGGTCATTCTTACGACCTTGATCATCGGTATAAGCGCCTACTATATATTGAACGTTCCGTTCGAGGAAGGCCTGCTGTTCGGCGCCATTGTCGGCTCTACCGACGCCGCGGCTGTTTTCTCCGTCCTCGGCGGAAAAAATATCAAAGAGCGGCTTACATCCACGCTGGAAGCCGAGTCGGGCAGCAATGACCCGATGGCGGTGTTTCTGACTGTATCCTTGATCGAATGGATTCAGCATCCCAATCATGATCTGCTACCGCTGATTTTTTCCTTTTTCATGGAAATGGGTCTCGGGCTGCTGCTCGGGCTTGGCTTCGGATGGGTCGCCGTCAAAGTCATCAACAGCATCGATTTCGATTCCTCCGGACTTTATCCGGTCATAGCCGTCGGTTTTGCCATTCTGACATACGGCATTACGGCAGTCGTTCACGGCAGCGGGCTGTTGGCGGTTTATGTCATGGCTCTGGTTCTCGGCAATTCCGACCTGACTTACAAGCAGTCGATTCTTCAATTTAATAAAGGGTTTGGCTGGATCATGCAGATCACCATGTTTACGCTGCTCGGACTGCTGGTGTTCCCTGCCGAATTGCCGGGAATCATGCTCCCCGGTCTCGCCTTATCCATGGTCTTGATGCTCGTGGCCCGCCCAATCGGCGTCTACGTAAGTTTGTTATTCGCTAAATATTCATTAAAAGAGAAAGCTTTGATTTCCTGGGCGGGGCTTCGCGGCGCCGTGCCGATCGTGCTGGCGACCTATCCCTTGATGAGCGGGCTTCCTAACGGGCCCTTGTTCTTTAACGTCGTTTTCTTCGTCATTTTAACTTCGGCTATCATTCAGGGAAGCACCATCTCCCCTTTTGCCGGCAAGCTGGGATTGGCCGGAGAGAGCGATTCACAGCCCCATTCACTTCTTGAACTGGTAGCGCTCGGCAAGACCAAATCGGAAATCAATCATCTTCATATCCATGCCGGAATGAAGATTATAGGTAAGGAATTGCAGGAGCTGGACCTTCCTGAAGAGGTTCTGGTCACCGCGGTCATCCGGGGCGAACAAATCGTCACGCCTCGCGGCAACACGATTATTGAAGAGGGAGATACGTTATACATCCTCGGGCCTAAAACGCAACGGGACAAGATCAAAAAAATATTCAGTTATCGCGGCTCCCCTTATGCTCCGGTAGTGCCCGAAGTCGAATTAATTCCGGGGCCGGAAGACCCGGAAAAGCGTCTTTGAAAAAAAATTAAAATTTTTAAAAATTTAATTTAGAGTTAAGCAACCGCTTACAACCCTGAAAGCTCATGCAGTGCCTTGCCTGCCGGGTTTTTCAGGGTTATTTTATATCACATACCACGTGATATTTTTCACATTAACCCATATGTATATATGCTAAAATTCCATCGAGCAAAGGTTTTCGGACTCCTTTCAGGCCTTGAAAATCCTGTAACGGCGCCGTCTCCCCCGCTTCGCAAGTTATTAAAATGTCTTCACATTTTAATATATATATTTTATAACTGGAGGTCATTTATTATGAAAAAAGCATCCATTCTACTGTGCAGTGCCTTACTGCTTGGTCTGCTTGCAGGCTGCGGTTCCGACAAAGACGGAAATAATGCAGCACCTGCCAACAACACCCCTGTTGAGAACAGCGCCGCAGGCAACGCAAACAGCACGGATACAACGGCAGAACAAGGCAAGTATCAAGACGGCGTTTATTTTGCACAAGGCGAAGCTGACGCAAAAACCGGCTGGCAATATTACGTTACCCTGACAGTATCCGGAGGCAAAATCACGGAAGCTAAATGGAATGGAATCAATGCTAACGTAGGCGTAGACAAAGTGACTTATTCCAAAGAAGGCAAATACGGCATGAAAGCCGGCGGTGCTTCTTCCGAATGGCATGAGCAAGCCGAAAAAACGGAGCAATACCTGATCGAGAAACAAGATCCTAAAGCCATTACGCTGAATGAAGAAGGCAAAACCGATGCAATCAGCGGCGTATCTGTACATGTAAATGAATTCTTCGACTTGGCTGACAAAGCCCTGACCGCCGGTCCGGTTGAAGCCGGAACTTACAAAGACGGCACCTACCATGCTGAAGGCGACAAATTCGACGAGCATTCCGGCTGGAAAGAAACAGCTGACGTAGTCATCGCTGCAGGCAAAATCGTTAAAGTCAACTTCAGCGGCGTGAACGAAGCCGGCGAAGACAAGAAACAAAACTCGGTTGACGGCAAATACGGCATGAAGGCTAATGGCGGAGCGCAAGCCGAATGGCATGAAGAAGCAGCCAAAGCTGAAGCTTATCTGGTTGAGCAACAAGATCCAGCTTCCCTTACATTCAATGAAGAAGGCAAAACCGACGCCATTTCCGGCGTATCGATCAGCTTGAAATCCTACTTCGATCTGGTGACAAAAGCGCTGGAACAAGCGAAATAAATAACGCCTGAACTACATGTTTTCCACCATATAACGAGAAGGTGAACCTCTTGAAAAAAATAGTCGTTCTCGGCGGCGGTTATGGCGGTGTCGTTACATCCAAGCACCTGGCCAAACTGTTCAAAAAAGATAAAGACGTAGAAATTACGCTGATTGACCGCAATCCCTACCACACTCTTTTGACAGAACTGCATGAAGTCGCAGCCAACCGGGCACCGGAAGATTCAGTCAAGATCGAGTTGAAGAAGATTTTCGCGGGTCAAAAGGTAGACGTTGTATTGGACTCCATCGATCATATCGATTTTGCTTCCAAACAACTCCGTTCCGAGAAAAACACTTACAAGTACGATTACCTGGTCATCGGTACCGGTTGTAAGCCAACTTTCTTTGGCATACCGGGTGCCGAGGAGCATTCCCTGACCCTTTGGTCTTATGAAGACGCCGTCCGCTTGAAAGAACAGATCCGCAACAAGTTCGGTCTGGCAGCGAAAGAGACCAACCCGGCCAAACGCCGGAAAATGTTGTCCTTCGTCGTCGTTGGCGCCGGCTTTACCGGTGTCGAGCTGGTCGGCGAAATGGCGGAGTTCCGCGATGAGCTCTGCAAGGAATTCTACATTGATCCTAGTGAGGTTCGTCTTGTTGTAGCGGATATGGCACCGAAAATTTTGCCGATCCTGCCTGACAAGCTGATTGAAAAGGCTACAAAACGCCTTAACAAAATGAATGTCGAAATCATCACCAGCGCCAAAATTACCGGCGTAACTCCTACCGGCGTCGTACTCGGAGACAAAGAACTCGAAGCGGATACCGTAGTATGGACCGCAGGCGTCGAAGGCTCCGAACTGGTAGGCAAGCTGGATGTGAAACAAGAAGGCCGTAAACGGATCGTTACGAACGACAAGCTGCAAAGCGTCGATCACGAAAATGTTTACATCGTCGGCGACAACATTTTCTTCATTCCGGAAGGCGAAACCCGCCCTGTACCGCAAATGGTAGAAAACGCCGAGCAAGCCGGACCGTTGATCGCCCATAACATCCATGCCGATGTTCATAACAAACCTAAGAAATCCTATAAACCGGGCTTCCACGGTACGATGGTATGTATCGGCAGCCGCTACGGCGTCGCCAACGTGGGTCTACCGAACAAAATGTTCATGCTCACCGGTTTCATGGCGATGTTCTCCAAGCACTTAATTAATATGTATTATCTGTTTACAGTAGCCGGCTTCGCCAAAGTTTGGACTTACATGATGCATGAATTCTTCCATGTAAACAACCGCAGAAGCTTCGTCGGCGGACATTTCGCAAAACGTTCTCCAAACTTCTGGCTCCTCCCGCTCCGCGTCTTCGTCGGATACAAGTGGTTGGAAGAAGGTCTGGATAAACTGCCGAAGATTTTCAAAGATCCGTCGAACATCTTCCTGATTCCTGCTAACCCGAATGCGGGTGACGCGGTCTCCGCAGCCAGTGAAGCCGCTTCGAACGTTACGCAAACCGTAGATGCCCAAACCGCGGCTTCGGCTGTCGAAAGTGCTTCTACAGCGGTTACCGCACTGCCGGTACCAGGATTCGTTAAGAGCATCGTAAGCTGGTTCATGGATGTCTTCTTCTATTCCTCGGACGGCGGATTTACCGCTTTGGCCACGGTGTTCCAGTTCTTCATGGTATTCATGGAAATCGCCCTCGGCGTCATGATTATTGTTGGACTGTTCACAGCCGTAGCTTCCGCAGCAACTGTGGCTCTCGGCGTCATGATCTGGTCGTCCAGCATGGCTTCGTCTGAAATGCTCTGGTACATGACCGCAGGCGTCGCATTGATCGGCGGCTCGGGCAGCACATTCGGCCTTGACTACTACGTTCTGCCTTGGCTCAAGAAACAATGGAAGAGAATTCCACTCGTTCGAAGATGGTACTTATATACGGAATAGCCTTTCGACTATAGAAATCCGACTTTCGAACTTGCACTTTTAAGTATTTTAACTGATCTCAAAAAGAGTAATGTGCGTCGTCGCACATTACTCTAATTTTTACACTATTACCTAAGATTTTAACTATCGCGGCATTTCAGCCCGAGGAGTGTGCCCTTATGACCCATGAGCTCATCCAAGACGCATGTCATTTGTTACAGGGCGAAATTTCGCCCGATACCGGGATTCAATTGAATATTTCTAATGAAGACGTACTGCCGTTTGCAAAATTATTGGAAAAGTACGAGATGGCTGCGGTACGCCGCCAGCGTCTCTTGTCCATTTACATCGCAATCAAGCTCGCCCTCTCTCGCCATAGTGCCTGTGACGCTACCTCCAACGGAGAAGCTCTGACACGCTTGGTGCTGGACGGCGACTACTTATACAGCTTTTATGTCCAACTCTGCCTGGGGTGGCAGGAGATCGACCTTCTGGTCCATCTGGCTCCCGTCATCAAGCAGATTCAAATCAAGCGGCCTGGCGGCAGATTTGAAGACGAACGTTTATTTAAAGGGATGGAATTATATTTGCGGTTGGAGAGCAACCGAGCCCGACAAAGCCAGGCAATATAGAATATTCCGCGTTTATCCGTCAACATGAAGAAGGAGGGTTCAGCATGAAGCTTAAACTGGATGAAGCGCTAGACATTCCGCTCCGGTCGGTCGACAGGGAAATTGAAAATATAGTCAAGCATGACAAGGATGTCCCCCGTTCCTCCACGCTTGCCAAGAGTATTATCGATCTGGTCCGTTCCGGGGGCAAGAGAGTCCGCCCGCTCATGGTCATTGTCGGCAGCCGCTTCGGCCCTTCTCCTGATGAACGCAAAATATGGAGACTCGCGGCGGCCGCCGAATTCATCCATGCGGCTTCTCTGATTCATGATGATATTATCGATGACTCTCCGGTTCGCCGAGGACAAAAAGCCCTGCATGTTAAGCTCGGCATTAACGAAGCCCTGCATGTCGGCAATTATATGTCCGCCCGAGTCATCGAGCTCATCTCGGTCTACTCGGCGGATCGGGAGCGGTACGTTTACGACCTCTCCTCCCTGGCTACTACACAGCTCTGTCTGGGAGAATACCAACAGTTGGCCCATCTATACGATTACAACGTAACCGTAGAAGAATATCTGGAGAAGTCGAGAAATAAAACCGCCCAGCTCATGGCTACTTGCTTGCGGATCGGTGCCCAAGCCGCCGGAGCTAATGAGGAAACGGCCGACCTGCTCTACAGCTTTGGTGAAAAGCTCGGCATGGCCTTCCAGATCCGCGACGACATCCTGGACTTCACGCAGTCCGCGGAGAAACTCGGGAAGCCCGCCGGCAGCGATCTGCGTAAAGGCCAGGTCACCCTTCCCGTTCTCTATGCACTGCAGGACGAGGAACTGGCTCCATCCATCCGCGCCATCTCTGCGGATACACCTGCGGAGGTCACCGACCTCGTCATCACTGCGATCCAGCACTCCGACGCGCTTCAGAAGAGCGAATGCCTGAGCGCTCAGTACCTGGACGAAGCCCGTGACATCATCAACCGTCTCAGCCATTACCCCGCCCACCGCGATTTGCTGGTGCTGCTCCAATACTTCGGGGGCCGCGAAAGCTAGGGAGGCTTCATCAGGATAGAACAACAACGATGATAAACGCCCTGCCCCGTCTGCCGACGTGGTCAGGGCGTTTTGTATGCCTTGGGGCGGGTTGCTAGGCTTGGATCGTGTTGCTGCGCCATGGAGGTGTGTTGCTGCGCTTGGGAGCATTTGCTGCGCTTGGGAGCATTTGCTGCGCCTTGGGGGTGTGTTGCTGCGCTTGGAGCATTTGCTGCGCCTGAGAACACCTTGCTCGGCTCGGGTGTACCGCTCGTTTTAGGGCGTATTGCTGCTGTCTTAGAGCAACTTGCTCGTCCTGCGAGCATATTGCTGTTTATGGGGCATCATACTCCTACCTTCGAGCACATTACTGTTCATTGGAGCACCCTACTTTGCCTACGAGCACATTACTATTCATAGAGCACCATACTCCTCTTTCGAGCACATTACTGTTCATTGAGCATCATACTCCTTCTTCAGGCAGATTACTGTTCATTGGAGCATCGTACTCCGCCTTCGAGCACATTGCTATTTATAGAGTGCCTTGCCCCGCCTTCGAGCACAATATCATTCATTGGAGCATCATACTCCGCATTCGAGCACATTACTGTTCATTGGAGCATCATACTCCGCTTTCGGGCACATTACTATTCATTGGAGCGTCATACTCCGCTTTCGAGCACATTACTGTTCATTGGAGCGTCATACTCCGCCTTCGAGCACATTACTGTTCATAGAGCGCCTTGCCTCGCCTTTGAGCAAATTACTGTTCATTGAGCACCATACTTCGCTTTCGAGCACATTACAGTTCATTGGAGCACCATACTCCACTTTCGAGCACATTACTGTTCATTGGAGCATTATACTCCGCTTTCGAGCACATTACTGTTCATTGGAGCATCATACTCCGCATTCGAGCACATTACTGTTCATTGGAGCATCATACTCCGCTTTCGAGCACATTACTATTCATTGGAGCGTCATACTCCGCTTTCGAGCACATTACTGTTCATTGGAGCGTCATACTCCGCCTTCGAGCATTTTTCTGCGTATTGGATCGCTTGTAGCATTATCCCTCCCTGCACGTGCTCCCTTTTGCAATTCTAACGGACACCAAAGACGCTATTTGGGCTAAAACCGAGGTTTTGAAATTCTAACGGACATAGCGGACCTTATCGACCTGATTTGAGAGCAAATTTGCTCCCTTTCGCATATTTAAGGTCCCTGGTGACCGTTAGATTTCGAAAAGCGGGAAATTGGCGGAGATAAAGGCTCTCATGTCCGTTAGAAATCCGAAATTCGAGATTCGAGGTTCGAAGCCCGAGATCGTAGATCCGAGTTCCGAGATTCGTGATCAGAGATTCGAGGCCCTAAGCGGAGACCTGAAGAACAAAAAAACACGGCAGTTCCCCAGGGAGCAACTACTCCCGTCGGACTGCCGTGTTTTTTTAAAATGATCTAGCTTAAATCAGAAAATAGTCGCAAAGGGTAAACAACAGGATCACCATGCTGATCACCTGATTTAAGTTGTAGGAAGCTACGTGCATCACTTTGCGATTCGAAGGCTTGATGATTTTGTGCTCGGTCATCAACAGAAAGATAGCGATGGCGATTCCCGCGATGTACAGCCAGCCCAGATGTCGGATCGGGATTAACGCGATCAGCAGCATAACCATGATTAAGTGCAGACCTGCGGCGATACGAAGGCCGTTTTTTAAGCCAAAAATGCTCGGTATGGACCAAAGCCCATGATTCCGGTCGAATTCAATATCCTGGGAGCCGTAAATGATATCGAAGCCGGCAATCCACAGCATCACGACGGTGCCGAGAATGAACGGAGTAAAAGCAAACTGGCCGGTCACGGCAAACCAGGCGCCGATCGGAGCCGATGCGATAGTAAAGCCTAAATACAGGTGGCTCAGGTACGTGAATCGCTTCGTATAAGAGTAAGAAGATATCAGGAAAATGGCAACCGGCGACAAAATAAAGCACAACGTATTCAGCATGGCCGCCGCAAAAATAAAGATGGCGTAGTTGACGACCACAAACAGCAAGACTTCCTTTTCGCCTAGCAGCATGCGCGGCAGGTGGCGATGTGCCGTGCGCGGATTCTGCGCGTCAAAGGTACGGTCCACGATACGATTAAACGCATTGGCTCCATTGCGGGCCCCGATAAGGGCAATCAGCCCCCACAGCATGACGCGCCAGGTCGGGAAGCCTTCCGCAGCCCAGATCATCGAGATGATTGCAAAAGGCAGAGAAAACAATGTATGCGAGAACATGACCAGCTCGCTGTACAGTTTGATTTTGGATCCGACCTTACGGGCGTACTCCATTATCTTTCCCTCCTCTTGCCTCATGCACCGCATCCAAGGAGCGCTCAAGTGCACCCAGCATTTCGGCAATATCATCCTCCGTAATGACCAACGGAGGCTGGAAAGCCAACACATTGCGGCCTACGCCGTTCTTGCCGATGATGAACCCGCGGTCCTTCATCTCCTCCAGCACATCGTCGGCCATCAGAGCGCCGTGCTCGGCGTCATCGGCGCAAAGCTCAGCGCCGATCATCAGGCCGGCGCCGCGCACCTCGGAGACGACGTGCGGATAGCGGGCGGCGACATCCTTCAGACCGGCGAGCAGCAGGCCGCCCAGGCGTTCGGCGCGTTCAGGCAGGTGGTGCGCTTCGATGTAATCGAGCACCGCCAGCGCGGTGACGGACGAGACCGGATTGCCGCCGAACGTGGAGGCCGAAGGCCGCGTAAAGCTGGCGGCAATGATGTCCGTCGAAGCGAACGCGGCCACGGGGACGCCGCTCCCGAGCGCCTTCGCCATGGTCACGATGTCGGGCGTGACGCCCCAGCGATCCATGGCGAACATGCGGCCTGTGCGGCCGAAGCCGGTCTGAATCTCATCGGCGATGAGCAGTACGCCGTACTGCTCCAGCAACGCCTTCACTTCAGGGAAATACCAGTCCGGCGGCACGATGATGCCTCCATTGCCCTGGATCGGCTCCACGATCATGGCGGCGATATCGCCGCCTTTCTCCGCGAGCACCGCCTTCAGGGCATCGATGGAGCGGCGTGCCGCTTCATCGGCGTTTATCCCGCGTTCGTACGGCCGCGGGATGAACGTCACGTCCGCATCCGCGCCAAGCTCCGCGAGCTGCGGGTCGGAGCGCCACATCCGGAGGCCTGTGACGCTCATCGTCAAATACGTCCGGCCGTGCAGGCCCTGCTCCAGCGCAAGAAAGCCCTTCCGCCCGGTATGCAGCCGGGCGAGCAGCAGCGCGCCTTCATTGGCCTCCGAGCCGCTGTTTACAAAGAACGTCCGGCTCAACTCGCCGGGCAGTACCCCCGCCAGCCGTTCCGCCAGTTCGACGTTCGGCTGGGTCAGATAGATCGTGCAGGTATGCTGCAGCGTTCCAAGCTGCTCTGCAGTCCGTTTCACGATCTCTGGATTACAATGCCCGCCGGCCACCACGGAAACGCCGGCAAAAAAGTCAGTATAACACGTACCGTCATGACCGTATAAGTACTGCATTTCTCCCTTGACCAGCTGTGGCGGATTCCGGTAGAAATGACTGGTACATGGGTAAAAGTACTGTTTCCGTTTAGCCAATACACCCTCAGGCCCCAAATAATTTTGCATGTTCACCGCTCCCTTCGCAACTTTCCCATCTCTGTCTTCTCTTCTCAAAAAATAACTGGATAGAATACATCTATTTTTCGGTTTTTCAGCCTAATTAAAAATATAGATGGAAAACCTACAGCTATTTATCCATTTCAGGACCATTAAGGGGTAGAATCCCGAAATTAGATGTAGGTTTTCCAGTTAAATTGGTGCAGGGACTGTTTTCTCGTAAATTAACTGTAGATTTTCCAGTTAATTCACCTTCAATCGAGCCCCAGGTTTTACTTCACACCAGCCCGCTTGTTACGAGTCCAGCCGCTGCCTCAGTATCGACCTTATCAGCTCCAGCTCCGGCCCCAACTCCGGCCACGCCTCCTGCCGGTCCGCCGTCAAATTGCAGTGCGCCCAGCGTGTAGCCGGCGTATACCGGCTTTAATGCCGCGAACAGCTCGACGGCTGTTTCCGGCTCCGCCAAAGCGGCCTTATACGTGGCGACGATTGTCCCCAATTGCTCCGGCCGGTAGGTCGCTCCTTCGATCCGGAAGACGGATAATCCGGCTTCCTTCAATTCCTTCACCAGCGGAAGAAGGCAGAGCTCCTTCGCTAAGGTCAGATGGTTGCGGCCATAGGCGTCGCGGTAAACGGGGTTTTCACCTTTATCCGTCATCAGCACAAGTACGCTGTTGTCCACGAATTGGTTGTCTTCCTCGCCGATCGGCTGGAATACATCGGCATTCTCGTACAGGTCATGCTCCATGTACATCAGAGCAGGAGAGCCGTGGACTATAGCTTCTAGCGGTACAGGGGAATTTGCGAGCAGCGCTGTGAAATCCAGCAGCGGCAGTTCCATCGATGCCGTTAATCGCTCTACACCCAGCTCGCTATAGAATCCGGCAGACAGCCGGTTATAAACATTCAAGTTGAAATCGCCCACAAGAGGATATCCTTTGGAGGCAAATTTGCGAACCGCTCCCAGGTTGGTTACCATGACCCCGTCAATCGGGAGGCGTTCCCCAGACAGCAGCGCATCGTAAATATCAAAATGCAGCTCCGTCATCATCCGCGGCAGACACACATACAACTTTGCCTGCCCCTTAACTGCTGCCAATTCCATAATCTCCGCCTTAGTAAACGGACGATCCGGTTCAAAAACATCGCCCGACAAATAAATGTGGTCGGCCCCGGCTTCCAATGCTGCTTTGGCCTGCGTTACATTATTTACATGCACCGATACTTCGGCAAGGGACTGCTTCTCAGTTCGCCCCGAAGCCGTAAGTAACGTTGCACTCAACTTGTCGCTATGCCGTCCACCTTCATCCATACTTCCGCCGCTCCATTTGTCACGGATTTCATCGAGCCGTTTCACGCCCAACTCCCGTTCCTCCGTCGGCGTACTGAATACTTTTCCCGTACTGTAGAACTTACCGGTCCCCTCATACCGTTTATTGATATTGGACAGCCCTGGGCGCCCAAAGGCATAGGCCGTGGAGAAATCGCGTTTGCGATTCTGATATAGCAGCTCCGTATCCTTACTCCGCTCGAACCCGGCCGGATCGTTGATATAGCGATCTATCGCATCTCCGTAGGCATTCACCAGCATGATGACGAATTCTTTGTCCCGCATGCGTCCCTCGATTTTAAACGAAGTGATACCGCCGTGAATGAGTTCCGGAATATGCTCGTACATGAACATGTCTTTTACGGCAAGCGGGTATTCGGAAGGATAGACGTTACCGTCTTTTTTGATGCGGTAATCCCAGCGGCACGGCTTGAGGCATTTGCCCCGATTGCTGCTCATTCCGAATACCAGGGAACTGAAATAGCAATTAGCCCCATGGACAGAGCACATATCGCCGTGGATAAAATATTCCAGCTCCATACCGGTGACGGCCTGTAAATAGCGTGTCGTATGCAAATCCATTTCACGGGACGTGACGACCCGAGTGACGCCCATCTCTTGAAGCGCTCTAACCATTTCCACGTTATGTACATTCATCATGACCGAGGAATGCACCGGGATCGACAGGTTCAACTGCTTGATCAAAGCAAGTACGGCAAAATCCTGGACGATAATCGCGTCCGGAGCCGCCTGCTCAAGAAACCGCAAATAGTCTTTCGCCTCTTCGATTTCGCCTTCATTTAACAGATTATTTACGGTCACGTAAGCTTTTTTGCCCAAGCTATGAGCGATCTTGACCGCTTCCGTAATTTCCTCCAGCGTAAAATTGTATCCCTTGCGCATCATACGCATATTCAGGCTGGGTCCGCCGAAATAAACGGCATCGCAATTCGCCTTGATAACCTCATTGAATATCTCGAATGTTCCGACCGGTGCAAGCAGTTCGACTTCTCTACCGTTAAAATAACGCGCCACGGTGTTCTCCTCCTCCGTTTTCCCGCTGTAGTAGCAGGTCTATATCCATCTAATTGACAGCACAGCCGCAACAAGCGCCACGTAAGACACCACAAACAAGGTGTCCCGCAAACGCCAGCTCAGCAAATGGTATTCCGATCGGGGCGCCCCGATCACGTACCCCCGGGACTCCATCGACAACACGAGCTCTTCAGCCCTGCGAAAAGCGCTGACCGTGACCGGAACCAGCAACGAGACCAGCATCTTCCCTTTTTCCTTCCAGGGCATCTCTTTCAGATCCGCGCCGCGTGCAGCTTGAGCCTTCAAAATTTTGTGCGTTTCATCCAAAATCGTCGGAATGAACCGCAGTGCAATGCTCATCATAAGCGTCAACCGTTGGGCCGAGATCCCGATAACTCTAAGCGGAGTAAGCACGCCCGCCAGTCCCTGGTTCAGCAAGCCCGGCGTTGTCGTAAACGTAAGGATCGCCGTAAAGGAAACCAGCAGCGCCATCCGCGAGGCGGCGATCAGCCCGCTGCTTAAGCCCCCCGTATACAAAGCCCACGAGCCCAGGCGAAACAGCTCATCCCCCTGTTTCACCGTCAGGCATTGGACCGCAAAAATAAAAACCATCAGTACCCATAAAGGCTTGGCGGCTTTGGCGTAATATTTCAGGGGAATCCGGGTTGAGATCATATACGCCAGCGAGAAAGCCGCTGCGATACCGAGCGCCGGCCAGGAGCCGACGATGACGATGGCGGCCAGATAAAGTATCATTCCAGTCAACTTCGCCCGTGGGTCTACGCCATGGACCCATGATCCGGTATCGATGCTTCGCCCGAACAGTAATTTGTTGCGCATTACTAACCGCCCCCTTCCCTCATGATGCTTTGCCCAGGCCCCTCCAGCAGCCGGGCGACACGCCAAGCCAGCTTCTCCGAGGTCAGGCACGGCTCTTCATCCTCCAGCCCGAAGCGCGCTGCAATCCTGTTCCATGTCGTAATGCAGGCGGGAACCGCCAGCCCGCATTCCTTTTCCAACCAGCCCGATTCGCGGACCATCTCGGCCGGAGAACCCTGGAACACCTTGGCTCCGCCCTTCATCACGATCCATGTATCTACGTAAGGTAGCATCTCTTCCATCCGGTGGGTAACGACGATCACCGTCTTGCCTTGCTCCCGCTGGAGCCGGGACAGCAGCTCGGCCAGTTCGGCCCGGCTCTGCGGATCCAGCGTTGCGGTCGGCTCATCCAGCGCAATAACATCCGGGTCCATCGCCAATACGGAGGCAATGGCCACTTTGCGCATTTGCCCGCCGCTTAGATGAAACGGGTTGCGGGGAAGAAACGAATCGTCAAGACCGACCAAGGCGAGCGCCTTGCTGGCCCGGTCCCTTGCTTCCTCCGCCCCCATCCCGAAGTTCAGCGGTCCGAAACAGAGGTCCTTCTCCACTGTATCTTCAAACAATTGCTGTTCCGGAAATTGGAACACCAGTCCTACGCGCCGCCGCAATTCGCGCAGCGGAGGCTGCTTTTCCCCGGCCTGCAAGGTGAAATCCAGCACCCGGACTTTACCCCCGGTCGGTTTCAATATGCCGTTAAAATGCTGCAGCAGGGTCGATTTGCCGGAGCCGGTTGAGCCGGCAACGGCGGCAAACACGCCTGTTCCCAGTTCCAGGCTAACCTCTTCAAGCGCGCTGTGGCGCCAAAGGCTGCGTTCATCATAGGCGAAGCTTACTTGTTCGAATACAATTGCCATAGCGCTTCCGCCACCTCCTCGCCGCAGTATCCGGCCGGCAAGCGGATACCTTGCCGGCCGAGTTCCCGGACCAGCCGGACTTCGTAAGGAGCGATTAACCGACAGGAATCCAGCAGCTCTTCATCGCCGAACAAATCCCTTGGCTTAAGGTCGGCCGCGATCCCTCCATCCCGCAGCACAATCGCACGGTCCGAAGCCATGATTTCCTCCGAGTCATGGGTAATGGAAATCATCGTGTATTTTCCGCTTTGCTTCATTTCACGCAATATGTTCAACAGTTCTCCCCGTGCCTTCTCATCCAGCATGGAGGACGCTTCATCAAAAATAACGATCCCTGGCTCCATTGCCAAAATAGCCGCCAAAGCAACCCGCTGCTTCTGTCCCCCCGACAATTCGGCGGGGTGTTTGGCCAGCAGGTGGCCGATCTCCAGCTTATCCGCATAACGCTTCACCCGCTCTACCATTTCCGCCCTTGGCAAACAGCGGCCCTCCAAGCCGAATGCAATGTCCTCCTCTACGGTAGCTCCGATAAATTGGTTGTCGGGATTCTGGAATACCATGCCGATCCGGGGGCGAATTTGCTGGACGGTTTCCCTCAACAGAGGAGTTCCTTCTACTATAATGCTGCCGCTGTTCACGGCCAGAAGACCGCCAAGCAGCTTGGCGAGCGTCGATTTCCCGCAACCGTTAGGCCCTACCAGCGACACCCAACTTCCTTGAGGAATGTCGAGAGTTACATCACCGAGAACCGGTTGCTCCGGCCCATATGCAAAAGATACCTGCTGCAATTCGAAAGCAAGCCCGGTCCCTTCCATCGTCTTTTCCCCTTTCCGACATCCATTCTGCAATTAAGCCGCTTCCGTCAGAAATCCGTCGAACAGCGAAAGCTTGGATAACGAAGGAATCAAATACCGTACCGCAATGCCTACGGCAATCCCGGTGAGTACTCCCATAATGAGCAGCATCGGCAGATAGTAGAATATTTTTGTAGTGTTAAAATACAGGGATGCGGCCGTAAGCTGGCCGATATTGTGGGCGATCCCGCCGACAATACTGATCCCGATGGCGCTAAGCCGCTTCCGGCCGACCAACAGCAGAAACCACATGGCCGCAAAGCTGAACAGAGCCCCCATGATGCTGAACAAAAAGCTCGAAAATGTACCGAATATAAATGCCGTAAGCAGCGTCTTGAGCAAGACCATCATTAATGCATCCCTGGCCCTTAGAAAATAAAGGCAAGTTAGCACCATGATGTTGGCCAGACCCAGTTTGGCGCCGGGTACGCTCATATTGATCGGTATAAGTGATTCCACCAAACTAAGCACCACCGCAACCGCGGCGAAAATAGCAACGATCACCGTTCTTTTTAATGCCAGATTCGATTGTTCATTTAACGATGACATCGACATCATCTCCTTCACCGGACGAACCGCTAATTTCCACAATCAACTTATGCGGCAAACACACGATCGTCCCTCCGTTTCGCTCCACGAACCCAAACGTAAGGCAAACTTTGTCCGGACAATCGGCATCGATCATTTCTATTCCATAATCATGGACTTTTAACAGGTTGTATCCGAACTCGGTTTTGATTTCCACGGTTTGCTCTTCCCCGGTCAACTCCACCGTACGGAACAACTTTCCGTCAACCGTAATTTTTGCTACGCGTTTTTCATTGTGATCTTTTTCACTTGAGTCCCCACCGAGCCACCTCGGGACCAAAAACGCTGCGGCAATGACAACAATTAAGCCGATAAGTAGGATATCTCCGCGTTTCATGGCAAACTCCCTTATTTTTTAATTATATAAATCTTAGATGAACCCATTATACCTGTAACATTCCTCACGGCCGTGTGATATTTGTCGCTTTCCAAGAAGCTTTTCACAAAATCCTCACTTAAGAAGGAATTTTATAGGATAATTATTACTTTGTGAATAAAAGTACTTTTAGCACCGATTACTTTCTGCTAAAATCAAGGGCGAAATGACAGGAGAAAAGAGGCTACGAATATGAAAAAAAACAAATCGGCAATCCTGTTGGTGGCTTTATCCATGGTCGCGGCATTGCTGGGCGGATGTTCCGGAAACGGTACTTCGTCAGAGACCGGAACCGCTGTCGGCTCGAAAGCATCGAAAAACCAGACTGTTGAACCGTTGGGCCAAACCTTTTTTATTTTTGATACCGTGGTAAACGTCAAAATATATGACAACCGGGCTACTTCGAAAAATTTCGAGGAGCTCGACGCCTTGATGCAAGAAATAGATGGCAGAATCAGCCGCACGGCGGAGGGAAGCGAGATTTACCAGGTCAACGCCAATTCCGGTGTGGCACCAGTAAAAGTGTCCGAGGAGACCTACGATCTTGTCTCCACGGCGCTGGACTACGCCAAACGGACGGACGGACGATTCGATCCGGCGATCGGGAACCTGGTGACTTTGTGGAATATCGGTCATGAAGGCGCCCATGTTCCAGCAGTTGAAGATATTGCCATTGCCCAGGCGCTTTGTGATTACACTAAAATCGATATGAACGCCGACAAGCATGAAATCTTTTTGCAGGAAAAAGGAATGGCGATCGATTTAGGCTCTATAGGCAAAGGCTACGCCGCAGACCGGATTTACGATTATCTGGCAGAACAAGGCTTTAACAGCGCCATTATCGATTTGGGCGGGAATGTTTACGCTATGGGGAAAAAGCCGAACGGGAACCTTTGGACTATTGGAATTCAGGATCCCGACCAGGAACGGGGCAACCCGATCGGTAACATTAAAGTCGAAGACAAAACCGTGGTCACCTCGGGGATCTACGAGCGTTTCTTTATCGAGGACGGCAAGTTGTACCAGCATATCATCAATCCGAAAACGGGTTACCCCGTGGATAATGGCATCAGCAGCGTAACGATCGTAACCAACCGGTCCACGGACGCCGATGCGCTCTCCACGACACTGTTTGTCCTTGGCATAGAGGAAGGTCTCGCCTTCATCGAGAATACTCCCGATACCGAAGCTTTATTTATTTCGAAAGACAAGAAATTATACGCCACTTCGGGCTTCAAAGAGCTTCTGACCAAAACGAACGACGACTATGTATTTGCGAATTAATTTTGCCGGCTCGCCTTATTCATCATCCCCTCTCCGCTTCTTTGAAGCGGAGTTTTCTTATGCTGCTTTGAAAATCACCGTTGACTTTTCATGAAATTTGCAGTAATATGAATAATTAGATTGTTAAACCCCATATAGCAGTTCCTCAAAAGATTATAACTCTCCTAATACCAGATCGGTATAAAATTCCTTATTTGATTGACCCAAAGAGTAAGAATTTTCGTGTATTTCTAATTCACGCTGGCGCGGTCATCGGAGCCGCAAGGACAAATGAGAGGTAGGGCTTTTGTTGTTTTGGAAACCGTTAAACAGTTGCGGTTGTAGTCTAGGCAGGAACCATAACGTTGCACCTTCAACGTGTACATGAAGGCGCGGGTTGCAATATAAATCCCATGGGAATATACAAAGAAACCAAAAGCAAGCGTCACGCGGATGTGTCTCATCCGTATGACGCTTGCGTCCATGTTGTGGCCTTTTTTCACTCCACGCTCAGGTTATCCCAGTTCATCTGAAATTGCTCCAGCATTTCCTGCTTATCGATTTTTCCGCCGATATAAGCCTGAATGCTGCTGGCGATTTCAGGCGCCATCCCGTTCGGGAACCGGAACCAGTTCCAGGTCAGCGCTTTGTCGGCGTCCGTATAGTTCAGCACTTCCATCCCCAGCACTCCCAGATCTTCCTCATTTCCTTGAATGCTGTCGAACGCCGGAATGAATTTGAATTCCTTGGTGATGTATCTTTTGCCCGTCTCGGAAGTCACCAGCCAATTAAGGAATTCCTTAGCCTCTTCTTTGACCGGGGAATCCTTATAAATGACCCAGTTGTTCGGCACGCCTACAAACAGCTTGTCGTTGTCTTCCGCCGAATCATCGACCGGCATCGGCAGAATACCCATGTTCAGGTCCGGGTTGATCCCGTCGAGCTGCACCTGGGTCCAGTTCCCTTGCTGCAGCATGGCCGTTTTTCCTTCCGCAAACATCGTTACCTGCGTATTGTAATCCGTGGTCAGCGGATTCGGGTTGCCGTATTCCAGCGTCAAATCGAGCAGCTCGGTCCACTGCTTGAAAACCGGATCATCCGCAAACTTATACTTGCCGTCCGTTAATCCCTGAATGAACTCCGCCGGATCCTTTTGATTGGCGAATGCCGCATTGACGTTATGGTTTCCGAGCACGAACCACTCCTGGTATCCGTTGGAGAACGGTATGATTCCCGCCGCCTTCAGCTTCTCGGCCGCTTCCCGCAGTTCGCTGAGTGTCACAGGCTTCTCCTTGATTCCTGCTTTTTCAAACAAGTCCTTATTATATATAAAGCCGTAACCTTCCAGGTTCACCGGCTGTCCGTAAAGCTTGCCGTCCTTTGTCATCGGCTCCTTGGCAATTTCCTTGGCGTCCTTCACCCAAGGCTCGTCCGACAAATCTTCCAGGTATTCCTGCCACATTTCCATCTCCGTAAATCCGCCGATATTAAAAATATCCGGTTCTTCGCCCGAAGCGAATTTGGACCGCAAGGATGCTCCGTAATCGCTCCCGCCGCCGACGGTCTGGATATCCAGCTTGATGTCCGGATGTTCTTTTTCATATTCCGCCTTCAGGCGTTCCATGGCTTCCGCAATTTCCACCTTAAACTGAAAAATATGCAGTACTTTACGCTTCCCGTCCATCTCCGGCCCGCTTTTGCCGCATCCGGCAACCAGCAGCGCCATGACGAGCAGGAGCAAGAGTTGTCTGCCCAGTTTCATTTCGGTTCACCCTCCTTTGCCCTTCTTTGCCCTTTTGCTTTATCTATCAAGCATAATGCGCACTAAGATGCGATAACGTTATCCTTTTACCGAGCCTTGGGCGATGCCCTCGATAATATATTTTTGCATGGCCAGGAAAAAGATAACTACCGGCGTAATGCCCAGAACTAAAGCCGGAAGCGCTAAATTCCACTGCTTGGTATACTGCCCGAAGAAAGCGAACGTCTCGATCGGGATTGTAAACAACTCCGGTTTCTGCAAAATCAGGGACGGCATCAGATAATCATTCCAAATCCATAAGGTGTTCAAAATGATGACCGTTACCGCAATCGGCTGCATGAGCGGCAAAATAATGCGGAAGAATGTACCGTAAGCGGTGCATCCGTCAACCCGGCCGGCTTCTTCAATATCCAGCGGAACCGATTTGACGAACCCATGGAGCATGAACACCGTAAGCGGTGCGCCAAAGCCCAGATAGCAGATCACCAGTCCCCAAATCGAGTTCATAATGCCTAGCAGGCTGGACACTTTGACCAGCGGGATCATGATCGCCTGAAACGGGATGACCATCGCCGCGACAAACGCAGCATATAAGAACCGGTTATACCGGGTCGGCTTGCGGGCCATCCGGTAAGCAGCCATCGAGCACATCAAAACGAGCAGCAAGTTACTCGCCACCGTGACGAGCAGCGAATTGCCGAAGGCTTTGGGAAACGAGGTCTTTTTCCATGCTTCCGCATAGTTCCCCCACTGAAAAACATTCGGCCATCCGGCCGAATCGGTCAGAATTTCGCCAAAGCTTTTCAATGAATTCACGATCAGAAAATAAAAAGGCACCAGAAATACCAGTCCGCCGAGAATGAGCAGCGCTTCGATCAAAATCATTCCGCCGCGATAGCGTTTGGCTGTATCCATTACATTTCAACCTCCCTGCTCTTGGTCGCCCGGACCTGAAGAATCGAAATTAGCGCGACTATAACGAAGAAGATGATCGCCTTTGCCGAGCCCATGCCGAATCGGCTGATATTGAAGGCTTCGTTGTAAATGTTCAGGGCTACCGATTCCGTCGATTTAAACGGGCCGCCTTTGGTCAGAGAGAGGTTCAGATCAAACAGCTTGAACGACCATGAGAGTGCCAGGAACAGGCACACCGTGACCGCAGGCATAACGAGCGGAATGATGACACTTCTCAGCACCTGTCCGCGCCCGGCCCCGTCAACCTTGGCTGCTTCGATCAGGCTCTTCGGTACATTGTTGATGGCGGAAATATATATAACCATGAGATAACCCGCGTTCTGCCAGACGAACACAATGACGATCGCCCAGAAGGAAGTCGCTTCCGTCCCGAGCCACGGGAGATTAAAAAAGGACCAGCCGGTAGCCCCGCCGATCGACGCAAAGCCCCGTACGAAAATAAACTGCCAGATAAAGCCGAGCAGCAATCCTCCGATTACATGGGGCATGAAAAAGACCGTCCTCATCACGTTACGCGTATATAGACGCTTTGTTAAGAAATAGGCGAGCAAGAAGCCCACTACATTCGTGAGCAACACGCCCAACACCGTAAATTTCGCCGTGAACCAGAACGAATTCAGAAAGGCGGGATCCTTGGTAAAAATATGGGCAAAGTTCCGCAGCCCGACCCCATCCACTTGTCTGGAAATCCCGTTCCAGTCGGTAAACGCATAATATAAGCCCAGAAAAAACGGGACCGCTACGATCAATACAAAAAATATCGTCGAAGGCCCCACAAACACCAACTGCTGTATCTGCTGGGACGTCTTTCTCCGTGTCATCCAGGTCTCACCCCTTAGCTAACTGTTTTGACCTCTTTTTACCCTTGGGGGCAAAGGATTGAATCTTCACTCTCTCTTGTCGATGAATAATTCAGGCGCTCCTATCCCAGAATAAAGTTGTCTTTCCAATCCAGTCCAAAGGGGTGTTTTGCATGCGTGAAGGCTTGATTCCTACTGTTCTTGGAGCTGTAGTATCCGCTTCTGCCGCATCACTGCTTGGAAGCAAGTACAAACTTGCTGCAACCGGAGCTCTCGGTTTCGGCCTGGCCCATATCGTGCTCGGCGCCATCGATCTAATCGAGCACCGCTAGCCTTGACAGAAAGACAAAAAGAGAGGGACTACCCCGCATGCAGCTCGTTCTGCTGAAGGATAGTCCCTTTTTTAACTTAATAGGTTTCGGTAACCGCCCCTAGGGCAGCCGCTCTTACGTAACTCTGTCCACGAAGGGCTTGCAGTTCCTCTGCCGTTCCGGTCACGACGACACCAAGAAGGCGCACGTCACTTTCATCCGGTTGCTGTTTGTCTTTTTTGAGATAGTTATTGATGCGTTCATATTCCTTGGTGTAACGGCCCTTTTGCTTCAATCCAAATTGCAGATCCTGCAAAAAATCTTTGACCTCAACCTGCTCCCAATCCGGCCGTACGCCAAATCCATAGACGCCAAAAGTCTTAGTCATCGGAGTAGGGTAGCTGGTCTCGCCCCGTTCATCTTTATACGGCTTGAAATTGAAGGTTTCCCGATTATCGAAAGTGTCGACCCAATACCAGACCGGCGTTACTTCTCCCGGGAGCATGGCCCGAACCTCATCAAGTGAGTAGTCCTTATCAAACGAAATCGCCATCTCTGCCGCCTTGTTCGCACCCATTTTCCCCACCAAGTCGAGGTCATTGACTATTTTCCCGTTATAATCCACGCCCGGCACATAAAACATCAATTCCCGTTGTCCATTGGAGGCATTGTAAGGTCGATAGTACATATAATTTTTCGCTTTCATATCGGGGTCTACTACGGTCACGTTCCCAATGTTTCCGCTTAATCCCGTGAATTTCAGGAATCCGGGTACTTTGTATTCCGCCATTCGGCTTCCCCAGGGAACCGGCACGCCCTCGACGATTTTATAGCTTGAAAATTCAAGCGTGCCTGATAAAAATCCCGTTTGATTCTTATATCCCGATTCGTATTCGTTCGGACTCGTCATCGTCATATGCAGCCATTCTTCATTCAGCGCTTTGTCGCCTGCCCGATAAGTCAGCTGAAGCGCGCCGAATTGCACAAGAGTTATGGCAACGATACTCGCAACGAGCGAGATGAGGATGTTGCGAATCCAGGTCTTCCTCTTGGCTCTTTTAATGACTTTGCCGAATTGTTTGTCATCTTCTTCCCAAGGTTTCGTCATATTTATTTCTCGCCTC
Organism: Paenibacillus sp. Marseille-P2973; assembly: GCF_018101095.1. Lineage (NCBI taxonomy): Bacteria > Bacillati > Bacillota > Bacilli > Caryophanales > Paenibacillaceae > Paenibacillus > Paenibacillus sp. Marseille-P2973. Next base: position 167,618 of record NZ_JAGQEH010000010.1, read on the forward strand.
CGTATTTATTCTTGAATTGCTGCCGGGCGCGAAACAGCGTGGCCTTTACGGCTTCCGTCGTCATTCCCAGCAGCTCCGCAATTTCTTGATACGATAACTCCATCTCGTATTTCAGCAAAATCAGCTGCTTGTGCAGCGGCTTTAACTGCGCCAGCGTCTGTTCAATTTCCTCGCGCCGTTCACGCTGAAGCAATCGTTCCTCCGGCTCTTCCTTTTCCGGCGCCTGAACGTCGGGAATTTCGGCCTGATAGGCGTAACGCTTTTCCCGTCGGCATAAATCGAAGTACCGGTTGATCGCCACCTTATACATCCAGGCACTGAATTTGTTTTCTTCAATAGCCTCAATATAGAGAAACGCTTTATATAACGTTTCCTGTACAACATCTTCCGCGTCGGCTGCAGAGGCACCCAAACGAATTAAATACCTGCGGATTTCTCCGCATTTAAGTTGAAGCGCTTGTTGAAGCTGCCCGGGCCCCATTCTGCACCTCCTTTCGGTTGTATAACGGCCGAAGCCGGGAAATGTTATTTTCTTGACTGCTCAATTTACGGATAATGGATATATAATCTGCTAAATTCCACTATGATTTGTTATCATTTGGAAGGATAAACTTACATATAGGTCGAAAGTTATACAAACTAGATTTTCACAGCAAATACTCCAACCGATGGGGACATTTCAGGAGATATTTGAAGTGGAATTTGCAGATCAAATTCGTGCCTTGGCGAAGAGGGTACAAAAACTAAAGGATAGCATTTTGACAGAAGAAGCGACGAAAACATCAGTAATTATGCCGTTCTTTCAAACCCTAAATTATGATGTGTTTAATCCGGAAGAATTCCTTCCGGAATTTGTAGCAGATGTCGGTATAAAAAAAGGCGAAAAAGTAGACTATGCTATAATGCAAAACAAAAAGCCTATCATCTTAATTGAGGCAAAATGCATTCAAGAACAACTTACTAAACACGATTCGCAACTTTTCAGATACTTTGGCACAACTGAAGCAAAGTTTGCGATTCTCACGAATGGGGTAGTCTATAAATTTTACACTGATTTGGAAGAACAAAATAAAATGGACGCCACTCCCTTTTTTGAATTAAATTTATTTGATCTTCGAGATCATCAGATTGCGGAACTCAACAAATTTAAGAAAGATTTATTTGATGTTGATAGTATCAACACCACAGCTGCCGAGTTAAAATACACAAATGAAATTAAACGATTTCTAAAAGAACAATGGGATAACCCCACTGATGACTTTGTGTCGGTCATTCTCTCGGATGTATATCTCGGAAAGAAAACCAGACAAGTTATTGAGAAATTTAATGGGATCGTTAAACGGTCATTAAAAGAATTTGTAAACGATATCCTGAATGACAAATTACAATCGGCTCTCGCAAATACAAACTCGGAACAAATTTTAAATAGGGAAGTGGCCCCAACAAGTGAGGTCCTCTCCAACGAGGGGCCTGAAGTCGTCACAACTCAAGAGGAAATAGAAGGGTATATTACTATCCGAATTTTATTGAAGGATATATTAGCCCCAGAACGCATTAATTATCGTGACAACCTAAGTTACTTTAATATTCTACTGGATAATAATATTAGAAAGTGGATTTGCCGCATCTATTTAAATAGTTCCAATAAGGCTATCCAATTTAACGATGAAGATAAAACAATGATCTCAATAAATGATATCTCCGATTTAATATTTCATAAGGAAAAAATCATCCAGACGGCTCAAAAATTCATTTAATAACTCAAACCACATAAAAAAGCGGGTCCCAAATTCGGAATCCGCTTTTTTGTGTAAGAAGCTGACTTAGATTCAAGTTTTAGGAACATCGCACCCTTCTGCCCGATCGTTTGCTGTATTGCATACTCCCACCATCGTTCCCCCTCTTGCTTCAACTTCTCATAAAATGGGGCAAGACTTTTTTCCTGTAGTTCTTTGGGATTATTGCCCAACTTTAGGTTGACTAATTAAAATTTGCAGTATAACATACGCATTAACCAACCTACATAAGCCTCTCTAAAACCGATCCAACATGATGCTTCGCTTTCTCTTTTGCGCAAACGTTTGCCCAATAGTTTGGACTGCAATTATGAATCGCTACGGTTATTGGCTGCCCTCCAACTACGGATCCCTTTTACATTAGCCCATAATCGCTCCAATATTCTGCAAAGCAGTCACACCTTGGCGAGAGCAATGATCTTCCCCGGCAGAACCACTCCATCAGAAAGGAGGACAGGGATTTATACGAATCTATTATTGAAAGCGCATTATATGTCATTAACCCCAATAAAAGGAGTGATAACACGTAATGGATTTGAGAAAAGCATGGTTTGGAATATTCATGGCATTCATTCTAGTTTTATCAACCTTCACCCCTTCTTTTGCTGATCCGGCCAGTCCCTCGGCTACCGCGTTGGATAATGCTGCTGCGGCTTCGCCTAGCTTAAAGATTCACTTCAAAAAACCGGGAAACTGGGGAACTCCCCAACTTTATTACTACCAGACCAGTCCGAGCGTTACCGAACCCGCCTGGCAATCATCCCCGACCATGAACGCGGAACAAGGCGACTGGTATGTTTACACTATTGAAGGGGTCTCCAGTGCAAGAGTGATTTTCAAAGACAGCAACGGCAACCAGATGCCGGCGGCTAACCAGTCCGGTATGTTCAGGGATAAAGAAGGATGGTATAGCGGGACCAATTGGAGCGATAGCAACCCTAATCCTGTAGATACGGTTCCCCCGGATGTACCATCCGGCTTGACGAGCACGGCCAAAACGGACACCACCGTGACGCTATCCTGGGCCCCTGCTTCGGATAATGCCGGCGGAAGCGGATTGTCCGGGTATCTGGTCTACCGGAACGGGGCGCAAGTCGGCTCGGAAACGACCGCTACCACCTTTACGGATACCGCGCTCCTCCCCGAGACGGAATACGTCTACATGGTCAAGGCAAAAGACAAAGCAGGAAACGTATCATCCGCCAGCAACACTCTATCGGTGACTACCAACCCTGCGGGGAGCACAAACAAAGTAACCATTTACTACAAAATGGGTTATGCAGCACCTTACATCCATTACCGGCCTGCAGGCGGCAATTGGACGGCAGTACCGGGCATCAAAATGGAGAATGCCGAAATGCCGGGATATGCCAAATCGACTATCGATATTGGAGCCGCGGCCCGGCTTGAAGCTTGTTTTAACAACGGAAGCGGGCAATGGGACAGCAACAACGGCAACAATTACTTTTTTAATCCAGGAACCTGGACTTACTCCGCTGGAGTAATCACCCCGGGCGCTCCTTCCGGTGGTTCAACGGACACCACGCCACCTGCCGTGCCGGCCAATTTGGCTGTGACGGGCAAGACTTCCACGACAGTGACCATATCGTGGTCCCAAAGCTTGGATAATGAAGGCGGAAGCGGCCTACAAGGGTACGAAGTTTACCGGGACGGTAGCTTGGTTGACGCCAATGTAACGGCGACATCCTATACGTTTAACGGCCTGACGGCATCTACCGCTTATTCGTTTACGGTACTGGCCAAGGACAAAGCGGGGAATAAATCCTCCCAGTCCGCCCCTCTTCCCGTGACGACTTCAGAAGCGGGCGCAGGGAACCAGGCTATCGTCTACTATTACACCAAGACGCGGGCCTGGTCTCAGGTCAACATTCACTACTCCCCAGCCGGAGCCGCATGGACAACTCCTCCGGGAGTGAAAATGGCGGAGGAAGCCTGCGGTGATTGGACCAAAATCACGATCAATCTCGGGGAAGCGACCAGCATGAAAGCCACGTTTAACAACGGCTCGGTATGGGACAATAACAACGGCCAAAATTATGTGATCGGCACGGGAATCACAACCGTTAAGGACGGCGTGGTCACTGCCAATGCAATGAGCCCTTGCGCTCCTTTACCTGAAGATAATCTCCCCCCTTCGGTACCGGGAAATGTGACAGCGGTTGCAAAAGACCTCAGCATTACCTTGACCTGGAGCGCTTCGATCGACAATGAGAACGGAAGAGGCGTAGCGGGGTATGAAATCACGCGTACAGGCGGAAGCGACGGTCAAAAGGTATATACGACTACCAGAACCGATTTTACGGAAACAAAACTTGAAGCGCAAACGACATACACTTATACGGTAAAAGCTTTTGACAAGGCTGTTCCATCCAACAAGTCGGCGGCCAGCCAGCCGGTCTCCGCCAAAACAGGCGATGCTCCGCTTCCTCCAGTCGGCGGGACGCCGCTTGGCGGCGATGCCCGCGAAGATTCCATTTACTTTGTCATGACCGCCCGCTTTTATGATGGGGACTCCTCGAATAACCGCGGCGGGCAGTACAATGTATCTTCGGGAAATGCGGCCAACAATGACCCGATGTTCCGGGGCGATTTTAAGGGACTGATGGAAAAGTTGGATTATATCAAAGCCCTCGGTTTCTCGGCGATCTGGATTACTCCGGTCGTGCTGAACCGCTCCGATTATGATTTCCATGGTTATCACGGTTACGATTTCTACCGGGTAGATCCTCGCCTGGAGTCGAGCGGGGCAAGCTACCAGGATCTGATCAACGAAGCCCATAACAAAGGAATCAAAATTATTCAGGACGTTGTATACAACCACTCCAGCCGGTGGGGAGCGAAAGATTTGTTTACGCCAACCGTATTCGGGGTTCGCGATTCGCAGTGGAGTTGGTATTATGACGAAAAAATTCCGGGGCTGGAATATGACGGCCTTTATCCGAATGATGTCTCCGCCAAGGCTTATAACGGCGACATATGGTCTACGGAGGAGCCTGCCGGGAACACCTGCCGGAATTGGGGAACGCCGACACAGTTCTACAGCAAGGAAGGTTATCGCATTTATAACTGTCAATGGCCTAATGCAACTTCCGGCATGTTCCCTACCGAATACTATCATCCATGCTGGATCGGCAACTGGGAAGGCGAAGATTCCCGCAGTTGCTGGCTCCACGAGGATCTGGCCGACTTCAACACGGAGAGCAAGCCTGTACAGGATTATTTGATTGGAGCCTATAACAACTTCATCGATATGGGGGTGGATGGTTTCCGGATCGATACCGCCGTCCATATACCGCGAGTGACGTGGAACCGCCACTTCCTTCCTGCCGCCCAGGAGCACTCCGCGGCCAAATTCGGCGATAAAGGAGAAAACTTCTTCATGTTCGGCGAGGTCGGGGCGTTCGTCAACGACAAGTGGAATCGCGGATCAGTCAACCATTCCGCCCAATTTTTCACCTGGAAAGAACGCAAAGAATATAGCGCCAACGATGAAGTCGCGGCTTTAGAGCAATACAATTACGAAAATCAGCTCGGGACGGCCAATCAGCCTACCTCGGACAATGCTTTCCTTCGAGGAAACAATTATCATGAGCCCGACCACAGCAAGTTCTCCGGCATGAACATCATCGACATGCGGATGCACATGAATTTCAGCGAAGCGGTCAATGCCTTTCATAACGGCAGAGATTCGGACGATGCGACCAATGACGCCACCTATAACGTGGTCTATGTCAGCAGTCACGACTTCGGTCCGAACAAATCGAGCACCGCCTACAATGGAGGAACCGGCGCCTGGGCGGAAAACATGAGCTTGATGTGGACGTTCCGGGGCATCCCGACCATCATGTACGGCGATGAAATCGAATTCCAGGCCGGTGAACAAATTGACTGCGGGCCAACCTGCCCGCTGGAAGAAACACGCCGTGCTTATTTCGGCGATGAAATTGAAGGAACCGTGGTGGCAAGCGATTTCGGCAAGGTGGCTTCCGCTTCCGGCAAAGTCGCCGAAACGCTGCAAAAACCGCTGGTCAAACATCTGCAGCGGTTGAACCAAATTCGCCGGCAGATTCCTGCCTTGCAAAAAGGCCAATATTCAACCGAAGGCATTACAGGAAAAATGGCATTTAAACGCCGGTACACGAATGCTGCGGAAGGCGTTGACAGCTTTGCGCTTGTAGCGATCAGCGAATCCGCGACTTACACCGGTATTCCGAACGGCACCTACAAAGACGCCATTACAGGCGATGTGAAAACCGTGACGAACGGCACCTTATCCGTTTCCTTGTCCGGTATCGGCAACCTTCGCGTTTACGTGCTGGATCTGCCGGGCAACCCTGCTCCGGGTAAGATCGGCGAAAGCGGTCCTTATCTGAAATAGCTTGCAAGATACAAAAAAAGCGCGTCTTCCTCCCCAGGAAGACGCGCTTACTCATTTTTTATTAATATGCGGTCCAGCCGGCATCGGCCGTAATTACCGTACCGTTTACGAAGCTGGACTCGTCCGATGCCAGGAACAAAGCCACCTTGGCAATCTCTTCAGGCTTACCCACACGCGGGTTAATCTCCATGCCGAGCTGCTGTTTACCGAAGCCGAATTGGCTGATACCTTGCATGGAGGCCCCGATGTTCGTTTCCACGCCGCCCGGAGCGATCGCGTTGCAACGAATGCCTTCGGTTGCATACATATAACCCGTGTTTTTGGTGAAGCCGACAACAGCATGCTTCGACGCCGTATAAGCTGCGCCTGCACGAGCACCATTAAGTCCGCCAGCCGAAGCCACGTTGACGATAACTCCCTTTTTCTTCTCAAGGAAGATCGGCAGCACTTTACGAGTCGAACGCATTACGCTGGTCGTATTGATGGCAAATACTCTTTCCCATTTATCATCGTTGATTTCGCCGGCCGGCTCCATGCCGTCCATAATTCCTGCATTGTTGAGGAGGATATCTACCGTACCGTAATTTTGAACGGTCGTGTCGATCAGGTTTTGAATGTCTTCTTCAACTGCCACATTTGTCTTAATGGCAAATGCCGTCCCGCCCTGGGATTTGATTTCTTCGACCGTAGCCTGGGCTCCTTCCAGATTCAAATCCGAAACGGCCACTTTCGCTCCTTCTTTAGCAAAAAGCAAAGCAATTTGTTTACCCATACCTGAAGCTGCACCGGTTACTACCGCTACTTGGTTTTGAAGTTTCACTTTCAAATACCTCCCGAAATATTCACAATTCATAGGTTAGATTGTGAATAATGTTATTGCGCTATGCACCTTCAGTATAGATAAAGCCTGATTTCACTACAATCATTAAACATTCAATAAATGTCCATTAACGTACACATTGCAGCCGATTGTTCGTTATCTTTTGTTGATCTTGGTTGAAGTCGGCCTCCAGTTAATCATTCGGACCAATTGATCCTGCATATAATCCGGCGAATATTGGAACCCGCTCTCAATCCAATGGAAAACAAGGCCTAACAGGGCATTCATCGAATAAATCAAAAGAAACTCCCGATTAATCGAATCATGAGTATAGTCCAAATCCTCCGCGGCTATCTGCATTAGCGAGGCGGATATCTTTTCCTTGAATAGAGGCAAAACCTCACTTTTAAATAAGATCGTATATACGGAAGAGCTTCGATAGAAGTGATCGAAGATTTTCACTGAATTCGCGGGCAATTCGTCGATCCTGAACATTTCCACTTCCTCGTACGGAGCCCGGAATGACTGCTTCAATTCATCGATCAATTTTGAAAAAACGTCGTCCAGCAGCATTTCTTTGCTTTCATAGTGGGCATAGAACGTCCCCCGGTTATAGCCCGCCTTCTCGACGATTTCCTTGACGGATATAGCATGAAAGGCTTTGTCCGCCATCAGATCCAACAAGGCTTGCCTTAGCGCGGCCGTGCTTCGGGAAATGCGTTTATCTGTTTTTTCTTGGCTCATGAACGTCCCCCCCTTTATATCTCACTCATTATTCTATACAAAAAACGCGACCCCCGGAAATTCCGGAAGCCGCGCCGTGCTTGAATCTTAAAGATGCTGATGAAGGGATTCGAACCCCCGACCTACGCATTACGAATGCGTTGCTCTACCAGCTGAGCTACATCAGCAGATTCACTTTTAAAGTGAAACAAAAATTATTATACTCCGTTTCCGGAATATTGCAAGGGCCAATCTCTGGAAAATTGGTCAACAACCTGTTCCCCTAATTTTCTCCCGAGTTCACCGCTACAAGCCCAGCTTATCCTGCACCGACCGGAGCTTTTGCTCGGACGAACCCTCTTTGTCCCTGCGGTCATCGATCTTGATCGATGTGGATACCCGCTTGGCATCGGACTGAAAAGGCGCCTCATGAATCGCCCGGATTGCGGCGAAAATATCATCCAGCGGCCCTTCAATAATGGTACTCATCGAGGTGAGCGTGTACTTGATTCCCTTTTGTTGTTCGAGTACTCGTTGCAGCTCGGCAACGTAGGTGCTAAGACTGGTGGACCCTGTACCGATGGGAATAACCGTTACTTCCGCAATCGCCATAATTAAGCGCCTCCCTGATTATACGCATTATTATCTTGCCTTCACTTATTGTAACAAGATTCGCTCCGGAATATCAAACCGGGGAAACACGAGCTGCAAGATAAAGATCAGGGGGCGCTATGGATGTATGCTGTACTAAGCCGACTGGTCTCCGAGCTCCTCCAGGTCATCGTCTACCGGAAGCGAAAGACTCTTTTTGAGCAGTCCTTTGATAATGTTGGCGGACTTCACCTTGATATCCAAGGCCGGCGAAACCTCAATCCGGTAGGCTCCCTCCTGAATCAATGCTTTGAGCTCCTCTACGGTTTCAAAGTTCCGGTCAAACTCATTCAGGACGCAACCGTACTGCATGAACTGGTGCGTGTCGCTTCCGGCGACCACGGGGCGGCCTAGCCGTTTCGCAAACTCCCCGATTTTAGCGTGGTAAGCTTCGAGCCCTTGGGCATAAACGTCTTTACCGTTCAGGTCAAAGGCATCCAGACGCTTCAACAATTCATCGGGCAAATGATGAAGCGGCGTCCCTTCCCGAAACGGATGGGCTCCGATTCTTAAGAACCCGCCCTCTTCGCTCCAGTCGAGCAAGGTACGGAAATCGACGAACCGGCCCTTTTCCGTATGCGGCTCAAGACGGCTTCTAAGCTCAAGCACGTTGTCCCGCTGGCCGATGATCAGGATGTGTCCCGTCTCTTTAATGTCCACCTCGATACCCGGGAACACCTTAATTCCCTCAGCTAAATAATAGCCGTGTTCATAGGGATAATTGCGATCCAGCATCTCGTAAATATCCTCATAGCGCAAAGTATTGAAATGCTCCGTCATTGCAATGGCGTCCAGCCCGTTCCCTTTCGCCTCGGCCATCATCTCCCTGAAATAAGCGGGGCTGAATTCACTCTTCTTGGAAAGCTTCACATGGGTGTGCAGATCGATTTTCATAAATGTTCTCCTTTATTTACAGGTTAAAGTTTGCGGCAAGAACATACAATGCGGCCACATAGACCACCGAGACGGCCAGGAACAATGCATCGCGGCGCGTAAATTTCATGTGCGATAACTTGATCCGTTTGACCTCGGGCGATTGGTAGGCATAGGAGAAACCTTTGGTTTCCAACGCTTCCACCGTGGTGCGCGTTCTTTTCGCGATGCTCAGTATTAAAGGGTAAAAAGAGAGTACGGCGATTTTCAGAAAATAGACGATACTCCGCAGATATAAAAAGCCGTGCCGCTCCGGGGCCTTTCCGCGCAGCCGGAACGACAGGAAAATATGATGGTATTCCTCCAGCAAACTAGGGAGCATCCGGTAGCCGTAGGCGATGCCAAATGAAACCTGCTTCGGCACTCCGATACTAAGCAGACCGTCGCTCAATTTCTCCGGATCCATGGAACAGAACACGGTAATGCTGGCCAGCGAAATGACGGACAATTTCAGCGTCAGTTTCAGCAGCGGCAGGATGGTTTCCCCGCCTCCCCCAAAAAGCCACGATACGATCAGCAGATACCCGGCCTGGCTCAGCAGTCCGAGGCACAGTATTCCAATAATGAGCGGACTCACCCGCGACATCATCGTCGTCAGGGTCATAAGGAAGAACAAGCCGAACAACAAAATCACGTCATGGATGAACCACGGGGCAATCCCGAAATACAAATACCACAGGAACAGGGTCCGCGGGTCCAGCTTGGCGAGAAAAGTATCGCCGTTGCCGTAGGCCGTATTGAGCAATTCAATTTTGACGCCCTCGACCGATACCCGGTCCATGAGCTTACGTACATACTCCATAAGCCAAAGTCTCCCTTCTTCCGGCAGCCTTCCAGCGCTGCTCGAATTCATCCACCGTGTAGCAAAGCTGCGGCATTCCAAGAGACCGGCTCAGCTCCAAAATTTGCGGTGCGGTCAAACCGGCCAGATCCAGCAAATCGGCATCGGCGAACACCGACTCCCGGGTACCGTTGCGGATCATCCGGCCCTGATGCATAACGATGACGCGGTTGGCCCACTCCGCAACGAGCTGCATATCGTGAGTCGCAACGATCACCGTTTCCACGTGGCGGTTCAGTTGCTGCAGCAAGCGCGTAATATCCTTGCGGGTGGCGATATCGAGATTGGCCGTCGGCTCATCCAGCAAGATAACCGATGGATTCATCGCTACTCCGATCGCCAGCGAGGCGCGCCGCTGCTGTCCGCCGCTCAGCAGGCGTCCGTCGCGGTGCTGAAGCTCCGTCAGCCCGAAGCTCTCCAGAATATCATCCACTTTTCGCTCGTAGCCCTGCACGCTGCGGGCCTTCAGGAAGAACTCCACATCCTTTCGGATCGAGTCCTCAATGAACATCTCCTCGGGATTCTGGTAAATGTAAGTCACCATATCCGCCAGTTGCTCCGGTGGTGTTCGCAGCGTATCTACGCCTTTCACCCGGACATGACCGGCTTCCGGCTTCGTTACCCCGGTGATCAGCTTCAGGAAGGAAGACTTACCGGCTCCGTTATTTCCTACGAGGGCAACCAGGTCGCCCGGGTTGAACGTTACGCTGACATCATCCAGCACAACCTTCCGTTCCCGCGTAACCGTCCGGTAGGAGAAACGGGCATGCTTGACCTCGATGACCGGTTCAGAACCGTTTAACGAGTTTTCCGAGCTTATCGAGTCGCCTAGCCCCATCGTCGAATTGACGATCTCCAGAGAACCAAGGGGATCAACAGCCTCCCCTTCCCCCTCACGCTCCTCACGATGCTCCCCCTGAAAACGGCCGAAATACTGTACGGCTTCCTCCAAGGTAACCGGATACTCCCCAATCCCTTCTCCGGCTTTTCCAGTCCCTTGCACTATACCGGACTCACCAACTTTTGCGGCGGCCTGCGTGACCTGAGGCGGAAAAATATGACTCGCCTCCAGTTGGCGCAGCTCGCGCAGCGCTTCCTTAACCGGCTTCGACCAGAGCACCCGCCCTGCATCCATAAGCACGACCGTCTTGCAATATTCGGCGATAAATTCGGTATGATGCTCGATCACGATAATCGTTTTTCCGTGAAATTCGTTCAAATTCCTCAGCAGATCGTAAATCTTCCCGGCATGGCTTGGGTCTAGCTGAGCCACCGGCTCGTCGATAATCAGGATGTCGGGATCCAGCGAGATTGCACCGGCCAAGGCGAGCTGATGCTTCTGTCCGCCGCTGAGCTGCCAGATGAACTCCTTCGGATCGCACTGCAAATCAACCAGCCGTAGAGCCCGGCGCCCGCGCTCCATGTAATCCTCGAAGCCATAGTTCAGCGGGGCGAACCCCGCATCGTCCAATACCGTCGGGCGAATCAGTTGATTTTCGAAGTCCTGATACACGTAACCGACATGGCGTGACAGCTGCGCAACATTATGCTTCAGCGTATCGAGTCCGTTCACTTGAACGTTGCCCTCGTAATCGCCGACATAATAGTGCGGTATCAGCCCATTCAGCGTTTTGCACAGCGTGGATTTGCCGCTGCCGTTCCCTCCGATCACGGCGACGAAATCGCCGCGCTTGATCTCCAGGGAAACTCCGTTCAACACCGATTGCTCGGCACCCGGATATGTAAATGTGACCCCTTCCATGACAACGATATTGTTTTCATCACGCATTAAGCCTGACCGCTCCTATCTATTTGCTGTGGTGTTCTTTTGCCTTTGCGGATCATCAGCAGAATCGTAATCAATGCCACGATGGCAGCCGCACCGATACTAACCCAGATGAACCACCCGCCGATGCTCTCCAGGAAATCCGCATCCCAGTCGATCAGCGCCATATCCGACTCCGCCAGAAATTCTGCGCCGAACGCTGCAAAAGCCAGAACTATCGAGATAACGATCAACCGAGGAGCGATGATTTCACCCAGTGAATATTTCATCCGGTTATCGCGCGGTTTCATGCCGAGCAACGGCTCAATTTTGCCATATAAACGTGGGACCAGATACAAGGTCGGCAACAAAGCGAACAAAATACCGGAGAACAGGACGTCATTTAGAAAAGAAACCCCTTCTACAACCACTACGCTTTGCGCCAAGCCCGGAACGGCTTCGAATTCCTCTACCCCCACCCATACCTTGGCAATATCCACCGCACTGCTGATAAACTGGTGGATGACAACTCCGGTAATCGCGGCAATCCCGACCTGTCTGCGGTTACGCGGATCGTTGACGAGACTTCCGGCAATGAACATGGCGAGCGAAAATCCGATGAATTTCTCCAGTTCGCCGAGACCCCCGAATTGACCAAGCATAATCTCGCCGAATATCACTTCGCCCAGCGCTGCGCCGACGGCGGCATAAAACGGATGGAACAGGATACATAATGTCAGCGGAATAAACGCGAAGTACTCCACCGAGAATTCCACCGGGCCGAGACGCAGGGATGGAATCAGCTCCGTAATCATGTTGGACAAGCCATACAAGGACATAGACAACATAAACACCATCATTTTTTGCGATTGCGTAAGTACATATCTTTTTTGGGATTGAATCACTTGCTTTCCCTCCTTTTATATTTGGGTTGTTCAAACGCCCTTTCTTCAGGCTAATCCTAATATAGAGTCCAATTATTAAATTCGATGCCCGGGTACGTTAAAATAATGTAAATAAACTTACATAAATTATATTTATGAAAAAATACACGTCATCAACCGACTGACCCTGGCTATCCACAGCTAGCCGGATTAGTAGGAATCGCTTTTGCCCTTCCCAAATCCGGTATGTTAATCTATTTCTATCAACGCACCAGACAATGAAAGTGAGGCCGTCTCTCGTGAAACTGGACTGGAACACCGAGGCCCTGTCGCCGGGGCAGTTTAAAATTGCGGACTATATCCAAAAAAACTCACAAACCGTCCTGTTCTCCACCGAACAGGAAATCGCCGACGCGCTGGGGCTGAGCATTGCTTCGGTCTCGCGGTTTTGGCGTACGGTCGGTTTCAAAAATATTAAAGATTTCAAAACCAAGCTTCGGAGTCAGCTCGACGTGACGCCTGCGGCAAAAATGAAAAATATTATGGACAAAGCGGACGCCAGCCCGCTCCCCCAGCAGTTTCTCGCCACCACCATGAGGCATCTCGAAGAAACGCTAACCCATTATTCCGCCGATTCCTTCGAAGCCGCCGTCACGGCTCTGACTTCGGCAAAGCGCATCTACATCTATGGACCTGGCCCTTCTGCCGGACTCACGGAATTGCTTCATTACAGGCTTGGCCGATTCGGCCTGTCCATCCATCGGCTGGACCGCGGCGGAAGCGAGATGTTTGAAGATCTTCTACATCTGGGCGAAGAAGATCTCGTAGTTCTGTTCGGGTTCGTCCGGCTGCTGCCGGAAGCGAAGGTGATCGTCGATCATGCCAAAGAGACCGGCTACCGGACTTTGCTCATCACGGACCGGCTCGTTGCCGACTTTTCCGATCAATGCGATATCACGCTGTTTGCCAGCCGGGGAGAAACGTGGGAATTTCACTCTATGATCGCCCCTACGTTTATAGTAGAAAATTTGATCGTCGCAGTAGGAATGCGAAATCAGGACGATCATCTCCGCAAATTGAATGAGTTGAATCAACTACGAAAAAAATACGCCCATGAGCTCCCTAGATGATCAAAATATAAACCTGCTTTTCGTAATTTGGAGCCAAAATTTTTTTAATATTTTTTTCATCCCCGCTGGCCCGCACCGCGGTTGCTTTCAGAGGATTTTTCATTATTTTCAATCGTCAAATTCGAGCTAGGCCCATTTACAAACACAACATATTGGGGTAAATTAATATCACTACAACAAAATATAGTGTGAACGGGTGGTCCGGCGCCCAAGACGCCGGGTCTTAAAAGGGAAGGCGGTGCAAATCCGCTGCGGTCCCGCCACTGTAATCGGAACGCCTGGGAATCCGTCGTGAATATCCCAAAGCAATTCGCCGACATGATGCCACTGAGGGAATTTATCTCTCCCCCGGGAAGGCGCCGGCGCATCACCGAAAGTCAGGAGACCTGCCCGTTTGGAAGACACCGCGCTAACCTGCGAGGAACAGGGAGGTGTCCGATGCAGCTCATGCATAGCTTTGTTTTAACTTCTTTTGTTACGCCTTCCTACAGCTATCATTCTGGAGACATTCGGGCATTTTCAACCTTGCCGGGTTGGGAATGCTTTTTATATGCGAGTATTACCCAGTTATCAGGGAGGAGAACTAAGATGGCGTTGTTGAATGTAATCGATACGGAAGTAAACCGGGAGCAAATGATGGAGGAGGTTATCCGTCTTGGCGAAGAAATCGTCGAGAGTTCAAATTTGGAGATCCTGCGCGAAAACGCCAACTTAAACGGTGAAAGCTTCTCCGGGAAAATGAGCAAATTCGGCAGCGAGTACTCGAAATGGTACGCAAATCATTTTGTTATGCCGCCGCGGGTCGTTCAAGCGATCAAGGACAATGTAGTCTATGTGCATGACCTCGATCAATACGCGATCGGCACGACCAACTGCATTTTCATTCCGTTTGCCAAGCTGCTTCGCGAAGGCTTCAACACCGGCAACGGCAGCGTCCGGCCGCCGAATTCGATCATGACCGCGATGGCGCTCGTAGCGATTATTTTTCAATCCCAGCAAAACTCCCAATACGGCGGCGTATCGGCCAACATGATTGACCACGACCTGGCTCCTTACGTAGCGAAATCCTTCGCCAAATACTTCCGCAAAGGGCTGGAGTATTTTGAGGAAGGTGACGGCGAGGCCGACTTTGGCGGCGAAATCAACATGAGCCGGAGCGACCTTCAAGAGCAATATCCGAAATCTTTTAAATATGCGTTAAAAGAAACCGAAAGCGAAACGCTGCAAGGCGCGGAGAGTCTGATTCATAATCTGAATACGATGTCCAGCCGCGCAGGGGGACAAATTCCTTTCACCAGCATCAACTACGGCACCTGCACGTCGCCGGA
This sequence comes from Paenibacillus sp. Marseille-P2973, assembly GCF_018101095.1. Classification (NCBI taxonomy): domain Bacteria; kingdom Bacillati; phylum Bacillota; class Bacilli; order Caryophanales; family Paenibacillaceae; genus Paenibacillus; species Paenibacillus sp. Marseille-P2973. The sequence goes on from NZ_JAGQEH010000010.1 coordinate 182,888, forward strand.
AGGCCAGCTCGTCATTAGCTCCCTGCTGACAGCCACGATGCGTGGACTCGGCAGCGGTGAAACACCGATTTTCCCGATCCAGATTTTCAAATGCAAACAAGGCGTCAACCAGAACCCGGGCGAGCCGAACTATCATCTCTTCCTGAAGTCGGCTGAATGCTCGGCCAAGCGGCTGTATCCAAACTTCGCCAACCTGGACGCCCCGTTGAATCTCATGCACTACGATCCGGCCGATCCGGATACCGAATTCGCTACGATGGGCTGCCGCACGCGGGTGTTGAGCGACCGATTCGGACGCAATCACCTGTCCGGCAAAGGGAACCTTTCCTTTAATACGTTGAACCTCGTCAAGCTCGGGCTTGAGCACGGGATCGCGTTGGGACGAAGAAACGTTGCGGATGAGCGCGGCTTCTACCATGAACTCGACCATTACCTCGACATCGCGCTGGAAGGCCTGCTTCACCGTTACCAAATCCAGGCCGCGCAAAAAGCGAAGGCTTCCGATTTCATGATGCGCGAGGGCGTTTGGGAGGGCGGCGAAAAGCTGGACCCCGAGGATAGCGTCGGCGAATTGATCAAACACGGCTCCCTGTCCATCGGATTCATCGGGCTGGCGGAATGCATGAAGGCTATGTACGGCAAGCATCATGGCGAAGATGAACAGGTCTACCAAAAGGCTTATGATCTGATCGCCTACATGCGCGACTACTGCGACAGACAAGGCGAACTGCACAACCTGAACATCACGTTGTTCGCCACGCCGGCGGAAGGGCTGTCCGGCAAATTCACCAAGCGTGACCAGGCCTTCTACGGCACCGTGCCGGGTGTCGTCGACCGGGAGTATTACACGAACTCTTTCCATATTCCCGTGTACTACAAAATTAGTGCCGCGAAAAAGATTCAGTTGGAAGCCGCGTTCCACGGACTGTGCAATGCGGGAGCCATCTCTTATATCGAATTGAACGGTAACGCCCGCAGCAATCCGGCGGCATTCCTGCAAATCGTTCAATACGCCTTGTCGCAGCAGGTTAGCTACTTCAGCATCAACCATCCGATCGACCGCTGCTCCGCATGCGGGTTTGAGGGCATCATCGGGGCCACCTGCCCTTCCTGCAGCAGTCACGAAAAGGATGTTTACATCCGCCGGCTGCGCCGTGTGACCGGGTATCTGACCGGCGACTATCAGACGCGTTTCAATGCCGCGAAACAAGCCGAAGTCCGCGACCGGGTGAAACACGACGCATGAACATATGCGGCTACTACCCGGAATCCATCAATGAAGGCGAAGGACTTCGCGCCGCCATCTTCATCAGCGGCTGCCGGCATTACTGCAAAGGCTGCTTCAGTGCAGCCACCTGGAATTTCAATTACGGCGAGCTATTAACGCCTGAGCGTGAACTGGAAATCATCACCGACATCAAAAACAACCCCCTGCTTAGCGGGGTCACTATTTTGGGCGGGGATCCGTTCTTCTCCGCCGCCGAGGTCAGCGCTTTTGTCGATCGCTTGCGCCTCGAAGCCGATCGGTCCTTACCGATCTGGATTTACAGCGGGTATACGTATGAAGAATTGACCGAACAGCGGGATTCGCCCGAATTTCAATTGCTTGAACGCTGCCAAGTGCTGGTAGACGGACGTTTCGTCGAAGAATTGCGGGATCCCTCCCTGCTTTACAGGGGCAGCTCCAACCAGCGTCTTATCGATATTGAGGCCAGCTTGGCGCAAGGTCAGCCTGCCCTCTGGGAGCCAACTTTCTCTTTCTAGCTGTCTGACTTTCTAGTATAATTGATAATCTGTGATGCTTTTTATAGACAACATCCTACAAAAAGCGTCACAGGTACTCAGCAGCTTGATTTATTTAGGCTGCGGGGGCCCCGGGAATATAATCATTTGCATATATAAACATCATTCGCGTCTTTCCGGACGCCCTTTTATCCTCAATTATTCTCAATTTGAGAATTAAAAGATTAATAGATTTAACCGGATTGCATCCGGTCCATTATCTCATGCCAGGAAAGCGAGGAATTTTATTCATGCCACTACTCGTCTCTAAACCCAACAACCGTCAACTCGCGTTCGATAACGAACGTCTCGGTGTTTATGCCGATCGCATTCTGGACGGATTACATGCCCTGGACAAGGAGCGGCTGCTGCGCGGCGTCAATGCCAAGCTCAGACGCGACGAAGTAACCGGTGAGGAAATCAGCAGCGCATTCACCATGTCCGCCTTGGAACTGGTCACCAAAGAAGAGCCCGACTGGAAATACGCGGCGGCCCGCTCGCTGCTTACCTCCCTTTACAAAAAGGCGGCCGTCAACCGCCGCTACAAAGCTTACCCGGAAGAGCCTTACGGGTCGTTCTACCATCTGATCACCGATTTGTGCAAAATCGGCATCTACCGCGAGGAATTGCTGGAGTGCTACACCAAGGAGCAAATCGAGGAATTGGGCCAAACGATCGACGCTTCCCGCGATCTGCTGTTTGACTACATCGGGCTGCTGACTCTGACCGAGCGCTACCTGGCTACCGATTTTGAAGGCCGGACGATGGAATTGCCGCAAGAGCGTTATATGGTTATCGCCATGTACCTCATGCACCGCGAGCCTGCCGAGACCCGTTTGGAGCTCGTTAAAGAAGCTTACTGGGCGATGAGCAACATTTATATGACGGCCGCAACGCCAACGATGTCCAATGCGGGCAAAAAAGTCGCCGGTCAGCTCTCCAGCTGCTTCATCGATACGGTTGACGATTCGCTGGAAGGCATTTTCGATTCCAACACCGACGTGGCCCGGCTCAGTAAAATGGGCGGCGGGATCGGCGTCTACCTCGGTAAAGTGCGCGCCCGCGGCTCCGACATCCGCGGACACAAGAACACCAGCTCCGGCGTTATTCCTTGGATTCGCCAGCTGAACAACACCGCCGTCAGCGTCGACCAGCTCGGCACGCGTAAAGGCGCGATCGCCGTTTACCTGGACGTCTTCCATAAAGACATCCTTGCCTTCCTCGACCTGAAGTTGAACAACGGCGACGAGCGGATGCGCGCACATGACGTGTTCCACGGCGTCTGCCTGCCTGACTTGTTCATGGAAGCCGTTGAAGCGCGCGGCGAATGGAACCTGTTCTGCCCGCACGAAGTGAAGAAGACGATGGGCTGGAAAGATGACAACGGCCGTCCGCTCGGCCTGGAGGATTTTTACGATAACGAATTCGGTAAAGGTCAGTTCCGCGAAAAATACGAAGAAGCGGTCAATCACCCGACCTTGTCCCGCATCACGATGCCGGCGATCGATATCATGAAACGGATCATGAAATCGCAGCTGGAAACGGGAACGCCGTACATGTTCTACCGCGATACGGTCAACCGCGCCAACCCGAACCGGGCGCACGGCATGATCTACTCGTCCAACCTGTGCACGGAAATTATGCAGAACCAGTCGCCGACCGTAGTTGAGCAAGAAGAACTGGTGACGAAGGACGGGCAAACCCGGATCGTCGTTTCGAAGATCCCTGGCGATTTCGTAGTCTGCAACCTGAACTCGATCCATCTGGCCCGTGCCGTACCGGCCGGCGTACTCGACCGTCTTGTGCCGATCCAGACGCGGATGCTCGACAACGTCATCGACATCAACAATATCGAAGTGTTGCAAGCTCAGTATACGAACAGCCAGTACCGGGCCATCGGCCTCGGCACGTTCGGACTGCATCACCTGCTCGCGCTCGAAGGCATCCGCTGGGAATCCGACGAAGCCGTAGCTTATAATGATGCGCTTTATGAGAAAATCAACTACCTACTGGTCAAATCCAGCATGGAGCTGGCCATCGAAAAAGGCCGCTATCCGAAGTTCGCCGGCTCCGACTGGGAGAACGGACATTACTTCACCTATCGCGGATACACGGACGGCTCCCGCGAGGGCAAATTCGTAACGACGGAGCAATGGAAAGAGCTTGCCGAGCAAGTCAGCAAGAATGGCGTCCGCAACGCATGGATGTTTGCGATCGCACCGAACGGCTCGACTTCGATCATCGCCGGTTCTACCGCTAGTATCGACCCGCTCTATGAGCTGCTCTCTTATGAAGAGAAAACGACGTACAAGATCGCTAACCCGGCACCGGATCTGTCCGAGAAAACGATCTGGTACTACAAGACGGCGTTCCTGGTCGACCAGCACGCGTCCATTAACATGGCTTCCGCCCGCCAACGCCACGTAGACCAGGCGCAAAGCTTCAACTTCTACGTGCGCCCGGACATCAAGGCGAGCGAGTTCCTGGAACTCCACCTGCACGCCTGGAAGGCCGGTCTGAAATCGACCTACTATGTGCGCAGCCGGGCCTTGACCATTGAAGAATGCGAGTCCTGCGCTTCATAAGATGCACAAGACAGGCTTGAGACAGGCTTGAGGCGAGCTTGGTTGGAAAAAATACAGGGAGATTGCCTTGATGACTCCATTCCAAGCCTTTGATTGGATAAAATCCAATGAAGCGGCCTTATAAAGTCTACTTTAGCTAAAAAAGTGATATATGATTGGATTTTATCCAATCATGCTAGGGACTTAGCTCATTTTAACGACAATGATTGGAAATATTCCAATGAGAATAGCATTTCCATCCGTAACTCAGAAATGAAAAGGGGCCGACATGGCCCCTTATAATCAAGGAGATGAGATCCATGCAACTGCAAACGATTTTTAATACGGAGGCACCGAACAAATCGACCCGGATCATCGGTGGCGAGTGCTCGGGGATTCTGAACTGGAACGACATCCGCATGCCGCACATGTATAAGCTGTACAAAGTGCTGCTTCTCAATCACTGGATTGCCGATGAAATTCCGATGAATAAAGATGCCCAGCAGTTCGCCCAGCTTGATGCCGAAGAACAGCGCACCTTTAAGATCAACATCTCGCTGCTCGCGGTGCTCGATTCGATGCAGACGATGTTCGTCGGCGACGTGAAGCGGTATTTTACCGACTCCTCGCTGGAGGCCATTTCGGCCATTATCGGGCAGCAGGAAGTCGTGCATAACCAGTCCTATTCCTATGTGCTCTCCTCCATCGTTTCCGACCAGGAGCAAAAGGAGATTTTCGAATACTGGAAGCATGACCCGGTTCTGCTGGAACGCAACAAGTTCATTTCCGACATCTATCAAAATTTCCGTAACGAAGCTACTCCACAAACCTTTTTCGAGGCGCTGGTGGCGGATCTTATTCTGGAAGGCATTTTCTTCTACAGTACCTTCGCCTTCTTCTACAACCTGGCTCGCGACCAAAAAATGATGGGTACGAGCCAAATGATCTCTTACATTCAGCGTGACGAGAACCAGCACTGCTACTTCTTCGCCGAAGTGTTCAAGCAGTTGCTGATCGACTATCCGGAGCTGAACACTAAAGAGAACATCGACTACTTGTACAGAACGATCGACCGGGCTGTGGAATTGGAGACGAATTGGGCTTACTATACGCTTAAAGAAGTCCGCGGCATCGACCTGAACGAACTGTCCGACTACATCAAATACATCGCCAACAAGCGCCTGACCCTGATGGGGATGGAAAAAGCTTATCAAGGCGTCGATGTGAACTGCATGCCTTGGATCAAGCCGTTCTCCGACGAAGCGCTCAATGCGACGAAGACCGACTTCTTCGAAGCCAAGTCCCGCAACTACGGTAAAGTCGGCGACGACAACGGATTCGACGATCTGTAAAAAAGATTTGTAAAAAAGATCTATAAAAAAGAGGCCTTGCCCATTAAACTGGTACCCATAGTTTGGACACTTTGAAAAAAGGTGTTCAGGCTGTGGGTACCTTTTTGTATACTGGAATAAGCATCGGGGGGGGATTGCATGAGCAAGAAGAGATTTACCGAAGAGGACCGT
>NZ_JAGQEH010000011.1:0-140318 GCF_018101095.1 Paenibacillus sp. Marseille-P2973
TAAGTGAAAGTGACAAAAACACTGAGCCTGAACAATTTTATTGTCAGGCTAGCGTCTTTAGGCGCAGTTTGGCAACAGGGGGTTATACCCCAAGAGCAAACCACCCGTTGGACGGGTGGTTATGATTGTTTTTTGTATGGATAATCACTTCATCATTATGGGTTTTAGTTCCAGTTTAAGGAATTCGCAGTGAAATCTTAAGGGAATCTTAAGAATTTCTTATCCGGCACGCAAACTCTGGGCGGCATAATGTTAAACATAAACAACGTTTTGGATATAAAGAGGGGTTGGCAGCTTGTTTAGAAAAAAGCGTTACTTTCTACTGATTCTTATTATTCTCATATTCCTGTTTCATGACAAATTATCGTTTCAAAACGTGCAGAAGCACGGTAATGCCTTCATTCAACAAGTAGAGCAAAAATGGCGCGGCGTGCGAACCCCTGAACTGGCAGGTGTGGAAGGGCAGGCCGTACTGATTATGGACCGGGATTCCGGCGAGCTGCTGTACAGCGATAATGGAAAGAAAAAGATGTATCCGGCCAGCACTACGAAAATTTTAACCGCGCTCATTTTATTGGAGAGAAGCTCGCCGGATGATACGGTAACGGTCGGGGACGAGGTATTGCTGAGAACGTCGGACGAAAGCTCGGCCGGACTTGTGCAAGGCGAGCGATTGACGGTCAGGGATTTGACGGCGGCCATGATGCTCCCTTCGGGCAACGATGCGGCGAGAACTGCCGCCGTTTATGTGGCTGAACTGGAGACTGGGACACAGCAAAGCCCGGAACAAGCCATGTCTTATTTTGCCGAATTAATGAATGAGAAAGCGAAGAAACTCGGGGCGGTCAAGAGCCATTTTGTGAATCCGCACGGCTTGCATGACCCGGATCATTATTCGACCGCTTACGACATGGCTCTGATTGCCAGAGAAGCGATGAAGCTCGAAGAATTTAATGAAATTGTTGGGGAATCCGAATATGCAGCAGCAGCCCAAGGTCAGGGAGAGCACTTATTCCAGAACCGGAACAAGCTGTTGAACAGCAGCGGAGAATGGTTTTTTCAAGGGGCTAACGGAATTAAGACGGGATACACAGAAAAAGCCGGGTATTGTTTGGTAGGCTCGGCTACCCGGGAAGAGAGAGAACTGATCACCGTAGTGCTTCATTCCACCGAGCAGGGTGTCTGGTCAGACACGGTCAAGCTGCTCGACTACGGGTTCAGAATTTGAGGAGGGGCCATATGAATAAGTCATCTATGGATATGATCTACCGTGAATATAAGAACGATGTTTACCGTTATCTGTATTATCTTTGCCGGAATCACCACAATGCAGAGGACTTGATGCAGGAAACGTTCTACCGTGCATGCAGCCGGCTGGACAATTTGGAAGGCGGAAGAACAAAGGCGTGGCTGCTTCGTGTCGCCCATAATGCCTATATTGACAGATTGCGGAAGGAGAGCCGTTCTTCAGTGTATGAAAATGAATTTTTCCACAATGTTCCGAGCGAGGAAACCCCGGAAGCCAGCGTGCTTACAGGGGAAAGCCGGCAGGAACTGCACGCTATGCTATCGATGCTGCCTCCTAATCAGCAGCACGCCGTATTGTTATACGATATCCACGGATTTTCATATCAGGAATCGGCTGATTTGATGGGAATTCCTTTATCGCATTTTAAAATCATTCTTTACCGGGCCAGACAAAAATTAAGGAAGGGCAGAGAGACGGCCTAGTCAATCGGAAAATTTTGATGTAGGATATAGAATACAATATCGATTGGGAGGGATACGAATGATACCGCAGCGGGTTACTTTGGTCACTTTAGGCGCGTTGGATCTTGCGGCGCTTAGAGCTTTTTACACAAGATTAGGATGGGAAGACACCCCGACCAGTTCTGACGATTACTGTGTTTTCACAACGGCCGGAGTGCTGCTGAGCCTGTTCCCTTACCGAGAATTGGTGAAGGACGCCAACCTGGAAGATTCGGTCCCTGTGCCGGCGGCGGATGCAAAACCCTCATTTCGGGGGATCACGCTGGCGGTGAATGTGGAAGAGCCGGAAGAGGTTGATGCGGCCATCGATAAAGCAAGGCAAGCCGGGGCGGTGATCCTCAAGGAGCCCGAAGAGGCATTTTGGGGCGGTCGTTCGGCCTATTTTGCCGATCCCGAGTATAATGTGTGGGAAGTTTGCTGGAATCCGTCTGCGATTTTCGACGAAACAGGCGCGATGATTTCATTTTAACGAAAGGCGGAGACGCGTGTCTCTACTTTCGAGCCATATGGCAAGGCCGGGAGATCTTTCTCGGCCTTTTTTGTGTTTGCCCTGTAAGCTTTTTTGGCTTGCACACCGTTTTAAGGACCATTTAAAGTCGTTGTCTTTTAATCGGGCGGATCCTAACATGGAAATGTGAACAGGTAAATTTATTCGCATCAGCATCCATCGACTAGAAGAGGTGAATGGAATGAAAACAATAAGTGAGCTGGAGAACAAGCTGAGCACGCCCTCCGATCGGCTGATCCGGGATCTGGCAGGAGTGGAGGGGGATATTCTCGTTCTCGGGGTCGGAGGCAAGATGGGACCGAGTCTGGCGAAGCTTGCGCAACGAGGTATCCGGGAAGCCGGAAAAAACGCCAAAGTCATCGGAGTTTCCCGTTTCTCGTCGGGAACGTTACAGGAAGAGCTGGAGGCCGAGGGTATTGAGACGATCGCGGCCGATTTATTGGATGAAGAGGCGCTGTCCGGGCTGCCGGACATCCCTAATGTGATTTATATGGCCGGAAATAAATTCGGCACGACAGGCAAGGAGTATTTTACATGGGCGATGAACGCCTATTTACCGGGAAGAGTGGCCGAGAAGTTTAAGGATTCGCGAATCGTCGCTTTCTCGTCCGGCAACATTTATCCGTTCACGAAAGTTGCCCTTGGGGGAGCTTCGGAGGAGACGGCACCTTCGCCGGTGGGCGAATACGCACAGTCTTGTCTTGGCCGGGAGCGGGTGTTCGAATATTTTTCGCGTAAAAACGGGACGCCTGTTCTGAATTTCCGGTTAAATTATGCAATTGATTTGCGCTACGGGATTCTGCTAGAGGTAGCTACGGCCGTAAAAGAAGGGCGTCCGATCGATCTGAACATGGGAGTTGTGAACGTCATTTGGCAAGGAGATGCGAATGAGATGGCGATCCGTTCGCTGCTTCATTGCGGCTCCCCGCCGGTGACGCTTAACGTGACCGGGCCGGAAGCGGTGTCCGTGCGGTGGCTGGCCGAGCGCTTCGGTGAAGCCTTCGGGACGAAGCCGGTATTTACCGGAGAAGAAGGGCTGACGGCGCTGCTCAGCAATGCTTCGAATAGTCATCACCTCCTGGGCTATCCGAGCGTACCGCTGAGACAAATGATTCAGTGGACGGTGGAATGGGTCCTGGCCGGCGGGGCGACTTTAGGTAAACCGACGCATTTTCAAGAGCGGGAGGGTGCGTTTTAATGAAAGAGGCCAAGCAATTATCCCAGGCAGCTGAAGAGCTGCTTCAACGCGGGACCGTGATCCCGGCACATCCTCTGGCCCTGAATGCCTCGCGTGAGCTGGATGAGGCCAGGCAGCGTGCTTTGACCCGGTATTATATCGCTTCGGGAGCCGGAGGTATGGCGGTTGGGGTGCATTCGACCCAATTTGAAATTCGGGATCCGGGAATCGGGCTCTATGAGCCGGTGCTGCGGCTTGCGGCAGAAGAAGTGGACGCGGCCGGGCTCGAACGTCCGTTTCTGAAAATTGCGGGAATATGCGGCCCGACCGAGCAGGCCTTGGCGGAGGCGGAATTGGCGGCAAAGCTCGGCTATAATCTGGGGCTTGTGAGCATGGGCGGACTGAAGGAATGGAATGAAGACGAGCTGCTCGAAAGAATGGAAGCGATTACAAAGGTCATTCCCGTATTCGGTTTCTATCTTCAGCCTGCGGTTGGCGGCAGACGTCTTGGCTACTCGTTCTGGCGCCGGTTAGCCGAGCTGCCTGGAGTGAAGGCGATTAAAATGGCGCCGTTCAACCGCTATGAAACGATCGACGTAGTCCGGGCCGTATGCGAATCGAGTCGCAGGGACGAAGTAGCGCTGTATACCGGTAACGACGATAACATCGTCTCCGATTTGCTGACGACTTACCGTTTTCCGGTCCATGGCGAAATCGTTGAGAAGCGCATCGTCGGCGGTTTGTTAGGACATTGGGCTGTATGGACGGCCAAGGCCGTAGCGCTGATGGAAGAAATTCATGCGATTCGGGACTTGAAGGGGCCGATTCCGGTAGAGCTGTTGACGCGCGGCCAAGAGATAACGGACGTCAATGGGGCTTTGTTCGATCCGTCCCATGGATTTAGCGGAAGTATTCCGGGGATCCATGAAGTGCTTCGGCGTCAGGGTCTGCTGGAAGGGCGCTGGTGCCTGAATCCCGATGAGGAGCTGTCCCCAGGCCAGTTGGAAGAGATTGATCGTGTCTATACAGCCTACCCGCATCTTAATGATGACGAGTTCGTAAGGCGCCATTTGAAGGAGTGGCTAGGCGACCATTAAGGCATTTTGCTGAACAGAAGGGGGAGAGTTGATGAATCCGGCAATACGGCATGACAGAGTCTATTTTTGGGAGTCGTCGGATCGTTCGTTTATTGTGGATACTTGTCTGAGCGAGTGGCCGGAGGAAGCCGCTGAAGTGCTGTACCGGGCCGATCTTGCCTGCCGCTGCACGTTTATATATACGCATCGTTGGGATATGGAACGGTGTGAAACCGAGGTGGCTTTTCCGGACGGGATCAACTGGAGCTATCGCCATAACGAAGACATCGAGTGGATGGTCATGCTGAACCGGGCCAGGTATATGAGCGAGCTGGGGCAGGCCTATTGGCTGACAGGTGAAGAAAGGTACGCCGAAGCGTATATATCGCTAATGAAGGACTGGATTCGGCAAAACCCGCTGACGGAGGAGGAAGTTCTGGCTAGCCAAAGCCGGGCCTATAACGTCAAGGATACATGGCGCAAGCTGGACAGCGGAATTCGGATTGTGAATTGGCTGAAGGGTTATTATTGCGTTCGGCAATCCTCATTGTGGCAAAGCGAAGAAGAGACGTTATTCCGGGAAGCCGTTCGGCGGCACGGTATGTATCTGAATATCGCCTACACGCCGCATGACCGGCAGAGCAATTGGGGATTCCTCGAAACGAACGGCCTCTTCCAGCTTGCGCTGATGTTCCCGGATATCGAGGAATCGGAGACGTGGCTGAAGCAAGCGGTGCAAAGATTGGCCGAAATGTGCCCGGTCCAGGTTTTTGAGGACGGTATGCATAACGAACAGTGTACGATGTACCACCATGAAGTGTTGCATTGTCTGTTTGAACCGGTATGGCTGGCGGAACTGAACGACGTACCGCTCCCGCCGGAGCTGCGGAATTCGCTAGACCGCATGTACAGCGCATCGCTAGCCTTGGTGCAACCGGACGGCCGCCAGCCGATGCTTGGAGACAGCGACGGAACGGATATTCGGGATGTACTGACGCGCGGAGCCGTTTTGTTCGCAAGGGGCGATCTGAAACGGATGGGATACGACAAGCTGGATTACGAGGGAATCTGGTACTACGGAGAAAAAGGCTGCAAACGCTATGAGCAACTCCACATTCAAGAGCCGAAGGCTGCTTCTGTGGAATTGGCGCAAAGCGGCTACTATGTGATGAGAACCGACTGGAAGCCGGATGCCCGGTATCTGGTGTTTGACGCCGGTCATATGGATGTCATTCGGGCGCACGGGCATGACGATTTGCTGCATATCAGTCTGTTTGCTTACGGCAGAGAGTTTCTGACCGATCCGGGCCGGTACACGTACATGGAAAATGATTTCAGGCGATATTTTAAGGAATCCTTGCAGCATAACACGGTAGCTGTGGACGGAGAGACGATTTCAAAGTACGTGGATTCCTGGAACTGGAATCATGTTGCCAATCCATTGGACCGTTTCTGGAGATCGGAGACGGATATCTACGATTATGTCCAGGCATCGCATGACGGGTATTTACGTCTGAACGATCCGGTATTGGTGCGAAGACAGATTTTGTTCATTAAGCCGGATTACTGGATTGTCGTTGATACCTGCAAAAGTAATGGGGAACATGAATATACTTTGCCGTTTCATTTTGCCGAGGGATTGAACGTTGAAGTGGAAGCTGACGGAACCCTGCTTGCTTCCTCCTCGAGACAGGAGCCGGCATTGCGAATCATTCCGGTCAAGTCAGGAGAAGCGCTGGTGGATGCGTCATGGGTAGCACGGGATTATAACCATAAAGTCACCTCGCTGAAAGCAATGTTCCGGCAAAAAGGGAGCGGGCTTTCCAAATTTGTGACCGTCCTGTATCCGTGCCGCACTCGGGACTGTGATCAGCCCGACATCTCCCAGATTGAGGTGTTGGACAGTTATGGGGATACCGTTTCCGAAGAGCTGGTAACAGCATTGACCATACAGAATGGAGCCGAACGCGTTCATGCTCTTTTTTCCCATCAAGGTCCTCGCGGGTATCAATTTGCCGGAAGGCATATGACCGGGGAAGTCCTGCTGGTGCGGGAAAATAACACCCCATCAGAGGAACATGAAGATACTTATATCGTAAAGGTCTAACGGGATCAAAACGGTTTACGGTCTTTTTAAGGACGTTGACCTTTAATTGAAGATACCTTAACTTTAGATTAAGTTCACAATTTAGTCACAAGTTTTAGAAAGCGCTTTAATTGGTGGGAAACTCAATGATTAGGGGGTCAAGTAATGAAAAGGAAGTTTAAATCATGGGGTACTTTCTTACTCAGTATAACGCTGGTATCCGCCCTGCTCCTGACAGCCTGCTCCGACGGAAAGAGTAAATCGGGAGCGGGAGGAAACGGCGATAAAGGCGGAAAAGCGGAAAAGGTGGAGCTTAAGCTCGGTTTCTATTCTTCCGCCCAGTCCGATGCCAAAATGCAGGAACTGATCGACAAATTCCAATCCGAGCATCCGAATATTACGATCAAGACGGAATCATCGCCATATAATCAGTTTTTCCAGAAGCTCGACACGCAAATCGCTGCGGAAAGCGCGCCGGATCTATGGTTGTCGGATGGGGTGCTCGTACCGAAATATGCGGAGCGCGGGGTGCTGAAGGATCTGACGCCTTTGATCGAAAAAGACTTGAAAAAGGACGATTACTTCGGTCTGGATTTCAATAAAGACGCAAACGGAAAATACTGGGGCGTACCTCAGGGCATCCAGATCGCGGTGCTCTATTACAACAAGGATATGTTTGACGAAGCGAAGGTGGAGTATCCTACCGAGGATTGGACCTGGGACGATTTGAAGGCGGCGGCCGAGAAACTGACCAAGGATTCCACCGGGAAGTACGCGAATGACTCGGCTTTCGACAAAAATAAAGTGAGCCAATATGGACTTACCTTCTTCAGTATTACTGAAGGTTGGATGACGGTGCTGAAATCGTACGGAGGCGGCGTGCTGGATGAGACGCTTACGAAATCGGTGATCAATACGCCGGAGAACAAGCAGGCTTTGGACTGGATTGTGGACGGAATGCAGCGGGAGCTGTTGCCGACGCCTTCCGATTTGAAGAGCTTCCAGAGCAACATGGCGCCATTCCCGAGCAAGGCGGCCGCAATGCGGATCGGGATTTACGCCCGGACCATCGATGCTAACGCGGCGGAGCTGAACTATGATGTGACGCTGCTGCCGAAGGGACCGGACGGAAAACGCTTTTCGCCGGTCATCGCGAACTCCTGGGTCATCAATAAAAAGGCCGAAGGGGCGAAAGGCGACGCGGCTTGGGAATGGGTGAAATTCTGGGCGACGGAGGATGAAGTCCAGAAGGAATGGGCTTCCCTGGGCGAAGCGGTTCCGGTGAAAAAATCAGTGGCGAATTCCGAGGAGTTCTTAAGCGGGAAACCGGAAAATAAACAGGCGTTCCTCGACAGCTTCGAGTTTGCCGGGACGCTGGACGTCAATGCCGTATGGAGCGAATGGGTCGGAAAGTTTAACGACAATATCAACCGGGCGTTCGAAGGAGAAATTCCTGCCGATCAGGCTTTGAAACAAGCGGATACTGAGGTACAACAGGTTCTGGACGAATTCTATAAAAAGTAGGATAGGATAACATGCGCGGAGGCTTCGGCCTCCGCCCCTTAAATCGCTACAGAAAGTGTGATGAGCATGGTAGAAAACACAGGAACTGTAAAGGCTGAAAGGGGTCGCGCTATTGAGCCCAAGAAAATCCGAAGGAAAAAACTGAACAGTGACGGCAAGTGGGGGCTCCTGATGGTGACCCCTTATCTCATCCATTTTGTTGTTTTTGTATTAGGCTCGTTGCTCGCATCACTTTATTTCAGCTTCTCGGATTACGATATCCTGAATCCGCCGAAATGGAAGGGGCTGGATAACTATACGAAGCTGTTTCATGAGCCTGTATTTTGGAAGGCCCTGTGGAACACGCTTTATTTCACGATTTTGTTTGTGCCGCTGCAAACCGTACTGGCTTTGATTTTGGCGGTAGCGCTGAACCAGAAGCTGCGTGCGTTAAAGCTGTTCCGGCTGGCGCATTTTCTTCCCGTGATCTCTTCGTGGACTGTCATCATGTATGTATCGGATGCAATCTTTAACCCTAGATTCGGGTTCGCCAATTCATTTCTGATCAAAATCGGCCTCGATCCGCAAAAATGGCTGCAGGATGAGCATCTCGTCATTCCGTTGCTGGTCATCATTGCGGTTTGGAAGGGGATCGGGTACATCATGGTAATCTTTCTGGCGGGATTGCAAAACGTTCCAAGCGATGTATATGAGGCTGCGGAAATCGATGGAGCGGGCACCTTCCGCAAGTTTTTGAACATTACGGTACCGCTTATTTCCGGTACGACGTTTCTGGTGCTCATTCTAAGTACGATTTCTACGTTCCAGGCGTTTGAACAGATCTACGTCATGACCGGAGGCGCAATGGATGCTTCTTCGGCCGGCGGACCTCATAAAGCAAGTCTCGTGCTTATGATTTATTTGTATCAGGAAGGATTCTCGTTCCTGCGCATGGGCTACGCTTCCGCGATCGCCTGGGTGCTGTTCGTCATCTTGTTTGTGCTTACCGTCGTGCAAATGCTTTTGCAGAAAAAATGGGTGCATTACGAATGAGGAAGGGAGGAGTGACGTCATGAAGCTGAACCGAACCCGAAAAATTGCAGGATACACCGTCATCATTCTGAGCTCCCTGATCATGGTGATGCCTTTTCTTACTACCATTTTTAACTCTCTAAAATCATACGCTCAGTATACCATGGTGCCGCCACAATGGATCCCGGATCCCGTACAGTGGAACAACTACGCCGAGGTTTGGAAGCTTGGTCCGTTCGGACAGTATACGACCAATAGCGTCATCGTTACGGTGCTGTCCGTAGTCGGCGCGCTGTTCTCTTGTTCCATGGTGGCCTATGCTTTTGCTAGATTGAAATTTCCGTTGAAAAATACGCTGTTCCTCGTCGTGCTTGGCACGATGATGATCCCGCCGGTCGTGCTGATCATTCCGCAGTTTGTTATTTTCAAATCTCTGCATATGCTGGACACCTTAACTCCGCTCTGGATTATCGAGTGGCTGGCTCAGCCGTTTGGCATCTTTCTGATGCGCCAGGCGTTTCTGGCTATTCCGAAGGATTATGAGGAATCGGCGAAGCTGGACGGCTGTAATCCGATCCAGATTTACTGGCGCATCTTCCTGCCCATGTGCAAACCGACGTTTGCGACCTTGGCCGTCTTCACCTTTATGACGAAGTGGAACGAGATCCTGTCGCCGGCCATTTTCCTGACTTCCAAGGAAAACTTCACCCTGCCGATCGGCATCCTGTCCATGGCTGGTCAATGGTCCGGCAACGAGCAGTACATGGTCGCCGCCGCGCTCATGAGCCTCATTCCGATCCTGCTTGTCTTCCTGTTCGCGGAGAAATATTTTGTGCAAGGCAGTAACTCTGCGGGGATCAAGTAACGGGTGTCTGGCACCGAATTCGGATGATGTTCTATGAAGTGGATTTGGAGCAGTAGGATACTGAATATTGACAATTTGCTTGTTTGAGATAAAAGTCCTCTTTGTCCACTTTTAGGTGGACATTTCAGTCATTTGTCCATGTGAGGAAGACGGGACTAAGGGATAACAACGAAAGAATGTATGGGGGAGATACAAGAGAGAAGGAAAGCATGACTTCGCGATGAGAGGAGGTAACTATATGGTCTACCGAGTAGTATTGATTGGAGCGGGGATTATTTCGCGTAATCATCTGGAAGCGATCCGGCAGGTTGGGACGCTGGAAGCTGCGGCTGTAGCCGATACGGACGAATCCAAGGGGAAGGCTTTGGCGGAGGAGTATGGGATCTCTTTTTACCGGGATTATGAAGAAATGGTGACCAAGGAGAAGCCGGATATCGCGGTAATTGCTTTGCCTCATCATTTGCATGCCTCCTGTGCGGTATGGTGCGCCAAACAGGGTTGTCATTTGCTGCTGGAGAAGCCGATGGCGTTAAATGTTGATCAATGTGATGAAATTCTGCAAGCGGTTGCAACCGCGGGCGTCAAGTTGATGGTCGGGCATACGCAGCATTATTGGCCGGCCAATATTCAGGCGAAGCAGTTGATTGCAAGCGGCGAACTCGGCCGATTGCTGGCTGTTCACGATACCCGGCACCTCTATTACTATCGGGACAACAGACCGGACTGGTTCCTGGAAAAAGCCAAGGCCGGAGGCGGGATTCTGATGAATCTGGGCGCCCATTCCATCGACAAAATTCAATGGTTGACGGATAGCCGTGTCCATCGAGTGAAGGCTTCGGTAACCTATGAAGGACCTAGAGGCGATGTGGAGGGCAGTGGCTGTATTTTTCTGGAGACGGATAGCGGACTCAGCGGTGTTATTGTTCAATCCGGATATGAAGGACCGCCCAAGGATGAGACGGAATTGATTTTCTCCCACGGCATGGCCAAGCTGATTTCCGCAAAAGGCTTGTGGATCAGCAAGGGGGGAGAGTACGAGCAAGTGGAACCGATTCCCGAAGAGGACCCGTTTGTGCTTCAATTCAAGGACTTGCTTCAAGCGATCGGGAACGAACAGGACCCGGACAGCAGCGGCGAATATGCCAGGTCGGTCATCGCAGCGCTGGAAGCCGTTTACCGCTCGGACCGGACGGGGGTGGAACAGCATGTTTGAACCCGGGGATAAAAAGAGCGATAGAAAGCATGAACTCGTGGATCGGAACGGGGTGGAGCTAAGGGGCAACAGTATATTTGAACTCGCGAGATGGAACCGGAAGAATGTTGCGAGAGAGGGCCGTATTCGTTTCAGCATGTGTTCGACCGGTTTGAAGCAGGCGCCGATAGAAGCGGTGCTGGATTTGGCGCAGGACCTAGGACTGCAAGGGGTGGAGCTGTGGGTAGGCCACCTGGAAAGCTACAGCAAACGCGGCGGAACGCCGGAAGACATGCGCAAACTGCTTGAGAGCCGCGGACTTGAAGTTCCGGCCATCAGCGAATATATCTATTTTTCCAAAGGGGAAGAGGAAAGGAAGGGGGAGCTGGAACGGATCCGGCGGGCGGCGGAGTGGGCCGCAGAGATTGGTTGCCCGAGGATCAGAACTTTTGCCGGACACAAAGCGTCGAGAGAAGCGCTGGCCGTGGAATGGGACGATGTGGTTTCCGGTTTGGATGAAGCATTGGACATATGCAGGGCGCAAGGAGTTCGATTGGCGGTTGAAATTCACAACAATACTTTTGCGGATACTGCAGAGAGCCTGGCGGCATTGCTGAGGGACGTATCCGGGGAAGGTCAGGGGGAAGGGCAAGGGTTGGAGCTGATTTATGACGGCTTTAATCTTTTTGTCGATTATCTGGAGCCGATTTCGGTGTTGGAGCAGTTTTTTTACGATATTCATCATGTTCATTTCAAAGATTATAGGTGGAACCATCAAGACTGGAGTCAAAGTGTGCCGGTACCGGTGCTGCAAGGGGATGCGGGTCATGCCGCAATTTTGCAAAAATTGTTGGACCTTGGGTATGAAGGATACATTTCATTCGAGTATATGGGCGACTACGAACAAGTCGTTTTAAACACGAAACGGTCACTTGCCGAGGTTAGAGATTTTGGCGAACAGTTAGAGGCTTAGTCATCCCATATATCTGATTGGGTTGTGGGTCATTGTTGACGATGCTTAAAAAAGGGAGCGGGAGGTGCCGGCCATGACGATCAAGCTGCGGGTTGCGGTGATTGGGCCCCGGGATTTGGTGGAAGCTGTACTGGAATTCGGTTCTTATTTTGCGGAATTGGCTATGTTTCCGGCGCCATATCAACATGAGCGGGAAACGCTCGAGGTGGTCGACCGAATCAGGGACCAGGCGGATATTTTGCTGTTTACCGGTCCGATCCCGTACCGGATCGCGCTTGCGGCAGCTCCCGACAAGCCGATGGTACACGTTTACTATTCGGGAACAGCCCTGTATAAAGTGCTTTTCGATCTCTATCGTCAAGACGTACTGGATATGCAAAAGGGATTGAGGCTGAGCATGGATGTCCTGCAATACAACGAAGTAGAGGAACCGCTGCAGGAGATCGGCCTGCCGGTAGATGAGCTCCTGGTCAAAACCTATGAATCCGGTATGACCAACGAGGAACTGGTTTCCTATCATTATGAGTTATGGAAAAACGGCCGTGTTTCCGTGACCGTTACGTGCGTAACCTCGGTATACCAGAAGCTGAAGAAACTTGGCGTGCCTGCTTACCGGGTAGTTCCGACTCAGTCCGCTATCCGCGATTGCCTGAACCGGGCTCTTTTGGAAGGAAAAAGTGTCCGCTTGAGCAGCACTCAAATCGCCGTAGGGATCATGAATATCGATAATTTTGCCAAGGTTGCCAAGGAGGCCGCCTCCGAATACGAGATTCAGCGGAAAAAGATCATTCTGCAACAAATCCTCGTCGATTTCGGCGAGGAGACGCAGTCGCTTATTAAGTGGAGCGATTCGGACGAGGTTTCTTTTATTACGACTCGAGGCATCATCGAGCAGGTTACCCGTAAGTTCCAGGATGCTCCCTTGCTTTTGGAGGTGATGGAAAGGCTCCAGTGGAATGCCAGCATCGGGATCGGGATCGGCCGGACCGCGAACGAAGCCGAAGGCAAAGCCAAGGAGGCGCTGTTGAAGGCGAAATCCGGGGGCGGGGGAAATTGTTATTTGATCATGCAGGACGGAATCGTCTATGGTCCGCTCGGATCAGATTTGACGCTGGAGTATTCCGCCCGCAGCGAGAATCCCGAGTTGATTTCCATGGCTAAAAAAGTTGGACTCAGCGTAGGCACGATCAACAAGCTGGTGTCGCTTTGCCGTCGGCTAGGGACGTCAACTTTTACGGCTTCCCAGCTTGCCGAAGGGTTTGGAATTACGCTGCGAAGCGCGCGCCGAATCATGGCGGCACTGGAGAAATATGAGATGGCGAGCATCGTCGGAGAAGAGCAGCCTGCCGGACGAGGACGCCCGAGACAGATCTATACGCTGAATCTGGAGGAAGCGCAGTATGAATAAAGTGAATTTTCGTGAGGCCGCCGCATCGTTTGGCGAGGAAATCGTTTCAATTCGCCGCCGTCTTCATCAGGTACCGGAGCTTGGATTCAAAGAGGTGATCACCTCCGCATTTGTTTCCGATTATTTGGAGCAGCTAGGACTGGAAGTGCGCCGGGGCGTAGCCGGCACCGGGGTTGTCGCGCTGCTGGACACCGGACGACCGGGGCCGTGCATCGCTATACGCGCGGACATGGATGCGCTGCCGCTGCAAGAGGCGACAGGATTGCCCTTCGCATCGCGGCATGACGGCGTCATGCATGCCTGCGGCCATGACGGGCATATGGCGATGGCGCTCGGCGCCGCCGCGATGCTGACCGCTGCGCAGCAGGAGCTGCGCGGGACGGTCAAGTTCATTTTTCAGCCGGCCGAGGAGATGCTGGGCGGAGCCCGGCATATGGTCGAGGCCGGTGTGCTGGAGTCGCCGCGCGTGGACGGCATAGTCGGCCTGCATTTATGGCCGGACTTGCCAACCGGACGCTTCGGCGTCAAGGCCGGGACCGTGATGGCGAGCATGGATCATGTCGGCATCACGGTCCATGGCCGTGCCGGGCACGGCGCCGCCCCGCATCAGGGCGTCGACGCCATCATCGCTGCCGCGCAGGTGCTTACGGCGCTGCAGGTGCTGGTCAGCCGCGAGGTCGACCCCGCTGAGCCCGTGGTGCTCAGCATGGGCTCCATCCGCGGCGGCAGCCTGCCCAACATTATCGCGGATCGCGTCGAGATCCGCGGAACCGTGCGCGCCGTCAGCAACGCGGCGCGCGAACAGATGCAGCGCAGGGTCACCGCGCTGGCGGAGGCGGTCGCCGGAGGGATGAACGCCCGGGCCGAGGTCGATTACGAGTTCGGCTACCCGCCGACCGTCAATGACCCCGCCCTGATCCGGCGCGCCGAAGCCGCACTCCGGGCACTCTACGGCCCGGAGGCGATTGAAGTGCTGGTCCGCTCGCCGATGACTAGCGAGGACATGGCCTACTACATGGAACAGGTGCCCGGCGTTTTTCTTCTCGTAGGCGCGAGCGGAGCCGGTCATGGCGGATTTCCGCTGCATCATCCGCAAATGACCATCGACGAAGAGGCGTTGACAGGCGGCGCCGCGTTTCTGGCAGAGTTTGCCCGAGATTTTTTGTTGCTTGAAAATAGGGCTTCAGGGCAGGACAGTTAATGCCGGTTGTGGAATAGAATCTTCATTGGGGAGAAATTGTCTCCCCGGAACCAATCCGATATAGGGGGATGAAGATGAACAACGGTTTGATTCTGCCTGCCCGTCCTCTGCTTGCAAATGAGGACGCTTCCCGAATAATTAAGGATTATGAACGGTTTCAGGGCGGCCTTCCGTCCGGAGTCGAATCTTATTTGCTTGAAACTTATGGGCTCGACGTCTCTTCCCGCTACGGAATTCATGCCATCCGGAATCCGTTCGGCAAGGCGTCGGGCCAATTGTCGTTAAATTTACGTCAAGTTCAGGATGATGCCGATGCCGGACTCGGCTTTGTCGTGCTTAAAACAGTGATTGCGGAAAATGCGGCAGGCACCCGCTCCATGGAAGAGTGGGCGGTGAAGGAAACCCGGATGATTGTGGACACAATCACGGGCAAGGAGACGGGGGAGCCGGGCTGGAACGTCACCTGGCAAGGGAGGGGATGGCACGGCTCGTTCCCGAGTTACCTGGAATTTGCCCGTCAAGCGCTGGAGATTGGTAAAACGGCCGGTATGGTGGTCGTTCCGTCCTGCAAATATCACTTGCCGGGTCCGGAAGAAGCCGAGTTCCGCATGGAAGAGTACCATCACACGACGAGAGGTTTATATGAAGTTTGGAAGGAGTGCGGATTCCCGGGCCCGCTGCAAATGGAAAAAGACTTCAGCCCTACGCTGGCCGGTTCAGGCCGGGCCAAACAGCAGGATACCGTGCTCCGCTGGCTGCGTGAAGTGCCGCACCGCATCAAGTCCTGTCTTCCGGACGGCGAACTCGTGCTTGGCATCAAGCTGATGAACACGGTGTTTGAAGACGAATTCCAGTTGAACGCATTCCGCGCTCTTTTGGAAGAGGGGGAAAGTGTGCCGGACTATGTCGTTTACGCCAACCGGCTCTATGACCAGGGACGTGAATTTGCCGGAAAAGTGGGCGCCGCTTATGGCGGTCCCGATCTAAGCCGGCGGAATTTACGGATCCTCACGGCGCTCCGGAGACTCGAACTGGAAGGAGACCTTCGGAAGCCGGTGCCGCCGGTGTCGGGTACCGGGAATGTTGGAACCGGCAAGATGGCGCTGGAATATGCGCTGCGCGGGGCGGAAAGCCTGCAAATGCATACGGTTTTTCAAAAGCCGGGCAGTGCCTATAGCATGAAACAGGGCTCAAAAACGGAACGGGCGCTTCATGATCTTTATTTTCATCCGGAGCACGGTCTCGTAGCATGGATGCTTCATTTGCGGAATTCCGAGGATCTGGTCGACGCGGCCAATGTAACCTCGTTTAAAGATGTGGCTTCCTGGTACAGGGATAAGGGAAGAGACTGGTTTTTGAGGCAGTCGTGACAACTATACATAGTTAGTAGGAAATAGTGAATTAAGGAGGCGGCAGCATGGTTCTGACGATGGAGCAAAGATTGGCTAAAACCGTCCAAGCCATGACCGGCGGGCTTATTCCGGCAGTCCCTGTTCCCAGACATAAAAACGGAGAAATCCACAGCGAGGCACAGGAGGCTTACGCGGGATATCTGAGCCGGCAACAAATCGCGGGTGTCGCGGTATGGGTTCATACAGGCAGAGGACTTCATTTGCAGGCGGAGGAGCGAAAACGAATTTTTCAATCCTGGAAGTCACATTTAAATGAAGCGCAATTGCTTGTTGCCGGAGTAGGTTCATTAATTGACACTACGTTATCCGAACCTCTTCGTCTGCAAAAATGGCGGCAAAATAGTATCACTATGGCGGAAGAGGCTGCTTCCGGTGGAGCCGATGCGCTGCTGGTTTTTCCCCCGGTGATTTTTAAGGAATTAGAGAGTTCCCGGCGGGATGCCGCGATCATCGAATATCATCGCGAGCTGTCAGCGCTTGGCGTTCCGTTGATTCTATTTTATTTGTATGAAGAAGCGGGAGGACTCGCCTATTCGAAGGAGGTACTGAGGGAGCTGCTCGGCATGCCGTCTGTCGTCGGCATGAAAATGGCCGCGCTGGACAGCGTGATGACGCTGCAGGAAGTGTCATCGCTCTTCTCGTCCGAATTTCCGGGCAAGCTGCTCATCACCGGGGAGGACCGGATGTTCGGCTATTCATTGATGTGCGGGGCAACCGGAGCACTGGTCGGCTTGGGAGCCGCTTTTCCAAATATCCAAAGCGACTTGATCACGGCCTACCGCAGCAAGGATTACCCCCTATTTATGGATTTGTCATCCAGAGTGGACGCTTATGCGATGTCGACGTTTACGCAGCCGATGGACAAATATATTTTGCGGATGCTGTGGTGTCTCGCACTGCAAGGGATCATCCCCCGGGAGGCTGCCCATGATATGAATGGGACTGGCTATGAAATGGAAGAGATGGAGCTGGAGATGTTGCGGCAAACGATACAACAATGCCGATTGTATTAGACGGCTTTAAATTTGGACCGATGTCGGTCATAATAGACTTGGAACATTTTGTTTAACACAACCCAACCTAAGGAGGAATTATTCATGCCTAACAATTTGCAGGACACTGTAAAACTTAACAACGGAGTAGAGATGCCATGGTTTGGTTTGGGGGTATACAAGGCTCAGGAAGGTGAAGAAGTCATCCAAGCAGTCAAAGCGGCGATTCGCGCCGGCTACCGCAGTATAGATACTGCTGCTGCATACAATAATGAAGAGGGCGTCGGACAGGCGATCCGCGAAGCGATGGAAGAGAACGGATTGTCCCGGGACCAAATCTTTGTGACTTCTAAAGTGTGGAACAACATGCAAGGCTATGAAACGACTCTGGAAGCTTTTGAAACCAGTTTAAAGAAATTGAACTTGGAGTACATCGACTTGTTCCTGGTTCATTGGCCGGTGAAGGGCAAATATAAAGAAACTTGGCGTGCGCTTGAAAAAGTTTATAAAGAAGGTAAAGTTCGCGCCATCGGCGTGAGTAACTTCCAGATTCATCATTTGGAGGATTTGCTGGCTGACGCGGAGGTTGTCCCGACTGTAAACCAAGTGGAGCTTCATCCGCAGTTAACCCAGAAAGAACTGTTGAAGTTCACAAAGGAGAAGGGCATTGTACTGGAAGCTTGGTCCCCGCTCGGACAGGGCAATCTGCTTGAGAACGAAACCCTGGTATCCATCGGTAAAAAATACGGAAAAACCGCGGCACAAGTTATTTTGCGCTGGGATTTGCAGGTTGGCGTCATTACGATTCCGAAATCGGTCAACGAAGGACGGATTAAAGAGAACGCCGACATTTATGATTTCGAGTTAAGCGCCGAGGATATTGCGGCTATCGATGCTTTGAACCTGAATCAACGGTTCGGGTCGGATCCGGACAATTTTAATTTCTAATTTATAGACAAAGATAGAAGATCGGATGGAGAGATTGACATGAACAAAGAGGCAGCAGGCAAGCCTACTGCGCAGGCAATGACGGTATATCCGATCCTGTTTGCGATCAGCATGGTACACCTACTTAACGACACGATGCAATCGGCTATTCCGGCTTTGTTTCCGATTCTGAGGGACTCGCTGACGCTAAGCTACGGACAGATCGGCTGGATTTCGTTCGCCATGAATATTACGGCATCGGTGTTCCAGCCGCTGGTCGGGCTATACTCGGACATCCGTCCCCGTCCGTACATATTGCCGCTCGGGGTATGCTTTACCCTGATCGGCGTCGTGATGCTGGCATACGCCCCAGCCTATAGCATCATTTTGCTGGCTGTGGCTTCGATCGGGCTGGGTTCCTCCGTGTTTCATCCGGAATCCTCCCGAGTTGCGTATCTGGCAGCAGGGGAGCGCCGCGGTTTGGCACAGTCGATTTTCCAGGTTGGAGGTAACATCGGCACTTCGCTAGGGCCGCTGATGACCGCTCTCATCTTTATCCCGCTGGGACAACGCAGCGTGGTTTGGTTCGCTTTTGCGGCGATTGCGGCGATCATTATTCAGTTTTTTGTCGCCCGCTGGTATGCGTCACTGAATGTGCGGCCCCGTCCGCGCCGTGCTGCCCAGAACCCGAGCGAGACACAGAGAACCGGACTGAGCAAAAGGAAAGTAGGTTTGGCGATTTCCGTGCTGATTCTGCTGCTTTTCTCCAAAAATGTGTACTCCATCAGCATTTCGAGCTTTTACGCCTTCTTCATGATGGATCATTATGGCGTTGGCAAAAGCGCAGCTCAGTGGTACGTGTTCGCTTTCCTTGCGGCCGCCGCCGTAGGAACGTTTTTCGGTGGCCCGATGGCCGACCGCTACGGGCGCAAGAACATCATCTGGCTCTCGATTCTCGGAGCGGCTCCGTTCTCGCTGCTGCTGCCTTACGCCAACTTGTTTTGGTCCGGCGTACTCGTCGTGCTGGCCGGGTTCATCATGTCTTCCTCTTTTTCAATTATCGTCGTCTATGCGCAGGAATTGCTTCCGGGCAAGGTCGGCCTCGTGTCCGGCCTGTTCTTCGGACTTTCCTTCGGCCTGGGTGGTCTCGGCTCGGCGGTGCTCGGCCATTTTGCAGACCAGTGGGGCATCTTCTTCATCATGCAGCTTTGCTCCTACTTGCCGTTGATCGGGTTACTGACCGTGCTGCTGCCCAAGGATGAAGCGTTGAAGTCGGCGGTATGATCACTGATCACTCCAATCAAGTACAGTTTTACGAAATGCGGTTATGTTCCGATGAGGATATAGCCGCTTTTTTGTGTTTAATGAGGGTAGGTGGTCGGGAGCCAGCAATAGAAAAGCCAATGAGCCAAATGTAACGGACATAGCGGACGTTAATTCCTGTTATTTTGCGAGTTTAGGAATTTAACGGACAGGAGAGCCGTTAAACGTTGGATTGTATCGACTTTGACGCTGTTTTGATGGAAATAAGGTCTCCTGTGACCGTTAAACTGAAATCCAAGTGATTTTGACTTCAATAGAGTCCCGTGTGTCCGTTAGAAGTCGAAGAGTAAGCGTAGATAACGAAGAAGTGTAAATTAAGAGAAGTGTGGATTAGAGAAAGTGTGGATTAAGGTGAAGCGCAGATTAAGAGGAAGCGTAGATAAAGAAGGAGCTGTCGATAAAGAAGGAAGCGAGGATTAAGAAGGAAGCTACACAAAGAAGAAGCGAAGAGTAATCTAAAACTGAATGTACCAGCCTCCGGTTTTTCTGATGTATAATATAGGAACTGTTGGTTTCGGAAGTTTAGTTAGGGAGGAGGGGATGGGTTGCAGAACGTAAAGCTCATGGCTGACTTTCATATTTCCAATGTCGATGACTTGAAAAGAGCGATCGGCAAACAGCCGGAAATGATGGCTGATCTGGAGGCGGTTGCTGCGCTAGGGTTGCCCCAGGGCTGCATTGCAGCGGGATATTTCCGCAATTTTGTCTGGGATGTTTTGCATGCCTACACTGTAAGAACTTCGCTACATGATGTCGACGTGCTTTATTACGACCCGGATTTCCTGGAGGAAGAGGCGGAAAAAGAATACGACGCCCGCTTACGAGAAATAAATTCGGCGCTGAATTGGTCGGTCAAAAATCAGGCACGGATGCATCTGAAAAACGGTGAACCTCCCTACCGTTCGGTCGAGGATGCCATGCTGCACTGGCCTGAGACGGCAACTGCCATAGGTGCCCGGCTAAAAGACGGCACAGATGGTGTAAATATTGATATTGTGGCACCGTTCGGCTTGGATGATCTACTTGGTTTTCAAGTAAGGCAAAGTCCGTTTTTTCAGAATCGCAACGTTTTTATGGACAGGATCAGAGATAAGGAGTGGCTGCGGATCTGGCCGAGCCTTCAGGTTGTAGCGTTAAGGGAGAATGAATTATGACTTTTATCCGCAGTTTATTGCAATTCGCCTGGCTGCAGGCGTTGTGCTGCGTTTTTCCGGTCGTTATTTTCGGGACGCTGGCATTGACGAAAGTGGTATCGATTCCCGGTCTGCACCGGTATGATCTCATTTTACTGATCTGTTTGCTTGCTCAAGTGGGCATGGTCGTGTTTAAACTGGAGACGATGGACGAACTGAAGGTCATCTGCGTGTTTCATTTGATCGGCCTCGGGCTGGAATTGTTCAAAGTACATATGGGCTCCTGGTCGTATCCGGGGGAAGGATGGAGCAAGGTAGGCGGAGTTCCGCTATACAGCGGGTTCATGTATGCCAGCGTTGCAAGTTACATTTGCCAGGCTTGGCGCAGGATGGACCTGCAAATGACCGGTTGGCCCAGAGCGATTTATTCGGTGCTGCTTTGCGCGGCGATTTACTTTAACTTTTTTACGCATCATTTTATCGGAGATTACCGATGGATTCTGACGGGACTGCTGGTGATTGTGTTTATTCGGACCCGCGTACATTTCACGGTGCTGGGCAGAACCTATTGGATGCCGTTGACGTTGTCTTTTTTGCTGATCGGCTTCTTTATCTGGGTGGCGGAAAATATTTCGACGTTCCTCGGAGCCTGGAGCTATCCGGATCAAGAGAAGGTATGGCGGCTCGTGCATATCGGCAAAATCAGCTCCTGGTTCCTGCTCGTCGTCATCAGCATAATCATCGTCGCGCAGTTGAAACGGGTAAAAGCAGGGATGACGGGGAACTAGCGATTCGCAAATTGATACATGGGAGAGAGTCGGTTCATGAATAAATCCAAAGGATATTTCTATTATTTGCTGTGGATTCTCGGCGCGCTTGTCCTGGTCTACTACGGCAACCGTTTTGTGGGGATGATGGAACAAAATCCGGAGAAGGTTCTGAAAATCAGTTACAGCCTGATCGGCAATATCGTCTACGGCCTTGTTCTCGGTGCTTATGTCAGCCTGCTTGGAGGCTTGCCGAACAAAAGAAAGTTTCATCGTCCGCTTTTCTTTTTCGTGGTCATCCCGAGTTTAATTTTAATGCTCTATCCAGTGCTGAACCTGTACCTAAAAATGCCCTATTACTCGTTATATAAAGATGTGGCGGCCCAAGAGGGATATTTCTATTTTTCCATGCTCTGCGGACTGGGATTGATGAAGAGCTTGTTCGGCAGCCGTTAAGAAATTGCAATGCAGTTATAACCGGAAGGTAATCAGCAGGGTATGGAAGTATTGCCAATATATTAAGGAGAACGGGGGATTCCGGAATGGGAAAAGTGCTCGTGTTGGGCGGAACGAGGTATTTTGGCAAAAGACTGGTGAACTTGCTGCTTCAGGAAGGCGTTCATGAAGTAACGGTGGCGACTCGCGGATTGACGGATGCGGAATTTGCGGGACCGGTGAACCGGCTGGTCTTGGACCGCAGTGATGAATCATCCCTGGCCAAAGCGGCGGAAGCAGGTCCGTGGGATGTGATTTACGATAACATCTGTTATTCGCCGAATGAAGCGATGGCAGCGGTGCGCGCTTTTGAAGGAAGGGTGGGGCGTTATGTTCTAACTTCCACGCTGTCCGTATACGGCTTCGGCAAGTCTCCGCTGAGTGAAGAGGATTTTAACCCCTATGAATACAAGTGGGCTGCAGGAGAACGGGGCGAGATGGAATACGGGGAAGCCAAAAGACAGGCTGAGGCGGCGTTCCTTCAAGAGGCAAGTTTTCCCGTGGCAGCCATGCGGATTCCGATCGTGCTCGGGCCGGATGATTACACCCGGAGACTTCACTTCCATGTGGAGCGTGTCATGAACGGGACGCCGATCGGTCTGCCGAATCCGGAGGCCGCGATGTCGTTCATTACATCGGCGGAAACGGCGGCGTTCCTTCTATGGCTGGGAGGCTCGGATTTGACTGGTCCGGTGAATGCCAGCTCTGACGGGGAACTGACGATTTCCCGTATGATTGCTATGATTGAAAGGGAAACCGGGAAAGAGGCGAGACTTCTTTCCGAGAAAGAGGTTGAGCCTGAGAACGAGTCGCCGTTTGGCGTTCCTTCCTCCTGGGTGATGGATACCTCCAAAGCGAAGGCAGCAGGATATGAATTTGATAACGTGATGGACTGGATGCCGGATCTGATTAAGCAAATCGCAGCGGGTCAAGCGTGATCGAGTTGGCCTAGCCAAATTAATATTAAGGAGTTAATTATACTAATGAGACCGATTTGAGTTTATCGCTTCTTCAAATTCATTCTTAGTCCCGGGTAATTTACACGTTACACCCGGGAACTAACTACACAATTGAATAAGGAGCGGACAAAGTATGTTCAAACGGTCTTTTTACTATTTATGGGGGTCGCAGACGTTGTCCAACACCGTCGATGTCCTCTATTTGGTTGCACTTACTACCTTTATTCTGGATCGGACGGGTTCCGTCGTCTTTGCGACGCTGGTACCTTTTTTGCGGGTGACCTCACAATTGTTCAGCGGGTTAATCGCCCCTCTGATGGTGGATAGATACAGGCTCCCGTTCTTGCTTACTGTATCTCAGTGCGGTCAGTTTATACTGTTCGTCCTGCTGGCGGGATATCTGTCGCCATGGGTCGGAGGGGAGCAAATCCTGCCGGTCTATACGATCATCATCTGTATTTCGTTTCTCGACGGCTGGACGACTCCTGCCCGCAATGCGTTGGTGCCGCGGCTCGTGGCTGATCAAGCGCTGATGAAGGCGAATGGCATAGTGGCTACGACCGACCAGATCGTACAATTTGCTGGGTGGGCGATCAGTGGCGTGCTGGTCGCAACGTTCGGCTCCTTTCCGATTCTCGTTGTCGTTGCGGCTGGCTACGGTTTAGCCATGGCGGTCACTTTATTGATCGAGGACCCAACTGAACCGAAACGCCGTAGTGTTTGGGATGTGCGCACGGGGAGAGATCAAGTTGACCGTACTAAGGGGATTGGCGGGCTTGATGAAGGTGCTGGACAGGCAGAGATCAAATTATCTTCCCGCTGGGATACGCTAAAAGAAGGCTGGGTTGCCCTGTGGAAATCACCGCGTCTGCGATCATTGACCTTGATGGACATGACCGACATGCTTGGCGGATCCGTTTGGGCCGGAGCTTTTATGCTGGTCTTCGTTAATGAAATCCTGCTTAAAGATGAGCAGTGGTGGGGTTATATTAATGCCAGTTATTTTGCGGGAGCCGTCATCGGCGGATTGCTGGTCGTCGCTCTTGTGGAACGGCTGGAAAAACGAATTTTTATGGTGATGCTGTTAGGTATGCTGGGTTACGCCATATTAACGGCTTGGTTTGCGTTGAATGATTTTGCGCCGCTGGCATTGCTTATCGTTCTGCTAACCGGGCCAATTACGGAGCTTGCCGCTATCTCTAGAAGAACCTTGATTCAGCGAAGTGCAAGTCCGGAGCTTCTGCCAAAAGTATTTTCCGCCCAGTCCACATTGTTAAATACCGTTGCTGGACTTTCTCTGCTGTTTATGAGCGGTGTGGCCGAGTGGTTCGGTATTGTAAATATGTATCTGTTCGCTGCTGCGATCAGCGTATTGGCGGCGGGGGTCGGCTGGTTTAACCGGAGGGCATTTGTAGGAACTGTGAAAGAGAGTATTGAAGGTGAAGCAGAGTAATTTAAAGTGAATTTTGGTTCACAAAGAAGAGTGGCGGCTATTTCTGAATAGATTGTCCTTTGGAGACGGATTATTTCAAGAAAATGTCCACCAGAAGGTGGACATTTTCTGATTAGTTTTTTTGCCTTCTGACTATTTTGAATATCCGTATATAGTGTTATTCAAATTGATAGTGTCTGGATATAGATGTTCTATTTGCCACAAGCCATATAAACCTAATGTCCACTTTTAGGTGGACAATTTCATGTTTTTGTCTACGAAGAGTGGACGTTAAGTGCTGTAATTGACGGTAGAGGAGACTTTGAAGTTGGAGTATATTGCTGGATTTATTTTTTTACTTACTTTGGTGTTTGTCATCTGGCAGCCCAAGGGGCTCGGCATCGGATGGTCCGCCATGGGCGGAGCGGTGCTGGCTTTGGCGTTTGGGGTAGTAAGCTTCACGGATGTAGGGGATGTAACGGCTATTGTCTGGAACGCCACGCTAGCATTCGTTGCCATTATAATCATATCGATTTTGCTTGATGAAATCGGCTTTTTTGAATGGTCCGCGCTTCACATGGCTTCATTAGCCGGAGGAAGCGGCAAGCGGATGTTCGTTTACGTTATTTTGCTTGGCGCAGCCGTGTCGGCCTTGTTTGCGAACGATGGCGCGGCCCTGATTTTGACGCCTATTGTCCTTGCCATGGTCCGGGCGCTTCGATTCGATGACCGGATGGTGCTTCCGTTCATTATGGCGAGCGGTTTTATCGCGGATACGACATCCCTGCCGCTTGTGGTCAGCAACTTGGTGAATATCGTTTCCGCCGATTATTTCGGCATCGGATTTATGGAATATGCGATCCGAATGTTCGTACCAAACCTGGTTTCGCTTGGATCGAGCATGCTGGTGTTGTACTTGTTTTTCCGTAAGCAAATTCCGGGCAATTATGACCTGTCACACTTAAAAAAACCGCAAGATGCCATTCGCGACCCGCGCATGTTCAAGCTGGCCTGGATCATTCTCGGTCTACTGCTAATCGCCTACTTGTCCGCCGAATTTATCGGTGTACCGGTTTCGCTGGCAGCTGGGGCAGTGGCATTGTTCTTTATATTAGCTACGCGTCGAAGTCCTGCCGTTGAAACCCGACGGGTGATTAAAGAAGCGCCTTGGTCCATTGTTGTTTTTTCCATCGGGATGTATGTCGTGGTGTATGGGCTTCGCAATGTCGGATTGACCGCTCACTTGGGGGATGTCATTCAGTGGCTGGCTGATCAGGGTGTATATGCCGCCACGGTCGGCATGGGCTTTATTGCCGCCATATTGTCATCGGTCATGAACAACCTGCCTACCGTTATGATCGATGCACTTGCTATTCATAGTACAGATACCGAAGGAATGGTGCGGGAAGCGCTGATTTATGCGAACGTCATCGGCTCCGATCTCGGGCCGAAAATCACGCCGATCGGTTCCTTGGCGACCTTGTTGTGGCTGCATGTTTTGTCCAAGAAAGGAATCAAAATTACTTGGGGCCGGTATTTTAAAACCGGTATTCTGCTGACGGTACCGACCTTGTTCATTACGTTAAGCGGGCTCTATGTTTGGTTGATAATTATATCATAGGCGAATCATTAGATGAGGTAGAGTGAGGAAAAATGATTTATGGATAAAAGAACTGTGAACATTTTTGGCACTGACAACAATTGTCTTAGTTAAAATGGGCGCTGGCTTCCTGAAAAAACTGGCCGGCAACCAATTCGAGGTGCTTAACGAAGCACTTGAAGCTCATGGTCTGAACCCGCCAGTACAAGTAATGAGCGAAACCAACATTGATATTTAGCGGACATCATTCGAAGTTATTGATCCCATGATCCTGAACCGTGCGGATTAAATCATTAAGCTATGTGGCCAAGAGGATGAGCATTGTCTGGCCGTGGCAAACCCGAACGCCATCCGTTGGCACTGGGGTTTTGACGACCCCGCCAAATTGATCGGGACGGAAGAGGAGATCTTGACGGAATTCTGAAGAGTACACGAACAGATTCGGGAGCGGATAGTGAGAACTGTGGCGGAGGGGAAACAGTAGGAATACTAGCTTATAATTCTTTGGTAACTTTGTATTCAATAATTATGAAGCCCGACAGTGTCGTCGGGTTTTTTATTTTTGAGATTTTTATCCAGTTGTTGGGGTTGGTGGGAACTTATATGACATAGGTATTTGGAACTATATACAATAAATGATGTTTCTATATAATTAGGAATAATATGTAATTATAAAGAATATATTGGGAGGTTGTGTCGATTGGCCAAATTTCGAACTGGATTTATGGCTTTTCTTGTTACATTATGTGTTTTCTCGTTTTCTTTACAGGCATTTGGTTCATCTACATATTACGATTATGGCTCTTCCAATCATTTATTGAACAAAACAGTAACCTCATCTTCAGGTGAAAAAAGCACTTTGGAGTATAAGTATGATCTTAACGGAAATCTGTTGAAAAAGATGAAAGTTGGTAACCTGGACAGTTTAACGAATTCAGATTTCGAATATTACTCCGGCAATAATGGGGTCGCTGATCACTGGGAGGTATTTACTACAGATGTGGGGCTGTCGCCCGATTATAAAATAATTAGCTCTGCATTTTCTGGAAAACAGGCACAAATGATAAGCACTAACGTTTCCGATGGTAATTCTGCTGGGATAAGTCAAACCATTTCGGTTCAAGGAGGGCGCCCTTACATACTTGGTGGTTATTACCACGTCATTAATTTGTTAGATGCAACTGCACAATTGAAGGTGGAATTTTATAATTCTATAAATCAGCTAGTGGGAAGTCAAGAAGAAGATTTAGAAAATTATAACCAGAGTTATGAGCATATTTCCGTAAGAGGAAATGTACCTGTGGATGCTAATAAAGCTAAAATTATTATTTCCATTCATGGCCTTTCTATGGGGGGCATTGGAGTTATTGAAGCGGATAGTATGAATTTTGACTATCCAAAACCAGTTAATTTAATTGCAGGCGGATTATATGTAACTTATGCATTAAGAAATGATGGGATGGTTTGGGGCTGGGGGACTCACAGTTCAGCAGATTATTCGAGGGTGCCCTCTCAACTGCCAGGATACGAAAATATTAAGTCGCTTGCTGTTGGAAACCAAAATGATCATTTAGTAGCGATAAAGGAAGATGGAACCGTTTGGACCTATACTTATTATAATTATGATGGAGAAGCAGGGGATGGAACCACTAATGGCCTTAAATATAGTCCAGTTCAAGCTGTAGGACTAACTGATATTATTTCAATAGCTGTTGGTAGGGGGTTTACTTTAGCTCTAAAAAATGACGGGACTGTCTGGGCTTGGGGAGATAATGTAGTGGGGCAATTAGGGGACGGTACAACGACCAGTAAAAGTACTCCTGTACAAGTTAATATAGATCATGTTATTGCAGTAGCAGCAGGAGATAACTTTTCAGTTGCATTAAAAAGTGATGGAACAGTTTGGGAATGGGGAAGTGATATAGGAGGATCAGGTCTTCGAAAATTATTATTACCCACTCAAAATACTAATTTAAATGGTGTTAAGGCGATTACTGCTGGGTACGATCATGCACTTGTACTTAAAGAGGACCGAACGGTTTGGGGATATGGAAGGAATAGTTATGGGCAATTGGGCAATGGAACTACTATATCTGTAACCTCTCCAGTTCAGGTTTCAGGGCTTGAAGCAACTGCAATTTCCGCTGGCGGAAATCATTCCCTAGCATTAAAACCTGACGGTACTGTGATGGCTTGGGGAATGAATTGGAATGGAGAAATTGGAAGTGGCCTAGATGGGAGCCTTCGGGAGCAATTGACACCAACCAGTGTTTTCGGTCTTACTGGTGTAGAATCTATTGCAGCAGGCGATAAACACTCTATTGCACAAAAATCAGACGGTTCTCTTTGGGTTTGGGGTGACAATTTATCTGGTCAAATTGGAACTGGAGATGGTAAGGACAGTCTTATACCAATTCCCGTTTGGACAAGAGGGTACGAATCCGTACCCCCAACTCAACCTAACAATCTAGTTATTTCAAATCAGACCGACGCCACAATTGCTTTAGAGTGGGAACCTTCCAACGATAATTCGGGAATAACTGGTTATGACATTTACAATTACGATACAAAACTTTTACGATCGAGAACTAACAAAGTATTAATAGAGAAACTTGTACCGAATAAGAACTATTCATTTACTGTTAAAGCGGTTGATTTATCAGGAAATATCTCTGAACCAAGCAATTCTGTAATCGTTCAAACTAGTCAGGATATTGAACCTCCAAGTATCCCTGCTAAACTAACTAAGTCATCATCCACCCTAGATACTGTGACTTTGAAATGGGAAGCTTCGAAGGACAATGTTGGCGTTACAGAATATGAAGTATTTAAGGATGGGGAACAAATAGCCGTAACAACTCAACTTACCGCTACTATGAATGGTTTATCTGCGGGAGGAACTTATATTTTTACAGTTCGAGCAAAGGATGCGGCAGGGAATGTATCAGAGTTTAGCACTCCTTTAGCGGTTACTTTATCTTCTGATAATACTGCACCTACAACTCCAACGAATTTGGCGGGATCATCAATTACTGTAACAGGTGCAAGACTATCATGGACGAAATCAACTGATACTATTGGTATTATCGGATATGATATTTACCAAATTTCCGATTCAGGTTCTGAAATAATTGCATCTAGTACAACCAATTCTTATACGCTTAATAGTCTAAAGCCAAATACAACTTATAGTTTTTATGTAACAGCCAGGGATAATGCAGGCAATCAGTCCGAGGGTAGCAATGTAGTTAAACTTACAACTAAGGTCGATACAACTAAACCTAGCACGCCAACCAATTTGATCCTGGTCGGTACAACCAACTCTTCGGTTACACTGAAATGGAATGAGTCTACAGATAATGTAGGTGTAGTGGCGTATGATATATATGAAGGGACAAATCTAGCAGCAAGTGTAACAATGCCTAGCGGAGGGGCTATTAATCTGCTCCCGAATACGCCATATCGCTTTACAATAGTAGCAAGGGATGAAGCCGGAAATAAATCAAGCGCTAGTATGCCTTTAGTTGTAACTATTATACCGGATATTGAAAATCCGTCTGCTCCCACACACTTATCAAGTACTGAAATATATACAAACAGTATTAAACTCATTTGGGAGGTCTCTACAGATAACGTAGGTATCGTTGAATACCAGATTTACCGGGATGATATTCTTGTGGGGACTTCCAGTATAAGCGAATTTCAGGATTTAGGATTGAAGTCTGGAACTTCTTATACCTATAGAGTTACTGCAAAAGATAGCTCCGGGAATATATCTGCTCCAAGTGAAGTATTTATTATTTCTACTGAAGATAATCCAGAAGAGATGGAGAACGAAGATCATAATTTACTAATGAACCCTGAGTTTGAAAATTACACCTCAGATTCTTCTGGAATTGCAGATGGGTGGAAGAATGAGAAGTCAACCGGAACAATAACAGAATTGAAAGGAGAAAGAATACTCAATAAATCTGAAACCATGTCACAGAAAATAACGGCTTCATTTCAAAATTCGGAAGATTATATCTCCATTTCGCAAGAAATTCCAATAACTACAGGGGCGAATTACTATCTTGATAGTTTGATAAAAGCAGAATTTCTTCAAAAAGCTAAAATAGAACTCTCGATTCAATTTATGAACGAGAACAGAGAAGTCATAGACAATGCTGCAATTGAACAATTAAACCCAACTGAATCTTTTGTTTCCCTTAAACAATCAGGAATAGTCCCAGATGGAACCTTTTTTGCAAACGTAAAAATTATAGTTACTTCATTGGAATCTGATGCAGCAGTATCCATATTCCTTGATTCAGTAAATCTATTTACGAATTAGATTTTTTGATTCGAAATTTCATAACACCAACGAGAATGGCCACTTTCAAGGAGATAATGGAAAGTGGCCATTTTAGTTGAATATTGTATTTTGGAGGTCTTGAATGAAAACTTTAATAAAAATGTTAATTGCAGTCGTTCTTTTTGCATCTATTGATCCTGGAATATTTGTGTATGCGGATTCTAATCTTTCATCAACAGACAATAAGTTAAAATCCTCCATAAATCAATCCGATGGACAATCCGAGTCAATTGCCTACAAAGTCTCGGAAATAAATAATTATAGATCAAAACAGCAGGATCCGAACAAAGCCTTAAGCCTCAAAGAGCGGGATCAGTACATTAAAAAGAATTTTAGTCCAATAATGAAGCAATTGCTCTCCTATTTCCTACCGGAAGAATTTGCTTTATTAACCGATGCGCAAAAGTTAGAGGTTATTCAATGGGATGAAAACCATGTAAACACGATCATTGGCAAGTTGTCTGTGAAAGAAAAAGACCAATTAGGCAAAATTGTTCCTGCTGCGATTCAAAACTTTAACTTTGTCAAAAATAGAGCAGATTATATAAAAGAATATGATACAACACTTGAAATGAGTTTTGCAGAAAAATCTATTAGTTCAAATTCATATTTTAAGAATAATATTAGTTCTACGAATCCATTTCTTGTTAATGAGTTTAATAGCCAATACAACTATGCGGTTCAAACAGATAATTTAGTTGATCCGTTATACAGAACTGCAAATCATATCGTTACGGATATCCAGTTAACCGGAAAGCATGGATTAGGCTTTACTCTGAACAGAAAATATAATTCTATGTTTAGTAAAGTGTTAACGCCTGAGTATGAAGTGAGTAATGGAAATGTTGGGAAAGTACCTTCGAACGCCGAGATTAACGGATTCATTGCAACAGGTTGGACTTTAAATATTCCTAATATGCAGATCGCATCTCAGATAGCGGAGATCAAACCTGAGATTGTTACCTGTTCTGAAATAAAAAATCCTTGTGCGGACAGTCCGAATTCGAACATTCCTATTTCTGGTTTTCTAACAAAATATGCTTTACAGTCTACCGAAGTGGAAAAGATTGTTTTCACTTTGGAAAATGGGGAATCTATCGAGTTCCACGATGGCGTTCCATACCAATATCCTTATCAAAATGTTGTTATGACTAAAGAGCATTCCAACTATAAATTAACCGTTAATGAAGATATTACATATACTTTTAATCAAGCTGGTAGGATCATCAGCAAAGAAAATCGTTATGGGGATATAGTGCTCTTTAACTATAACGAGTATGGAAAAGACGGGAATGATAATATAAATATTTTGGATTCTTATCAACGTAAGATTACTATTTTTAGAAAAAGAGATCTTAACTTCATAGGGAGCCCCTTAATTATTTCAGGTTTTAAGGTGATGGACGGGACATCTGTAGTAAAAGATATCAAATATGACGTTTCCCGTGCAGCCGCAAATATATCCTACCGAACGTGGTCGGACGTTACAGGAACTGCCCAACTCTCTGAAAATCCGAATTTAGGATATTGGCAGTTAGAGCGTGTTATTGATCAAACTTCTGCCGCTAAAATTTTGGAGTCTTATAATTACTATGCAGTTGATTCCACTAAATTAGCGGATTTTAATTTTAAATCCAACGATTATGCATATAGCTCAAATGCAGATGGGACACCTGTAGCATATGAACCAAATCAATGTGCTGACCCTTCGAAATTATGTTACTCAAACCAGTGGCTCTGGAACTCGGATGGTCAATTCGTTGAATCGGACAGTGTTGTTCAAGTAAATAATTTTCAATATGGAGAGATTGCTTACTTACTATTAAAGAACATTAACTATTTTAATGGACTGACTGTCAAGTTTAATTATCAGAATTATAATGCCAGTTGGGCTACCAACAAGGAGTATACTCAAAAGGAGCAATATCGAGGTAGCACGAGATTGTATACGGATGCGAACGCTTTAACCTATTTTGGTTATCATGCAGTGGATCGAGTGGATTATATCTATCAAGAGAATAACGGAACCAAGTTGCTTTCGGATTATTATGCTAATAAACACCTGGATCATGGTTGGCAATTTAATGAATACTGGAAGAACAGTAAACAAAATATACCACGCTTGTTAAATAGCTCAAGATTCGGTGACAAGCAAACAATCGTTACACAGAACCAAGTTAGTAATTTGCAAAATTTAAGTTATAAACAATATATATATGAACCTGGAGGCATTAACTTTGTTTTGAAATTTGCATGGGTGTCCCCGGAAGGTTACAACCCATTGGATTTTTCTGATCAAGGAGTTCATTATTCTAATCGCAAAAACATTATCACGAGTTATGACTATGTTCAGGGAACGGAGCAACCGAGTGTTGTATGGTCATATGCTGACGATGTAAACGATATTCAGCGTCCTCCGACACCTTCTCAAACAAGCATTAAAGAAGTATATTCCTATGATGATTGGGGATTAGTCAACTCCTATTCTGACCATATTGGAAATTTAATAACTTATGTCTATGGAGGACCACAACATCAGCTATCAAAACAAACAACAACGAGTGTTGATCAACAACAGGAAGTAGTTCAAGAATTAAGTTATTACTCAAGTAATGACCCTGAGACATATAAAAGGGATCAGCTTAAAAAAACAATCATTACCCAGAAATATAAGGACCCGTTAAATCCTTCTCAAACAAAAAGCGGTTCGCAAATTATAGAGTACAAATTATACGATAAAGACAGAAATGTGCTTCAAACAATGGAATCAGCAAGCGGTGATCAATTCGAAAGTTTACCTCCAATTACAGAAAGAAATTACACGTATACAACTGTAGGACAGATTGAGAAGGAGATAGTTAAAGCAAGAAGATTGAGTGGAACATACTTATATGACCTCACAACAGAATTTAAGTATGATCTTCTGGGAAACATTACACGGATTACTAACCCCATTTATGATTACAACGATTATAAGTATGATCATTTAGGAAGGGTAATATCATCAAATTTCAAAAATAGTAGACTCACATCGTTGTTCTATGATGATTTAAATCGTAAGGTAACAATTACCCTGCCGGATGGAGAAGTTCAAACTATCCACTACACACCATTTGGGTTAGCTATAAAAGGTGAGCAGTTAAAGTCTGGTGCATCTCGTGTAACTTTTGTAAATCAAACTTCTGATGGCCAATTGATTGATGCCGAACAACCATTCGGCGAGTCATCATTACAAACAACATATACCTATGACTCGTTGGGAAGAAAAAAGACGGTTACAGATAGTTTAAATCAAACAACATCGTATTTATATGCAAACATAGCTATAGGTGCGGATGCACAATTGCAGGAAACTATGGAAATTCAGTACCCTGATGGGAAAATTGAAACCCAATATTATAATAAATATGGTCAGTTGAATAAGCTAATCGAAAAAACGCAGGATCAGATACGAACAACGATAAATACTGTATCTGCATTTGGAGATGTAACCAAAGAACAAATTATTGCACAAGATAATGGGTTACCGAATCAGAACATTACAACGGAATTTGGATACGACTCCAATCATCAATTGATTTATCTTAAAGATAATCTTGGGCAACAACATCAGTATGCCTACGATCATAATGGGAACCTTCTCACTTATTATCTTAATGGAAAAAAACAAACCGAGAAGACTTATAATGAAATTGGTTGGCTTATGAGCAGTCTTGATGCTTCAAATAATAGAGAAAGTTATGAATATGATGGCATTGGATTGAGAACTAAGTTCACTGATAAAAAAGGTCAGATTACTAACTATACTTATACAAATCTAAATGAGCTGGAAACTGTTAAAACTTCGTATAAAAACAACAAAATCTATGAGACTTCTTACGCTTACGATACTTTAACTCGCGAATTGATCGGCCTTACTTCAACTGAATTTGGAGTTCAGAACAAAATTGAATCTATAAGTTATAATTACGATTTGTGGAAGCGAATGGACAGCCAAACAGTTGCTGGGCGAACCTATCAGCTTGGATACGATAATTGGGACCGATTAACGAGTATTACTTTTCCTGATTCTCAAGTCCAAAGCATTTCTTATGACAATCTGAACCGAATCGATTCTGTTCAATCCGCAAACTCGGGATTAATTACTTATGATTACTTAGTCGAACCGAACAATAATAGTTACAAAATAAATTATCCCAATAACACTTCACAAATTATTCAAAGGGATGGCTTTGGTGAATTGGCTTCGGTAAGTCATCAAAATGGTTCTTCTCCAATATTTAATGAAACATTCGCTTATGATGGATTAGGTAATATTATAGAGAAAAATACGAGTAAGGGAGAATCTTTTTCGGTCGACCGCTTTAAGTATGATGCTTTGAATCGTCTCATTCAGGAAGATATTAAGCAAGGACAAATCCAATATGTTTATGATGAGCGGGGAAACCGTCAACAAAAGCATACTTCATTTGAAGAAGTCCCATTAACGAATCAATCTGTTTATTCTTATAATGGAATAAATATGTTAAACGGGTATTTAAATCAGCAAGAAGGCAATCAGTATTCTTACACCTATTACGGAGATGGTCTTCGTGCGACAAAGACGAGCGGAAACGAGGGAACCAGATATGTTTATTTAAATGGAAATATCATAGAGGAACTGTCCTTAGACCAAGTAGGAAATGTCACGGGAGTTAGAGCTCGTAATATTTGGGGCAACGAATTACTGCATCGCGAAGATTATAACTCGTCTAAATCTGGATACTATATGTATAACGGTCATGGGGACGTAGTACAAATTAATGACGCTTCCGGGAACCTGTTAAACAGCTATGAATATGACACCTGGGGCACAATTACATCAAAATTAGAGAGTATGTCCAATCCCTTCACCTACACAGGGGAATATTATGATGAGGAATCTGGGTTATATTATTTACGCGCTCGTTACTATGATCCGGTTGATGCTCGGTTTATTAGTGAGGATACGTATGAAGGGACATTGAATAATCCGCTGAGTTTGAACTTGTATACGTATGTGGAGAATAATCCGCTTAAGTATATTGATCCGACAGGACACTTCTCATGGGATCCTTCTCAAGTTACGGAGATTAGATATGTACTGAACGATGCTAGAGATAAGATTGCTTCCGATAAGGAGGGTAAGTATTATCAGGTTGCGAAGGACTTCATATGGGATCGCTACGACTTTGAATCTTATATGGATACGAATCAGTATAATTATTTGTTTGGTCTGTTAACGGGAACGAGTGCCTATACAAATAATGAGGGTAGATCAGATTGGGCAAGAGAACAGTTAGTAAGTGCGTATTATGAATCAATAGAAGCAGAGTATATCGCATTACTTGGTATGGGACTAGCGGGCGGCTTAGGTGGCGGGAGTAATATTAAAATAACAAGTAAAACCTTTGGTAAACCGATAGAAACAACGATAAATGGTAAAAAGGTTAAATTAAGAGTTGATGCAGAACCTGATGGTAATAAAATTCAGATACAAGCAGGTGGTGGCAAAAATTCAACAGTAGATGTAAGAATTGATCCTAAATTACCATTAGAATCTCAAGTGCCAAAGCAATTAAACTTAACCAAAGGTCAGAAACAAGAACTTCTTAAGAATTTACAAAAAGCTGTAGATTGGTTAAATAACTAAGGAGGGTATTATGAAACTTTTCTTAAAAGTAAAAGATAA
This sequence comes from Paenibacillus sp. Marseille-P2973, assembly GCF_018101095.1. Taxonomy (NCBI): domain Bacteria; kingdom Bacillati; phylum Bacillota; class Bacilli; order Caryophanales; family Paenibacillaceae; genus Paenibacillus; species Paenibacillus sp. Marseille-P2973. The sequence continues at coordinate 35,896 of NZ_JAGQEH010000011.1, forward strand.
GAATTGTCTACCTGAAGCAGATGAGTTAGTAGCTATTATGTGGAAAAGGGGAGTAAATATATCTAGAGTGGGACGACAAGATAGTTTAATAATCGGTACTTCTCTCACATTATCGTGGGATAAATGGTTGGATGATGAGAGATGGAGGGGGCACCCGAAGTGCAAAGAATATCTCTATTTTGAAATAGAGACTATCAATAATGAACAACAATTATCAATAGAGATTGATGAAGATGCGTGTTTTGTTGATTTTAGAGCGATGTATAAAGCAGTTGAATTTATAGCAGAGAGATGTAATACATTAATCAGTATAGATAAAGGTATATGGGTACAAATCAAGGAATACAGGTTAAAAGTTGATAATTATATAAAAATTAATTTTCAAGAAGCAGTTGAAAAAAGTCTGCATGACTAAATAATATCTTTGACCATATGAGGATTATTCCTTTATGGTCTTTTTTATAGCTACCCAGAGCGGAATGAACGATTTCAAGTTTTGTGGATGAGGTTTCATATGATTATAATTTAATTAATGACCTAACCAGTGTGAAATGGAATGAGGCTGGGAAGCTACAGTTATAGCTATGACGTCAATAGAAACATCACTGGAATTAGCGAAAATGAAGCCGCATCCGGTAAAGGTAGATGGTTCCACGGATTTAAAAACAAGCTATTTATATGGTCATTTATTAATGATGAGCGAAGATGCCCAGGATAACAAAGCTATTACTTATCCAATGGTCATGGCGATATTGTTGAAATACGTGATAGCGCAGGGAATGTTCTTAATCAATACACCTATGATATTTGGGGAGATACGTTTACCGCAACAGAAACCGTACACAATCTGTTTAGATATTCGGGAGAATATTGGGATAAATCCACGAATCTTCAATTTTTACGCGATAGCACGATCCAAGTAAGGGGCGGTTTATTAATGAGGATACGTATGAAGGGCAGATTAATAATCCTTTAAGCTTGAATTTGTATACGTATGTGTATAAAAATCCATTGAAATACATGGATCCATCCGGTAATTATATTATGCCTATTTATCCAACTCCTTCATTACCCTGTGCGACAGACATAAGCAATTGTGAAACTAAAATTGATGCTCAAGTAAAAGTAAGTCAGCAATTAACTGATGAATTATATTAAGATGATGCTAAGGCGCTGATGAATAAGAATACAAGTTTTACCGATAAGGGTTTAATTTTATTTATTAGTATCCCATTACTAAAAGCTGTAAAAATGGTGAAAAAGACAGACAAGATTTTTGATTCAAGTAAGAATATCACGAAACAAATGAAACGTATTGAATGCAACTGTTTTACATCTGAAACTGAAGTTATGACAGACGAAGGGGAGAAAAATATCGAAGACATTGAAGTCGGAGATAAGGTTCTCGTCAAGGATGAGAATAACCCTGATGGGGAGTTGGCTTACAAGGAAGTAACAGCTTTATTCCGCAACCAACGTGATGATATTATTAAGCTATACGTTGGGGAGCAGGTCATCGAAACGACCGACAACCATCCATTTTTGGTGGAAGGAAAAGGTTGGGTCTTCGCCGCTGAACTTCAGGTGGGGGATAAGTTCCAAAAGGCTGACGGAAGCAATCTGTTGATTGATAAGGTAGAGTTTGTAAAACTGATTGAACCTGTTACAGTTTACAACTTTACGGTTGCGGACTTCCATACGTATTATGTAACGGATTTGGGTATTTGGGTGCATAATACCGAATGCAAATTCACCTTCCCTTAGTCTGGCAAAGATATGAAGAAGGTATTTGGTATAGACGAAAAGGTATTCCATAAAGAAGTAAAGCCGGAGATCCTAAAGCAGATAAGGAATGACTCTAAATACGGTAAAGATTTTAAGAAGATGGGGAATAATCCCGATATTGGTATTGATCAGAATGGGAACATAGTAATAAAAGATGTTAAGACTGGTAAGACTCTTCCAACCGATTGGAGTTTTGATAGTTTCTTACCTTAATGAGAGGAGTTATCTATGTCATTTGAATTAAACATTTTGGTATTACAACAAGAGACTGCTGCGCCTGTTCCTACTGAATCTCCCTTCAAATTACAAATTGAATCAAATGAAATGCTTTCAAATACAATATACTGGCCATTTATGAGCCTGAATAAAGGAACATGGTATATTGTAGGTGTAGAAGAGGATGATTTATTTAGTGCGTTACCTATACTTGACACAGAATTTGAAACTGTAACAGATAGTAATTTGCCTTACTGGGTCAATGATGAAGATGTCAAATCAAACTTAACATCATTGCGAATCAATGATTCTTACAGGGACGATTTATTTAATCTGATGAGAGGCTTAATAAAGCAGTCTCCAATAAGGTCGATTATGTTTATGTCGAGGTATCAAGGTGGTGATAAAGAAGTAGTATGTGGGGTACTATCATTAGATGAATTCATTGACTTACAAGCCAAAGGAAAAGTATTGTTCAATGTCTGCTATATAATCCGAAAGGTAGAATAACCTACTCTGTAGACCTTAAGGAGGATATATTCTTAGGGTCTTTTTTTTACCCCACCCAGTGCCGAATGAATCGGGCGGCTATGTTAGAGAAAACTTAACCTTCATCACCTCGTTATGATATTTCTCCGAAATAACTGTAGTACATATAGAACGCTTGAGAGTATAACCCATTACTCTTAATCTACATCCTCAGCATAGCCTTAAAACCATCAGATACCGCCATGTCTTTTACGAATTACCATCTTCGTTTTTGCTCGGATTTTCTGAAAAATAACATTCTGAAACTATCGCAACAGATTAAGGCAAGTCTCGATAGAGTGGGTGAGCAGATCAGTTGTAACGCCTATTTAGACAGATGTACTGACTATAAATATTGAAAGTGTTAGAAGTTTTGTTCTGCATCTATCTAAACAATTGTTCCGAATGTTACTTTGCAAGAACACTCTGGTAACGTGCCAGTTTAACATAAGGTAACGTAAAGGTTGGGTCACTTGCCCTCTAATTATTATAGATAGAATTTGTTTAAAAATACCCTTGGGACCGAACATAGTAAGTGTAAACGATTATAGAAATGAACCTTATGGGTGTATCTGCTCAAGATTATTTCTCTTCGTATAGTCCACGCTCATAGAATAGTGTTACTAGCATTAGTAATACTTATCTCATCGAATTTTCTTACTAAGTTTACACTCACCCTCCCATATGCCACAATGGAGTCAGCAAAGTGACACTCGTATTTCAATCACTACATATATAACAAACATTCATAGGAGGAATTTTGATGAGAATCGGGATAATTGGATTAGGAGATATTGCGCAAAAGGCGTATTTGCCGGTGATTACGGCGCGGGAGGATATCGAGCTTGTGTTCTGTACGCGAAACAGGGAGACGTTGGGGCGGCTGTCCGCTAAGTTCCGGGTCCGGGAAGCGGTGCAGACGGTGGAGGAATTGATCGCGTCGGGCATTGATGCGGCGTTTATTCATTCGTCAACGGAGTCGCATGTCGTCATAGCGGAGCAGTTGATGCGCAGCGGGGTTCACGTCTACGTGGATAAACCGATTTCCTATCATTACGAGGAAGCAGAGAGACTGACGGCGCTGGCCGAGCAGCTTGGCGTTATTCTCATGGTCGGCTTTAACCGCCGGTTTGCCCCGATGGTGGCGGCGATGAAGGAGAAGAATGATCGTCGCATGGTTATGCTGCAAAAAAATCGCCTTTTCTCGCCGGACTTCGCTCGCAGATTCGTGTATGACGATTACATTCATGTTATTGATACGATCCGGTTCATGGCCCCGGGGGAAATTATCGGAGCACCGCGAATCTCCACGTTCGTACAAGAAGGGAAATTATATCACGCCCAGTTGCAATTGGAAGGGAACGGTTTTGTCTGCACCGGAATTATGAACCGGGATTCGGGAACGAATGATGAGATTCTGGAGGTCATGAATCCGGGGAACAAGTGGATTGTAGACGGTCTGAACACGACGGCCCATTTTGCCGGCGGAGAAGAGTCCAGGCAGAAATTCAATGACTGGGAGCCGGTGCTGTCCCGCCGGGGATTTACGCAAATCATCGATCATTTTTTGACCTGTGTCCGTGAAAATAAACAGCCTTCCATTTCCCTGAAGGACGCGTTGGAAAGTCACCGTATCTGCGATCTCATTGTCGAGCATGCGGAGAAAAACGGCGGATTCCCTTGGGAGAAACGCTAAGCCGTAACAGGCTCCAATCCATTTAGCGGGCAACTATTTGTCTTCAATAAGCGTTTATATTGCATACCCTCGCGCATTTTTGCGACTCCAACAGGAAAGGAAATGCAATGAAACGAATCATTTTTGTTATCGTGCTGGTATTGGTGGCGGGGAGCTGGGGAGGTAATTTGTGGTATTATCACAAGTCCCAGCTGCCGGAGCCGTTTTTTTTCAACCATTATATAGAAGTGGAAAATTCACCGGGCTTCTCCTTTGATCTGCTGTATTTGGAGAATAAATCGGCCAAAACGAAATTAAATTGGATCGAGATTCCCGAGCTTCCCAATGTTCAGATTTGGCCGAACCCGGCAGTAAACACTTACACCCATCAGACCCAAGGCGCGATGCGTGTGGAAATTATGGATTTTGATCTGGTACAGCCCGAATTTCCCGAAAATGGACCTTTGGTGATTCATCGGGTTGTTGCGCATTTTGACGATAATTCCTCGAAAGAAATGGAAATCGGTGAAATCCAGGTGCATCCTGCCGACCCGAAGCCTGGAGAAGCTCCGCTTCAAGGCTCATCCTGGGGCTCTTCATCGGAGAAAGCGGGGTATACGCGGTTCAAGTTTACGAAAGATGCCCGGTTGACCGGCATAACTTCCGCTTATTTGCCGCAGTTGTCGGACCGGTTAAATGTGATCCTGGATGCCGCGAGCATCCGGAATCTGGAGCAAAAGGAGATTAATTTCTCCTCACAAGGTATTTATAGCGGCGTCCCCTTGGAGAAGGTTCCTTTTCCTCTAAGTTTCAAGTCCGGGGAATGGGCTACTGTCACGTATCAGCTTGATCTTCCTGATAGCGCCGGCCCGGTCGCTAAGACTGATGTATATCGCTTCCTTTTGTATATGGAGCTGGAGACAGACCAGGGAGTTTCGTCCAAAGAACGAATATTCGTGGATTTCGCTCCTTATCTGACCAATCGGGAAGTTGCCGACTTTGTGAAAGACAGGAGGTCGGGACTATGAAGACTTTATTTTACCGAATCGGTTATGGCATGGTTTTTGTCATTTTTAACATTCGAGTAGTGGTGGACCTGCTCCCTAATGTCATTGGGTACCTTATGATCTTGTCGGCTTTGTCGGAATTACGAAAAAAAGAACACAGCTTTACTCTTGGGATGTGGGCGTCGTTGGCGCTGAGCGTAATCTCGATCCCGAGTTTTTTTCAGGCTCATGAGTTGCACTTGAATCAACCGGTATTGTCCCTGAACTTTCTTCTGGTTCTCAATCTGGCCGAAACACTCTTGCAGTGGGTTCTCATTTATAGTATCTGCGACGGAAGCTTTAAACTGGCGAGTATCCGGGGAAAAGGGGACCTGGCCAGTTCGATCCGGTTTCGTTGGCGGTTTTACTTCGGCTGTTCCGCTCTTTACATGATCGCTTATCCTTTCGTATTGAACACTCAGGAGGTAGCGGTTGTCTTGTTTAGCAGCGTAGCTACATTCATCGCCATGTTTATGATTATGCTGGTGATCCGTCGTGCCGGCAGGGAGCTGTCGGTACCGTTTGAGCGAAGTGTATGAATGGCGGGAACAGGAGGAACTTAGTAAGTTGGGTTTATTGAACTGGCAGGCTGACAGCAAGAGATGAAAGGATGTGAAGCAATTGTTCGAAGATCTTAACGAACGTATGGCCGAACTGAAGGAACAGGGACGCAAGAAGGAAAAGTGGGAGAATCGTCTGAATCAGTTGAAACAAGAGGTTTCCCGTTTGGAAAAGTCCAGGCAGGAAGCCAGAAACAGATTGGCAGCGGAAGAAAAGGACGTCGACCGGCTCACCGGCATGTCTTTGTCCAATATGCTGTATACGATGATTGGAAAGAAAATGGAGAAGCTGGATGAGGAGCAGAGGGAGGTCGTGTCGGCCCGGCTAAGATATGAAGAGGCGGATCGGGCGGTCCGGGATGCGGAGGAGCAAATCGGGCAGTTGGAACGTCAGCTTCAAGAGGTCAAGTTTTGGAAAAACGACTACGACCGCATTTTCCAGTCCAAGGAGAAGCAGATTCTTGACAGCGACCCGGAGCTCATGGACCTGGCGGAGCGTCAAGCTGTGCTTACTGTGGAAGTCAGGGAACTGGACGAGGCTGTCCGGGCCGGCCGTTCGGTTCAGGACGATCTTGCCCGAGCGGAAGAAGGGCTTCAATCGGCACGAAATTGGGGAACTTACGATATGCTAGGCGGCGGTATGCTCTCCACGCATATTAAACACGGCCGGATCGACGAGGCGATGGATCATATTTACGCGGCGCAAACCAATTTGCGGAGGTTCGAAAAGGAACTCCAGGATGTGGGCGGCAGTTTGAATACGGCCGGGCTGGAGGTAGGCGGGTTGTTAAAATTCTCGGACTATTTCTTCGACGGCTTGATTGCCGACTGGATGGTCCAAGGCAGAATTAAGGATGCACTGGAGCAAGTGCAGGGGAGACGGCGGGAAATCGGACGCTTGGTCTCCGAACTGACTTCGACTAAGCAGCGTACGGAGAACGAGCTGGCCACGGTTCGCCGGAAGTACGTGCAATCGGTGGAAATGTATAAGTAGGGCGCTATATCAGATGGTCTATTCAAATAGATGTGGGGCAAGTACGTAAAATGTTCTTACAATCGCTGTTCCCGTCATATTCTCAAATGATCAATATAGCAAATCCCCCCTGCAGCATCTTCAATGATGCCGCAGGGGGGATTTTTCATGCTGGTGTTAGGAATCTCTTTGCGTTGCCACTCGATACTTAGGCACGCAAATCAATTTCGAACGTCTTGATTTCATAAGGGTTCAGGACGAAGGAAACCGCCGCAGTGGACTGCCACTCTTCTTCCGAACGTTCCATCAGGTCGCATTCTCGCCAAGCGGCGATGGTCAGATCGCTCTCCAATTGGAGCGCTTTGCGGCTGCCCGAGAAGTCGTACACGCGGACGATGACGGTGTCGCGGTCTTCGGTTTTTTTCACCGCAGAGATCATCGCCGTACGGCCGGACAGCTTGAACATGGAGCGTGCCGCGGTCGAAGCGGCAGCGCCTTCCGACACGCGCAGCGGATTGTTCAAATGCCACGCTTCCTGTACGGTATCGCCCTGCAGCCAGTCCCCTTGATGCGGGAACAGCGAGTAGGTGAACCGGTGGTAACCTTGATCGGCTTCGATATCCGGGTGAATCGCGCATTTGATCAACGACAGCCGAAGCACATTATCCTTAATGTCGTATCCGTATTTGCAGTCGTTCATGAGACTCACGCCGTAGCCTTTGTCGGACAGATCCGCCCACTGGTGGCCGACGGTTTCGAATCGGGCCGCATCCCAGCTCGTATTCCAGTGAGTCGGCCGTTTCACGTTGCCGTACTGCACATCATAAGTCGCTTCCGTGGAACGGATGTCGACAGGGAAGGCCACTTTGAGCAGTTGCTGGCGTTCATGCCAATCGGCTTCGGTGACGAAGTCGATTCGGCGGCTAGCAGCGTACAGGATCATGTCCTGTTCGATCTTGGACTGTCCGTAGGTCCAGCTAAAGTGAACCACGGTGCGGATTGGACCGGATTCGGTCACACGGCAGTCTTGAAGATCTCCGAGCTCCCGCGATTTTTGCTGATAGAAAATATCGATATCCCAGGCTTCATGGGCGAGCGGCTTATCCTCGAACAGCTGGAACAGGTTGCCCCGCTGGCCGGCGGCAAGCACTTCTCTTTGTTCCTCCCGGTCAAATAGACGGGTAAGCTGACCATGCTCATTCCAGTCGAGTTCATAGAATGGAGTGCTAATTCCGCGTTCTCGCAGAATGAACGGAGATGACTGCTCCGCAGGGATTGCAGCGGCAGCGTTGAACCGGATAATGGAGAATCCGAGGGACGGAATATCCGGCACTTCCACACTCCAAACGTTGTCGCCGCGTTGTACGGACAATCGGTTGCCGGATTCGTCGGTCCAAATGCCGGACTCCATGCCGGGCTGAACCGGAATTTCCGTAAGCCGGGTTTCCGTCCAAGGCGAGGAGTTCCAAACCGTAAAGATTCTGGAGGATACTTTGTCCGTGTCAGCATCATCATTATGATTTCCCGCTGTACCGAGACTCACGGCCGCGCTAACTGCAGCTTCCCATGCCTGCATTCCGAGCTGCTCCGCTTCTTCATATTCGATTTTGCTGTCTTCATAGACTTCCCGGATCGAAGAGCCCGGGATGATGTCATGGAACTGGTTCCGCAAAATGATCTTCCAGCCCTCATGCAGCTTCGCACCGGGGTAGGACGCCCAGTTGCCGTTCATCGCGCTTTGCATAGCGTTTAGCCATTCCGCTTCACGATACAGAAGCTCCAGCTTGCGGTTCATCCGCTTATTGTGCGCCTGGCTCGTATACGTCCCCCGGTGATATTCGAGATACAGCTCACCGTCCCATGTATGCACATAGCTGTCGCTTTCTTCGACCGTCTCGCCGAGCTTGCGGAAATAATCGCCGGCTGTGCCGGTGCCGAGATTCGGCATTCCGGGCAGCTTGTCGAGCCGGCGCCGCATCTCCAGCATGTCGCGGTTGACGCCGCCGCCGCCGTCCCCATAACCGTAAGAAAGCAGGAGCTCCTGGTTCAGCTCTTTATCGCGGTAGGCGTCCCAGCTGCCTTTTACCGTTTTCGGGGTGATTTGCCCGTTATACGTGTAGAACCAGGAACCCGGCTGGGACCATGGCTCGGTGGTTGTGATGAAGTGGGTCAGAATTTCAGTCCCGTCGATGCCGCGCCATTTGAACGTATCATGCGGCATCCGGTTGTACTGGTTCCAGCTGATCTTTGTCGTCATGAACGTATGGATGCCCGACTTTTTCAAGATTTGCGGAAGTGACCAGCTGTAGCCAAATACATCGGGCAGCCACAAATAATCGCAGTCGGCTCCGAATTCCTGCTTGAAGAAACGGGTGCCCACCAGCAGCTGACGCACGAGCGATTCGCCGGAGGTCAGGTTGCAGTCGGCTTCCAGCCACATGCCGCCGCCGGCTTCCCAGCGGCCTTCCGCAACGCGTTCCCGGATGGATTCGTACAGCTCCGGATAGTCTTCCTTCACGTAATCGTAAAGCTGAGGCTGAGTCTGCAAAAAAGTATATTCCGGATACATTTCCATCAATCGCATCACCGTGGAGAAGGAACGGGCGCATTTTTCGCGGGTATGCTTCAGGCGCCAGAGCCAAGCCACGTCGATATGAGTGTGACCGACGCACGTAATGTTCACCAGGGACGATTTATCCATCCCGGCGATTTTGTCGTTGAGAAAATCTCTTGCCGCATGGAGTGATTCGTAAAACTCATCCGATCCGGGTATCCGCCAATCGATCAAAGCCAGAGACTGGTCGGCAGCTTGCAGCAGCTTGGCCCGCTCAGGCAGGTTCTCGTCCAGCACATTCACCGTTTCAGAAATTGCCAAAATGGTGTAGTAGTAATCGTCGACGGCCTCATCCAGCCAGCAGATCTCCGCCAGCTTGACGCCGTGAGTCTGGTTTCTCGGCTGCCCGCCGCCTTCAAGTCCGGACCATAGACGGAAAAGCATTTGCTGCTTCGTCCCGGCCAGAGTCTCCGGCAGGAATACTTCTTTATGATTGGAATCCACGCCCTGATATGGCTTACCCTGCAAATAAAACAGGGATTCGAAGCCGGAGTTGTTACCTGCCCCGGTTTCGCCGAAATCAAAGCGGCCAAGTATTTTATGTCCCGCCCATTCTTGAGGGATATCAACTTCAGAAGATAGCCACAAATACAAGTCGCGGCCGCTCCAGGTATCTCCGGTCTTCATAATGTCCCATGTGTCCGAAACGGCTGGGATCGAAGGATTGATTTCTTTGCGTTCGTCTTCAAGACGGTAGAAGTAAGGAATCGGTCTGCTGTCGCGGTACCGGTAGGACGATATCTCGTGGATGCGTGATTGCAGTTTCTGCTGAGTGAGAAACATCAGGAAAGAACCCCCTTAAATTATCTTAGGGGCAAGCGTAGAAAAGAAAGGAAGGCGAAGCCACATGACGGACTTCGTAACTTTATGTTGAGGTGATCTTAGGGGATCAAGGTCTATTATAGTCAGGGGCCGCCAAGAATTCAAATATTAAAATAGCTGGTATCGGCTTCCAGAAAATACGGATTGCACTCAGGCGCTTGGCGGTGATACACTGAAACGCGAACCAAAAAACGTCAGGACAGGAAGTGTCCCGCTTTGAACAAATTTCGCCGTTTTTATCTAAATCACTTGAAACGGAAAATGTTTAACAAAATTATTTTGCTGTATTCCGCTATTATGATGATCTTGTTCCTGATTGCCGCCGTAATGGCGTACGAGTTCCAAGTACAGCGGATCATCCGGGAGGAGACCGACGCCAATTTAAAGACCGCGCATGTGCTCAGCATTTACTTGAATAGACAGTATGAGAACATACAGAACACGGTGCAGCAAATATACGGCGATGCCGCGTTAAGCGATGACCTGGTCTATTTTTTGAATAACAGGTACGAAAGTTATCTGAGCCATCGCCTGAATTTATTCAGCAGGCCGGGAGAACAGCGTATTCGCTCATTCAGCTCGCTTCTGAAATCTTATCTGGAACAAAATCCGGGGGCTACGGGGGTTACGATATATAGCTATCCGTTAGACTTTTACATGCAAATCCGTCCGGAAAGCCAGCAGCTGAAATATGAAACCGGTTCCAAGAGCGAGTGGGAAAACTGGTTTGAACGCCGCAAAGTTTATGCCTGGGATACGATTCATCAGTATGGGCGGTTTTGGGATACCGTCGATCCTGCCGCGTCCCGAATGAGGTATTCTTATTCCCGTGAGCTTCAGGATCCCTGGACGCTGGACAAGATGGGGATGATGATGGTTGAATTCGATGCCGGGCAAATATCCGCTTGGCTTAATTCCCGTGCGCCTGAAGTGCATGGCCGGATCCTGGTGATGAGTTCTCAGGGAACGGTTATTTATGATTCTCAGACAACGGATAGCTACTTCGGACAGACTTATCCGTACCAGGCCAAGCTTGGTAATACGGGAAAATGGATTCAACTCGACGAAATGTCCAAGGTGAATGTGCTGAGTGTCGGAAATGCGGAATTGTCGGTCGTCGGGATTGTGTCCAAATCATCGATACACGCCAGTACGGTTTCTTTGAGGAACAGCCTGATTATCGTTACGCTGCTGTTCATCGCCGCCAGCTTTATTATTACGAGTACGATCATGCGAAAATACTCCAAGAAAATCCAGCGTATCATCCGTTCCATGAGCCGGATAGGGGAAGGTGACCTCACCATTCGGATCCAGATGCCCGGCGAGGATGAGCTTCAGCAGATTTCGCAGCGCGTGAACGATATGTGCGAGCGGTTGGAGTTATATATCGACAAGATGTATACGTCGGAAATCCGGCAGAAGCATGCCGAGCTTGTCGCACTTCAGTCGCAAATCCATCCTCATTTTCTGTACAACACTTTGGAATCGATCCGGATGAAGGCGTATTCTTCCGGAGCCAAAGATGTGGGGCAAATGATTTACAGCTTATCCGTCATGTTCAGAAGCATGGTCAAAAAGGATACAATCGTGACGATTCAGGAAGAGATCGAGCTGTGCTCCATTTATCTGGACCTGTTCCGCATACGTTATGAGGGCCGCTTGAAGGTGGATATCGAAATGGACGACGAAATCGGCGGCTGCCGGATTATCAAGCTGCTTATCCAACCGATCGTGGAAAATTACATTGTGCACGGCTTCCGTTCACTGGAGAGCGATAATGTTATTTCACTTCATGCCGTAAAGGATCTGGAACGGGATAGAATCGTGATTACGGTAGTCGATAACGGTAAGGGGATACCGGCCGGAAGGCTGGAGGAAATCACTCGAATGCTTGCTTCTCCGTCCCAACCGGCCGGAGGCGCCCAAGCGTCCATCGGTCTGATCAATGTCCATGAAAGAATACGTATGAACTATGGGGATGACTTTGGAATCGCCGTTTGCAGCGAAGAGGGCAAAGGAACGGCGATACGGATTGAAATACCGCTGCTCAGGGAGGGGTTCATGTGATGAAAAAAGTATTGTTTGTAGATGACGAACCGCTGATTGCTCAGGGCTTAAGCTCCATTTTGGACTGGAACAAATATGGAATCGAGATCGCGGGAACGGCAAACGACGGATTAAGCGCTCTGGAGATGATCCGTGAGGAGCCCGTAGATTTGCTGGTGACGGACATTATGATGCCGCGTATGAACGGGCTGGAATTAATCCGGAAGATCAAAGACAACGAAGAGAACAAGACTAAATTCATCGTGCTGAGCGGGTATGAAGAATTTGAATATGTCAAAGCAGGCATTCAGCTTGGCATCGAAAATTATATTTTAAAACCGATCAATCTCGAGGAACTGGAGTCAACGATCCGCCATATCCGCGGGGATTGGGAGCGGGAGGAGATTCAGCAGGTCCAATTCGAAGAGGATTGGGAGGTTTTGCGCAGCAATATTCTTCAGCGATGGGTCAGCGGGGAGATCGAAAGCCAGGAGTTCAAACATCGGGCCCAGTTGCTGGGCTTGCCGCTAGACCGTGAAAAGTACCGGTTGTATGTCATACGGCCGATCCTGACAGAGAACTGTGATATCATTCAGAAAGTCGGTGCGATAATGGCCGATCCATGCCGGGAGCTTATCCGGGCAATGGAACGCTTAAAGCCAAGGGAGACGGAAGTCATTAGTTTTATGGACCCGGACGGAGATATGGTGATTCTTTATGCTTCCTGTGGTCAAAAAGACGATGCGGCGGTTCAACGGCAGGTGAAGGCTACGGCTCAAGCTTTGCCGGGCAGCCTGGAGGCGAGTTTTTGGATTTCCGAAGGGGGTCCGGGGGCCGACTTTAAAGGCGTGCAGTTCAGCTATGCACGGGCAAAATCGGTATTCCGCCGTTTCCTGATCACTGGAACGGATCGAATCCGGTTTACCGATGCAGATGAGCAGGGTACAGCTGCGTCCCCGATGATCGAGTGGAACAGCGAGAAGTATGTGGAACTGCTGATTGAAGGCAATACGGAGCCGGTGGAGCATTTCATCGGGGAGGTGCTTTGGAGCGCCTGCCGGGAGAATTTAACGCCGCGCGAAGCCTGCGTCAACACAGCTCTGCAATTAATGCTCGCGGCGAAAGAGAGAGAAGAGAATCCCGACTACAGCGAGGTGTTCGGTCCGTTAAGCAGGATCAGCACCTTGCCCTCCTTGATCCGGCATGTAACCGCAACGGTCAGCAAAAGCATGGAAAGGCAAGACACCGTCCGGGGGGAATATAGCCCGCACGTAGCCTTTTTGGTTGAGCAGGTCCACCGGCATTATGCCGATGAATTGTCACTGAAGACATTAAGCCAGAAAGTCGGCTTACATCCGAATTATTTGGGCCAGCTGTTCCAGCAGGAGTTGGGTCATAGTTTCTCCGACTTTGTAAACCAATACCGGATCGAAAAAGCGACCCAGCTCCTGATGCATACGGACCGCAAAACGACGGAGATCGCGCTTAGCGTCGGGTATTTGGACACCTCCTATTTCTATCGCCAGTTCAAGAAATATGCCGGAGTTTCGCCGACGGAACTGCGTCATATGTATACTAAATAAGTCCTCATTTCCTGAGAGGATCGGCATGGCAGGCGCAACCGAAAAGGTTGCGCTTGTTGTTTTTTTAAAGTCGGTCTTTAATTTATCCATGGAATTCTAGGGTTTTTCAACTTGTTGAAGATAGCGCTTACTTGGCACAATAGAGTTAGTTAAGGGCAAGCGAAACAGAAGGGGCGGTTCAGCCGCCGAAGCTTTGTTTTGATCTTAGGGGATCCATGACCAAGCGGTTTCATCACGTGTCCAGCAAACATTTCAGCATCCCTTGGAAACGCTTTAATTCCTTCCAGAGGGGACAGCAGGCAAAGGAGGAATGAACGTGGCAGCATTTTGGAAAAAAGTCATCAGAAATCGTGCGCTGCTGTTCATGGTTATACCCGGAACCGTCTGGTTCCTCATCTTTGCCTACTTGCCGATGTTCGGTTCAATCCTAGCATTTAAAGATTTCCGAATCAGCCGCGACGGATTTTTCGCCAGCGTGTTCAACAGCAAGTGGGTAGGATTCAAAAATTTCGAGTATTTGTTCACGACAAGCGATGCTTATGTAATTACGAGAAATACGATATTGTACAACCTGGCCCTTATTTTTCTCGGTCTGGTGATCTCCGTCGGTTTAGCGATAATCCTAAGCGAACTTGTCAACAAACGGATGGCGAAGGTATATCAAACCGGGATGTTTCTCCCGCACTTCCTGTCCTGGGTCATTATCAGTTACTTCGCCTTTACCTTCCTGAGCATGGATAAGGGTACGCTGAACCAGATCATTACCTTCTTCGGAGGAGAACGGATCAGCTGGTATTCCGAACCGAAGTATTGGCCGTTCATCATCGTATTCGTCGGGATCTGGAAGAGTGTTGGATACAACAGCGTTATCTATCTCGCGGCAATCACCGGAATCGACAAGTCTTATTACGAAGCGGCCGTCATTGACGGGGCGACCAAATGGAAGCAAATCCGCTATATTACCGTACCGCTGCTCAAACCGCTCATGATTATTTTGACGATCCTCGCTATCGGCGGCATTTTCCGGTCCGACTTCGGATTATTTTACCAGTTGCCGAAGGATGCGGGAGCCTTATACCCTGTAACCAATGTCATCGATACCTTCGTTTATCGCGGCTTGATCAATATGGGGGATATCGGTATGAGTACCGCTGCGGGCTTGTATCAATCATTGGTCGGACTGGTGCTCATTCTGGTCGCCAATGCCATCGTCAGAAAAATTGAAAAAGATCATGCGATCTTTTAGAGCGCGGGGGGTTAGCAGATGATATCAAATTCAGCTCAGTTAGACGTAAAAAAACAGCGGGATTTCAATGAGATCACCCCGGGTTGGAATGTGCTTTTTAACATCCTCATCGGCCTGTTCTCCTTCTCATGCGTATTCCCGTTCCTGTTCGTTATTATTATATCTTTGACCGATGAACAGACGCTGGCGCTCGAAGGCTTCAGCCTTTGGCCCAGCAAATTCAGCACCGAAGCTTACAGCTATATTTTTCAGACGGGACATGAATTGCTAGTATCGTTCGGAGTCACGCTGCTTGTCACCATTATGGGTACGTTGATCACCTTGATTCTGGTAACGACCTATGCCTATGCGGTATCCAGAAAGAGCTTTGAATTCCGTGGCTTCTTCAGCTTCCTGGCGTTTTTCACGATGCTGTTTTCCGGAGGGATGGTTCCCGGTTACATCGTAATGACCCAGTTCCTGCATCTGCAGAATACGATTTGGTCCTTGATCTTTCCGTTATCCTTGAGCGCTTTTTCGATCATCGTTATGCGTACGTTTTTCCAGACTACGGTTCCTGATGAAATCATAGAATCCGCCAAAATTGACGGGGCGGGCGAACTCAAGACGTTTATAAGAATCGTACTTCCCGTGTCGCTGCCGGGCATCGCCACAATCGGGCTGTTCGCCTGCCTGGCTTATTGGAACGACTGGTTCAATGCGCTGCTCTATTACAACAAACCGGAATTGACGCCGCCGCTGCAGTTTTTGCTGATGAAGATCGAGAAGAACATGGACTTCTTGATTAAGAACGCCCAGAATCTCGGTACTTTTAACGCGGCTGCCGGCTTACCGACGGAAACCGTGCGAATGGCGATGGTGGTGCTCGCAACTCTTCCAATCGTGCTTGCGTATCCGTTTTTCCAGCGTTACTTTGTGCAAGGCTTGACCGTAGGTTCGGTTAAAGGCTGATTCCAGGCCGTACAGGCCGCATACTCATGGTTGTTTCCGCGTCATCCCGGCCGTAGAATCACGCAGCTGCCCGGCCGGGCACATAGCGGTTTCAATAGATGCTCTTCATACAACTTGTACGTAGGGGGAAACAAAATGAAAAAGAAATCCTTTTTTATGGCTTTGGCGCTGATCCTGGCGTTGTCCGCAATTCTTGCGGGCTGCGGCGGAAACAAGAAAAGCAGTGAGCCGGCCAAGGAAGAAGCAGCCGTCCAAAGCGACGGAACTATCGATGTCTCCAAGCTGGACCCGGTCACGCTGAAGCTGTACCTGATCGGTCCAAGCCAGAAAGACCTGCCGAAGGTGCAGGAAGAAATCAATAAATACGTAGGCGAAAAAATCAATGCCAAGCTCGAAATTACGATGATCGACTGGGGCGACTATAGCCAGCGGATGCAGGTTATAACCAGCTCCGGCGAAGATTATGATATCGCCTTCACCAGCTCCTGGGCTTTTGATTATCTGCCGAATGCCGCTAAAGGCGCGTTCATGCCGTTGAATGATCTGATTGACCAATACGGCAAAGGCATCAAGGAAGTGCTCGATCCGCGTTTCCTTGAAGGTACGAAAGTGAACGGGGTCAATTACGGGATTCCGGCCAACAAAGAATTGGCACAACAATTCGTTTGGCGTTTTAACAAAAAGTACCTTGATAAATACAATCTCGACATTTCCAACGTAACGACGCTGGAAGATTTGGAACCTCTCTTGAAAACGATTAAAGAGAACGAGCCGGCTGACATTACACCTTTGGCCGTTCCAAAAAATTTCAAGCCGTATCTGCCATTCGATTTTGTGTTGGGAGATGAGATTCCAATCGGGATGTACATCGATACCAAAGACAATAAATATGTGAATATTCTTGAATCGCCTGAGCTCAAAGCGGCCTTGCAGACGATGCGTAAATATTACAAAGCGGGTTATGTCCGCGAGGATGTCGCCACTTTGGAAGGCATCGACAATATGAAAACCGGCAAATGGCTGGTTGACCGCGAAATCACGCAGCCTTACGCCGAACTCGGATGGTCTAGAAGCGCAGGTTACGACATCGTGACCAAACCGATGCATGATCCGATTATTTACACCAGCTCTGCCGCAGGATCCATGCTCGCGATTTCTTCCTACTCGAAAAATCCGGAGCGGGCGATGATGTTCCTGAACCTGCTGAATACGGACGCATATCTGCGCAACCTGATTCAATACGGGATTGAAGACGTTCACTACAAAAAGGTGGAGGACCCTTACATCGAGGATCTTCCGGCAATGAATGAAAATTATGCGATGCCGGGCTTTGCGCTGGGCAACATGTTCTTGACTTACCTGCATGAAGGCGAGCCGAAGGACAAATGGGATGCCTTTGAAAAATTCAACTCGTCGGCGATCGTAGCGCCTACATTTGGCTTTAACTTTGATACCGCGCCCGTGAAGACGGAAGTTGCAGCGGTCACGAACGTGGCCAAAGAGTTTATTCCGGCGCTGTACACCGGATCGGTAGACCCGGACGAATATTTGCCGAAGGCGCTCCAGAAGTTCAAGGACGCCGGAATCGATAAAGTCATTGCGGAAGCTCAAAAGCAGTTCGATGCCTGGAAAGCCGAGCAAAAATAGAAATTTGGAGAAACGGGCGGCTGGTACGACCGTTTCTCTATTTTCCATAGCCCAAAACACAGGAGGTTGAATGATGAAGAGAGTGAAGCTGAACTATTTTACGAAGACGAAGTGGAAAAAGAGGTTGATGACTACAGCCGGAGCTATGCTGCTCGCCGGAGTAATACTCGGAACCCCCGGAAAAGCGGAAGCGGCTCAGCCGCATTCGTCTTACTGGTATCCGGATACTTTGCTGGAATGGTCTCCGGCTACCGATAAAGACGCGGCGTTTAACCGGGGTACGGTGAAGCTTCAAAAAGACCGCTTCCTTGGGGAGATCGTGAATCCAAACGCCAAGCCGGAGGCGAAGGCCATCGCGCTGTCCTCCATGTTTCCGAGCACGAGCGGGGCTCCTTCCCAAGGGTCCGAGAAGTTTCACACGTATACGTTCAGCTTCTGGCAGTATATCGACAAGCTC
Organism: Paenibacillus sp. Marseille-P2973; assembly: GCF_018101095.1. Lineage (NCBI taxonomy): Bacteria > Bacillati > Bacillota > Bacilli > Caryophanales > Paenibacillaceae > Paenibacillus > Paenibacillus sp. Marseille-P2973. The sequence continues at coordinate 54,045 of NZ_JAGQEH010000011.1, forward strand.
GTCATGTGGGGAGGTTCGGCCGGCGAAGGATTGATTGTTTCCCCAAGCGCGGATGTGATCGATGCGGCGCATAAAAACGGGGTACCGGTTTATGGAACCGTTTTCTTGCCGCAGACCGAGCATGGCGGGAAGCTGGAATGGATGCATGATTTGCTGCAACAAAGGGAAGACGGTACATTCCCCGTGGCGGATAAGTTGGTGGAGGCAGCCCGGTATTACGGGTTTGACGGCTGGTTCATCAATCAGGAGACGCAGGGAGCTTCCAAAGAGGATGCCGCGGACATGCAGCGCTTCCTTGCATATTTACAGAAAATCAAAGGCTCCGAGCTGGAGATCATCTGGTACGATTCCATGATTAACGAGGGTAACATCAAGTGGCAGGGTGCGCTGACCGACAAAAACCAGATGTTTTTCCAAAACGGGACCCAGCGGGTATCTGACTCGATGTTCCTGGATTTCCGCTGGCAATACAAAGATGAAGTGAACGGAAAATACGATTACGTAACTCCGTATCTGAACTCCCCGATGAAAGCGAATGAACTCGGAAGAAGTCCTTACGATTTATTCGCCGGCATCGACGTAGAGGCAAACGGGTATGAGGGCAGCTACAATTGGCCGATTCTGTTCCCGGACGGAAAAAAAGCAACTACATCGCTTGGTATCTATCGCCCGGATTGGGCGTTTAACAGCTCGGAGACGAATGAACAGTATATGGACAAAGAGGAGATGTTCTGGGTCGGACCTGGTGGTAATCCGTCGGTGGGGACAACTGCGGATCTGGACGGAGCGAAAGCCGGAGATCCTTACGCCTGGCGGGGAATCGCCTATGATATTGCCGATAAGAGCGTGATTTCCGGAACCGAGTTTATTACGCATTTCAATACCGGCAACGGCCACATGTTTGCGGTCAACGGTAAAGTCATGCGGGAGAAGGACTGGAGTAATCGAAGCCTGCAGGATATATTGCCGACATGGCGCTGGATCTCCGAATCGGGCGGCACAGGGAAAGCGCTGACTCCGGACTTCGATTACACCAAGTCTTATTACGGCGGCAGCTCGTTGAAAGTGACAGGAGATCTGTCCTCTGACAATCCAACCCAAGTGAAACTGTATAAAACGAATATTCCGGTTGCAGCAACGACGGAATTATCGCTGATTTATCAGGATAATGCAGCAGTGGAGGGAGCGGTTCAAATCGGGGTATCTTTCTCGGATGCACCTGAAGAGACGGTATTTTTCCAACCGAAAAAATGGACAACGGCAGGAGACGAAGGTTCGTGGAAAGAGGGAAGTGTCCAGCTCAATAAGTATAAGGGCCGCACGATTAGCAGTATTTCGCTCAAATTTGTCTCTTCCAAACCAGTAGCCGGGTATGAGGCGTTTATTGGAGAACTTGCGGTAACGCAAAAGCAGGATAAGGCCAAACAACCGAAAGTTGTGACCGGCCTGAAGGTGACGGAGAACGACTTCCGGGACGGGATCTACGGCGATGCGCGATTGGCTTGGGAAGCGCCGAAGGACGGCAGCGACGTGCAGTATTACCAAGTTTACCGCGTCAAGCCGGACGGCGCTTATGAGTTGATGGGGATGACCGGGAACACGGTCTACTATGTGCCTGAAATGAAGCGGTTGAACAAGGAGACCGCCACGAAAATGGTCGTCATTCCCGTAAATCGGCAGTATGAACAGGGAAAACCGGCCTCGGTCACTTTCAACTGGCCGGCCTATCCGAAGCCGATCGCCGCTTTTGAAGCGGACCGTACGTTAATCGCTCCGGGCGAAAGCGTGCAGTTTACCGACAAGTCCTCGGAAGTGACGGAAGGCTGGGTGTGGAGCTTCCCTGGCGGGGAACCCTCAAGCAGCACGGAGCAAAACCCTAAGGTGACTTATAAGGAAGAAGGCAGCTTCGAAGTAACCTTGAAGGCTGTCAATGAAGTCGGCGAAGATGTGGTGAAGCGGCAAATGATCACCGTCACTAAGGAAGCTGCCGGCGGGGTATCCGATCTGGCCCTTGGCAAGAAAGCGACGGCCTCGAGTTATGTGAATGAGAAGGAAGCTCCGCCGTTTGCCCTGGACGGTGACGACAAGACGAAATGGTGCGCGGTGGGCGATGCTCCTCACACACTGACTGTAGATCTGGGCGCTGAACATAAGATCAGCGAGTTCGTCATCAAACACGCGGAAGCGGGTGGAGAAGCTGCGGCTTTCAATACGCGCAGCTTCCGAATCCAGCTCAGCATGGACGGGGAAAACTGGACCGATTCGGTGCAGGTGACCGACAATGCGAAGGGCGTCAGCAAGCATGCTATCGCTTTGACTTCGGCCCGCTATGCCCGGCTTGTCGTAGAAAAGCCGACCCAAGGCGGGGATACGGCCGCGCGGATTTATGGATTTGAAGTGATGGGGTTAAAGTAACGAAGATTTATCGAAGTGTAAGGATAACAAAAAAGACGGCGCAAGGATTATAAACCTAAGCGCCGTCTTTTTTATATTATTTCACACGTCTAATGGAGCGCGTACAAGTACCCGTCAAGAGTAGCAAAATAAACGGCCCCATCTGCGACGACCGCCGTGGAAAGAATCGGAGACTTCGTACCCTCAAATCTCCATAGCTCTTTGCTGCTGTCTAGGTCAACCGCATAAAAAGCATCTCTCGCTTTGCCGCCGTCGGTATAAGCTGAACCGAAATACATGATGTTATCCGCAATCACGGGGGAAGCAAACACGCGGCTATCCAGCTTGAAATCCAGTTTGTGCTCGCCGGCTTCCCGGTCAAACACGTGGACTACCTTGGAGTCGGAAGCACCGATGACGACATGCTTTTCACTTGCGGCCGCAGAGGAAACGACCCAGGATCCGCCCGGTGAGAGGTGGGACCACCGGATATCACCTGTATTGGCGTCAAGTGCATAGACATATTGATCTCGTGAACCGAAATAAATGATTCCCTCTTTATAAGTGATGCTGGATTGCACCGTTCCGAAGTTAGCCGACCACAATTTTTTGCCTGTCTGCTGGTCCAGGGCCGTGACCTCGCCGCTCATATCCGCGATATATATTTTTCCGTCTGCAATAGCCGCTTTGCCATGTACGTACGAGGCTGTTTCCGTTTCCCAGAGGATGGAGCCGTCCTTTCGTCCTAAGGCATAGAATCTCGGACCTTCGCCGCCTACATAGATATAATCTCCGTCCACCGCCGGTGACCCGATATAATAATCCCATAAGTCAGGCAGTCCTTCATCTTTAAGACTATCGTCCAGTTTTTGCTTCCATTTCAGCTTCCCGGTCTCCCGTTCCAATGCATACAAAGTGGAGGTCGTGTCCGTGAAGTACAGATCGTCCTCGAGAACGGCCGCGGATGACCTAATCTTTCCCGGAAAATCGGTTTGCCAGACCGTTTTCCCGTTGTTGGCATCCACCGCGTAAAACCTTCCTTCCTCAGATCCAAAATACAATGTATCCTTCATCATTACCGGAGAACTCTGAAAGTGCGCGTCCAGTTTGATACTCCATTTTTCTCCCTTCAGAGCAGGCAAGCCTTTTGTGGCAGAAACCCCGGTATTTGCCGCATCTCCTCTAAAAAGGAATGTGTTTTGGGTCTTTGCGGAACGTTCAGAGCCGCAGCCGCTAAGAGCCGCTGCACTTAATAGAAGTACCGCGCACCAGCCTGCCAATCTTCGTTTTTTGATCATTATTTCCTAACCCCCCATGGAATTGAATCACGTTACTTAGATTCTGATGCCAGGAAGGGGAAGAGCCTTACACTTTTTACGAGTCGCATAACGATAAAAATATTTTTTTTAGAATTTGCAGTCCCAGAACCTCGTTTGATTTTGCGTGGTCTAGCAGCTGGAGAGCCATTTTTCTGCATTCTGGTTCTTCGGGGTGTCCTCCGCCAGGGAATGGAAAGAGCATGCACATTTGGCGGAGAGCGTCCGCAGTCTTCCTGTAGTAATCAGCAGCATCGCCTGCAAGGCGGGAATTCCGGTTGCCGTAAACCTCGGGACGACTGGCTACCAGTTCGAGAAATTGGACGGCAAAGGACCTGGCATTGGCTGTACACCATACAAGGTAGGCATGACCAAAATGATCGATGTGGTCCCTGGAAAGAGCGCTAATCCATAAATCATAGGCGTACAATCCCTGCACATAATCGGCGTGCGGCGTTCGTTCCCGTCCTTCGGCGTGGGTAACGATCATGCCGAGCGCGCCATGCAGCGCATCTAAAGGGGTCACAGGAGCGGGCGTACCTAACGATATTGCGAATAAATCGGCACTCCATTCGCGGCCAAGCTGGTCATAGCCGAGATGAGTTTGCTCAAACAATCCGGTGATGCGAAATAACCGACGTTCATCATCATAGCCGTGGATAACGGCGAAGGTAGGCAGTTCTACGCCCCATACAATGACAGGCTGGCCCTGTACGGTGAATGAACGAGAACGCCTCGACCAGCAATTCATGGGATTGCGGAATACGGCTTCCGTCCCCGACCGAGCGAGCCGCAAAGCCAAGGTTTAACAGTCCTCTGCCAAAAACGTTGCGCCAGTCAAAAGCCGTCACCCCGATAAAATCGGTCCGCTCACGGTGTACTTGAAGCCGGAAAGCCAGACCGGTAAGGCCCATAATTTCAGTCATAGTGTAATGAGTGAAGTCCGTATATTGCAATGCGTGCTGGATACTTAATGCAAAGGTATCCCAAATTTCTCCAAAATAGACGGCCGGTTCCTGAAGCTGATTATGAGTTCGCGGAGATGATAGTTGCTGACGGCTATGCAAATAGTTTGCCAGGTTGGCTTCATATCTTGCCTGGCTGATCTTTTTTCTTGTGCGGGATAGGATCGTGTAGATGTTGCCGGAAGAGGTGGAATACATAGCAGCAATTTCTTGAGGAGAATAGTGACTGAAGAAATGGGCTTCGAATATTTCGCGTTCCCGGGTACTCAGGTCTTGAAGTATCGCGCGCAGCATTTCGTAAGTATCGAGCATGATGATCTCCCTAACGGGGTCTTCGTTTTGCTCGCGCTCCATGGTCGTATTTTTGGCAAGTGTGGCGAGAATGAATTCGATTTGCTCAAAATCCTTACCCGTATATTCAACGGATTTGCTGATGCAAGAAGAGAAGGGGCGTTCCTTGGCGTAAGGTCCTCCCCGTCTTACATGCATTAAAGCCTGATTGGTAATGATGCGGCGGAACCAGGGAACGAATTTTTCGATTTGTTTCAGCGAACCCAAGTATGTAAAAGCACTGATCAACCCTTCCTGGACGATATCTTCGGCCAGGTGAGGGTCTTCGGCAATTTGTCGCGCCCAGTGCAGCGCATGGTGGCGGTGCCGCTCCATCAACAGGTTGAACGCATCCTGATGACCGGAACGGGCTTGCTCCACCAATTCTTGATCGGAAGGCGAATTTACGGGTTTACCTGAACGGAACACGAAGATACCACCTTTTTTTATAACCTAGGATTAGTCTTTTGCATTCAATTTAAAATCCTTTAAAGATTCTAAGGCTGACTTCGATTTCGCTTTAGGTCTGGCGTTAGCCGGATAGGGAGAAGTAGTTGAGACTGGCTTTTCCGTTCTATCAAGCAGGATCTCCAGGTATTCACGGTTTTCGTCCAAACGATCAAGGATGAGGGCTAATGCAAAAAATATGATCGCGATCACAATCCCGCCAATGATTTGCAGAAGAGCTGCCAGCCACCCGCCTCCATATATACCTTGGGTAATCCCTGCAAGAAAACTGACGATGATGGAAGCAAATCCTATGCCATTAAGTAATTTCGACATGATCTATTCCTCACTTTCGGTTTGGATTGGGGATTAACCTTCATTTATTAACCCCGTTTACGCATGGGCATAACGAGGAAAAGATAACACAGGACGGCACCGACGTCGGATATGGCAATGACCAGGCCCATCGGCAAGGCGGTCTCTTCGCCGCCGAGACCTACCAGCGGTGCGACGGCCGCTCCGAGAATGTATGGCAGCAGGCCGAGTAAAGCGGAAGCGCTCCCCGCGGAGTCCCGCTGGTTTTGCATGGCGAGCGTAAAGCTGGCGGTGCCGACGATACCTACGCAGGATACGACAAAGAACAGCGGGATCAACACGGCGGCCAAGCCTCCGTCCATCAGAATGCCGCCAAGCAACACAAGCGATGCGGCGGCGGCCAGCCCGATTCCGAATCGGAGTAAGGTAGACTCGTCGATTTTCCCCGCCAGGCGTCCGGTAATCTGGCTGGCAAAGATGATTCCGAGACCATTCATGGCAAAGATAAGACTGAACGTCTGCTCGGAGACATGAAACAGGTTTTGCAGCACGAACGAAGATCCCGAGATATAACCGAACATCGCCGCAGAGATAAGTCCCTGGCAGAGGCAGTAGCCGATAAACAGCCGGTCGCGGAGCAGCCGGGAAAAGGTCGATAGCGTTTCACCCAGACCTCCGCTTTGACGGCGCTCTTTGGGCAAGGTCTCCGGAAGGCCGAGCAATACGGACAGGAGCATTAAGACGCCGATCAGGGTGAGGACGACGAATACGCCGCGCCACGAGACGAAGGTCAGCAGCTGTCCTCCGAAGATCGGAGCAAGGATCGGTGCCGCGCCATTGATCAGCATCAGCAGCGAGAAGAATTTGGTCAGCTCGGAGCCGGAATACATATCCCGCACGATCGCACGGGACAAAACGATGCCGGCGGAGCCGGACAGACCTTGAATGAAGCGAAGTATGTTCAAGACAGCCACGTTCGGTGCGAACACGCAGAGTAACGAGCTGATGGCGTAGGCCGCCATCGATATAATCAGCGGGGCGCGGCGCCCCCGTGTGTCGCTGAGCGGTCCAACGATTAGCTGTCCGAGGGCAAGACCGAGCAGGCAAGCCGTCAGGCTGAGCTGGATCATCGGAGCGCTGGTGTGAAGGTCGCCCGCCATTTTTGGCAAAGCAGGCAGATACATATCCAGAGACAGCGGGCCAAAGGCCGATAAGCTGCCCAGTATGATCGCGGCCTTCATGCGGCTTGAACGTGATTTGGGTGCTTGGGATATAGAAGTATTTTCGACAGTAAGACTCATGGATGTGTTCCTTTCTAGTGCAAGTTCAAAAAGTCAGGTTATCAGGATCAAGAAGGTTGGATGAAGCTAGGGGCTGAGTAGCGGAGCGTACATGAGGTACGTGAGCAACGGAAGGCCCGGCTGAATTCAAGATTCGACGTCGAATCCGCTTCATGATCCCCTTCGTCGTGGAAAGATGACTTTTTGATCCACCTCTTCTGGAATAGATTTTCTAATTATACTACAAGGTTACCAAATCGGGGAGCCGCTGACTTTCATGTGAGATGCGGGAAACCTTGCTGAATCGGGTATGTTATAGATAAGGAAAATAAGGAGGCATGGCAGATGAATCCGAAATGGTGGAAAGAGAGCGTGGTATATCAAATCTATCCGATCAGCTTCATGGACTCTAACGGAGACGGAATCGGGGATCTCAAGGGGATCATATCCAAGCTGGATTACTTGAAGGACCTCGGCGTCGACGTAATCTGGGTTTGCCCGATTTACAAATCACCTAATCACGACAACGGATACGATATTAGCGACTACTGCGATATAATGAAGGAATTCGGGACGATGGCGGATTTTGATCTCATGCTGAAAGAGATTCATATCCGCGGCATGAAACTGATGATGGACCTGGTGCTTAATCATACTTCACATGAACATCCCTGGTTTCTTGATTCGAAGAGATCCAAGAATGATCCCAAACGGGACTTCTACATATGGCGCAAAGGGAAAAACGGAGGTCCGCCGAACAACTGGGAATCTTATTTCAGCGGCTCGGTTTGGGAGTATGATCCGGAGACGGACGAATATTACCTTCATCTATACTCCAAATATCAGCCGGATCTGAATTGGGAAAACCCGGAGGTGATCGAGAAGCTGCATGATATGGTCGAGTGGTGGCTGAAAAAGGGCGTCGACGGCTTCCGGTTCGATGCTATCGCCCATATCGTCAAGCAGCAGGGACTGCCGGATGCGGAGAATCCGAACCAGTCGCCCACGGTTCGTGCTTATGACATGTTCTCCAATCTGGAAAACGTACACACGCTGCTTCAAAATCTTTACGACAAAGTGTTGTATTTCTACGATATTATGACGGTTGGAGAGACGTCCGGTCTCGGGCCGGAGCAAGCGCTTGACTACGTAGGAGATGGCCGGCGTGAGTTGAACATGACGTTTCAGTTTGAGCATATGTTCCTGGATGCCGCCTCCGCCGGAAGCGGGAAATGGGATATGGTCCCCTGGAGCCTGATCGAACTTAAGAAAATCATGAGCAATTGGCAGATTGTTCTTCACAACCGGGGCTGGAATGCGAATTATTTATGCAATCACGACCAGCCGCGCTCGGTCTCCAGGTTCGGCAACGATGTCGTATGCCGGGTACCGTCGGCTAAAATGCTGGCAACGTTCATTCATACGCTCGAAGGGACGCCATATATATATCAAGGCGAAGAAATTGGAATGACCAACGTCGCGTTCGACTCTATCGATGAATACCGGGATGTTGAAACGCTGAACTATTATGAGGAAAAGCGGCAGCAAGGCGTTCCCGAAGAAGACATCATGAGGGCGATCCACAACAAAAGCCGTGATAATGCGCGGACGCCCATGCAGTGGGACGCTACCGAGAATGCGGGCTTTACGACGGGGCAGCCCTGGTTGAAGGTCAACTCGAATTACATGGAAATCAACGTGGTTCGGGCGATGAAAGATCCGGATTCGATTTATCATTATTATAAGAAGCTGATCGAGCTGCGGAAGAAACATAAAGTGATCGTTTATGGCGAATACAAGCTGCTGCTACCGCTTCACGAAGAAATTTACGCGTATACCCGAACATTGGAGAATGAGCAGCTGCTTGTGATTTTGAATTTTTTCGGTCAAGAGCCGGTATTTGAAATGCCAGACGGTTTGGAGCCTGAAGGAATGGAGCTGTTGATCTCCAATTTCGAGCCCAAAAAAGGGGAGGATCTTACCCGTCTGAAACTGCGCCCCTATGAGGCCAGAGTATATCTTAAGAGGTTTTAACCTTTATCTTAGAACTAGTGAGGTGACCCTATGAAAAGAATATTGGATTGCCGGGCTTCGAATTTTCGGCAAATGGGGCGTGAGGAGCTCAAAGGCGCCATTCTGGCCGCAGAAGGCCGGACGGTGATGGCGGAGACGGTCGTCGTCTCGCAGCCGCTGCTGCCGGAAATCACGAATGCCGAGTTGGCGAAGGCGTTTGGAGCGGATTTGATTCTGCTCAACGTGTTTGATGTGTTTCAGCCGGAGGTACGCGGTATTGTTCCGTTCGATATTTTCAATCCGGATAGCGGAGCCGGAACGGTCTCGAACCCGATTGCGGAAATCAAACGATTGACCGGGCTGCCGGTCGGCATCAATCTGGAGCCGGTGGACGCTTCGGCCGATGCGGTGGAATCCCTGAACGTATTGCCGGAAGGGCGCCGTGCAACGGCTGGCAGTCTGGCGAGGGCAAAAGAGTTGGGCTGCGACTTCGTCTGCCTGACGGGCAACCCGAAGACCGGGGTGACCAATGCCCAGATCCTGCAGGCGATCAGTACCGCGCAGGAGCATTTCGGCGGCTTGATCATCGCCGGTAAAATGCATGGCGCCGGCACGCGGGGAAGCGTCATCGACAGGGAGGCCGCCGTATCTTTTGCCGAAGCGGGCGCCGACATCGTTCTGTTTCCGGCGCCGGGAACCGTTCCGGGACTCCGGGAAGAGGAACTTGCGGGAATCATCGCGGAGGTGAAAGAGAAAGGCGCCTTGGCATTAGCTGCGATCGGTACGAGTCAGGAAGGTGCCGATGAAGGCACAGTCCGGACGATCGCACTCAGCGCCAAGCGTGCAGGCGCCGATATATTGCATATCGGCGATGCCGGTTATTCCGGAATGGCGAACCCCGAGAACATCATGGCTTTGTCGATAGCGATTCGAGGGCGCAGGCATACTTATATCCGGATGGCCGCTTCGCCGCTGAGGTAGGAAGGATGCGGATCGGAGTCTTGTCGGATACGCATATGCCGCGCAAAGCGAAGGCCTTGCCGGCTGCCCTTCTGAAAACTTTTCGCCGGGTGGATATGATCATTCATTTGGGAGACTGGACTTCCATCGATGTGCTGGATCAGCTTGCCTCGCTGGCTCCGGTTGAAGGGGTGGCAGGCAATAACGATCCTGCCGAGATAGTCCGCAGATTTGGATACCATAAGGTGATCACGGTGGGCGGTGGAGCCGCAAGAATCGGACTCACTCATGGCTTTTTGCCGGAAGGACGGGGCACCGCCAAGGACAAAGCGCTTCGAACGTTTGCCGGCCAGACATTGGATGCGATCCTGTTCGGTCATTCCCATCAGCCGCTGCTTGAACGGAAGGATGGAATCCTGCTTTTTAATCCGGGATCACCCACCGATAAAAGGAGACAGCCGAGGTATTCGTTCGGCATTTTGGAATGGACAGAGAGCGGACTGAAAGCACAACATCATTTTTTTGATTCCAAAGTTTAGAGTCCTGAAAACGGACTCTTTTTTTGATTGACGGATAATTGACCACCATTTAATATAGGAATAATACATCGGTGAGCGGGACTGCATCCCTTCACACCTTCTTGCTTTAATACTTTCATCTGTAAAAGCGGTAACAGGATCATGCTTTCATGGCCTAAATCTTTCAGGCCGACATTATTAAAATGAGAGAGGGGTTTTTAGAATGAAAAAGAGGAACAAGCTAAGCATGTTTTTGGCGGTGACGGCTCTATTGATCGGCGTTGTGGGCTGCGGAAACAACTCGGCGAAGACGCCGGACTCCGCTAACACGAACACCGGCGCCGGAAACGCGGCAAAAACGTCGAATGAAGGGGCTGCCAATGATACGGCAAAAGGCTCTTACAAAATCGCAATCTCGCAGTACGTCGAGCATCCGTCCCTGGATGCAACCCGGGAAGGTTTCATGGCGGCGCTGAAAGATGCGGGCTTGATTGAAAAAGAAAATCTGACCGTAGATTATAGCAATGCCCAAGCCGATCCTACGAATAATATGTCCATTGCTCAAAAGATCGCAGGCGAGAAATATGATCTGGTTCTGGGGATCGCTACGCCTCCGGCTATCGCACTCGCCGGGCAAGTGAAGAATTCTCCGGTTTTATTCGCAGCTGTGACAGATCCGCTGGATGCGAAGCTCGTCGATAATTTGGAGAAACCGGGCGGCAATATCTCCGGTGCCTCCGATACGAATCCGGAAGCGATTACGAAGCTGATGAATTTCATCGCCACGAACTTTAAAGATGTGAAAAATGTAGGCGTCGTACTCAATCAGGGCGAACCGAATGCGGTTGTCATGGCTGATCTTGCCGAGAAGGAATTGGAGAAGAGCGGCATTAAAATGGTAAGAGCTGCGGTAACCAATACTTCCGAGGTAAAACAAGCTGCGGAATCTCTTGTAGGCCGCGCAGACGCCATCTATATTACCCTGGATAATACGGTTGTCGAAGCCGTCAATTCGGTCATTAAAGTGGCAAACGATAACGATATTCCTTTCTTCTCCGCAGACCGTGATACCGTTGAAAATGGAGCTTTTGCAACTGTAGGCTTCAAATATTTCGACCACGGCTATCAAGTCGGCCAGATGGCAGTTGAAGTACTCAAGGATGGCAAGAAGGTGGGCGACATGAGTGTGACAGTTCCCGACAAGCTGGATCTGATCCTCAACTTGAAAGCCGCTGCAGAGCAGGGCATTGAAGTGACTGACGCCATGAAAAACGAAGTGCAGGATCAGGAGAACAATTTGATCCAATAGGGCCTTGCCTAAAATGTAGGAGGAATACATCATGACGATCCAAATGCTTGGAGCCCTCGAATCCGGATTGCTGTACGCCTTGATGGCGCTTGGCGTTTACATTACGTTTCGTATCCTTGACTTCCCGGATTTAACGGTTGACGGGAGCTTTACAACGGGCGGCGCGATCGCCGCGGTTATGATCTCGGGGGGAAGCTCTCCCTGGATCGCTACCCTTGCCGCCGTGCTGGGCGGCCTGGTTGCCGGAGCGGTAACCGGATTGCTGCACACGAAAGGGAAAATCAATGGACTCTTGTCCGGGATTTTGATGATGATCGCACTTTATTCGATTAATATGCGGATTATGGGTAAGCCCAACATCAGTTTGCTTGGCGAAAATACGGTGTTTAACTCCATTGCGCCGCTAATTTTGATGCCGATTATCGTCGTAATTGTAAAAGTGCTGCTTGATCTGTTTCTGCGTACCGACCTCGGGTTGGCGCTCCGCGCGACCGGGGATAATCAGCGCATGATCCGCAGTTTCGGAACACATACGGACAATACGATTATTCTGGGGCTCAGTATTTCCAACGGATTGGTGGCATTGTCCGGTGCGCTGATCGCCCAGCAATCCGGCTTTGCCGACATCTCTTCGGGGATCGGAATGATCGTAATTGGGTTGGCTTCCGTCATTATCGGCGAGGCGATCTTCGGAGCGCGGACCGTATTCTTCGCCACCTTAGCGGCCGTGCTCGGTTCCATCGTCTACCGTGTGGTCGTAGCGCTGGCTTTGCGGATCGACTGGCTGGAACCGACCGATTTGAAGCTGATTACGGCAGTGATTGTAGTAATCGCTCTGGTAGTCCCATCCGCACGCAGGACGTGGAAGCAAAAGAACATGGCGCGTATCCGCTCTGAGGAAATGATCTCAATGCCGGACCGTAAACAAGTGGGGGGTGGGCTCTGATGCTGCAACTGAATCATGTATCCAAGCTATTTCATCCCGGTTCCCCCGATGAAAAGATCGCTCTGATCGACGTGAATCTTGATTTGCGTCCAGGCGATTTCGTAACGGTCATCGGCAGTAACGGGGCCGGCAAGTCCACACTCATGAATATGATTTCCGGCGTATTGAAACCTGACGCAGGTGAGGTACGGATCGACGGTCATGAAATTAGCCATTTGCCGGAATATCGGCGCAGCCGCTGGGTAGGCCGGGTATTCCAGGACCCGATGGCCGGGACGGCGCCGCATATGACGATTGAGGAGAACCTCGCGATGGCTTATTCCCGGGGGAAATCCCGCGGTCTAAGATTCGGAGTCACTTCCAAACGGCGCGGTATGTTCCGCGAGCAGCTTAGCCGCCTAGGCATCGGTTTGGAAGGCCGGCTCAAAGCGAAGGTAGGCACCTTGTCCGGCGGGGAACGCCAGGCGCTCAGCCTGTTGATGGCGACGTTTACGGAGCCGCAAATCCTTTTGCTTGACGAGCATACAGCCGCACTTGATCCGGCCCGCGCAGAGCTGGTTACCCGGCTTACGCAAAATATCGTCAGCGAGCTGAAGCTGACGACCCTCATGGTTACCCATAACATGGAGCAGGCGATCCGTTTGGGGAACCGGCTCATCATGATGGATGCTGGACGCATCATTCTTGACGTTGATGACGAAACGAAGCGCGATTTGACGATGGAGCGCCTGATCGGCGAATTTGAGCGCATCAGCGGGCATAAGCTGTCGGATGACCGCGTGGTCCTCGGCTCCTGAGATATTATAAAAAGCCTATTGCTGAACGGAATTTCCCGTCTAGCAATAGGCTTTTTTCATAGCTTGCACCGCTGTAAGATCATCGCACACGTACGCTGCTGTCCCGCCGGATGCCGTCTCTCAACAGCCAGATATGGAAGGCATATTCGAATATCCCAAGCACGAGGGCGGTCGATAAAATCTCGCCCATGGAGAGGGTCCAGGCAGCATTGGCGGAAATGGCCCAAATAAATGCGAAAGCCAATACCCCGTCTGTGAGGGTCGCAATCATATTGTTGGTCCGCGGAAGGATGAACAAATCGCCGAACAAATAAGCCAAAGCGGATAGTGCAACCGCCGTAAGAAGCGAACCGATAAAAGAGGCGTTGCTGAGAATCATCATCATGGCAACTACGATGACTCCGTTTCCGAGCAGCTTCACCAAAATTTTATCCATGATTTCACCTCCTTTAAAAATGCCGAAATGTGTTTAATATACCGCATAGGTTCTCCCGGTTCATTACCTCGTATGCACAGGGAGTGAAACAGAAGGCCGGGATGCATTTAACGATTCATCACCGGGGACATTAATCAGGAAGATCGGAGAGGAGAATGTGCATGGTTTATGATTGTATTATTGTGGGCGGCGGAATCGCCGGATTACAGGCCGCCATTCAATTAGGCAGATATGACCGCCATCAAGTGCTTGTTATCGATGCAGGGGATGGCAGATCGGCCATTTGCCGAAATTATCGCAACATCCTGGGGTTTCCGGACGGCATTTCGGGTCCGGAGCTCCGCAGCCGGGGGCAAAAGCAGGCTGAATCTTTAGGGGTTTCTTTCAAACACGACCGGATCTTGCACGCGGAACAAACCGATGAACAGTTTAAATTAACAGGAGCGAACGGGACGGAATATAGAGCTGCAACTCTGCTGCTGGCAACGGGAGTGATGGACCGATTCCCCGATATTCCCGGACTTCTGTCTGTTTTGGGTTCCACGGTGTATATTTGCCCGGATTGCGACGGACATGAAATTCAGAATCGGCGCACGGTGCTGATGGGTTCGGGAAATGCCGGTGCTGATATGGCGATGATTCTTGCGGATCGGACGAAGGAATTGATCTATTTGAATCATGAATCAGAAACGGTTTCACCTGAGCGAATGGAGTCTCTAAAATCGTTAAACATCGGTTATGAGGAGGGTGAGATTGAGGAATTGAGAACAGGGAATGAAGGACACGAAGGTGATATTAAAGCCGTGGTGATGAAGGATGGGCGCCTTTTTGAGGCGGAACGGGGATTTATCGCATTTGGAGGGAATAAGGTTCATTCGGAACTGGCTGGTCAACTCGGAGTCTCTCTGAGCCATAATAAACATATCGAAACCGACCCACGCAGTAAGGCGACGAACATCGCGGGCGTATTCGCGGCCGGAGATCTGGGCGTTCATGCGGAGCAGGTTACCGTCGCCATGGGGGAAGGTTCGATCGCCGCGATTTGGATTCATAAAGCACTGAGTACATGATATAATCATAAAAATGGAAGGGGATGAAGTGATGATACTTGAGGTAGCCGAGCTGCGCGTGAAGCCCGGAACTATCAACGATTTTGAGAGCAATTTCCGCAAAGCTTCCAAAATTATATCTCAGATGCACGGGTACATAGACCATGAGCTCCATAAGTGTGTAGAAACTGCGGATAAATATATTTTACTCGTAAAATGGAACTCCATTGCGGATCATGAAATAGGCTTCAGAAAATCGCCCCAATACGAAGAATGGAAGGCGCTGCTGCATCATTTTTACGATCCCTTCCCGACGGTAGAACACTATGTACAAATCAGAAATTGAAGGTTACACGATTGAAGACGCCAAGCTGTCCGATTTGGAAGCCATCGTATCGATCTACAATGAGACAATTGCCGGGCGGACGGTGACAGCCGATCTGGAGCCGGTTACCGTGGATAGCAGGCTGCGCTGGTTCGAGGAGCATTTACCCGATTCAAGGCCGCTTTGGGTCATGAAATCCGGTGAGGAGATCGTCGCCTGGCTTAGCTTTCAATCTTTTTACGGAAGACCGGCTTACAACGCGACTGCGGAAATCAGCATCTATATTTCGGGGAATCATCGCGCCAAAGGTCTGGGAAGCATACTGCTGAAGAAGGCCATCGAGTTTAGTCCGAGTATTTCCGTAAAGACGCTCCTTGGTTTTGTGTTTGCACATAATGAGCCAAGTCTTTCCCTGCTGCGTAAATTCGGTTTCGAAGAATGGGCCTTTTTACCGCGGGTGGCGAACCTGGACGGGGTTGAGCGCGATTTGGTCATTTTAGGAAGAAGAATAGACGGGAACGAGGAGAATGGAGAAGGACTACATTGAATGAATGGATTGAACAATTTACCGGGTGGCTGCTCGAAGTCACTCAGATCGAAGGCTTTTGGATTTTACTGATTACGATTCCTCTTGCTTTGATCCAAGGCATCATCGGCATTTTTCCATTTGCCACAATCGTTATGCTGAACATTTCCGTACTGGGCGTGATGAACGGATTGCTGGCCAGCTGGATCGCCGGTTCGGTAGCCGGCATGGCTGTCTATATGCTCTGCAAGTTTCTGTTTTCCGACTGGTTTAACCGAAGGTGGCTGTCCAAGCTGCAGAAGTATGAACGCTGGCAAAAAAGCCTGAACCGTTACGGCGTTTGGGCCGTTATCTTCTTGCGTACCGTTCCGATCATGCCTAATAATCTCATTTCATTTATGTCGGCGGTGTCCAATTTGAAGACGGGATCCTACACTTGGTCCAATATTATCGGCAATCTGTCGAGTATTTGGCTGTTCGGAATTCTTAGCGCTTCGATCGTGTTTCCGAACATGGATCTCCGTTTGCTGATTTTGTCCTATGCTATATTTTTGCTGGCACTGCTCGCCGCTTTTTTTGTAAGACAACGGTTAATGATGAAAAAAGACCGCGGTATGACCGCATAAACCAACTCTGCTGCAACCGAATTGTCCCGTGCGTATAACTTGAAGTTCGGAGGAACACTTTATGTTTATAAATGAAGTGTAGAATGTATCCGATATCGAGGAGGGACCGATTTGGCGGTTCAGCAGGAAAGAAAAATGGTAACTGACTATGGAGATCCAGCCGTAACCGGGGGGATCTCTGTTTTTTCGCGCGAATTTGATGAGGCATACCGGTATGACGGTAACGATCTGGGTACGAAATATAGCCCGGAACGGACGCAATTTCGGCTTTGGGCTCCAACTGCTTCGGAAGCCAAGGTAAGATTATATCCGAATGCCGAGAGCGAATCGTTTGAGGATCTTGTGATGACCCGGAGCGATTCGGGGACTTGGGTATTGACGGTGGAACGCAATCTGGACCAGGTATTATATACTTTTGTCGTCCGGGTAGGGAGCAACTGGAACGAGGCGGTAGACCCTTATGCCAAAGCAGTAGGAATCAATGGGGACAAAGGCGTTATTCTGGATTTACAGAAAACCAATCCTGCACGCTGGACCCCGGATAAGCCGTCGCTTGTTTCGGCAACCGATGTCATCATTTATGAGGTGCATGTCGGGGATTTCTCACTTCACCCGGAGAGCGGGATCCAGCATAAGGGGAAATACCTGGGTTTCACGGAAACGGGAACAAGGGGGCCGCAAGGCATTCTAACCGGATTGGACCATTTGAAGCATTTGGGAATCACCCATGTGCAGCTTCTTCCGGTTCAGGATTTTGCAAAAGCCAGTGTGGATGAAGAAAAGACTGCAGCGACTGGCAAGAAGAATTTGCAGTACAACTGGGGATATGATCCGAAAAACTTTAATGCGCCGGAAGGCTCGTATGCCAGCAATCCTTTTCAGCCCGGGCTCCGGATCCGCGAGCTGAAGCAAGCCGTTCAAGCGCTGCATGAACAGGGATTACGGGTAATTCTGGATGTGGTCTACAACCACGTTTACGACGGATACATTGCTCATTTCACGAAGCTGGTGCCGGGTTATTATTTGCGTTACAAGAAGGACGGGAGCTTCTCGAACGGATCGGGCTGCGGCAATGATTGTGCTTCCGAGCGGTTCATGATGTCTAAATATATTATTGACTCCGTTGTTTACTGGGCAACCGAATACCGGGTGGACGGGTTTCGATTCGATTTGATGGGCTTGCTTGATGTCGACACGATGAACGAAATCCGCCGGAGATTGGATGAAATCGATCCGTCTATTCTAGTGCTCGGTGAGGGATGGATTATGGAGACGGAGCTTCAGGCTGAGCGCAGGGCTAATTTACAGCAAGCCGGCAGGATGCCGGGCATTGCCCATTTTAACGGGGAGCTTCGAAATGCGCTTAAGGGAGATATTTTCAAGCCTGATCAAACTGGCTTCGTGAGCAGAGGGAAAGGGTTGGAGCCGGAAATCATGAAAGGCGTCGTCGGATCGATTTCCTATAACAATGAAGTGCACGGATTTGCGTCTGAGCCGACGCAGTGCGTGAATTTTGCCGAATGTCACGATAATCATACGCTATGGGATAAACTGTCCTGTTCCGCCGCGAAAGCCGATGAAAATGAGCGCAGGCGCATGCAGCGTTTGGCTGCGGGAATAGTGCTCACCAGTCAAGGTATCCCGTTTCTTCATGCGGGCCAGGAATTTCTGCGTACCAAGGGCGGGATGGGCAACAGCTATCAGGCTCCCCCGGCCGTAAATCAACTGGATTGGTCCCGGTGTGCGGCATATCAGGATGAAGTTGAGGCCATTCGGAAGATGATTGAACTGAGGAAACGGCATCCTGCTTTCCGATTGAAAACCGCAGCAGAGATTTCCCGGCACCTTCGGTTCGAGCCGACAGCGGGTGCGGAATCCGCCGTTGCTTTTACGTTAAGGGAACATGCAGGAGGAGACCCGGCCCGGAATTTATATGTTCTATATCATGCTTCATCTTCATCACAAACCTTTTCTTTACCGGAGCTGGGGAAATGGGAAGTAGCTTTTGGCGAGGATATCGTGACAGAACTACATTCCGGTCATTTAATTGTGAAAGGGATCGGTATGGTTGTGCTGTCAAATTTTTTGTGAAAAAAATAGCATTATTTGCTAAAATAAGATGCAAGATATGAGATAGAAAAATTGATTTTGAGGATGAGTGGGGGAATACAAATGAATACTGCTGAAATTGCGCCTAAGCCCAAACAGCGGAAGCTGCTAATGAGCGCCGGCCTCAGCTGGATGTTCGATGCGATGGACGTAGGCATCATTTCGTTTATCGCCGCGGCACTGGCGGCCGAATGGAGCCTGACACCGCAGCAGACCGGGTTTTTCACCAGCATTAATTCGGTCGGCATGGCGTTCGGCGCGGCGATCGCCGGCATCATGGCGGACAAGTACGGCCGCAAAGCTGTGCTGCTTTGGACGCTTCTTATTTTCTCGATCGCCAGCGGTTTGTCCGCAGCGGCAACCGGGTTTGCGGTATTATGCTTGCTTCGTTTTGTAGCCGGCTTCGGTCTGGGTGGGGAGCTGCCCGTGGCGTCGACGCTTGTATCGGAATCGGTAGCGGCAAAGGACCGGGGAAGAATGGTAGTTCTGCTGGAAAGTTTCTGGGCCGCCGGATGGATTTTATCTGCTTTGATCGCCTATTTCGTTATTCCGAAATTCGGCTGGCAGGCCGCTTTTCTGATCGGGGCGGTACCGGCACTCTACGCGCTCTATTTGCGCAAATCGATTCAAGACCCGCCGCGGTTTACTCAGAACATCGCCGGAGGCAGGCAGAAAAAGCTGTCGGTCCGGGAACGGTTCGTATCGGTTTGGGCTGGACCGCACAGACGATCTACGATTATGCTTTGGATCCTTTGGTTTACAGTCGTTTTTTCGTATTACGGCATGTTTCTGTGGCTTCCTAACGTTATGATGCTCAAAGGCTTCAGCCTGGTGAAGAGCTTTGAATACGTACTGATTATGACGCTCGCCCAACTGCCGGGATATTTCACGGCCGCTTATTTAATCGAAAAATTCGGCCGGAAATTTGTGCTTGTCGTGTATTTGCTGCTGACTGCAGCAAGCGCTGCCTGGTTCGGCAATGCGACAAGCGAAGGCATGCTCATTGCGGCTGGAATCTGTCTGTCGTTCTTTAATCTTGGAGCATGGGGCGGGATGTACGCTTATACGCCCGAATTATATCCGACCCGGGTTCGTTCTACGGGAGTAGGTTTGGCTGCTTCCTTCGGCCGGGTGGGAGGCATTATCGGCCCTTACCTTGTCGGTATGCTGGTTGCCCGGCAGGTGTCCATCGGTGCAATATTCTGGATCTTCTTCATTACTATCCTGGTTGGCGCCGTGGCGGTATTGCTGCTCGGAAGCGAGACAAAGGGCAAGGAGTTAACGGACTGAACCTTTAATTATTGTTTTGAATGTTCATAAATAAATAAACTCCACAGACCTTCGCCAGGAAGATTTGTGGAGTTTTGTTTTGCTTTTGCAGTTATTGGTCCAGGCTGGAGGTGTCCAGGCTTTCTCCTGGTTTGAGCGCATGGCCGATGATGTTTTTGTGTTTTAATTGATCCACAAATTTCGCTCCGTCTTGGGCGACGAGTCCGAAGGTATTGTAGTGAATAGGGACGACATGCTTGGGATGAAGCCATTCGGCCGCAAGCAGCGCATCCTCCGGTCCCATAGTGAAATAATCACCGATCGGCAGGAAAGCAAGATCGATCTGTCGCCGGTCTCCGATCAGCTTCAAGTCGCTGAACAATGCCGTATCGCCGGCATGATAGAGAACGAATCCGCCGAGATCCAGCAAGATTCCTGCTGCTACGCCCAGATACACATTGGTGCCGTCAATCTCTACGGATGAGCTGTGGAGGGCGGGGGTCAAGGTCAATTTCCCGAACGGGAAAACGAACGATCCGCCCAGATTCAAGCCAGCGGTTGTTAATCCTTTGTTTTTGAAGAAGTCAGCCAACTCCACAATTCCGATGATCGTGGCCCCGTTGGCTCTGGCAATAGCTTCAGCATCTCCGATATGGTCGAAATGTCCATGGGTCAGGAGTACATAATCGGCTTTGATTTCATCGGCTTTGGCCGAAGCCACCGGATTTCCTGTCAGAAAGGGGTCGATGATGAGTGTGAATTCGCCCGTATCGATAAGCACGGAGGAATGTCCCAAATAAGTCAGCTTCATAATTATCACTCCTATGGAAAGGTTTACACTACCTTTTCATTATATCGGGTCAAGCTCCTCAAGTCATGGTCTATAGGTTAAAATATAGGCAGACTCAAATACATATTAAGGGGGAACGGGATGACAACTTCCTTATTGGATCGGCTGAAGGCGGAGAAAATCATTGCTATCCTGCGCGGTGTGCCGAAGGAGCAGGGGAAAGCTGTTGCCGAAGCGCTTAGCTTGGGAGGGATTGTGTTTGCCGAAGTGACGTTGAATACGGAAGGTGCGCTAGGAATGATCTCAAGCTGGAGAGAGACATTCGGAGAACGGATGAAGATTGGGGCAGGCACCGTGCTGGACCTCGAGGAGGCCAAAGAAGCGGTCCGGGCTGGGGCAGAATATCTGGTTTCCCCGAATCTGGATGAGGCGGTTGTGGCTTATGCGCTTGAACAAGGAATAGCCGTTTTTCCCGGAGCGATGACGCCTACGGAAATTGTGAAGGCCTGGAAAGCGGGAGCGACTGCGGTGAAGGTGTTTCCGATGGCCTCTCTTGGAGTGGGTTACCTCAAAGAGATAACCGCCCCGCTCGACCGGATTCCTTTGATTGCGACGGGAGGCGTGCGTCTCGACAATATTCATGGATTTTTAGAGGCGGGTGCTACAGCGGTCGGATTAGGCGGATGCCTGGTAAATCCTGCTCTCATTCGGGAAAAGCGTTACGAAACGATCACTCAGAATGCAGCGGATATGGTTGGCGCGGTAAGATCTTGGCGTCCGGGAGATCTTAACTAACACCGGGCTATTGCGACTGGCAAATCGACAGCTAAAGCAGTTGCCAAAATGTAAAAGGGACTGCCTACAGGTCTTATTGACCCGTAGGCAGTCCCTTTCGTTTACTCAGATCACTCATTTTCGGGCCAAGACACGGTAACGGTATGCGGACGGTCATAAGCGGAAGCCCAATAATATCCCTGGGCGGCGATCCGTTGCGGCCAGAAGCCGACAAGCCCCGCTGCCTTAGGTAGCGTTTCGGAAGTAGCGGTGGCGGATCCGGCAGCATTTGTGATCAGATCTACATATTTTCCGCCGTTGTAGGTAAACCGGCCATGAACGTCAGCAGTAATTCCTTCGCCGGTTTCCAGATCGATGACTTGTAGCGTTACTTTTCCCTGCGTGCCGTTAAACACGATGTTCATGTCCCCGATAATCATAGGGCGCAGGGTCGTATTTCCGGTCACGGCTGAAACTTCGCTAGAAACTGGACCGATGTTCCCGCTGATATCGACGGCGGCTACCTTGTAATAATAAACGGAGTTAGGAAGCAATCCGGTATCGCGGTAAGTCAGGTTTCTCGACGTTCCCCCGATGTTGGAATCATCCGGCGTAAATCCGGGCTCGGTGCCGCGGTAAATAATATACTCCTCAATATCGGAATCGTCGGAGGCTCTGCCATAGGAAAGTTCAATGGTACTGAAATCGAACGCAGTGGCTTGCGGTTCCCTGCTTACTCCGGTAGGAGGAGCTGTATCCGGCGGATTCATGGTCCACTTAAATCCACTAGGTCCCCAAGCGGAAGGAAGCCAGCGTATCGAGTCATAATGGTGCATCGCAATGCCGCCGAAAGCCGGATCTCCGGAAAAGGCAGTATAAACTTTATCCAGTTCACTTTCCATATAGGTCCGGCCTTCCTCCCGGAATGTGATTGTTTCGGGGTCTCCGCTGTTGGCAATGTCCAGCGTTTCTACCCCTACGATGACCGAATCCGGTTTCCCGATCGCATTGGCATAGGCAAGCTCGGCCTGAGCCTGAGGTATAATGCCAGGGCCGCCCTCGGCGGTGTCCCGGTAATCCATGATTGAAATATAATCGCTGATGTCCTGTACATGCTCGGACAGCCACTTGGTCTGACCGTTCCAGGTAATATTGCTGGAAGTGTCGCTGCTATCAAACCATCTCGGGATCGCCGGGCCGAAAGGAAGGTCAATGCCGGCGGCGTCTCTGCGCTGAATCATTTTTTGAAGCACATCTAAATATTGAAGCTGTACGGCCGGTTTATCGGTCTTAAACTCAGGTAAAATATAAGGCTCGATATCGACATTCACCCCATCAAACTGCTCATCTGCGGAGGAGGAGAGGTTGTAATTGATGACCTTTTCCATCTCATGGATTGCATTGCCGTGATATGGAGCCAGGGCGCCATAATAGGGAGGTACGGTTCCTCCGGCGATACAGGCGTGGACCCGATAGCCGTTGTCATGCGCCCACTTTACGAACTCCCGGACAGCCTCAGGCTGGTCTTCAAGGATGTCTACACCCTCATACGGAAAAACGCCGATATAAAAGGTGGTGATCGGATCGGAGCCGAAGGTTCCGGTATCATCGGCAAGCGCTTTTAACGCCGATTTGGAGCCCGGGTTCAAAAAGAGATTGTAAGCGGCTTTTTCCCAGATCCACATCGCACGGTCTTGCTTTTCAAGTGTAACCGGTTCGGGAGCCCAGTTCCCGGTATGAGCATAAACCGTAGTGCTCCGGCCTTCATTGCCGAATTCGTCGAAGGCCCTTGCCTCCAGACTGGAGGTCCGGTTACCGAGATTTTTGGCGTCCCATTTGAATTGATAGTGGTTCCCGGTTTGCTTTGCTTTCATCCATGGCCCGCCGTTGATTCGAATCTCTACCAGCTCAACGGAATTCTTGGCGTCGACGGTGATTTTTACAGGGACCGAGCCGTGGACGGTTTCATCGTCCGAAGGATTTGTAATCTTCACAACAGGGAGGCTGGCTTCGGGATTATTGACATACACCGATGTCGTAGCCGTGGAGATTCCATAACGAGACGAACTCTGCACTCCCTTGGCAATCAGCGAGATGTTGCCGTCGTATTTGGATACGTCGACATCCGCATACCAAGTGCCGCTTTCGGGTCCATTTAAGTCCTCTCTTACGGAGTTAAGCTGTTCGGTTCCATTAATAATCAATTTGATGTCATAAGTTTCGGTATACCCTCCCGTAACCCGCAGCCATCCCGGAGGTACCTGATCACCTTCCGCCGGAGAATCGATGGTCAGCATGGATTCGGCGTGAGCGTAGGGGATCTGAGCCACGAGGATAAAAGAGAAGCAAAGGAATAGAGAAGCAGTCAACCCTTTGAAAATCAATGAACCTACAACTTGATTCAATAAGGCTTTCTTTTGTTGACGAATCGGCATGAATACCCCTCGCTTTCTATCCGGAATAATTGTAAACGTTTACAATTGTATTGTAGCCGTAGTATTTTTCTTAGGGCAATAACCGTTTAATGACCTTTAATATAATGGAATGAAAAATGAAGCATTAAAGAGATATGACGTAAATGAGAGAGTTTAACCATTATGAAAACGCTCCCGTTTCATATATTTGGCAATTGCAAACTGTTTTTAGACGGTTGCCTGACTTTACTGGATTCGGCGCCGGAGTTATGATTCAATCCATGAAACAAATATCATACCATTTGTCGATCGCTGAATTTCCCGGAAACGGGAAAACGGGGGAACCAAATTGCGGCGCATCTATCTTGGCTCCAAGGCCAAGAAGCCGTTTCGTTCGTTTGCGGTCTTTAATGTGAGAGTTAAAGACCGCAAACGGACAGGGGTGAATCCCGGACGGAAACCATGGATTCCGTTCGGGTAGGGCGACTCTCACCGCCCGAATCCGACAGCTAACTTCGTAAGCGTGGATGAAGAGAGGATGGGTGAACTGTCAGCCGTATGAGTAGGCCACAGAGCGCCAAGGTGCCTCTGTGGTTTTTTATTGCCTAAACTGAAAAATTGACTGAAATTGTTATGAAAAATCGAAATGAATAATAATGTCTTTTTCGCTGAATTCTGCGAACGCAGAAGCGGGGGAACCAACGAAACGCCGATCTGGGATCGGAACGTTTCATGGGGTGAATCGCCGGAAATATCCTTAATTTCCAGCGTAGGGCGACTCTCGCGCCCGAATCCGACAGCTAACCTCGTAAGCGTAATTGGGAGAGGCAACCGCCATAAGCCCACCATGGTTATGAACACCATGCCAGAAGCTGCGGAAAGGTTCCTTCCTTTCCTGCGGCTTTTTTGCTGTGCAAAGTACTGGAATGAGCTTACTAGTAAAGTCTACCTCACCAGGAGGGGCTTTAGGTCTTGCTATTATCTGAGGGAGGAAACAAAGGTGGAGGAAGATTGTATCCTCATTGCTGCGCCAAATCAGGCAGGGCTGAATTTTGTACGGCTGCTGTTGTCTAAGCGGCGGAATGTTGCGGTTCTCGTGAACAACAAAACTGAGGAGAAACGGGCTCGTAAATTGGGGACGGTTCAAGTGATCCGGGTGAAGACGGAGGATGAGAAAACTTGGAGGATTCCCGAATTTCGGATCGGGAGGGTCTTTATTTTTGAAACTACGCTAACTTTAACATGTCGATATTTGCAGTTATGCCGTCAATGGACATCGAGTCCAATAATCGTGATTACGCCGGAGCGGCATCCGAGAATGATTTACAAGGGCCTTGGAGCGACTTATGTGATTCATTCCGGTTCCTGCGAGGTCGGATTTTTAGCAAACGGCATTCCGGAAACCGGGGATTAACAGGAATTAAAGGAGGGGGATACGCCATGATAGGGATCGGGTTGGTCGTCCTGTTCGTATTTCTTTATTTGATCTATGCCTTGATTCATCCTGAGAAATTTTAAAAAGCCTACTTTTGAGGGGGATCCCAATGGATTTAGTGCAAATGTTAGTTGTGATCGGCGTCATCATTGTACTGGTGAAACCGCTGGGCACTTATTTATACCATGTGTTTTCCGGGGAATCGAACCGTACCGACAACATATTCGGAGGTTTCGAAAGACTGATCTATAAGCTGGTCGGTTTCAAACGCCGTGAAGGCATGAGCTGGAAAAAATACGCCTTTAGCATGATTGTGACGAACGCCGTTCTGGTGGGAGTAAGCTATTTGGTTCTGCGGATTCAGCAGTTTCTTCCTTTGAATCCTAATGGGATGGGAAACATGGAATCGTCGCTTTCATTCAATACGGTCATCAGCTTTATGACCAATACGAACCTACAGCATTATAGCGGGGAGTCTGCTCTATCCTATTTCTCACAAATGGCCGTCATTACGATGATGATGTTTACTTCGGCCGCCAGCGGTCTGTGCGTAGCAATATCATTTATCCGCGGTTTGACGCAGAGAGGGCAAACGCTCGGAAACTTCTTTGAAGATTTTACAAAAGCCCATGTCCGGGTATTTCTACCGGCAGCTTTGCTCGTTACCCTAATTCTCGTGGCACTGCAGGTTCCACAGACGTTGGATCCGACCTTGACGGTTCATACGCTGGATGGCGCGTTACAGCGAATTTCGATGGGGCCCGTCG
The DNA here is from genome assembly GCF_018101095.1 of Paenibacillus sp. Marseille-P2973. Taxonomy (NCBI): domain Bacteria; kingdom Bacillati; phylum Bacillota; class Bacilli; order Caryophanales; family Paenibacillaceae; genus Paenibacillus; species Paenibacillus sp. Marseille-P2973. The sequence goes on from NZ_JAGQEH010000011.1 coordinate 80,155, forward strand.
CCTCGCTCGAGTCGATCAAGCATTTGGGGACGAACGGCGGGGGATTTTTCGGAGTAAACTCCGCACATCCGTTTGAGAATCCGAACGGTTTGAGTAACGCCGTGGAAATGTGGTCGATGTGGATGATTGGTGCCGCGTTGCCATACACATTCGGGTTGTTCGCCAAGAATAAGAAACAAGGCTGGGTCATTTTCTCCGCCATGATGATTCTATTTCTCGTCTTTTTATCCACCGTCTATTTCTCGGAAAAAGCGGGTAACCCGGCAATCAACGCACTGGGTATCGACGCTGCGCAAGGAAGCATGGAAGGGAAGGAAGTTCGCTTCGGGATCGCCGGATCCACGCTGTTTACCACTGTAACGACGGCCGCTACGACAGGGAGCGTCAACAATATGCATGATACTCTGACGCCGCTCGGCGGGATGGTTCCGCTGGTACAAATGATGCTGAACGTCGTATTCGGCGGAAAAGGCGTCGGCCTTATGAACATGATGATGTACGCCATTCTAGGAGTGTTTATTTGCGGGCTGATGGTCGGCCGGACGCCGGAATTTCTGGGCCGCAAAATCGAGGCCAAGGAAATGAAGCTGATCGCCATCGCGATTTTGGCGCATCCGTTTATCATTCTTGTGCCGACTGCAATCAGTTTTATGACGGATCTGGGGCACAGTGCAATCACGAACCCCGGTTTCCATGGTTTATCCCAGGTGCTGTATGAATACACCTCCTCTGCCGCAAATAACGGGTCCGGCTTTGAAGGGCTGGCGGACAATACGCCGTTCTGGAACATTATGACCGGGTTGGTCATGCTGTTTGGGCGTTATGTTTCCATCATAGCCTTGTTGGGCGTTGCGGGTTCACTAATGGCCAAGGAGCCGATTCCGGAAACGATCGGTACCTTGCGTACCGACAACCGCCTGTTCGTCGGCATATTGATCGGAACGGTGCTCCTTATCGGTGCGCTCACGTTTTTACCGGTCATTGCTATGGGCCCGGTTGCCGAGTTTTTAACTTTAGGATAAGCGAAAGAGGGGTTAATGGATGTCGAACAGTCGTAAAACAATGCTTACTGGCCCGATTATACGTAAGGCTGCGGTGGAAAGCCTGGTCAAGTTGAATCCGGCCACAATGATGAAAAACCCGGTCATGTTCGTGGTCGAAATCGGAATGGCCATCGTAATGCTCCTTCTGCTGTTTCCGAACCTGTCCGGTTCCGGCAATGGATTCGGTTTTAATTTATCGGTATTCCTGATTCTGCTCTTCACGGTGCTGTTTGCTAACTTTGCCGAAGCTTTGGCTGAAGGGCGGGGGAAAGCGCAGGCTGATTCGCTGAAAAAGACGAAGCAAGAGGTAACTGCAAATAAGCTTGTAGGCGGAGCGCTTCGCGAAGTGTCATCTACGGACTTACGCAAGGGGGACATCGTCGTTGTTGAACAAGGCGAGATGATTCCCGGCGACGGAGAAATTATCGAAGGGCTAGCCTCTGTGGATGAGTCTGCGATCACCGGGGAATCCGCCCCGGTCATCAAGGAAGCTGGCGGTGACTTCAGTTCGGTGACAGGCGGCACGCTGGTCGTGAGCGATCGCATCGTCGTGCGGATCACCAGCGATCCCGGAGAATCGTTCATCGATCGTATGATCTCGCTGGTCGAAGGCGCGAAACGGCAAAAGACGCCGAACGAAATTGCTCTGAGCACGTTGCTTACCGTACTGACACTGATCTTCTTGATCGTGGTTGTCACGTTAAAGCCGATCGCTGACTTTATAAATATTCAGCTTGAAATTCCCGTCCTCGTGTCTTTGCTCGTTTGTCTCATACCGACGACCATCGGCGGCCTGCTGTCCGCCATCGGCATCGCAGGCATGGACCGGGTCACCCGGTTCAATGTGTTGGCGATGTCAGGTAAAGCGGTGGAAGCGGCAGGGGATATCAATACGATGATCCTGGATAAGACCGGAACGATCACGTACGGGAACCGTATGGCATCGGAGTTCCTTCCTGCGCAAGGGGAACAAGAGAGCGAGCTTGCCGCTTGGGCGGCGATAGCGTCCCTCCGGGATGAGACGCCGGAAGGCCGTTCCGTCATCGAGTTTACGAAGGTGCGCGGATTTACATTTGACGCGGAAATGGCTGAGGGCGGAGAAATTGTGGAGTTCAAGGCGGAGACGCGGATGAGCGGCATCGACTTGAAAGATGGCCGCAAAATCCGTAAGGGAGCGGTAGATGCCGTGCGCGAATGGGTTCAAGCACAAGGCGGAACCATCCCGGGCGATTTGGAACAGAAGAGCCAACACGTTGCGACAGAAGGCGGAACTCCGCTTGCCGTTGCCGTAGACGGCCGGATTTACGGGATTATTTATTTGAAGGACACGGTGAAACCGGGAATGAAGGAACGCTTTGATCAACTGCGGAAGATGGGCATAAAAACAATCATGTGTACAGGGGACAATCCGCTGACGGCGGCAACGATCGCCCGTGAAGCCGGGGTCGACGATTTTATAGCCGAGAGTAAGCCCGAGGACAAAATTGCGGTGATCCGCCGTGAACAGGCGCAAGGCAAACTCGTCGCCATGACCGGGGACGGCACGAATGATGCTCCGGCGCTGGCCCAAGCGGACGTCGGCCTGGCGATGAACAGCGGTACGGTGTCTGCGAAGGAAGCGGCCAATATGGTCGATCTCGATTCCGACCCGTCCAAGATCATCGAAGTGGTCGCCATCGGCAAACAGCTGCTGATGACCCGCGGTGCGCTAACCACGTTCAGTATCGCAAATGATATTGCCAAGTATTTTGCCATTATTCCGGCAATGTTCATGCTGGCTGTACCGCAAATGAATACCCTGAATGTCATGGGGCTCGGCTCCCCGTTATCCGCAGTGTTGTCGGCCTTGATTTTCAATGCGGTTATTATCCCGTTGTTGATACCGCTCTCGATGCGCGGCGTCGCCTATAAACCGATGAGCTCCCAGCGACTGCTCTCCAAAAATTTGCTGATCTATGGAGTCGGTGGTGTCATAGCCCCGTTTATCGGCATCAAGTTGATTGACCTGGTGGTTCATTTGTGGATTTAACAAATATGCAGACCGGTTTGCTTCGGCAAACCGGATCCCCTTAAAAAGTGGAAAGGGAGTTTTCCTTCATGAATCATATCCAAACTCAAGATACCAAGAGCGCTTCATTGACAGCTTCATTCGGAACTACTTTTTGGGCCGCCTTGCGGTTCAGTCTTATTTTGATCGTTATTTGCGGCGTTCTTTACCCGCTGGCAAGCACAGGTTTAGCTCAGCTGTTGTTCCCTCATCAGGCTAACGGAAGTCAGTTGAAGAATAGTGAAGGAATCGTTATCGGCTCCGAGTTAATTGGCCAATCCTATACGGACCCTCAATGGTTCCAAGGCCGTGTGTCGAGTATCGAATACAATGCCGAAGGTTCGGGTTCTAACAATTATGCACCCTCGAATCCTGAATTGATGAAGCGGATGCAGGCCTCGTTGAACGATTGGTCCATGAATAATCCGGATATACCGGTAAACTTGGTCCCTATTGATTTAATTACGAACTCCGGGTCAGGGCTGGACCCGCATATCACGAATAAAGCCGCAGAAGTTCAAATTTCTCGTGTAAGCAAGTTGTCCGGAGTTTCGGAAGAGAAGTTACGAAATCTTATCAAAGAGGCTTCACAAGGTAGGGATCTGGGGATATTCGGCGAACCGAGAGTAAACGTGCTTAAGCTGAATTTGGCCTTACAAAAGGAAATGGCCGGAATGAGCCGATGATAGGAGCGAAATGCCAGCGATGACGACCTTTCGCAGAAAAACGCCGGAAGAGCTGCTGGAATCGATCGAGCGGCTAAAGCATGGAAAATTCAAAATATTGATTGGAGCCGCCAGCGGTACGGGAAAGACCTACCAAATGCTTAGGGAGGGTCAGCAGTTAAAGGAGCGGGGTATCGATGTCGTGATCTGTGCGGTGACGACACTGCAACGACCCGAGACAGTAGAGCAACTTGCCGGATTGGACCGGATTCCAAGTATCCATTGGATGAAGAATGGTGAGGAAAAAAAGGATTTGCCAGTGGAGGAGCTTGTTAAGCGGAATCCGGAGGTGGTACTAGTCGATCATCTGGCACATCGCAACCGGCCTGGGGCTAAATTCAACACCCGGCTTGAGGACATCCTGTTTCTGCTCAAACAAGGAATCAGCGTGATTACCACGATCAATGCATATGAGCTGGCAGGAGCGGATGAGATTGCCTTACAGCGAACCGGTATTCAGGCAGAAGAGACTATCCCGCCGGGGACACTGGATCTGGCGGATGAAGTCCGGTTGATCGATGTTGCGCCGGAAACGGTGATGAAACGGATCGAAGCGGGATTGCTCGGAAAAAAGGTACATCCATCGATTTGCCGCCGCGACAATCTGGCGGTATTGCGCGAATTATCGCTGCGGTTAGTAGCCGAAGGCGTGAATGAGTTGTTGAACCGCCATCGTGAAACAGAAGGACTGTCGGGCCCTTCCGGGGCCTCGGAACGGATTCTCGTTTCGGTGCAATATCACTGGAACGCTTCAATCTATATTCGCCGAGGACAACAGATTGCTAAACGTCTGAACGGTGATTTGATTGTGGCCAGTTTCGTGAAGCCAGGAATCAAGCTTACGAAGGAGCAGGAGGCTTTTAAACGCTCGATTGTTAAACTCTGTAGTAAGATTGGCGCCCAGTTTACGGAGTGGCCTTTGCCGGGCCGCCGGCTTTTGCCGGTTAAACTGCGGGAACTGTCAACCAGGCTTGGGGCTACGAGGATTGTAATGGGGCATTCCAAACAGAGCCGGATTCAGGAAATCCTTAAAGGCTCCGTCATCCATGGATTGCTGCGAAAGCTGACGCATACCGATTTGTTCCTAATGGCCGACCGGGCGGATACAGAAGGGGAGCGTATTATGCCGATAAAACATCATGAGTACGAACAAGGTCTCCCGGGTGCAATTGCTAAAACATTCCGCAGGCAAACTCCCGAAGAAGCGGAGCAGCAGAAGATACGGCTTAACCGGGGGACGTTCAAGGTGTATATTGGAGCTTCGCCAGGTGTCGGTAAAACCTATACCATGCTTCGGGAAGGAAACCTGCTGAGAAGCAGTGGGGTCGATGTTGTCGTTGGGCTGCTTGAAACGCATGGGAGGCGCGAAACGATCGCACAGCTTGGTGGTTTGGAGATCATTCCACGGCGCAAGGCGGTTTACCGGGGATCACAGTTGGAAGATATGGATACGGAAGCTGTGCTAAGCCGCTACCCCGAGGTCGTTTTAATTGACGAGCTGGCCCATACGAACATCCCCGGAAGCCTGCACGTGAAAAGGTACGAGGATATTCTTCGAATTTTGGATGCTGGTATATCCGTCATTACCACGGTAAATGTGCAGCATCTGGAGAGCCTGAACGATGCGGTAGAGCAGGTGACAGGGGTACGGGTAAGGGAAACCGTACCCGATGATTTACTTCGGAAGGCCGATGAAGTGGAATTGATTGATGTGACTCCGCAGATGCTCCAACAGCGATTAAGAGAAGGCAAGATTTATGCTTCTTCCAAGGTAGATCAAGCATTGCAGTCCTTCTTTAAGATCGGGAATTTAATCGCTCTGCGTGAATTGGCGTTGCGGGAGATCGCCGATGATGTCGACGAAAGGCTGGAGTCCTGGGATCGCGGAAATTCGCTCCGCGGTCCTTGGCGAAGAAAAGAATTGATCTTCGTCTGCGTAGACAAAGGCCCGAATGCCGAGAGGATTATTCGGCATGGATTCAGGCTTGCTTACCGCTTGAAGGCGGAATGGCATGTCACGTTTGTGGATATACGTAAACAGGCTTCCCTACAAGAAGATCAGGAATTGTTACAAATAAAAAGATTAACGCAACGGCTTGGAGGGACATTTGATCTGTTGACCAGCCCTCGGCGTTGCAGGATAGCCGATACGCTTTTATCGAAAGCAGACAAACTAGGGGCTACTCAGATTATAATGGGGCAGACGCGCAGACGTTGGCAGAGATGTTTGAGTATCAGTCCCGCTATTGGACTCGGCGTTATTCGAAAATCAACGGCCCGTGATGTACTGATTGTGTCAGGGAATAAATAGGCTGGCCTAATGAAATACAAAACCCCGGCCATATCCGATATTTACGGATTCTGACCGGGGTTAATGTTTTTAATTTATTGGCTTGTCCCGTTGAACCAGGTCCATCCATCCGACCAGGTCATGCACGGCTATTCCGCCAAAGGACGAATGAGTAGAGGCTAACTTCTCAAGCTCAAGCATTTGTTCATTCAGAACGCCGTTACCTTCCTCATAGAAAGTAATGAAATTGCCTTCAGATGAGGGCTTTGTTTCCACACCGGTGTACACCTTTTTGTTCAGCCGCTCTCCTTCTAAAAGCTCGCCCTTGGCCGTATTATAAATGGCGCTGGCATTGTCGCGGTAAGACATCAGCGTAACGGATTCAAAGCGGGAAATCATCCAGGAACTTAAGGTTTGATCGCTGTCCGGAACCTTGTAATTGTCATTGTCCAGCCAGAAAGGCAACGCTGCGGAAAGAGGCAATTCTGCCGCTTTCGCCTGTTCTACGAGATCGTCGACATTTTTCTGCCATTGCCCGACCAGGGAAGCCCAGTCGGTCTTCCATTGCGGAAGCAGGTACGGCTCGATATCGACGTGAATGCCTTTTAACTTTTCATTGGGGGCAGCTGTGGCCTGGTAGTCGTTAATCCATTTTATAAAAGCATCCAGTTTGGGTTTGCTAGTAGCAAGGGCCCAGTCCGGGGCACCGTTCAGCGCATGGACCTCGATTCCTTTCTCGCCAGCCTGACGGATGAAGCTCTTGTAGGAAGCAGGTTGCACTTTGGTGCTTATTTGAAGATAAATAATATCGATTCCTTGGGATTCGGAAAATTCAAGAAGTTCGGCTGGCGAAGTTTGAATAAGCTGAGTATGCCACAGCCAGGTCGTCTTAGTCAGAGTACCCGTCTCAGGTTCTGCCAAAGCCGGTTTCATCGCATAGCCGAAAGACGAAATCATCAGAGCACATACCATGCTCAAAGTAAATCTGCGGAGGAAGGATCCTGTTTTCAAGAGAAGTACACTCCTTTATGGAAATAGTAAGTTCGTTCATTGCGGGATAGGAGCAACGTAGAGACATGATGAGAGGATTCTCTAATAATCGGGTTATTCCAGGCCTAACCTCCTGCATAGCATTGTATTATCCCGTATTTAAGCCGAAATTTGTCCCGGAAATCCGGGAATGATTTGCGACCTTAGAAAGGGGTATGTTATTATATTCGTCATAAATGATACATACAGACATAGGTCTTATGGATTAATTCACAATTGTAATTGGACTTTTTCATCCGGGGTAACTTAAGCTATGGAATAATTGCTCCTCATTGTACGTAGAACTTCTTTAGCTTCAAAATCCGATGATCCGGTTAATCAGGGAATAAGGCGGAAGACGAACGGAAAAGGGGGCAATGGGTCCATGAAAATTATGATCACCCAGCATGAAGCTCTGGAAAAAGGCATATGGAAACAAGTGATGAGCATGTTCGGAATTACAAAAGATGATGAGATCTGGGAGACGGAGCAATTTATACTTACAGAAGAACAGGCCAAAGAGCTTGGCTTGATTCGCTGAGGCAGCTAAGAAGCAAATGGGAGGCAATTTGTTATGAAGGTGGAGATTTGGTCGGATTACGCTTGTCCGTTTTGTTATATCGGTAAAAGAAGATTCGAAAAAGCGCTGGAGCAATTCCCTCATAAAGATGAAGTGGAAGTCGTGTTTCGCAGCTTTGAGCTGGATCCTTCCTCTCCGAAGGAAATCAGGACGAGTATGCAGGAGATTTTGGCAGCAAAATACGGGATGTCGTTGGATGAGGCGAAAGCAGCCAATGATCGTGTTGCGGGGCAAGCTTCGGAAGAGGGGCTGGTTTACCGGTTCGACACTATGATTCCGACGAATACGTTTGATGCTCACCGCTTGACTCATTATGCTGGGGAGCAAGGGAAAATGGCCGAGATGTCCGAACGGATATTTAAAGCTTATTTTACGGATTCCCTACATATCGGCGATATGGATACACTTATTTTTCTGGCCCAAGGAATTGGATTAGATGGAAAGGAAACAGCCGATATATTGGCGTCTGACGCCTTTGCGGATGAAGTTCGGAGAGATGAACGGTTGGCTGGAGAAATCGGGGTCCGCGGGGTGCCGTTCTTTGTCTTGGACGAAAAATATGCGGTATCTGGAGCTCAGCCGTTGGAAGTTTTCCAGAAAGCACTGCAGCAAGTGTGGGAAAAGCGCACGGAACAGCAGGATTAATACCGAATAATATGAAGAAAATAAAAAAACGCTGATCTCTATAGACCAGCGTTCATTTCCATTAGTAAAAAATGATCTTGTAAAGCCATAATAAATATGTTAAAATGACGGATAGTCAAATCAATGGGCTGACTTAATCAACATCGCTTATATAATAGCATATTAGCACTAATTTGTCAAATAGAGTATACCGTTGTTAGAGAAAAATCTTGTTATTCTTTTCCATTTATTAGGGTGGGGGTCTGAGCCATGACAGAGGATTTGACAAAGCGCAGTGAACTTGATTTTACAGATGACCTTACGCTGCCGCCAGGCGTAAAAATCGATGATCCGGTCCGTATGTATTTAAAGGAAATCGGACGGGTACCTCTTTTGTCCGCCGATGAGGAAATTCAACTCGCTCAACGCATCGAGCAGGGAGACGAAGAGGCCAAGCGTCGTCTGGCTGAAGCGAACCTGCGGCTGGTCGTGAGTATTGCCCGGCGCTATGTAGGGCGCGGTATGGTCTTCCTGGATTTGATTCAGGAAGGAAATATGGGCTTGATTAAAGCGGTTGAGAAATTTGACTATTCCAAAGGCTTCAAATTCAGCACCTATGCGACATGGTGGATTCGTCAAGCCATTACAAGAGCGATCGCCGACCAAGCGAGAACGATCCGGATTCCGGTGCATATGGTGGAAACCATTAATAAGCTGATTCGTGTATCCAGACAGCTTCTGCAAGAGATCGGACGGGAACCGACGCCGGAAGAAATCGCCAAGGAAATGGATCTTACGCCTGAGAAAGTTCGGGAGATTATGAAGATCGCCCAAGAACCGGTTTCCCTGGAAACGCCGATCGGTGAAGAGAACGATTCCAATCTGGGTGATTTTATCGAAGATCATGACGCTCTGGCTCCGGCGGAGGCAGCCGCTTATGAACTTTTGAAGGAACAGTTGGAAGAAGTGTTGGATACGCTGACCGAGCGGGAAGAAAACGTGCTCCGGCTGCGTTTCGGTATGGATGACGGCAGAACACGGACCTTGGAAGAAGTGGGTAAAGAGTTTGGCGTAACCCGGGAACGGATTCGTCAAATCGAAGCCAAGGCGTTGCGGAAGCTCAGACATCCAAGTCGCAGCAAGCGTTTGAAGGACTTTATGGAATAAAAGCGTAAAGTACGACCACATATGAAGAGGAAAGCATTCCTTGACCCGGCCGATTGAGCCGCTAGGAAAAGGGGCTTTCCTCTTTTTATTTTATGATTTGGATACAAAACGGCATTGTTTTGGCCGCAGCGCTTTTTCCGTTTTACGACCTAACGGACGAACGCACATGTATTTTTGCTTACCGCCTCTAGCCGGTGCCAGGATCGAACGTCTACCGGAGCGCGCGACACGGGTACCGAATACCTTCATGAACCATTCGACGGGATAGGCGATGGAGAGACGGCCTTCTTCCGTACCCGCGAAATTAACGGCTGCGGCAAGATTGCCCCGGCGTGTCAGCCAAACGGAACCGGAATCTCCGCCGAGCGATACCGGACGCTTGCCCCGGATCACGCTCTGGTTCTTGAAAGTGATCGTTCCCAAATTACCGTAATCTCCATAGTTGACCTGAATATCCGTGTGAATCGATTCAACAGTTCCGGTTACGGCTCCTGTTGTCCGGCCGACCTTTTTGAACTTGTCGCCAATGGCGTAAGAGCGGACGAAGCCAGGTACATTTCCGTAAACCGCATAAGACGGGGATAGAAGGTTGCGGCGCAGCGGCTTTGAGAGCGCCGCATCGAGGAAGTTGGGCTTATTCTTGTGAAGCTTGACGAATCGTTGCACGCTTCCGATTTTGTCCCGAGGTACGGTACCGCCGTCAGCTCCGCCCGGCTGGATTGTCGCGGAAGGACGATTCGAATTTTCGTTGACCAGCACATGGTTGTTGCTTAGTATAAATCGGCTTCCGGGCTTTTTTTTGTCGCTGACAATCAAGCCTACGGTTCCCGAGACATTAGGAGTACCCACGCTGTATCCGGCAGGGACAGGTCGAATTCTTCTCCGGAAGCGTGATGGAAGCAAGCTGTTTTTATGAAATTTGGTTGATCTCACAATGCGCACCGGAATTTCGGCTTTCAGTTTTGCGGGTAGAGAGAGGGCCTTGGGCTTAGATTTGCCTTTCCTGTTTTTGCCGGACGCAGCGGAAATTGCGTCCGCATATACGATGAGGGCTGCTCCTTTATGCGGTTTCGATGGCTCTTTAAAGCCGACCCCGACGCCATGAATTCCCCGTTGTCTTAGCATTCGTGCGGAATAACGCTGCTTAAGCAAATAAGCTTTACGAAAACTGGCCATTACATCACCTTTTCTTCTTATTTGCTCTATACTATGCACAACAGGCCAAGAGTACTGGGCGGATTCCAGCTCTGGATTCGAAGCAATTATGGAATTGTGACCCGGCCAATGGCCGGGTCGATCCATGTTCATCGGAGAATCAGGTGATGATCGTGATGGTGGGAGCCGATATGACGGGCTGGGTCGTAATATCCGAAGTTACACCCGTAAAGCTTCCAATTTCCAGTTGGACCGGAACTCCTTCGATCAAATCAACCGTGTCCAATACCAGACTGGCGGTGGAAAGCGTCGATAAGGACGCCTGCTGCAAAACCCCGTTAATATAAACGTTAAAATAATCGCTGGCAGCCAAAGCCGGCAACGCTGTGATGGCCGCATCCGCGTCATCCGTAAAGCTTGCGGCAGCAATTGTAGTGTCGGTTGCTCCGATCATAGCAGCCGTTATCGTTGCAAAATAGCGGGTAATGGACGGAGTTATTGAAGTGGTGATTACTCCGCCGGTAGATACCGGAGCACTGGCAACAGCAGTGAAAACAGGCTTGATTACTGGCATTATGGTTTCACCTCCTAATCAGCAGGATATCGAGACAATCCTCGATTCCTTAACAGTTAATGATCAGTTTTTCTCGATGAAACGGCGTTTCTTCCTCCTTGAGGTCAAATGTTCCTGATTTCAGGCAGTTCGTCTATTTCATAGCCGGGAGATCGACATATGATATTGAAGGTTTTAGGACAATGGGAGGTGATCCTTTGTTTAAGAGGAAAAGACACTTTTCCTATAAAAAGAAAAGAAGTCGTTCCTGCGTATGTCCTCCACCCAAACCATGTAATTGGCGGGCTCGCCCCGGCCATGGTAGGCTTAAACGCAAATCGCGGCAATTGGATTCGCCAGGTAAGGCAAAACATTCGATAATACCGGGCCGGAAGGGATCGTTGGGGCGTAAGAGAAAGCGGAGAAAGCCCATCCAGCGGAGAGTGTTTGGAGCTGCGGGTCCGCCCGGGAGAAAAGGCAGAGATGGACTACGCGGCCCCGCCGGACCTATAGGACCCGCCAGACCAACGGGGCCGATGGGGATGAAGGGGGAACAAGGAGTTCCGGGTCCGGTTGGACCGCAAGGAGACCGCGGTGCGCCTGGACCTGAGGGCGCTCAGGGACCACAGGGAATTCCGGGACCACAGGGTTTACAGGGGCTGCAAGGAGACCGAGGTACACCTGGAGCGGAGGGACCTCAGGGACCGCAAGGATTGCAAGGACCTCAAGGAGAACGAGGAGAGCAAGGGGTAAAGGGCCAACGGGGAGAACAAGGAATGCCGGGTCCGGTTGGACCGCAAGGAGAACGCGGGGCACCTGGACCGGAGGGCTTGCAGGGACCGCAGGGATTGCAAGGACCTCAAGGAGAACGAGGAGAGCAAGGGTTACAAGGAGAGCAAGGGTTACAAGGAGAACAAGGGTTACAAGGAGAACAAGGGATTCAGGGTCCCCGAGGCCCGCAAGGCCCGCCGGGTAGCTCGGATATAATGATTGTGCCGAGGGTTTACAGATATTTTTATATTCCCGATACCGAATTAGCAGCTTTGACGGTCGTTGAAGCCAGCCAATTTACAAACGATGTTGGGGGACCGGTAGAGGCGATTGAAGGCTTGTCATTTAATTGTTATTCCCGTTTGTTTGTGAATGGGATGCTGCAAGAGAGCAGGCTATATTCTATTGATCCTTCAGCTTTGACGCTCCGCCTAGGCTTGGATATGATATTGGCAGGGACTCCGATCATTATTGAGAATGTGGAGCTGAATGTGCAGCCGGTAACAGCATAGTTTCTGCGATGGGCGCATACCGGCGTTGTACGCCCAAAATCGGCGGGATCGGGAGCTCCGGTCCCGCTGGGTGGATCGAAACGGAGGGAACAGGATGAAGCTGCAAGGAATAAATCATTTTTGCTTTTCCGTATCGTATCTGGAAAAGTCAATTTTATTTTATCAGAACGTTTTTGATGCCAAGCTGCTTGTAAAGGGAAGGTCTTTGGCTTATTTTGACCTCAATGGCCTCTGGATTGCCTTGAATCAGGAAGATGTCAAACGGGACAGGGACGTCCATACATATACGCATATCGCTTTCACGGTCGAGGAAGCAGACTTGGATCGATGGAAGGATAAACTGGAGCAGGCGGGTGCTGTCGTACTGGAGGGGCGCAATCGGGATGCCCGGGATTATAAGTCGGTTTATTTCTTGGATCCGGACGGACACCAATTTGAATTTCATACCGGAACGTTGGCGGATCGCATGGAATACTACAAGGCGGACAAGCTGCACATGCAATTTTTTGACTAATGCTGCCACCCCTATAAATTTGCTGTTGGGATGAATGAGAAAATACGATAGAATAGGTTCTATGTGTGAAAATACCGTAGAGAAGCAGGTTAAAGGTTATTATGAAAAAATTCAAAAAATTCTATATTGAAACAACGAGTATCTGCAATCTGGCTTGCAGTTTTTGTCCTCCGACCCACCGTCAATCTCAATTTATCTCGGTGGAGGATTTCAGCAAAATTCTTGATGATATCAAGCCGCACACCGATTATATTTATTTTCATGTCAAGGGAGAACCGCTGCTGCATCCCAAAATCGATCAGTTGCTGGATATCAGTCATGAAAAAGGGTTTAAAGTCAACATTACGACCAACGGTACACTGATTCGCAAAAACGCTCATAAGCTGTTAGGTAAGCCGGCGCTCCGGCAGATGAATTTCTCTTTGCACAGCTTTGACGGGCATGAGGGATCGACGGACAGAGAAGGGTATATCACCAGTGTTTTGTCCTTCGTGAGGGAAGCGACGGCAGCCTCCGAGATGATCGTGTCGTTCCGTCTATGGAATTTGACGAAGGACAACGAGACCAACCTGGAGCGCAGCCGTAACAGGGCGACTTTGGAGTTGATCGAGAAGGAATTCGGGTTGGATTTTCGGATCGAAGAGAAGGTGGTGCCTGGCAGCGGCATTAAACTGGCTGACCGCATTTACCTAAATCAGGATCATGAATTTGACTGGCCGGATTTAAGGGCTAAGGAAGACGACGGCCGCGGTTTTTGCCATGCGCTTCGCAATCAAGCCGGAATCCTTGTAGACGGGACGGTCATTCCTTGCTGTCTGGATGGGGAAGGCATCATCAATCTGGGAAATGTCTATGAGACACCGTTCTCGGAAATCGTGGAAGGTGAACGGGCGAACCGGTTGTACGACGGATTCTCGCGCCGTATTGCGGTGGAGGAATTGTGCCGCAAATGCGGATACCGTCAACGGTTTGGCGGGGCGTAAGAAGTGGGCCAGTGTTAGGCAAGTAATTTGAATTGCTTTATATAACAGTTCTAACGAATCTGAGCATCGCTATGTGCCCATTTTTCATTAGCTTTTGAAGCTAACGAACTCCAGACTCGCTATTTGAGCGAAGATGGGTCTATTGGGTAGTTATTTTGCCAAATAAGGTTTACTGAGTTCGTTAAAAACATTAAGAGTGAAAAAAACGATAAATAGCGATTTTAGGGTTCGTTAGCCATGGAACCTATGATGCAAAAGCAGGCTAGTGGATAGGCTGATATGCGGATAAACAGTAGATACGAGGATAAGCAGAAATGAAGGCGCGCCGGGAGCACCGCGCAAACCTAAAGCAAACCACCCTGTGACATATACTCGCCTCAGGGTGGTTTTTTATTTCCTATTTGTTATTTAGTAACATTGGATCCCGCTTTAAGCCGGGAGAGATCGACCGCAGGAACAAGCCCTTCCCGGGCAGCTCGGTCAAGCAAAGCCGTGATCGCAGCGTAGCCGTCATCGCCCAGATTCGCCGTGTACTCGTTGACGTACAGGTTAATGTGGGCCTTTGTGACGTCCGGGGACATTTCCTGAGCATGCTGGAGTACGTACTCCGCAGAGGCTTCGGGATGGGCCCAAGCGTATTCGACGGAAGCGCGGATCCAGCCGGAGACGGCTTCCAAATCCAGCGAGCGCCGGGCGATGATGGCCCCGAGCGGGATGGGAAGGCCGGTATCCGACTCCCACCAGCTGCCGAGATCGGCGAGCATATGCAGACCGTAGGTCGGATACGTGAACCGGGCTTCATGAATGACGAGCCCGGCGTTGATGGAGCCGTGTTGTACGGCCGGCATAATTTCGTCGAACGGAAGTACGACGATTTCACCGATGCCGCCCGGCACGTTTTGAGCAGCCCACAACCGGAACAGCAGGTAGGCGGTCGAGCGTTCGCTCGGCACGGCGACCCTTTTACCGGCAAGGGCTGCCGGATCTTGCTGGCCGTCCGCCGTCAGGACGAGCGGACCGCAGCCGCGGCCGAGCGCCCCGCCGCAAGGCAGCAAAGCGTACTCGTCCAGCACCCAAGGCAGGGCGGCGTATGAAATTTTCAGGAGATCGGGACCGTTGCCAGAGGCTGCGAGGCCGTTGGTTATGTCGATATCCGCGTAAGTAACATCAAATTCCGGCGCACCGGGAATGAGCCCATGCACCAGGGCATGAAATACAAAAGTGTCATTGGGACAAGGGGAAAAAGCTATATTCATGATTGCAGCACCTCCGGTAGTAATGAGCAGGCTTGTTCAAGCGCTTGAAGCGCTTCGCCGATCTTCCACAGCTCGCGCTGGCGCGGGCCGACGCGGTTTGAAATCGCTCGGATTTCCAGCGCGGGAATGCCCAGGCGGTGGGCGGCTGCGGCGACACCGTAGCCTTCCATTGCCTCAGCGGCCGCACCGGGGACACGGTCGGCCAACAGGTCCGCCGTGGCCGCCGAGCCGGTGACCGTGGACAAGGTCAACACGGGTCCCTGGCAAACGGGGAGGCCGGCGTCCCGAGCAGCATCAGCCCAGCGTGCGGCCAGGCCGCCATGGACGGTCACGCGGGCCGAGCCAAAGCCGAGCTCGTCCACGCTGGAGAAGCCGTCCGGCGTCTCCGCCCCGAGATCGGCGGCGATGATCTCGCTCGCGACCACGAGCGAGCCGACCGGCGCGCGGCTCTCGAAGCCGCCGCCAATGCCGGCGCTGACGACGAGGTCGTAAGCGCCGGCCGCCAGCTCGGCCGCCGTAGCCGCCGCGGCCAGTGCAGACCCGACCCCGGCCAGCCGCACGTCCACGGCCGGCTCGCCGCCAGCTTCTGCTGCGGAGGAAGAACCCGCAGCAGAAGCGCGGCTCAAACCGCGGAGCACGGCGTCCCGTTCCGCCTCGACCGCGGTCATGATAAGAACCCGCTTGACTGGCGCTTGCGGGTCCCGCCCTATGGACGGATTGCTTGCTCTATCTGTCATTCTTTTGCCAACTCCTTATGTGATCCTCTTTCTCTTATCTTTCATTAACGCTTCAATGGAATTAACGGTGGGATCAGGCTCTCCCATATTGCTGAGGCCGGTCGATCTCGGCGCCGAGTTCCTTGGCGGCATTTAAAGCCCAATACGGATTGCGGAGCAATTCCCGTCCGAGGAATATCAAATCAGCTCGTTCATTGCCTAGAATCTCTTCGGCTTGAGCGGTATTGGTGATCAAACCGACGGCTCCGGTTGCGATGCCGGCCTGGCTGCGGATTTGATCGGATAAATCTACCTGGTAACCGGGAAAGACGTTGATTTTTGCAGGCACTACAGCGCCAGAGCTGCAGTCGATCAAATCTACGCCTTGGGTTTTCATTTTACGTGCGTATTCAATATATTGGTCGAGCGTATTTCCGTTTTCGTCATATTCATTAGCGGAGACGCGTACGAAGATCGGACCGTCCCATACGGTCTTAACCGCCTCAATGATTTCACCGAGCAGCCGATATCGCCCGTCCGCGCTGCCGCCGTATTGATCCTGTCTATGGTTGGCTAGCGGGGACAGAAATTGATTAATCAGGTAACCGTGGGCGCCGTGCAGCTCAATAATATCAAATCCGGCTTCCTTCGCCCGGCGGGCTGCATCCTTGAATGCGCCGACAACCTTCTGTATGTAATCACCATCAGCCTCGACAGGTGTTTGCATTCCCGGAAAAGGAATGGCCGACGGAGCATAAATCGGCTCGTCCAGCTCGGCTTTCCGGCCGGCATGGGCAAGCTGAATCGCCGCTTTGGCTCCGTTTTGGTGAATCAGGTCCGTAATTTCTTTTAAGCCGGTGACATGTTCATCGTTCCAGATGCCCAAATCCCGATAAGAAATCCGGCCTTCCGGCAGAACAGCCGTCGCTTCAACAACGATCAGACCCACGCCGCCGACGGCCCGGGTTGCATAATGGATCCGGTGCCAATCTGCGATTTTCCCGTCTTTGTTCGGGGAAGAGTACATGCACATTGGGGACATGACGATACGGTTTTTTAAAGTGACATTTTTTATGGTGTACGGTGTGAATAGTTTGTTGTTCATGATTTCGCTCCTTTGTTTATCTAAGTCTATATGGAGTAGATCTCAATCCCTCTGTGTCTATGTTAGATCAAAGAAATCGGTGATACAAGTCGACCCTGCGAAATCTCCATATTCGCTTCACAGTTTCTCCATACATTCGGGGTAAGTTTATAAGGCCGGAAATATGGAAATATGGAAAATGGAGGGATTTATTATGAACAATAAAAAATGGACGATCGGCCTATCCTTACTCTTACTCACCGGCGTTGTGATCGCCGGATGCCAGTCATCGGCCGGCAGCGGCGCGGAGGGGAGCAATAGCAATGCAGTGAAGGCCGCGGCCGCAGAAGAAGGGGGTGGACAAGGGCAAGCCCCTTGGATCGCAACCAAAAATACTACCAGGGTCAATTCATCGGATCCGGCTGAAGCAGCGGTTTTGGTGTCGAGGTCGTTATGGCCCGCAACCGCCAAGAGCAATACTCCGGGAAGCGTGGTACTGGTGGATCCCGGAAACTGGGGAATCGCGGCTGCCAGTGCCGATCTGGTTCACCATCCCAACAACGGGCCGATATTGTTCGTGACAAAGGACGGGTTACCGAGGGTTACAGCTGATGAACTGAAGCGCCTCGCACCTACAGGGGCGGAAAGCAATCGCGGAGTTCAAGCCGTGCTTGTTGGTCCCGTCTCTGAAGCCGTAAAGGTTGAATTAAAGCAAATGAAGCTCAAATTTGATCATATTCAAGGGGACGAGCCTGCGGCCGTCGCGGAAGCCATTGACGCTTATTACGCAGAAGCCGCCGGCGAGCTTCCAAAATCCGTCGTTGTGGGCTCCTTGGATAATCCGGAATATACGCTTCCCGCAGTCAATTGGATTGCCCATATGCCGGAGCCGCTTCTCTATGTAACGAAAGACGCCATTCCGGCGGAAACGGAGAAAGCGTTGAAAAAAAGAAACGGCCAGGCTCATATTTATTTGATCGGACCCGAAGCGGCCGTTTCGAAGGATGTTGAGAGCAAATTAGAGAACTACGGAAAAGTAACGCGAATCGCTGGTGATGATGTCTATGAGAACGCGATCGCTTTTGCAAAATTCAAAGACCCGGAAACCGGCTTTGGCTGGGGCATTACGACACCGGGCCATAATTTGTCCTTCCTGAATAAGGGGAAGATAGAACTTGCCATAGCGGCGGCACCGTTTTCCCATCTCGGCAAGCATGCTCCGCTCATTTTTACGGACAAGGACAAGATGCCCGGCTCCGTGATGGACTATGTCATGTCCATTCAGCCCAAGTATGAGCATAGTCCGGCGGAGGGTCCTTACAATCATGCTTGGCTGACAGGGAATGAAGAGGACCTGACCTATGCGGCACAGGCCGAGATCGACGAGATGCTCGAAATCGTATCCGCTAAAGGCGAAGGACACGGAAGCATGGGACATTAGTTTTGCTCACGGCGTTTTCACACGGTCCCCACAAAAACCACAAACTTATTAAGTAATATGGGGTCTAAGGAGGCGAAACACTGTGAACAAAAAATGGATTGCCGGCTTGGGAGCCATCCTGTTGACGCTAGGGATCGGAACTGCCGTTTATGCGGCGGACGGGACTCCTTCATTCCGGGACATGCTGCCGTTCATGCAAAAGATGCATCCACAGCTGTCCGAGGGAGAGCTCAATCAAATGTATCAAAACTGCCATCAGGGAAATGGAATGCAGCAAAGCGGGACTATGATGCAAAGCGCGTACCGCTTTGACGATACCTCCAATTTGTGATCTGATGATGATTCAACAAAAGAGCTCCGGGGTTGGTGCCGGGGCTTTTTTGTTGAAACCGCAACTTCTAACGGACACCAGAGCCGTTATCTTCAGCAAATTCGCTGTTTTGAAAATCTAACGGACACACGAGACCTTATTCGATGAAAAAGGGAGCCCAACTGGCTAAAAGCGCCTTAATAAACGCTGAGGTGTCCGTTAGAATTCATAACCGATTTATTTTGCCCAAATAACGGCCGCTGTGTCCGTTAGGATAGATATAAACCTGGCGAGGCCGAGACGGAGGCCGTCCCATCCGCTCAACATGCTACATTTTTTCTACATAATTATCAGATATAATATATACATATTTCGAAATCGATAGTAGCAGGTGACATGGCTTATGAAGTTAAAGGTACTCATCGTGGATGATGAATGGAATATGCGGAATCTGCTCCGTATTTACTTGCTAAAGGAAGGCTTTGAGGCAAAGGAAGCCTCGAACGGGCATGAGGCGCTGGCGTGGATCGACAGGGAGGAATTCGACATCGTCCTGCTCGATGTGATGATGCCCGATATGGACGGGTGGCAGGTTTGCCAAGGAATCCGGGCCCGCAGCCAGGTTCCCGTCCTTATGCTGACCGCCCGCTCGGAGACGAAGGATAAAGTACGCGGCTTGGGACTTGGGGCGGATGATTATTTGACGAAGCCGTTTGAACCGGAGGAACTGATCGCCCGCATTTACTCCTTGATCCGCAGGTCTGTCGTAAATAAGCAGGCGGTCCAGCCTGAGTTCAAGCTGAGGTTTACCGATCTGCTGATCTTGCCGGAAGGCCGTCAGGTCTATGTCAAAGACCGGCCGGTAGATTTCACCCCGAAGGAATTCGATCTTCTGGTTGCTCTGGCTGAATCCGGGAAACGTGCATTTCCTAGAGAAGAGCTGGTGGAACGGGTGTGGGGGAACGATTATTTTGGCGACCCCCGGGTCGTGGATACCCATGTGAAGAATATAAGGGAAAAGACGAGTAAAGCCGGATTGGAATACAATCCCATTCAGACCATCTGGGGGATCGGCTATAAGTTTTTTGACGGTGACACAGGACCATGATCAGCAACCGGATCGGAAAAAAGCTGGGTTTAATTATAGTGGCTGTATTCTTGGTCGTTCTGGTAGCGCTTGGCCTTGCTCTTGACGTGATGTTCTCCAACTTCTATCGTACCGAGATGACGACAAGGGTAGAAGAACTGTCCAAGCATATGGTAGCCATGGCTTCCTCTCCGAACACGACGACCCAGGAAATGATCAAGGACTTTGCTGAATTTTCTGAAGTCAGCGTTTTTTATGTAGATGGAAAAGAGAACATTGTACTTCATTCGGGACGGCATATTCCGGCTGACCGGTCATTTATTCAATCGGAAGATGTCTCCTCGATTCTTTCAGGAAGTAAGGTTCGGGAGGAATATACGGATGACCGTGGCCAGCGTTTTTTTATGATCGGGATGCCTGTCAGCCATGGAGACGGTCCAACGGAAGCCCTTTATGTTCTGGCCTCTTCATCTCATATGGAATCTTCACTTCGCAATGTTCGCCAGTTGCTGGTTTTGGCGGGGCTTGGGGCGTTTTTGCTAGCGCTTGGAATCACGTGGTTGATTGCGCAGATCCTGTCGCGGCCTTTACTTCAAATGCAGCGTGCCACGCGAAAAATCGCGGCAGGGGAGCTGGAGACCCGGCTGGATATATCCAGTAGGGATGAGGTGGGTTCCCTTGCGGAATCCATCAATGATCTGGCGGCACATTTGCAAAGGTACCGGGATTCCCAGCAGGAGTTTTTTGCCAATATCTCACATGAGCTCCGCACTCCGATAACTTATCTCGAGGGGTATGCCAAGGTACTGAAGAACCGGCTGTATGAGACCGATGAAGAGCGGGATCTATACCTCGGGATTATCGAGCAGGAGAGCCTTCGCCTGCAACGGCTGGTCAATGATTTGTTTGAACTGGCCAAAATGGAAGAAGGCCGGATTGAACTGCAACCGGACCTGTTGGAGTTCGAGGAAATCGTGGAGCAGGCCGTCCACAAAATAGAGTGGAGGGCCAAACAAAAGGGGCTGGAGCTCAAGCTGGATTGCCATGGCCCGCTTCCGCGGCTGCGAGGGGATGGGCTGAGAATGGAACAGATCGTGATCAATCTGCTCGACAATGCGATAAGTTACACGGAAGAAGGCTCGATCATTGTCACCGTTGACACGAGAGAGAGCCGGTTGCTATTTGCTGTGGAGGATACGGGAGTGGGAATTCCCGAGAATGAATTGTCGTTGATATTCGAACGCTTCTACCGCGTGGAAAAATCCAGATCCCGAAAGTTTGGAGGAACCGGACTTGGTCTGTCCATCGTTAAAAAACTTGTGGAATTGCAAGGCGGGGAGATCTATGTGATAAGCACACCAGGAACGGGAAGCCGGTTTGAAGTCACATTTCCATTTCCTTCGCCGGCGGAAGAAACGGGAGGAACTCCGCGATGAAGAAATTCGAGTGGCTATTGCCTGTAGCCGTTATGCTGTTGGGCATCCTGTGCTTGTTCGTATCGGCTTCTTCGTTCCGGAGTGATTGGATGGCGGTGGGTGTTCGTTTCATTCGTTGTGTTATAATCGGCGGGGTTGCTATTTTCGTGTTATATATGCTTATTGGCCTGTTTAGGAAAAAGTAACCGCCCTCTTGACCGGGTTAGCCAAATCGTGTAATATTAGTGTCACTTTGTTCCCTAGGGTTCCGCGGCGGTTCGCCGGTCTTGGTCCGAGAGGGAACACGCAGAGCATACTCTGCGGACACGGAGGGATAAAAGCCCGGGAGGATATCGAAGCCAGATATCTTCCCGGGCTTATTGTTTGTTAGCCGAGAGGGAAGATATACGGCGGAAACTGGAGGGGGAGAAGATCATGAAACGTTATTGGAATCTCATTTGGGTCGCGGGACTGCTGGAAATCGGCTGGGTTATCGGTTTAAAGCATTCGCACGATGTCTGGTCATGGGCAGGAACCGGCTTTGCCTTGATCATGAGCATGTATTTGCTTATCCTTGCAACTAAGAAATTGCCGGTCGGAACCGCCTATGCGGTATTTACCGGAATCGGAACGGCTGGCACCGTAATTGCCGAAATGGTGCTTTTCGGGGAACCGTTCCGGATCATGAAGCTGTTGCTGATTCTTTTGCTGTTATCCGGAGTGATCGGATTGAAAATCGTTACCGTGGAGCCTCAAACGAAGGGGGTGCAGTAACATGGCATGGCTATTATTAGTTCTAGCCGGTTTGGGCGAAGTCGTCGGAGTTGCCGGAATCAACCGCTTAAACCGGTCGCGGGATTTTAAATCTTTTGCCTTACTTTTCGGAGGCTTTATATTGAGTCTGGTGCTGCTCTCGTTCGCCATGGAGTCGATCTCTATGGGGACCGCCTACGCCGTATGGACAGGAATGGGTACGGTCGGTAGCGCTTTGGTCGGCATGTTTATTTTTGGAGAGTCCAAAGATATTAAGCGGCTTATCTTCATCGCGATGGTTTTGTCCGCAGCCGTCGGCCTGAAATTGTTGGCCTAATTGCATTATCTCGCAGATACAAAAAAAACCGCTCTATTCGGTCAAAGAACCGGTAGAGCGGTTTGTGTTTATGCCCTTTTTGAGGCCTGGGCAAATCGGTCTTTAATTTGTTTGTTGTTGCGTTTCATGGCGGTGCGCTGTTCACGCAATATTTGCGAGGAATTTTTATTTAAGGGAGCAAACAACAGCGCTTCCTTGGGCTGAATTCCGACAGCTTTGCTTACCCGGCCGTTCTTGGATACGAATACTCCAGTACTCATGGCTGCATTCCTCCCAAAAAAAGTTTGATAATTTCGATGATCAGCGGATTTTTACTCATTATAGCATGGTTGACACTTTCTTTGTAGTGGATGAATTTCTTATAATTCCAGTCCGGATCGGCCGGATAATGCAGAGTAAGGACATAATTTCCCGTCCTGATGCAGTGGTAGAACATACTCTTCGCTTCTTTAAAAAACACTTGTTCTCCAGGATCGCCTAAATCGACGGTGAGCACCGCGTAAGAGCTCTTATCGTCCAGTGCAAACAGGGCGACGGAAGCCGCGCTTCCCGATTTAGACACCAGATTCAGGCCGTTTTCACGGAGCTCGTAAAGTGTGGCTGCACAGCAATCACTGTAATACCCAACGCATTCGGACATATAGGGCCCATAAGTTTGCTCGATCGACCCGCCGGATAAGCGGTGCATAATCAATTCAAGGAACTTATCGGCTTGTCGGAATCCGGAAATGCGCAGATTCGGTAACAAGCCGGTCATAAGCTCGAATGCTTCGTCAAACCGGTCAAGCCGGTCGGCATTCTGCTCAATGGAATCCTCCAAAGGCAGCAACAGGGAACCTCTCCGCAGCAGATCGCTGAAATACACCTTCCAATCTATCATTACCCCGAGTGACAAGTCGTCAATATACACTTTCCGCATTAGCATGTCATAAAGCAAGTACCAGACATAAGGATCGATATTTTGCGGAACCCGTTCGTCTCCTTGTAGCATTTCCATCATATGTGACGGGGTTGGAAATCGCTCTTCTTTGTTAATAAAACCGTCGATATATTGATCGAGAATAGGCTTGACCTGCCCGAAGAAAGCGGCTTTGACCTCGACGTCTCCAAATACGAGAATCGTTTTTTCCTGCTCATGCGCCTTGATGAATTCCATATGTGTTACAGTTCTCTTCGCTTTTGAATGATATGTACCGGCTTTGCCGCCAATAAACAGCAGATAGATGTCGCATTCCTCCACCGCTTCCAGACAGCGGACCACGGGGTCAACATGAGCGGGCCAGGGGCCCAAATTTTCTTCCCACATGACCGGTTCGTGCCCCAAGGCTTCAAGCTCCCGGAAAACGTTGCGGCGCAAAGGTTTTAGGCCGTCTTCATTTACGGAACTGATGAAAATTTTAGTTCTTGCCAAGAAAGTGACCTCCCCCAAAGGTGCTTGTTTCTCCCATTATAACCCAGACTTAACAAAAAAGATTGGGGGAAATCTAATTATTGCAATCTCATGCTTGCAAATCAAATTATGTTCATGTAATATACTATCCATAGTCACTTAAAAAACGTAAGTAAATAATTTAAAAGCAAGAAGGAGAGAAATTTAATGAGTCAATTTTTAAATGCAGTTAAAACAAGACGCAGCGTATATGGAATTAGCAAAGATATTCCGGTATCGGAATCCCGGATCCAGGAGATCGTGGAGGAAGCAGTTAATCATACGCCATCTTCCTTCAACTCGCAAAGTTCAAGAGTAGTTGTTCTGTTTGGTGAGCAGCACGACAAGTTTTGGGATTTGACCAAGGAAACATTGCGTAAAATCGTACCTGCTGACAGCTTTGCTCCGACGGAAGAGAAAATGGGCGCTTTCCGCAGCGGACGCGGCACCGTTTTATTCTTTGAAGATCAAGCCGTTATTCAAGGATTGCAGGAGCAATTCGCGGCTTATGCCGACAACTTCCCTGTATGGTCCAATCAATCCAACGGCATGCTGCAATTTGTAGTATGGACGGCTCTGGCAAACGAAGGCGTAGGCGCATCGCTGCAGCACTACAACCCGTTGATCGACGAGCAAGTAGCTAAGGAATGGAACCTGCCTGAGAGCTGGAAACTGCTGGCTCAAATGCCGTTCGGCAGCATCGTGGCTGAGCCTGGCGAGAAACAGTTCGCACCGATCGAAAGCCGCGTAAAAGTTTTTAATTAAGCAGGATTATATACTTAGAAAAAAAGCGTTTGACAGTTCGGCTGTCAAACGCTTTTTTGCATTTTCAAGCTCTTCGGGCATCGAGTTCAGACTCGTTCCTTTTTGTGAGCCAGATATCCTTAAAATCCATCCAGCCCAGATTATTGATAACGAGCCCGCGGATGGAGGGGTGAACGTAGGTGTTGAGCTTCTGGTGCACGAGAAACAGCAGTTGGGCTTCGTCCTGCAGCCGGTATTCGATCTGCTGAAGCAAGGCGCTGCGCCTTCCTTTGGACGGAGTGGCGAAAATTTCATTAGTGATCCCGAAGATCCACTGTCTGAGCCCCGGATCGAGATGCTGATAAATCATGCTGTTCTCCTGCAGGAAGCTCTCCAATTCACAAACCTCATCATCGGCAAAAACGAGGCACATCAGCAAGGCATCCGCCTCCTGGGATGTTTCCGTTTTGGTGAGCGAGCTTTTTTCTTCGTAACGGATGATAACCGGTATACCAATGGAGGCGCATTGCTGGCGAATCCACTCCGCATCCTCGCATTCCGATTCCCCGGTAATCAGCACGAAGGGGGTGCCGTCGTACCCCGATTGCTCAAGTAAACGCTTGGCGGCGGAGGCATCATGCCAATGGACGCCCAGTGCGGCTTCTTCCCTCGGTAAGAAACTCCTTGCGGGATATCCGGATTTTCCGGAATGTTGAATCAGGGCCGAGCGGTCGATGATCAGATTAACGGCTTGCCGGAAAGAGAGGGATTGCTGCGGGCCTTCCTTATTTCGGTTCCAGCTGATAAGACTGCATCCTTTGCTGAGCGTTTCGATTCGCTGCCAGTCTCCCTCAGCTTTCGCTGGAGTATGCGATTCATTCGCCACGAGATGCTCCCATTTTAATTTGGATGCGTTAGGGATGTTCTCCGGCATAAAAATAAGCTTAACCCCGTCCAAGTAAGGTCTTCCCATAAAATACCCATCATTTACTACCAATTCTATGCGGTTGTTGCACCAATGTACGATTTTGAACGGCCCCGTGCCGCTAGGCAATCTCCAGTAGCTCCGTTCCTCTTTGGCGGATAAATCCGAAGGTACGATGGAGGCGCAGGAAGAGCACATTAAGCGGGGAAACAGCCAGTTGGGTTGCCGTAGGGTGACTTTTACGGTTCTGGTGTCAATTGCTTCTACGCTATTCATCATGTTGACCAGCCAGGAATTCATCGAGGTCCGCAATCGTTCCAAGGTAAAAACCACATCCTCTGCGGCTAGAACCTTGCCATGATGGAACTGAATCCCTTTGCGCAAATAAAAAGTCCATTCGGTGCCCGAATCGTTATGTTCCCAGTGATGGGCGATTCTCGGCATGATTTCCTCACGCTCAGAGTCGTATTCCACCAGCCGGTCGAACAATTGCCGTACCAGATGGGAATCAAATCCGAAAAAAAGCATCGACGGGTCCAGCGAGACGGGAGAGCGATAAACGGGGAGACGGAATACGTCCTTTCCCTGGGCATCCGCGGTGATTTTTTCCACGCCGAACTGGTCATTCAACCATTTAATAAACTGGTCCAAAATAGTCTTATCCTCTTCGAACTGATGCAGGAACTCGAAAGCCGACC
The DNA here is from genome assembly GCF_018101095.1 of Paenibacillus sp. Marseille-P2973. Taxonomy (NCBI): domain Bacteria; kingdom Bacillati; phylum Bacillota; class Bacilli; order Caryophanales; family Paenibacillaceae; genus Paenibacillus; species Paenibacillus sp. Marseille-P2973. The sequence continues at coordinate 106,343 of NZ_JAGQEH010000011.1, forward strand.
GGTATTCCCCTTTTTGCGCAAGCCGCTTGGCAAACTCCAGCAGAAACAGATCCCGATTGACCATAAAACGAATCCGGGAACGGTTACCGCGGCCACGACCAGGTAGCCAGCAAATCAATTCCTCCTCCTGAAGCTTGCGGACGATCAGTTTCACGTTCCGCTCCGTACAATGAAAGAGCTCGGTTAAATCTTCAAGCGTCGCTTCATACTCATCCTGCTCTCCGGACACCGGCCCGGCAAAGTGGTTTAGCAGCGTAATGTAACGTTCTGCCGTAAGCATATAACACCTCCCCAAAGCAATCCGGTCATCCCCCGAAATGCAATGTCCAACTGTCATTTTTCCTTGTGTCATCGGCCTTTGCACGTTAAAAGGGGAAACGCGTTTTACATAGTGTACACTTTTTCTTCCTGATTTCATAGCAGATAATGGTAACAAATATCATAGCGGAACAGCGATGGAGTGGGAAGGGAGAGGGGCAAGTTGAGTTACGAAGAATTTTACAGAAGAGAACTGGAATTGAAGACATTTCATAATCCGAAAGTCAGTATCGCACAGGTCAGGAATGAATGCAGGGAGCGGAGGATGACGTACCGCCTCGGGAAAAAAAAGAAAACCTGGATGACCAGGTTTCTGGGAATAATGCCGGGTATGAAAAATTCCCCATAGTGTATTTATTTAAGAAATCAAGCCAGGGCCTGTTTGAATTCCTGGGTTAAAAGAGGAACAACTTCGAACAGATCGCCGACGATGCCATAATCGGCAACTTTAAAGATCGGCGCCTCCGGGTCTTTGTTAATCGCGATAATAACGCGTGACTGGCTCATGCCGGCGAGGTGCTGAATAGCGCCGCTAATCCCGCAGGCAATATAAATTTCGGGCGTCACAACCTTTCCGGTTTGCCCGATTTGGAGGGCATAATCGCAGTAGCCAGCATCGCAGGCGCCGCGGGAAGCACCGACAGCTCCATGCAGCACCTCGGCCAGATCTTCGAGCGGCTTGAAGCCCTCGGCGCTCTTGACCCCGCGTCCGCCGGAGATGACGACCTTCGCCTCGGTCAAATCGATTTTTCCCGTCGCTTTACGGACCACATCCTTGATCACCGAGCGCAGGGAAGACGCAGGTGCATAATCGAAAGCGGTGATTTCAGCCGGGGAGGAAGCCGGTCCGGCGGGCGGAATGTTGTTGGGGCGCAGGGTAATGATGCCGGATCCTCCAATGAACCGCTTCTTCTCGAAGCCTTTACCCGCATAGACCGGGCGAGTATAAATGATATCGCCGCCAGAATTTTCGATCGCCGTTACATCGGAGATCTGACCGGCCTGGAGGCGGGAAGCGACTTGCGGGGCGAGGTCGCGGCCAACGGTCGTATGACCGAACAGAACCAAGTCAGGGGTTATGGAGCTCAAGACTTGAGAGAGCGCGGAAATATAGGTTTCCGCCAAATAGGACTTTAAATCCGGGTGATCCACGACGAGAACCCGTCCTTGAAAACAACGGGCCAGCTCTTCCGCGGGTCCTTCAAGTTCATATCCGAGCAGAACGGCGGTCACTTGATCGCCGTCTTCTTTTGCCAATTCCGCGGCCTGAAGCGCTTCCAAAGAAACCTGGCGCAATTTTCCGTCACGCGTTTCCGCTACGACCATAAACGTTTTACTCATGAATATCCCTCCTCAATAAGTAGACGTTGACGCTTTCATCAGCTATAGAACCTTCGCTTCGGTCTTCAACAGTCGAACCAGCTCAGCAGCTTGTTCGGCCAATCCGCCTTGCAAAATGATCCCCGCTTTGCGCTCCGGCGGGTTGAAAAGCTCGATCCGTTCGGTCTTGGGGACGATGGATTCCGCATCGATGCCAAGCTCATTCAAGCCGAGCTGTTGAAACGGCTTTTTCTTGGCTTTCATGATGCCGGGCAGGGAGGGATACCGCGGCTCATTCAGGCCCTGTTGGGCAGTGAACAGCGCAGGAAGGGATATTTCAACGGTTTCGCTGTCACCTTCCGCGTCACGGACGGCGACGGCCTGCCCGCCGGAAACATCCAGCTTCACGATCGCGGAAGCATGAGGAATGTCCAGCAGTTGGGCCAACCGGACAGCGACCTGTCCCGCGCCGTTGTCGACGGAGAAGTAGCCGCCGAGAATAAGGTCATAGCTTTGGCTTCCGAAGTAGGAGGCGAGCAGGGCGGCGATACCGGACTCATCGGTTCGGATCGACGGGTCAGAGATCAGCACCGCCTCATCGGCGCCCATCGCCAGTGCGGTTCGCAGCGCCTCGGCGGTCCGATCCGGTCCTACGGATACGACGATCACGGTACCGCCATGCTGTTCTTTTAGCCGAAGAGCTTCTTCCACGGCATACTCGTCGTACGGATTAATAATGTACTTCACACCGTCATCAAGAATCTCACCGTTTTGAATAACGACTTTTTCCTCCGTATCAAAGGTCTGCTTCAGAATTACGTAAATGTTCATCAGGCACGTCTCCTCTCAAAATGATCATTATTGAGACAACCTTTTACCGTAAACCTCTCAGAAAAAAATCCACCGTTCCGTTAACCTGAGCGGACAAGGAATACTTCCGTCCCGAGATGAGCCAGGATGTGACGACCTCGTCCATGGCCCCGAAGATGAGCTGGCGGGTCAGCTTCGTATCCAAATCAGCGCGGAACGACTGTTCTTCCATCCCCCTTTTTAAAATATGCTCGATCAACTGAATATAGGGCTTTACCGACAAGCCGATCGCCTTGCGCAGTTCCAGGGAGCTCTGGCGCAGCTCGATTTGAGTCACATAAGCCAGGGCCACATTTTGCTCGAGCTGGGTGAAGTGGATTTCACACACTTTGTGAAGCGCTTCGGCCGCCGTATTCGATTCCTGAATGTTGGCGTTGAAGAGGGCGACCAGTTTCCCCAATCGGTCCTCGAATAGGGAGATGAGGATATCTTCCTTCTTCTTGAAATATAAATAAATCGTACCGTCCGCGACTCCGGCCTCCTTGGCGATTTTGGATACCTGGGACCCGTGAAACCCGTTCTCCGCAATGACTTTTTCGGCGGCGTCCAAAATCATTTCAAATTTTTCCTGTTTCCTACTTGTCATGACGACACCTCAATGCTAAAATTTAAGTCAACTGAATGAATACTCATTCATTTTTCTTAATCTTAGGGGAACCCAAGCGCTTTGTCAATAGAAGCGCCATTTTTAAAAATCACGTTGTAAACGCTTACCTAGGCTTGGACTAAAGAAATTCTAACTAGTCTTGAAGAAGGGTGGGGGCAGGGATGGTGTGGCAGATCATCAATTTGGCATTGTTTTTGGCGGTAACGGGCTGGGGCATTTATTTGTTCTGCAGGGTCGTCTATCATCGCTACCTTTATTTAAAACTTGGGCAGCCCTCGGATTTCAGGCAACGTCTTAAAGGGGGGTGGAGCGAATTTCTGGCTCAGGTGTTCGGGCAAAAGAAATTGTTGAAGGACCGCAAAAGCGGAATCATGCACTTCGTCATTTTTTACGGATTCATCATTTTGCAGTTCGGAGCGATCGATTTGATCGTAAAAGGATTGACGGAGGGAGGGCATCTGCCGCTCCCGGCCTATGACGTATTCGGATTGCTGCAGGAGCTGACGGTTCTGCTGATTCTGATCGCTATGGGTTATGCGGCGTACCGTCGTTACGGCGAGAAGCTCCCTCGTTTGAAAAGAGGCTGGAAACCCAGTCTGGTCGTTTTCTTCATATACTCGCTTATGTTCTCGGTGGTTTTGTCGCTGGGCTTCGAGCGTCTATGGCTCGATTTGGAACCTTCGGCATTGGCTCCGGCTTCCTCACTTATAGCAGCAGCGTTCTCCGGCCTTTCGGCCTTGGCGGCGAAAATTTTATTTTACGTGTTCTGGTGGCTGCATCTCCTGATTTTGCTCTCCTTTCTTGTTTATGTACCTCAGTCGAAGCATTTTCATCTTATTACGGCTCCTATCAATATCGGTTTGCGGCGCAGGGAGCCGGTCGGCCGATTGAAATCCCTCGATCTGGAGGATGAAGAAGCGGAAAGCTTCGGCGCCGGGAAAATCGAAGATTTCACACAGAAACAGATGCTGGATTTCTATGCCTGCGTAGAATGCGGTCGCTGTACGAATGTTTGTCCGGCCTCGAACACCGGTAAAGCGCTGTCTCCGATGCATCTGATCACCAAGCTGCGGGATCATTTGACCGAAAAAGGCACCGCTATCACGGGAAAATCGCCTTGGGCACCGGAGTTTGCGTTCGCGCCGGGAGGGCTGTCCACGCATGGAATGACGGGGGAAATGACTCCCGGAGTGAATTGGAATGATTCCGTGGGAATTACCGATATCCGGCCGACACTGGATTGGCAAAAGGAAACCTGGCAAAAGCGGGAGCAAGGTGCAGATCCCGTGAGTCTGGAGCTGATCGGCGACGTCATGACGGAGGAGGAGATCTGGTCCTGCACGACCTGCCGCAATTGCGAAGACCAGTGCCCTGTCGGCAATGAACATGTGGACAAAATTATCGATCTGCGCCGTCATCTCGTCTTGATGCAGGGCAGCGTGCCGCAGGAAGGCCAGCGGGCGCTTACCAACATCGAGCGGCAGGGTAATCCTTGGGGTATCAGCCGCAACGACCGCGCCAAATGGACGGGGGAAGTGGAAGGGATCACCGTGCCGACCGTCAAGGAGAATCCGGAGTTTGAGTATTTGTTCTTCGTCGGTTCGATGGGCTCTTATGATCTGCGCAGCCGCAAAGTCTCGCGGGCGTTTGCCCGCCTGCTCAAAGAGTCCGGCGTAAGCTTCGCGATTCTCGGGAACGAGGAGAAAAACTCGGGGGACACGCCGCGCCGCATGGGCAATGAGCTGCTGTTCCAGCAGCTTTGCCTGGAGAATATTGAGACTTTCCGGAAATATGGGGTCCGGAAAATCGTTACCGCTTGCCCGCATACTTTTAATACGTTCAAAAATGAGTACCCGGAGTTTGGTTTGGAAGGCGTGGAGGTATGGCATCATTCGCAGCTGCTGGACCGGTTGATCACGGAAGGCAGACTGACGCCCAAGCATGAAGTGAAGGAGCGGATCACTTATCATGATTCCTGTTATTTGGGTCGCTTCAACGATGTTTATGACCAGCCCCGGAATGTACTCAAAGCGATCCCGGGCGTGGAACTCGTCGAGATGGAACGTGCCCGGGAGAATGCGATGTGCTGCGGAGCCGGGGGCGGGATGATGTGGATGGAAGAGACGGGCGGCAAGCGCGTCAACCTGGCCCGCACGGAGCAAGCGCTGGAGGTAAAGCCGACGGTAATCAGCAGCGCCTGCCCTTACTGTCTGACCATGCTGGAGGACGGCACTAAGATGAAGGAGGTCGAGGATCAGGTCCAGGCACGGGATATCGCCGAGTTGTTGGAGATGTCGGTGTTCTAGCTATATGAGATGAACAAGTGAAATGGAGGGTTCGGAATATGAATAAACCAATTCGCAAAGCGGCCGTTATCGGCTCCGGAATCATGGGCTCGGGAATCGCCGCCGTACTTGCCAACGCAGGCATTCCCTGCTTGCTGCTGGATAGGGTCCCGACCGAGTTGACCGAGGCGGAAGCCGCTAAGGGGTATACACTGGAGCACCCGAGTGTGCGCAACCGGCTGGCGGTTTCGGCGATCAAAGGAATGACGAAAAGTAAGCCGGCTCCGCTCTATGATAACGATTTTGCCGAGCGTATTACCCCGGGCAATCTGGAGGATCATTTGTCGCAGATTAAGGAAGTCAATTGGGTCATTGAGGTGGTCGTTGAGAATTTGGGGGTGAAAAAAGAACTCCTGGCCAAAGTGGAGCAGTATTGGTCGCCAGGAATGATCGTCAGTACGAATACCTCCGGGATTTCCGTTAATGCGATGGCGGAAGAAAGGTCTCCGGAGTTCCGGAAGCATTTCCTAGGCACTCACTTTTTCAACCCTCCCCGGTACATGAAACTGCTTGAGATCATCCCCGGTGAAACGACGGATGCCGGGCTGGTAGCGGACTTAAGCGGGTTTTGCGAGCGTACGCTGGGAAAAACGGTCGTACTGGCCAAAGATACGCCGAATTTCATCGCCAACCGGATCGGTACTTACGGCTTGCTCGTTACCCTTAGCGAGATGATACGAAAAGGTTACACGGTAGAGGAAGTGGACGCAGTCACCGGACCCGCAATGGGACGGCCCAAGAGCGCAACGTTCCGCACTCTGGATTTGGTCGGGCTCGATACCTTCCTTCATGTGGCGGACAATGTGTTTTCGAACGTTTCGAATGAATCGGAGAAATCCGTGTTTGAGGCGCCTGAGGTGCTGAAGCAGATGGTGGCGCAGGGCAGATTGGGCGAAAAATCCGGCCAGGGCTTTTACAAGAAGGTCAAGGGGCCGGAAGGCAGCCAAATCCTGGCTCTGGATTTGCAAAGTATGGAGTACCGGCCGCAGGGGAAGGCGGCTTCAGGGTCGCTGGAGGCCGCCAAGCTGGCGAAAGGCGCCAAGGCCAAAACTGCTGCGCTGTTGGCCGGAGGCGACCGGTATTCGGATTTAGCATGGAGCATTTTGAAGCAAGTGCTCATCTATGCCGCCGAAAAACGGGGTGAAATCGCCGATACCGTGCGGGAAATCGACGAAGCGATGAAATGGGGATTCAACTGGGAACTCGGTCCGTTTGAAACCTGGGATGCGATCGGGCTGGTCAAGTCCGTATCCAGGATGGAAGCCGAGGGGATGACGGTTCCGGCTTGGGTGAAAGACTGGATCGCGGAGGGAAACACCTCTTTTTATAAGAAAGAAGACGGTAAGCTGTTCCATGTATCGGATGGGCGTTATAAACAGGTGGAACAGCCGCCGGAAGTCATCTCGCTTCGGGACCTGAAAGCGCAAAACCGGGTGGTGAAGGGAAACAGCGGAGCAAGCCTGATCGATCTCGGCGACGGCGTGGCCTGTTTGGAATTCCATTCACCGAACAATGCGATCGGCGGGGATATTTTGGCGATGATCTCGCAGAGTGTAGAGGAGGTTCGCAGTAATTTTAACGGGTTGGTCATCGCCAATCAAGGCAAAAACTTCTGTGTCGGGGCCAATCTGATGCTGCTGCTGATGGAAGCGCAGGATGAGGAATGGGATGAAGTGGATGATATTATCCGCCTGTTCCAGAACACGATGTACCGCCTGAAACGCTTTGAGAAACCGGTAGTAGCCGCACCGCATCGAATGACGTTAGGCGGAGGTGTGGAGGCTTGTATGCCCGCCGATCAGGTAATCGCAGCAGCGGAAACCTATTATGGATTGGTGGAGGTCGGCGTCGGCCTCATTCCCGCCGGGGGCGGCTGCAAGGAGCTTGCCCTGCGGGCCAGTCAACAGGCCGGGCTGCCTGAAGCGGATCTGCAGCCATACATTAACCGGATCTTCGAAACGGTCGGAACGGCGAAAGTATCGACTAGCGGACATGATGCGAAGAAGTTGGGCTACTTACGACCGTCGGACCGGGTCGTGCTGAATCCCGACCATACGATTTATGAAGCGAAACAGGCGGTTCTTCGCATGGCGTCATCGGGATACGAACCGATTGCCGAAACGAAGCTGCGTGTAGTCGGTACGGAAGGCAAAGCGGTTTTGCGGTTGGGAGCGCTGGGCATGAGGGAGAGCGGATATATCAGTGACCATGATCTGCTGATCGCCAACAAGCTGGCCCATGTGCTGGCGGGAGGAGATGTTCCGCCCGGCTCTTGGGTAACGGAGCAGCACATGCTGGACTTGGAGCGGGAAGCATTCCTGAGCTTATGCGGCGAGCCGAAAACAAGACAACGGATGCAGCACATGCTCACCAAAGGCAAACCGCTGCGGAATTAGAAAAAGGAAAGGGAGGGTGAGTTTATGAAAGAAGCAGTGATTGTGTCTATGGCACGAACGGCGGTGGGCAAGGCCAAGCGGGGCAGTTTGGCACAGACCCGTGCCGACGATCTCGGGAAAGCGGTGTTGGAAGCCGTCGTTGAACGGGCGCCGGGGCTGAATAAAGAGGATGTGGATGATATCATCATCGGCTGCGCGATGCCTGAAGGTGAGCAGGGGCTTAATTTTGCCCGCATCATGTCGTTGTATGCCGGATTTCCGGTGACGGTTCCCGCAATTACGATCAACCGGTTTTGCTCCTCCGGTTTGCAAGCGATCGCCTCTGCTGCGGAGCGGATCATGCTCGGCCATGCGGAAGTAATGATCGCCGGAGGCGTCGAAAGCATGAGCCATGTCCCGATGACCGGGTTCAAGGTATCACCGAATCCGAGAATTGTGGATGAGATGCCGGAAGTGTATATGGCCATGGGACATACGGCCGAACGGGTGGCGGAGAAGTTTGGCATCTCCCGCGAAGATCAGGATGAATTCGCATTCCGCTCGCATATGAAAGCGGCGAAGGCGATTGCCGAGGAGAGGTTTAAAGAAGAGATCGTTCCGATTCAGGCGGAGCTCTCCCAAATTGGGGACAGCGGAAAACTGGTGCGGAACACAGTCGTTTTCGATACCGATGAGGGGGTTAGGACGGATACGACACTTGAAGCTTTAGCGAAGCTGAAGCCCGGCTTTAAAGCCGGCGGCACAGTAACGGCAGGGAATACGTCGCAGATGAGCGACGGTGCGGCCGTGGTTGCCCTCATGAGCCGCGAGCGCGCCGACCAGCTCGGCTTGAAGCCGCTCGCGACGTTTCGCTCCTTTGCTTTGGCCGGCGTAGAGCCGGAATTGATGGGCGTCGGCCCAGTGAAGGCGATTCCGAAGGCGCTTGAGATGGCGGGCATCAGCCTGGACGACGTCTCGCTTTTCGAAATTAACGAGGCCTTCGCGTCGCAGTGCCTGCACATCATCCGCGAGCTCGGCATCGACGAAGACAAAGTCAATGTCAACGGCGGAGCGATTGCCCTTGGCCATCCGCTCGGCTGCACCGGAACCAAACTCACCGCCACGCTGATCAACGAGCTTCGCCGCCGTGGAGGCGGATACGGCGTGGTGTCCATGTGCATCGGGGGAGGAATGGGCGCGGCTGGCGTGTTCGAGGTTCATGCATAGGGATGAAGCACAGTGAGGTTCGTTAGCAGGGAAATTCAAACCAAAGGAGAGGATCGCAAGTGAGTCATGAGACGATAAGCAAAAGCAAAGTACTGGGCGGCAGCTTTGTCATTGAAGATGTGGACTACCGGGGGATCGTGACGCCGGAGGATTTTACCGAAGAGCAGCGGATGATCGCGGAAACGACGGAGCAGTTTGTGGAAGGCGAGGTCGCTTCCCGCGATGAAGAGGTCGAAAAGCTGGATTACAAGCTGACGGTGGAGCTCTTGAACAAAGCCGGTGAGCTGGGTTTGCTTGGAGCTGATGTTCCCGAAGCCTACGGGGGCATGGGGCTGGATAAAGTGAGCACGACGCTGATTAATGAAAAGCTGACGAAGGCTTCCTCCTTTGCGCTCTCCTTTGGCGCACATGTCGGCATCGGGACACTGCCGATCGTTTATTTCGGCACCGAAGCCCAGAAACAAAAATATTTGCCGCTGCTGGCCACCGGCGAGAAAATCGCCGCCTACTGCCTGACGGAACCGTCCTCCGGGTCGGATGCGCTCGGCGCCAAAACGACGGCGAAGCTGTCGGAAGACGGTTCGCATTATGTGCTGAACGGCACGAAGCAATTTATCACAAATGCGGGGTTTGCTGATATTTTTATCGTGTATGCCAAGGTCGACGGCAAGGATTTCAGCACATTCATCGTGGAGCGGGAAATGGACGGCGTCAGTATCGGACCGGAAGAGAAGAAAATGGGCATCAAGGGCTCGTCCACCTGTCCGTTGATCCTTGAGGATGTTAAGGTGCCGGTAGAGAATCTGCTGTGGGAAGTAGGCAAAGGTCATTTGATCGCGTTCAACATTCTGAACATCGGGCGTTTCAAACTGGCTGCCGGGTGTGTTGGCGCGGCGAAAGATGCCATTGAGCTCAGTTCCGCATATGCTAATGAACGGAGTCAATTCGGCCGTAAAATATCGTCTTTTCCGCTCATCGGTAAAAAGCTGGCTGAGATGAATATCCGCACCTTTGTACTGGAGAGCATGGTCTACCGGACTGCCGGGCTGTTTGATATTAGTCTGGCCGAGGTGGATCATGGCAGCGCGGATGTCGGCTACCAGTCCGCCAAAGCGATTGCGGAATACCAGTTGGAATGCTCCATCAACAAGGTATTCGGGTCCGAGGCGCTGGATTTCGTGGCGGATGAAGGTGTCCAGATTCACGGCGGTTACGGCTTCATTCAAGAGTACCCGATTGAACGGATTTACCGCGACTCGCGGATAAACCGGATTTTTGAAGGAACGAATGAAATCAACCGGCTGCTCATTCCGGGAACACTGGTCAAACGGGCGATGAAGGGCGAGCTGCCTCTGATGCAAAAAGCGATGAAGCTTCAGGCGGAATTGATGGAGCCTATGCCGACGCAGGAGTTCGAAGGGACGTTAGAGCCGGAGACACATCTCCTTGCCATGGCGAAAAAGATCTTCCTGATGACCGGAGCTCAAGCGGTGCAAAAATACCAGTTGAAGCTGGAGCAGGAGCAGGAAATTTTGAGCCATTTGGCGGATATCATGATTTCGATTTTTGCGATGGAAAGCGCTCTCTCCCGAACCAAAAAATGTATCGACCGTTCCGGAGAAGACAAGGCCGGGCTCGCAATCGCTATGACGGTAGCGTTTGTCCAGGAGCAGTTTGGCCGGATCGAAGCCTGGGCAAAAGAGGTGCTCGCGGCCATGGAGTCCGGTGATGTGCTCCGCACGCAGCTATCCGTGCTTAAAAAGTTGACGAAACGCTCCGCCGTAAATACGCTTGAACTGAAACGCCAAATTGCATCCAAAGTTATTGAGGCGGAGAAGTACGTGGTGTAATGAAGCTGATCGGATGGGAGGTAAGGCGATGTTGTCCAACAAGCCATGGTTAAGACATTATCCTGTCGAAGTACCACCGACCTATAATTATCCGAAGCAAAATTTAGCCCAGTTTCTTATTCAAACAGCAGAACGCTATCCACAGGTGCATGCGCTTGATTTTCTGGGGAAAAAAATGACGTATGCCGAGCTGTTGGAAAAAAGTTATCGGTTTGCCCGAACGCTGCAGCGCCTCGGAATTAACAAGGGGGACCGTGTAGCGATTATGCTTCCGAATTGTCCGCAGGCGGTCATCACCTACTATGGTACGCTTCTGATCGGCGGCATCGTTGTGATGACCAATCCTCTGTACATGCCTCGGGAGCTGGAGCACCAATTGACGGACTCGGGAGCTCGCCTGATCGTTACCTTGGACGCGCTTGTCCAAAGGGTGCAGAACTCGATGGGCACAAAGCCTTTGGAATTTATCCTTGTGACTTCCATTCAAGATGCGCTGCCGTTTCCGAAAAACTTGCTGTATCCGATCAAAGCCAAAAAAGACGGCATGGCCGCGCACGTGACCTATAACGAGCAAGTACTATCCTTTAAGGAATTGCTGAAGCAATCTTCGGGCGATCCGATTCAGGTACCAGTGAGTGCGGACAAAGACCTTGCGCTGCTGCAATATACAGGAGGAACGACCGGGTTTGCGAAAGGGGTCATGCTGACTCATTCCAATCTGGTCGCCAATACCCTGCAAACCAAGCTGTGGTTCTATCGCTCCAGACAAGGTATGGAACGGTATATGGCCGCGCTGCCGTTTTTTCACGTATTCGGTTTGACTGTACTGCTGAACCAGGCTGTCGCCCTCGGAGGGACGCTGATTCTCGTTCCCCGGTTTGAGATTAACCAGGTGCTGCAGACGATCCATAAAAAGAAGCCGACGGTGTTCCCTGGAGCGCCGACCATGTATGTGGCGATTATCAATCATCAGGCGATTGGGAGTTATGATTTATCTTCAATCAATGTCTGCATCAGCGGGGCAGCTTCGCTGCCCCTGGAAGTTCAGACCCGATTCGAGACGATTACCGGAGGCAAGCTGATAGAAGGCTACGGGCTAACGGAGGCGTCCCCGGTGACGCATGCCAATAACATTTGGGAGAAACGAAAGACCGGCTCGATCGGCATTCCTTTTCCAGATACTGACGCCAAAATTGTTCAGCCGGATACCCTGGAAGAAGTTCCCCTCGGGGAAATCGGGGAGCTTGCGGTCAAGGGTCCTCAGGTGATGAAGGGATACTGGAATCAGCCCGAGGAAACCTACAAATGCCTAAAAGACGGCTGGCTGTTGACCGGAGACTTGGGGAGAATGGACGAAGACGGGTATTTCTATATTTTGGACCGAAGAAAAGATCTCATTATCGCAGGTGGTTACAACATTTATCCCCGGGAGGTGGAGGAGGTACTTTTCGAGCATCCCGATGTGGAGGAAGCAATCGTTGCCGGAATTTTTGACCCTTATCGGGGCGAGACGGTGAAGGCATATATTGTGCCTAGGGCTGGAGCGGTGCCGGATGCGGATGAACTGAAGCAATGGTGCAAGGAGAAGCTCGCCGCCTATAAGGTCCCGAGGGTATACGAATTCAGGGATAGTCTTCCCAAGACGCTGGCCGGTAAAGTGCTGCGCCGGAAGTTGATCGAAGAAGAAGCTGCACGAAACAATAGCGAACAGGACAGCGTGAATTTCGATAAAGGATGAGGCAAGCAAAACAGTTTAGACGTGACGACGTAGATGACAAGCGGCGAGGAGGACAAAATCATGGAAGCGGATTCATTTCGGAGGCACCCGAAATGGGAGGAGTGGAATCGGGCGGCGGCAGGCACATTCTGGGACGTACTCGGATGCACGATCGAAACGGTAAATGACCGGCAGGTTGTCGTGTCGTTTGAAATCCAGCGTCATCATTTGAATTTGATCGGCATTGTTCATGGCGGAGTGTATGCTTCAGTGATCGATTCGGCTATGGGCATGCTGGCCATGATTGCCAAGCCGGAGGCAAGCGTGGTCACCACAAATCTCAATATGAACTATGTTGCCAAAGCCGGGCAAGGGCGCATCACGACTACCGCCGAGCTGCTTCATTCTTCTCGCAAGTCGATTACCGCTCAGGCGTTCTCCAGACTGGAGGATGGCACGCTCTGTGCGTTCGGTACAGGGACTTTTCGGGTTACCTAACCTGACATTAAACTTATTTTACCTAAACAGCATGACGACTTCCTTATTAGCCCGCCCGGGATAAAGCCTTGGCGGGTTTTACACGTTGCAAGACAACTTGACAAATATAGTTGTCTTTTATATAGTTGTCTATGCAACTATTATTCAAGAGTGAAAGGAACATTCAAATGACTACACAAGACCAAAGCGGAAATTTGGCCATTGGTTTTATTATGGGTGTCACTTACAGAAAAATAGCGACTCTATTGCAAAAAAGATTGAAAGAACATGACATTACGCCTGAACAATGGTCGGTTCTGCATCAGATTGACCGTTCCGAAGGAATGATTCAGCGCGAAATTGCGGCGCGGACCGGAAAGGATAAGCCGACCACGACACGCATTCTGGATCATCTGGAAAGCAAAGGTCTGGTGTACAAACAAACGGGCCTGCAGGACCGAAGATCTTTCCTTGTTTACAGCACAGAACGGGGAAAGGAACTGATTCGCGAAACATTACCCATCGAGGAGGGAGTAACGGAAGAGGTCAAACGCTGTTTGTCTTCCGAAGAGTATGCCCTGCTTACGGAATTTCTATTGCGGATCAATGAACATGTCACACAAATAATAGATACTAACGAGAAGGAATAGACAGGAGATAGGAGAGAAAATATGCATCAAGAAGAACAACAGGGAATCTTATGGACAAAATCGTTTATTTCATTAACGCTTTGTGCGTTTTTATTATTTTTAAATCTACAGATGTTATTATCGTCATTCCCGGCCTACGTTAAAAATGAATTTCAAGCCGGCGATTTGCAGGTAAGTCTGGTAACAAGCGTATTTGCTCTTTCTGCCATCGTTACACGTTTTATGACTGCGGCTTTACTGAGAAAAATATCCCGTAATGCACTGCTGTTTGCCGGTCTGGTGATTGCGGCCGTTACAACCGGCATCTATGTGTTCGCCGGATCCGTGGGCACGCTATTAGTTATGCGAGCAGGATATGGTATCGGGTTCGGAATTGCCAGCACAATTCTTCCGACCCTAGTTTCGCAAATCATTCCGCTTCGCCGTATGGGTGAAGGAATCGGGTATTTCGGCTTGTCTACCAGCCTGGCGATGTCCGTCGGACCGATGATCGGTTTGAATGTGATGAAACAGTCGAGTTTCGGCACGCTTACCGTGATCGGGACGGTAACTGTTGTTTTAATTATTCCGATCCTCTTACTGACTCGCTCGCTACCGGCAGCTCCTCGGATTGAACCGAGCGGCGGGGAAGTCAAGCATGCGGAACGGGGGCGTTTCAATCGTAAGCTGATTTTTCCGGCATTGCTTAATGTAGTCTTGTCTATTACATATAGCGGGCTGCTCAGCTTTATCGCACTGTTCGGCGAATTCGTCCATCTGGAGCAGGTAGGTCTGTTCTTCCTGTTTAATGCGGTCACCATCATTATTATCCGTCCGATTTCAGGCCGGGTGTTTGACCGCAGAGGACATGCGGCCGTATTACTTCCCGCAGCACTCCTCGTGGTGGTCAGCATGACGGTGTTGTCCTTCGCAACGTCGCTGCCGTTATTGATCGTGTCGGCATTGTTGTACGGGCTTGGATTTGGAGCGATTCAGCCGACGATTCAGGCTTGGATGCTGCGCACTTCTTCCCCGGATCAATATGGGGCGGCCAACAGTATGTTTTATAACTCTACCGATTTCGGTGTGGCGATCGGCGCGATCCTACTGGGTGCCATTGCTTCGGTTACGAATTACGCTGAAATGTACCGATATTCCGCGGGTTTTATGGTGCTGTTTATCGTCCTGTATTTAGTCGTCTACTTTGTGTCCAGGGATAAGAGTAAAGCAGCTACTATAGAAAATTAATAATGGAGTAGAAACGAATATGATCAAAGCCTAAGCGAAATGCTTAGGCTTTTTTATCTGCTATCTCCTAAGAGTATACAGAAATTGGCTAAGGGTATATTACAAGATACCACATTGTTACAGGAGGTTGCGTATGAACAAGCTTGGACACTTCCGCTTAAGATTGAAGAAGCAAAAAAACGCAAAACTCCAAGACCCTGTGTCGATAGACCAAGGAATATCCGGTCAGGAAGAATCGGCGAATCTCACATCCTCATTGTCGGAAAAGCTTACTGTACTCCGGCAGACTTTAGGCGGAAGCTCAGATTTTATCATACGGGAGTTTGTTCATCCGGGAGAAAACGCCGCATATGCTGCAATTTGTTACATTGATGGCTTGGTTGATCAGACTCAGTTAAATGATCTTATTATAAAAATTGGTCAAGAGGACATCAACGGCATCATGGTCAAGGATCCTTTTCGAAATGTTAAAGAGGATTTGCCCGCAAGAGACACGAAGCTGGCCCTCACAAAATCCGAGGTAATTCAAGCAATATTGGGGGGGGATTCCGTTGTATTGATAGATGGCATAAAAGAGGCTTTCACAGTGTCTTTGCCCGGTGGAATGAGAAGGGCTATTGAAGAACCTTCCTCCCAAACGGTCATTCGCGGACCGAAAGAGGGATTTACCGAAGATATTTCAACCAATATATCGCTGCTGCGACGCAGAATCCGATCGGCAGATTTGAGATTTGAAGATCGATTTATCGGCAGTCTTACTCAGACGCGAGTTAGTGTTGCTTATATTCAGGGTATTGCAAATCCCGATGTAGTGAAAGAGGTATTTGCGCGTCTTGACGCCATACAAACGGATAGCATTCTGGAGAGCGGATATATTGAGGAATTTATTCAAGACGTGTCGTTTACTCCGTTTCCGACGGTGATGAACACGGAGCGGCCGGACAGCGTCGCTGGCAACCTGCTGGAAGGTCTTGTAGCGGTTCTTGTGGATGGTACGCCATTTGTGCTTCTCTTACCGGTTACTTTTTTCAAATTTTTCTTATCCAGCGAAGATTATTATCAAAGATACGATATTTCCTCGTTTCTCCGCCTGATTCGTCTATTTTCATTTATAAGCGCCTTGCTACTTCCATCTATATACATCGCCGTAACAACCTTCCAGCAGGAGATGATCCCGACAACTTTGTTAATTAGTCTGGCCGCACAACGGGAAGGGACCCCCCTCCCCGCATTGTTGGAAGCTTTAATCATGGAATTGACTTTCGAAGTCATTCGGGAAGCTGGCGTTCGTATGCCCCGGGTCGTCGGACCGGCGATTTCCATCGTCGGAGCGCTTGTTTTAGGACAAGCGGCAGTTCAGGCTGGGCTTGTCTCCGCAGCGATGGTTATCATCGTTTCCTTCACCGCTATTTCAAGCTTTGTTATTCCGACATTCAGCATGTCCGCAGCTGCCCGGCTTGTCCGATTCGCTCTAATGCTGCTGGCGGGGAGTTTCGGGTTATTCGGAATTCTCGCGGGAATTATCCCGCTCTTTATTCATCTTGTTTCATTAAGCTCATTCGGTGTCCCTTATTTTTTGCCAGTAGCTCCGCTCAGCATGTCCAATCTCAAAGACGTGTTTATCCGGGTCCCTTGGCCATTCATGAAGACACGTCCTGCCTATATCAGTATGCAAAATAAGATGCGGCAGCCTTCTGCGGGAAAAGAGGGCCGGAAGGAAAAATAGGAGGTTGAACCCATGCGTCAAGCTGTTTTAGGCTGCATCATACTAATCGTCTGCTTGATGATAACTGGATGTTGGAACCGTACGGAATTGAATGAAATAGGAATTACGATCGCCACCGGATTTGACAGACAGGATGGAAAATGGGTGATGTCTTATCAAATCATCGTTCCGTCCAGCGTAGGGACCGGCCAAGGCGGCGGAGGGGGAGGGGCGAATCCGAGTATACATGTCTTTTCTACTAAAGGGGAAACCATTCGCGAAGCTGCGGACCTGGGTTATGTTGAAAACCCGCGTCGGCTGTATTTTGGGCATACGGACGTTTTGATCATCGGTAAGGAAGCGGCGAAGGAAGGGTTAATGCAAATCCTTGACCTGTATTTCCGGAATATTGATGCCCGGGAGACGGTACTTGTTGCTATCACTGATGGAAAAGCAAAGGATATTCTTAAAAAGTTAATTCCTCCAGAAAAAATGCCGGGTGCGGCTCTATCTGAAATTTTACGAAAAGAAACCAGCTTTTCCTCAATTTTTCCTTTAATCAAAATGTATCAGTTGGCACAAAAGATAACTTCCGATTCCGGAGCGGCCGGAGTACCCGAGATCCGATTTACGGGCGGTGAAAGTAAAGAACTGGAATCGCAGGAAGCTGAGAAATTGACATCATCGCCTGCTAAGCTAAAAATTGTACGCTTGGGGGTTTTTCGCAGGGAGCATTTTGTAGGATGGATGAATCGGCAGGAAAGCTTTGGGATCTCCTGGCTCTCGGATCAGGTAAAGGGAAGTACGATTTCTTTCGGCTGTACTCAAGGCGACTCACAGGGTAAAAATAACTCCTTCCGCGTCACGAGTTCCAAAACAAAGGTTTCGCCGGAAAAGGTAGGAGACCATTTTAAAATGAAAATCAGGGTGAAAGCCGCCGGAGATCTGTTGGAATTTCAATGTAAGGAAGATCTGACCAAGCCGGAGAGCATTCGAATCATTGAGAGAAACATAGAAGAGGAGATTCTCGACTTTATTAATACCGGTTGGAAGGCTTCAAAAAAAATGCGAGTTGATTTGCCTGGATTTGCTGATAAAGTGCACCGGAAATATCCAAATGAGTGGAAGAATATAAAAGATTCTTGGCCGGATCACTATGAAAATATTGAGCTTGATGTTCAAGTCAAGGTATCAGTAAAACGCCCGGGATTATTTAAAAAGTCTTTCGAAAACCTGTCCAACGAATTTGATTGGAAAGATGGAAGTTGAACTGAACATAGTCAGAAGGGTTGAATGAAATGAGTTCTGGAAAAAGCAGAGTCACCGAGTTGATTGCAGGCTTGACTTTGTTTGAAGTCGGTAGTACGACGCTGTTCCAAATCGGGGCAAAAGTGAAACAGGATGCTTGGCTAGCTATGCTGATTGGTGCAGGTTTAGGCTTTTTATTGCTCCTGATTTACTTGGGCATTTACCGGAGGGATTCGGAAAGGGATTTATTCGGGTTATGCCGCCATTACTTGGGAAGGTGGATAGGTACCATCTTTGCTCTTGTTTTTGCCTTGTATTTTACTTATGAATCCTCACGTAATCTCAGGGATTTAGGAGAGCTAGGTGCATTTGCGCTGCTTAATCGGACCCCTTTACCGATCATTATGCTAATTACCTTACTGGTTCTTGCCAACAGTGCACGTTATGGCATTCATATGGTTTTTCTGGTATGCGTTGTCTTGCTCCCTATTGTGATCGTAAGCTATTTCCTGTTGGTCATTATGATAGCGGGAGAAGGCATGATTAAATTTGAATATATGCTGCCTGTTCTTGAAAACGGGATAAAGCCCGTATGGGATGCAGCCGTTCCGGAAATTGTTTCTTTTCCGTTTGCGCAGACGCTGTTATTTCTCGTATTCTTTCCGCTCGTAAAAAAAGCGAAGCATCTCCGCGCCTCAGTTCTTATCACGTATATAGTTGTTGCAGTCGCTTTAATCATCATCAATCAAATTAATTTGCTTGTGCTGGGTCCGACGATTGTCGAAATGACCGTATTTCCTTTGCTGCAAGTTGTACAATTAATCGAACTTGCGGAAGTGTTTGAAAGGATGGATGTCTTGTTTGTACTCGTGCTTTTCATTGGCTTGGGTACGAAAATACTTTTGTTCTATATCGGGGCCACGATAGGATTCTCTCAGATCACCGCGACAGGCTACAAAAAATGGGTAATCCCCGTAGGCTTGATGGTTTATTCCGCTTCTTTCATATCCCCTAACTTTTCCCATCATTTGTGGGTGGGAATAGATCTCGTGTTAAATAGATATTATCCGTATATTCAAATGGCAATGCCTGCTTTATTACTTATGGTGATGATGATCCGGCGGAATAAAAGGCCGCAGGAATAAACTCCCGTCCAAGCCTCTTGTCCTGACCTTGCATATAAATACCTATCAGGTCGGGGGAGGTGAAGTCTCATGCCGGTTCAAAGACTAACCTTGGCTGCTTCAACGCCTTACGCTACGCCGTACTATGTGATCCGAGGGGAGAGCAAAGGACCGCATGTCATGGTCGTGTCGGGGATTCACGGTAACGAAAGAGCTAGTGTAGCGGCAGCTCAGCAATTGGCGAATCAGTTTCTGACGCAACATCTCAAAATTCGCAAAGGGACATTAATAATCGTCCCGATTGTAAATCAGAGTGCATTCCGGAAAAACATCCGCGGCGTACCTGATTTAAACCGCACTTTTCCCCGCAAATCCGGCATGGCCGCCCGTCATCCCTTAGCGGGCGCCTTGTATCAATTAGCCAAGCGTTACGGCTTGGAGTGGTATCTGGATTTACACGAAGCAAACGGATTATCCCAGGTTCGCGCCAGCAGTCTCGGACAAACGCTGATTACCAACCCCGGTAATCGCAGTATTCTCCAAGCCCGGCGCTTGATTAAAGACATAAATCGCACGATTTCCAAGAAGTCTCATCATTTTAATCTCCGGTTACATGAACTGCCGGGCTCGTCCCGCACAGCGGCAGCCCGGTTGTTAAAAGCTCGGGCTGTGACGGTAGAAACTTGCTGGAGTTTAGCTAAAGCGGATCGGGTCCGCTATCAAATTTATTTAGTTAAAGGTTTTCTAAGGAAGGCAGGCTTGCTGTAGCAAGCCTGCTTTATTTTTTGTTTCCCTTTCGGGTCAATTCTGCAAGACGATCCCACTCTTCGGGGCTGACGGAAGAAAGATCGTTAAACTGGCCGGCACCGCGCAGCCATTCCCCGCCATCTATGGTAACGACTTCACCGTTGATATAGCTGGCGGCATCCGAAACGAGGAATGCGGCCAAGTCCGCCAGTTCCTCCGGTGACCCGGTTCGACCAAGGGGGAGGCGAGACATCATTTTTTCTTCCAGAGCCGGTGTAGGAGAGAGGCGAGAGGAGGCCCCATCCGTCGGAAACGGGCCCGGGGCGATCGCCACTTGCCGAATTCCATAAGGTGCCCATTCAACGGCGAGGGAGCGGGTTAATGCCAGAACGCCGGCCTTCGCTGCAGCGGAAGGGACAACGTATCCCGACCCTGTGTTGGCATAAGTGGTCACAATATTCAGCATCGTTCCGGATTGCTGACGGCCGATCCAGCTCTTTCCGACTTCGAGCGTCATGTAAAATGTGCCGTGAAGCACGATGCCCAGTACGGCGTCTACGGCACGATGGGACAAACGTTCCGTAGGGCTGATAAAGTTTCCTGCTGCATTATTGACGAGCACATCGATGCGGCCGAATCGTTCCTCTACGGCAGCCACAAGAGCTTGGACCTGGTCGGGATCTCTTACATCGCAACTTTTATAGAATATCTCATTATGTTCCGTTCCAAGCTCTTCCGCTGTTTGAATTAGGATATCCTCACGCCGGCCGCATATGGCGAGTTTCGCTCCCAATTCCAGAAATCTGCTGCCCATGGCCCGCCCGAGGCCGGTTCCTCCGCCGGTGATTAAAACAACCTTGTCCTGCAGCAAATCGTCCGCAAACACCCCCATGCTTATCCTCTCCGTTTCATAACAAGAATTTACTATTCATTAATCAATTATTCGACTAAGGCAGGTTTTAGCCCTTCCGGTTCGCTTTATATAACAGCATAATTAAAAACCGCCCGGTATTCCGGGCGGTTGTGATTTGCAATCTATTCTTTTTTACTGTCCGATTCAGTAAAGGCTACCGGTTTGGCAACCCATTCGTCGGCCTCGGGCTCGATATCTACGCCGTTCTCCATTTTTTTCTTTTCAGCAAGGGAATCCCCTTCATGATCCGGTTTATTCCTCAGTTCTGCTTCATCTTGAAAAGATTGATTATCTTGATGTGGCATGTTAATGTCCTCCTTCTGTGACTGTTCTGTGGTAATTCCTTATTTATAGTTACCCGTTACCGCTATTTACAAACATTCTTTACAGACGTGGAGCTCAAGTGGTTTATATTTACCTGAAATTGTAATATGATGCCTTTATAGGACATCCTTGCTAAGACATCTTCCGCTAGCGTAGTTCATTTATTTACTACTTAAGGAGGAATGATCATGGATTTAACAAGGACAAAGGCGCTCCCAATCCGCCATGGAAAGCCGAAGGTGCTGAAGATGCTTCTTGCGCTTGCGCTCCTGCTCCCCGCGGGTTTTGGGATCCCAGCACAGACCTCGTACGCCGCCGGAATAAGTAAACCTTTTCCCCAGCAAGTCGATTACCCCGGAATGATCAAACCGAGCCATGTTACTCAAAATGCGATGAACAAATCTGTCTCCGATTATTACGATTACTGGAAGGCCACGTATTTGAAGCATGATTTGTCCTCACTCCCCGGAGGATATTATGTCAAGGGAGATATTACCGGAGATCCGGAGGGCTTCAAAGCGCTGGGATCCTCCGAAGGTCAAGGGTACGGCATGATCATAACGGTTTTGATGGCCGGGCATGACCCCAATGCAAAGAATATTTACAACGGTCTGTTTAAAACTGCACGCGCTTACAAGAGTTCGGGCAATCCCCATCTGATGGGGTGGGTAGTCGCTGACAATCCTAAAGCCCAAGGCCATTTCGGTTCGGCTACCGACGGCGATCTTGATATTGCCTATTCATTAATTCTGGCTCATCAGCAGTGGGGCTCGGATGGGGCCGTTAATTATTTGGATGAAGCCCGAAAAATGATCAATGACGGTATCAAAGTAAGCTATATTACTACGAACAACAGACTTAATCTTGGCGACTGGGATTCCAAGGATGCTTTGAATACCCGACCCTCCGATTGGATGTTGAGTCATTTTCGAGCATTTTATGAGGTGACCGGAGATGCGGGATGGATCCAGGTCATCGACAATTTATATTCGGTATATGATCAGTTCACAGCCGCCTATTCGCCGACAACCGGGCTGGTATCCGATTTTGTGGTAGGCAATCCGCCGAAACCGGCCCCTGAATGGTATCTGGATGAATTTAAGGAAACGAATCAATATTATTATAACGCCAGCCGATTTCCGTTAAGAGTAGTGATGGACTACGCCTTCTACGGGGATCCGAGAGGTAAAGCCGCTGCAGATAAGATAACCGGCTGGATCAAGACAAAGGCCAACGGCTCGCCGGCCAATATCAAGAACGGCTACAATTTGAAAGGCACCGCCATTGGCGATTATGCAACTGCCGTGTTCGTGGCGCCCTTTATTTCGGCCGGAACCGCCGACAGTGCTAATCAGGCCTGGATTAACGCCGGTTGGGACTGGATGAAGAACAAGCGCGAGGACTATTTTAGCGATACTTATAATTTGCTGAATTTGTTATTTATCACGGGCAATTGGTGGGTGCCGGAGGGGCAGGCAGAGCAGCCGATCATAAACCTCGCCTTGAACAAGCCGGCCGTATCCAGCTCGATCGAAGGCTCAGGATTTGAAGCTGACAAGGCTTTTGACGGAAATCTGATGTCGCGTTGGGCCAGCGATGAAGGAAGCGATCCGGAATGGATTTACGTGGATCTCGGGAGTGTGCAAAGCATCTCCGGCGTGACGCTGAAGTGGGAAGCTGCATACGCCAAGCAATATAAGATACAGGTCTCGACAGATTCGAGCGGTACCCCGGTCCAATGGACGGATGTAAATTCAACGACAGATGGTAATGGGGGAGTGGATGAGATCGATTTTTCGCCACATAATGCACGTTACGTGAGAATGTTAGGCTCGGAAAGAGGAACCCCCTACGGTTACTCGCTGTACGAATTTGAGGTTTACGGGACGTCTTCGCCATAAAATAACAGGCAACATCAAAACAAGCCGGGTCTGGAGTGTGTCCAGTCCGGCTTGTTTATTACATAATGACATGAAGAACAAACATCCCGACATTCATTAATGTGAATAGAAGAAAGTATAATCGGGAGGAAGTAACTTAAATTCGTTCATTATTTTAACATGGCTCAAATCATTAAAATATCGCGTATTTCCTGCTCGGTCAGAGAGGATACGGCTTCCTGTCCCGGTTGAATGATTTCGTCGATCAGGTCTTTCTTCTTTTGCTGGAGCTCGTACATTTTTTCTTCAACGGTATCTTCAGTAACCAGGCGGATGACGTGAACGATATTGGTCTGCCCGATCCGGTGAGCCCGGTCGGCCGCCTGCTGTTCGACCGCAGGGTTCCACCACAGGTCATAAAGAATGACGGTGTCCGCCCCGGTCAGATTAAGCCCGGTTCCTCCGGCTTTCAAAGAAATCAGGAACAGGTCGCGCTCGCCCTCATTATATCGGGTGCAAAGCTCGACTCGCTCGGAACCCGGCGTTTTTCCATCAAGATAGAAGAAAGGTACGCCTCTGTATCCTAGCTCTTTGCCAATAATGCCAAGCATTTCGGTGAATTGGGAAAAAATCAGCATCCGTTTCCCTGCGCTGCGGCACTCCTCGACGATTTCCAGCAACTGTTCAAATTTAGCGGAGCTGCCCTCATAGTTGTCCACAAATAAGGCGGGATGGCAGCATAGCTGGCGCAGCCGGGTTAATCCGGCTAAAATCCGGATGCGGTGCTTCTGGAAGCTGTCCTCGTTCAAATGCTTCAAGGTTTCTTGCTGAAGTTGAGCCAAAAAGGCGGCGTACAGCTTCTTCTGTTCCGGCAGCAATTCCGATGCCTGCACGGATTCAATCTTCTCGGGAAGCTCTTTTAACACGTCGGTCTTCAAACGGCGGAGCAGGAAAGGACGAATCGTTTTGGCGACCTGTTCCCGAGTCAAATCGTTGAATTGCTTACGGTTTTGGAACAAGGTCGGGAATACGGCATCAAAAATTGACCAAAGTTCTTCCAGCGCATTTTCGACCGGTGTACCCGTGAGAGCAAAGCGGTGCTTGGCCTGTAAAGCCTTGACCGCATGCGCCGTCTGGGTCGTATAGTTCTTGAACGTTTGGGCTTCGTCGAGAAAGAGCGTGTGGAACGACTTGGCGGCAAACTGTTCTATGTCCATGCGCAGCAGCGGATAAGAGGTGATCACCACATCCGTATCCCGCGTGTTGTTAAGGATTCGAAGGCGTTCTCCCTTGCTTCCATCGGCGATCGCACAGCGGATTTCCGGAGCGAATTTCTTGAGCTCGTTCCGCCAGTTGTACACCAGCGATGCGGGAGCGACGATGATGGCGGGCAGCTCCTGAGCCCGGATTTCCGGCAAAACGGAGACGAGGAAAGCGATGCTTTGCAGCGTTTTTCCCAGTCCCATGTCGTCCGCCAGGATGCCGCCAAAGCGGTAGTAAGCAAGCATTTTCATCCAGTGATATCCATAGGCCTGATAATCGCGCAGCACCGGGGCCAAGGATTCGGGTACGGGAAAATCCAGGTTGTCCGGATTTTTGATGTGATGCAGCAGTTGGCGGAAGCTCTTTCCAAGCTTGATCGTGTTGCCGTAACGTTGTTCCTCCAACAGATGCAGTCCTCTGGTCACTGGGACGGTAAATCCGGTTCCGTCCTCGAACAGCCGATGTGGACCAATTTCGTTCATGAAATTAACGATATGCTTGAATTCTTCGCTATCAAGCGGCATCAGCGCCCCATCGGGGAGGCGGTAATACTTACGCTTCACTTCCAGCGCCTCCAGCACACCGCGAATGTCCTGTTCGGAAATTCCGTTCAAGTCAAACGAGATCTCCAGCCAATCCGTACGTTCGCCGAGCCGGACGGATACTTTGGGAGGAGCAGACACCGGCCGTATGCGGACCTTGACCGCCGAAGTGGCGTAGACGTCCAGCATTTGTTCCAGCCTTGGCACGACATGCACGAGGAAGTCGTATTCCGCATCTTCATCGTCAAGGAAATATCCGCTTTCCGTTCTTGTAAAATCGCTCTCATCCATCAAATCGAGGATGCTTCGTTCCGTTTCGTCGTCTCGCAGCACGATGAGCTCGCTGCCTCTGCCGGTTCCTTCCTCTAAGGGATTCAGTACGATATCCCCGTATTGGAACTCGAGACCGGCCAGCAGGCGATTCCGTACTCGGTCCAGATAGAGCCGGGCTTTGAGCGGCGTTTGAACCATGCGGTCCGTGACGGAGTCCGCAATCTCTACGTTTCCAAGCTTCAGGAGGCCGGGAAGCACTTTTTGCATGAACGGTTCGATTTGTTCGGAAGCAATGCGGATATGCTGTCGGCGCGAGGCTTCCAGCATGTTTTTCATTTCGGCCAACCGGCGGCAGCCGTCTTCCGGAAGCTTCAGCAGGTTCTTGTCGGCCAGCACGAGCCCGTACGGTTCCAGGATCGTAAGCTCATCAAGCCCTTGAACGCGAAGCCGATATCCTTCCTCGTCGGACTGGTCGAAATAGTACCGTACCGGAAGAGGCTCATCGGACAAGCTCAGGTTCCAAGCCGGACCACGTTTCGGTTCAATTTTTACGGACGCAGCCGCCAGCAGTTTCGGGAGCATCTGGTTCCACGCATAAGGAGGAATTAGCAGTATTCGTTCATCA
Organism: Paenibacillus sp. Marseille-P2973; assembly: GCF_018101095.1. Classification (NCBI taxonomy): domain Bacteria; kingdom Bacillati; phylum Bacillota; class Bacilli; order Caryophanales; family Paenibacillaceae; genus Paenibacillus; species Paenibacillus sp. Marseille-P2973. The sequence goes on from NZ_JAGQEH010000011.1 coordinate 131,970, forward strand.
ACGCCGCCGGAACGCCGTCCCGAATTGTTCTGAGCAGAGAGGCTTTCCCGATAAAGACGTTCATTTCTGGAGACGGCAATCAGTTGGCGGATGATGTCGTCGTCGGTGCGTTCAAAGCTGTGCAGTGCCGGGTCGTAGGTGAAATGTTCGGAAAAGAGCACCTGTCTTCCAGCATCCAGCGATTCGAGAAATTCACGGACTTGTTTTACGATGTAAAGCCGTTTGTTCCTGATTTTTAGCTCGATGCCGAAAATATGCCTGCCTGCCCCGTAAGGCACCAGTTTCAAAATAAACTCAGCCTGGATGCGGGTACGGGAGTCAAAACGGGTTTCACTCCGGTTCCTCCGCGGCGTTTTGGGATCGAACAGTCCCATCATATCGCGGGCCAGCCAGACGTCGCGCGTCGAACCGTTTGGCGGTTTAGGAAAGTTCCTGCTCCCCAATCCATTGTTTGTCTCTTCATATAGAGAGGTTGAATCATAGCGGTCTTCCTGATGCAGTAATGAGATGGAATGCACCGGTGAAAAGGAACCGTTTTCCATCTCATGTATGCCCAGAAGTACGGCTGCTATATGCTTGCAGTAGTTGTTATATGAAATAAAGGCGGAGCAATTGCATTCAGCATTTACATCTCCGTTGAGATCGATATGCACGTATACACGATGCGAATCGGTCCCGTACACATTTGCCTGATATTGGCCGGATTCCGGATCGGTATGCGTGAAGCTCACTTTTTTCTGCCGGAGATATGCCTCGCCCCGGTCATAGGAGATGCGGCCGCAGAGCAGTTTGATTATCCGCTGTGTTAAGGGTGAACTCATTGGATCTACCTTTCTTGATAAAAAGATTTGAAGCTACATTAATGATACCAGATTGTTAGCGAGATGGAAGGGAGGTGGTGGAGGGCTGGGTTACTGCGAAGGAAAAATATAAAACATACACGAGGAGCGATAACGATATGAAATACAGCTATTTGGGACGTTCTGGATTAAAAGTGAGCAAGCTGTGTTTGGGAACGATGAACTTTGGAGTCGATACGGAAGAAAGCGAAGCGTTCAAAATTATGGATGCGGCCGTTGATGCGGGGATCAACTTTTTTGATACCGCCAATATTTATGGCTGGGGCGAAAATGCCGGTAGAACGGAAGAAATCATCGGTAAGTGGTTTGCGCAAGGCGGCGGACGCCGGGAAAAGGTTGTGCTGGCCACAAAGTTTTACGGTGAAATGAACGACGCAAATGACGGGCCGAACAATGCGGCCGGGCTATCTTCCTATAAAATGCGCCGGCATTTGGAAGCATCGCTCCGCCGTCTGCAAACCGATCACATCGAGTTGTACCAGATGCACCATGTGGACCGGAATGTATCTTGGGACGAGCTTTGGGAAGGGTTCCATATTGCGCTGCATCAGGGGAAAATCGGCTATGTCGGCTCCAGTAACTTTGCTGGACGCGACTTGGTGAAGGCGCAATACGAGGCGAAGACGAAGGGGATGCTCGGATTGGTCTCCGAGCAGCATAAATTCAGCCTGCTCTGCAGATTGCCAGAGCTGGAAGTGCTGCCGGCTGCCGATGAGCATGGCATCGGCGTCATCGCTTGGAGCCCGCTGGACGGCGGCCTGCTCGGCGGGAATGCCTTGCGTCCGGCGCCGGGCTCGAAGCGGGCAAACAACCCGGGCCGCGTCGAGCAGCATCGCGCCCAGTTGGAAGCATTCGAGCAGCTATGCCGCGAGCTCGGCGAGAGCGAAGCGAACGTCGCGCTGGCTTGGACGCTGACGCGTCCGGCGATGACCGCGCCGATTATCGGGCCGCGGACGCTGGAGCAGCTGGAGACCGCGCTGCGCGTCGTCGACATCAAGCTCGGCGAAGCCGAGCTGAAAAGACTGGACGAAATCTTCCCCGGACCTGGCGGAGAAGCGCCTCAAGCCTACGCTTGGTAAGCTGCGATTCGTCGCATAGCTTTCACATCGTTTATCCCATCCTGATTTCTATAGGATGGGATTTTTATATGCTTTTGTTTTACTTAAGTCATCATCAGCTGATGTTTGAGCAGATTTGGAATTTTAACGGACATGAGAGACGTTAATCAGCTCTTTTTTGCCGCTTTTGAAATCTAACGGCCACCAGAGACCTTAACAGCAAGATATTCGGCAGATTGAGCCTCAAACCAGGCAAATAAGGTCTTCTATGTCCGTTAGCCGCTCAAACTTACCTTTTTTAGTACTTTAAAGTCTCTCATGACCGTTAGGCATGGGATCGTCGAAATGTTGACCAGAACATCAGCACATCAGCATATCAGCGCAAGCTTGGATATCCGAGCACAATAGTCGACCAGGAGTAACAAGTTACACCAGAGAAACCAACCAAAATAGGAATTGACGCATCAGATTAAACACAACAAACTATACGCACCAGAGTAACTAATCATGATGGGCATAATAAAGCAGCAAACTAAACGCACCAGAGAAACTAATCACGAGGGACACAATAAAGCAGCGAACTAACACAACAGAGAAACTAATCATGAAGGGCACAATAAAGTAGCAAACCAACCACAGCAAACCTCAAACCTTAACACAGCAGAGAAACTTTGACGCACTGGATCGACACGGGCGAATTAGGGAATCAGAACGCAAAGGTTAGCTAAAGAGACTAAAGCATCAATAGGCGCATTAACATCAAAGTGCAGCAGTGTAACTAACAACTATGGTCCGTTCTCGATTAATAACTCAACACCGCACACCGGGAGCTGCGCCTTAGTGTGATCTTTCACTTTTTAGGGTAAATTTATTTTTGTTGACCTTGACGCAACGTCAAGGAGTACACTTGGGTTGTCGGGAGGCGATGACATGGAATATACGGTTCAGAAGCTGGGGCGTCTGGCGGGAATCAGTACGAGGACGCTGCGATACTACGATGAAATTGATATTCTCAAGCCGGCGAGAATAAATTCATCCGGGTATCGGATTTATGGTCAGGCAGAGGTAGACCGGCTGCAGCAAATTTTGTTTTATCGGGAGCTTGATTTTTCCCTGGAACAAGTCAAGATGTTGCTCACCGATCCATCCTTTGACGGGACCCAAGCGCTGATCGAACACCGTGAACGGCTCCTGGACAAAAAGAAGCAATTAGACGCGCTAATCGCCAATGTAGACAAGACGATTGCCGCGCAGGAAGGGAGAATAACGATGACGGATCAAGAAAAATTCGAAGGCTTCAAGCAGAAGCTGATTGATGAAAATGAAGCGAAATACGGGGCGGAAATCCGTGGGCAATACGGCGACGCAACGGTCGATAAATCGAATGCCAAGCTTAAAAATATGACCGAAGCCGAATATGAGGAAGTTCAGCGATTGGAACGGGATATGTTCGCAGCCTTGGCAGAAGGGGTGCAAACTGGTGACCCTGCCGGAGAAGCGGCACAACAGGCGGCTGATCTGCATAAGCAATGGCTCACTTTTTATTGGGATCAATATTCCAAGGATGCACATGCGGGGTTAGCGCAAATGTATGTGGCCGATGAGCGCTTCAAGGCCTATTATGATCAAACCCGACCGGGTACGGCGGAATTTCTGCGCGATGCCATACTGATTTATACAGGCACGAATCACCAATAAGTAAACAGCCCGGCCAAAATCTGGCCGGGTTTTCACATTTCCGCCGCAAAGTGACTGCAATCATTGTTTCCCGCTTCGTAATTGGGGTATCATGTAATTTAGTATGTGAAACAGTTCTCTAATCGAGGTGGAATCAATTTGAAAACAGTCGTCATCATTGGCGGAGGTATTACAGGCATGTCCGCGGCCTATTATCTGAATCGCGAGATTAAGGAGCGGAATCTGGATGCCCGCATTGTGGTCGTGGAGTCTTACGGCAAATTGGGCGGTAAAATCAATACTATTTCAAGCAATGGTTTTGTCATGGAAGCTGGCGCAGACTCGATCGTGACGAGGAAGCCTAATATGGATCAATTGATCGACGAGTTGGGCCTGCGGGACGAGGTTGTCTATAATGCAACAGGCAAATCGTTCATATACGCGGATGGCAGACTAAAGCCGATTCCGGAAGAGGCGGTGTTCGGTATACCGTTGAGCCTGGAATCGCTGGCGAACAGCGAACTGATTTCGGCCGAAGGTAAAGTGGAAGCACTAAAGGATTACTACACGACGAACGACGGACAATTTACCGAAAATGATTCGGTAGGCCAATTTCTCGAAGCCTTTCTCGGCAAAGAGATCGTGGAAAAGCAGATCGGTCCCGTCTTGTCCGGGGTTTATTCCGGCAAGCTCCATGAGCTTACGATTGCATCTACACTTCCTTATTTGCTGGATTACAAAAACAAGTACGGCAGTATCATGAAGGGATTGGCGGAAAACCGTCAGGTCTTCAAGGGGAAGGGAGACCGCAAATTTTTCTCTTTCCAAAACGGGGTTTCGACTTTGGTAGACAAGATGGAAAGCGAACTACCAGAGGCGGAATTTATAATTGGAGTGGGAGCCGAATCGATTGCAAAGTCGGGCGAGCAATATACGATTACGCTATCCGATCAAAGGGAGATTGTAGCGGATTGCGCCGTACTTGCCACTTCGCATGCCGTGGCCCAATCCGTTCTTAAAGATTCTGAGTTGAACGAAGATTTTAACGAATTGAAAAATAGCTCAATGATCAGCGTGTATCTCGGCTTCGATATTCCCGACGAGCAATTGCCCGCGGACGGGACCGGTTTTATCGTATCGGAATCGGAAGATGTTATATGCAACGCTTGTACCTGGACTAGCCGCAAATGGAGCCATACTTCAGCAGAGAGCCGTCTTTTGGTGCGCCTATTCTATAAGAGCTCGGGATCGTCGTTCGGCAAGCTTCAAAGTATGTCAAAAGAGGACCTGCTGCAGGTCGCTCTTCAAGATATCAAAAGCAGTTTAGGTATTGAAGCTCAGCCAGTCACACATTTGGTGACCAAGTGGCTGGAGGAGATGCCGAATTACCATATTAAGCATCATGAGCTGGTGCAATCGCTGGAGAAGAAAATGTCCGCAGCTTATCCAGGTATTTTTTTGGCGGGTTGCTCCTATTATGGAGTCGGTATTCCGGACTGTATCGCTAACGGGCAAAAGACAGCCGAACGGATTGCCGAACGATTGTAGATTTTATTTGGAAAACTGATTCATGGACGATGTGACGGTTATATATAAGATAAGTGGGAAGTGGTAATGATCAAAAGCAGACGGATGTCATATATTTTATGCTCCGGAAAGGCGTTGATTCACCATGAACTCTCTTGGAAAAAGGAAGAGACGAAAGAAATTGCTTCGTTTCTTATCCGGTAGAATACCCTAGCAATTGGAAAATTGCTTAATCTCGTAATATCGCTTCCCACGTTTAGAAGGCTCTGCGGTTTCCAAACCGCGGAGTCTTCTTTTTGTGCAAAAAAAAAAATCACTGTCGTTCGCTAATCCAATGGATGAGCATAGATAATGATCTTTTTAATGGGAAGATTCAAGTATTAAGCCCAGTTCCCTTTGCGGAAAACCGGTTCGATCGTTCCGTCTTCCAGTTCGCCATCGATGTCTAATTCAGTCGAGCCGATCATAAAGTCGACATGCGTTAAGCTGACGTTCGCCCCTTTAGCCAAAAGCTCCTGTTTGGAAAGTTTGGTGCCCCCTTCAATATTCACAGGATATGAGCTACCCAGCGCAAAATGGCAGGAGGCATTCTCATCTACCCCCGTGTTGTAAAAAATACGATTCAAACGCGATATAGGAGAGTCATGCGGTACGAGCGCGATTTCGCCAAGGAAGGAAGCTCCTTCATCGGTGGCGAGCAGGGAAGTAAGGTGCTCACGACCTGATTTCGCTTGATAGTCCGTTACTTTTCCGTCCTTAAACGTCAGTTGGATGCCTTCCACCAGCCGTCCGTTCAAATTAAGAGGTAGAGTGCTTGTAACTGTTCCGTTGACCCCTGTCCGATGGGGCATGGAGTAAATTTCTTCGGTTGGCATATTCGCAACGAAATAGACGCCAGCTTCATTGTGATCGCCGCCCCCGAGCCACAGATGTCCTTCCGGAAGCTCCACCTTGAGGTCCGTACCAGGAGCTCGATAGTGCAGGCGCTTATAGCGTTTGTTGTTCATGTAATTTTGTCTTTGTTTCAGATTGCCGATATGTTCTTGCCAAGCAGCTACGGGATCATCGTTGCCGACCCGGTTCATTAAAAATACCGCTTCCCACATCGCATCAATCCGTTCGGACTCAGGCAGATCTGCAAATACTTTGTTTGCCCAAGCTTGAGTCGGAGCTTTAATCAGCGACCAGCTGACTTTATTGGTGCGGATGTAGCCTTGAAATTTCTCACGGGCCATGGCCGCAGCTTTGACGGCGGTGGATACTTTCGCTCCATCAACCCCCTTAAGCAGCATGGGATCGGGAACTTTAATGTGCAGCAGAGCGCCTCCGCCTTCGGCCAATTGCTCCATCATATCAGCCTGCCATTTTGGGTAATACTCAAAGGAATTATCCGGGGCCTTCTCGTATCGAATGCGTGAGATCATTTCATCATCCCATTCGACTTGAACATATTTTGCACCGGCTTCATAAGCCTTGGAAACAATTAAGCGGGTGAATTGAACGGTCTCGAGCGGAGATTGAACGATGAGAACCTGCCCGGGCTGTATATTTACGCCTACCTTTACGACCAACTCGGCGTATTTTTCCAATAACTTGTCGAAATCTTTCATTATAAAATTCCTCCCTGTTAAAGCTCCTTAATTTAATAATTATAAAGGAACGGGGGGACAGGGGCAAAATGAAGTGGGAGAGGGTTCGCGCTAGGTGGGCTCCATGGGCTTTGAAGTATAATATCCGCGGCTTTGTCTCAGATTAGGAATGAAGAAGAAACCGACTTTGAGGAGGCAATAATCGTGCAGGAAAATCCCTTTTCCAGTTTACAATCGCAAAACCCGATATCCCACGCCCAGGAATCTGTTGAGAATTTTCATCGGGCCTTGAAGCAGGCACAATCCCATCCGTCTGAGGAGACGGTGCAGAACGCCCGCAATGCGTTGAACAAAGCGGAGAACTCAGTGGCCCAAGCTGAAGGGCGTATGAACCAAGAGCCGATAGAACGGGCAAAAGAAAGTCTGGAGGAAGACCGGCTGAAGTTGGAGCAAGTGGAAAACCACTTGAAATGATTGTATGATAGCATGGACTACTTAAGAGGAGCGTGAAACTCATGGCCATGCAATTAACTCCGTACTTAACGATGGATGGGAACGCTAAAGAAGCTATCGCTTTTTATAAAGAAGCGTTGGAAGCCGAGATCATTTATATGCAGACTTTTGGCGAAATGCCGGAAAACCCCGAATTTCCTTTGCCTCCGGAGATGAAAGACCGCGTGTCTTACGCGTCGTTGAAGGTCGGAGAATCGGAGTTTATGTTCTCTGATGCTTTTCCCGGACAGAAACAGCAAATGGGCGGAATGTTATCCATCTGCCTCACTACGGATGATGCGGAGAAAACGGAGCGGATCTTTTATGCTTTGTGCAAGGGAGGCATCATTGAGATGCCGCTGCAAAAGACTTTTTTCAGTCCGGCTTACGGAATGGTTACCGACAAGTTCGGCGTCTTGTTTCAAGTCTTTACAAAGGCGCTACAATAATAACAGCTAATTGTCTCAAGTCCAAAATCCGCGGAAACGCGGGTTTTTTTCTAGATGCTGAACCTTCATATAGAAGAATCCGAAATAGAGATACAGCTGGAAGGATATACAATTAGCATTATCAAAACAGTCATGTTAAGATAAATGTCCGGTCAAGTTGAACACATCAATTAAACCGGTTGGAAAAAATTATAACTTGTGCTTCAAAAGCGAATGTGTTAAGTTATTATTCCGGCCGCAAAAACGGCTGAACGATCAGAGAGTTGGTAAGTATTTCTGGTTGCCAACATACAGATCGATATGGTATATTATTATTCCGGCCATTTTGAAGCGCCGGATTGATAAGCGAAGTTGATCTTTGAAAACTGAACAACGAGTGAGTATTAAATAGATGGATTTTAAATCGACTTTGTGTCAATTGAAATTCAATCCTAAGAGAATTAATTTTCTCGTCAGTTTCAAAATGAGCAAGTCAAACACCTTGATGGAACACCTCTTACCTTCGGGTTTGAGACTCCTTCCATCTCGGATGAAAAATCCTTCGGTCGTTGATCGAATGATTTGTTCATCCTTTATTGGAGAGTTTGATCCTGGCTCAGGACGAACGCTGGCGGCGTGCCTAATACATGCAAGTCGAGCGGACTTGATGAGGAGCTTGCTCCTCTGATGGTTAGCGGCGGACGGGTGAGTAACACGT
>NZ_JAGQEH010000012.1:0-134856 GCF_018101095.1 Paenibacillus sp. Marseille-P2973
TAAGTGAAAGTGACAAAAACACTGAGCCTGAACAATTTTATTGTCAGGCTAGCGTCTTTAGGCGCAGTTTGGCAACAGGGGGTTATACCCCAAGAGCAAACCACCCGTTGGACGGGTGGTTATGATTTTGGGCGTCCGCAAACTTTTTACCGTACCTCGTGCGTCTATTTACTGATTGCAACGTTAGCTAACGAGAGGAAATCAGGTGGTGGCAAGATGAACAAGCCTAGGCAGTACGAACTTATTACGGATGTTGTTATGCATAACAAAGATAATTTTTACCGGCTGGCATACGGCTATGTTTTGAATCCGGAGGATGCGCTCGATATCGTGCAGGACTCCATTCACAAAGCGATCAAGTCGGACACGCTGCATGACGAGACAGCGGTTAAGAGCTGGTTCTACAAGATCGTGGTTCATACAGCGCTCGATTTCTTGCGGCGGAGAAAGAGGGTTGCCGTCGCAAGTGACGCCGAGCTGGAGTATCGGGATTCCGGGCAAGAGGATCATTACCGGGATATGGATCTGGAAAAGGCGCTGGACGAGCTTCCGCCCGATTATCGAAGCGTCGTCGTACTCCGATATTTTGAGGATTTAAAGATTGAGGAAGTCGCCGAGGTGCTTGGTCTGAATGTGAATACCGTTAAAACCCGGCTGTATAAAGCTTTAAAGCTGCTGCGAATTGAAATGGAAGAGGTAGAGGTAAACATCGAGGAGGCGCCAGAATATGGACGATAAAAAGGTTAGAAACATGGACGAATTAAAGAGACAATACGCATCCATTCCGATTCCCCCGGAGCTGGACCAAATCGTGAAATCCGCATTGCAGACGGGACGCCAAGCCGATTCCGGTAACGGGCACCTTGAGCCGCATACTGGAGGTCGGGATATGACGGGCGCCGGAGTACAGAGTGGATCGCATTCGGACGTGGGAGCACAGGCAGGTCCCCGCACGCGTTCCCGCTCCCGGTTGCGCCGTTCCTGGGTCATTGGGGTAGCTGCGGTTGCGGTTTTCGTGGCCGGTCTGAACACGAGTCCGGCATTTGCCCGAACGTTATCCGAAGTCCCCGTGCTCGGAAGTTTGGTAGACGTTCTGACCGTCAGGGAATACAAAGCCGACAAAGGCAATTACGAGGCGGATATCAAAGTACCTTCAGTCGGCGATTTGGGCGATCCGTCGCTGGAAAGCAGCCTGAATGAAAAGTATTTGGCGGAGGGTCAGGAACTGTACGATAAATTCATGGCCGAAATGAACGCTCAACAGGCGGTCGGCGAAGACGGACATTTCAGCGTGGACAGCGGCGTCGTCATCAAGACGGAGACCGAGGGACTTCTGTCCATCGGACGTTATGTAGAGGAGACGGCGGGTTCCTCGGCTACAAGCATTCAATATGATACGGTGGATAAAAAGAATCATGTGCTGCTTACCTTGCCGAGCTTGTTTAAAGACGACAGCTACATCGATGTGATCAGCGAAAATATTAAAGCCCAGATGAAACAGCAAATGGCGGAGGATCCGAACAAAATTTACTGGGCGGAGCCGTCGGAGGATATGCCGGACGCTTTTGTGAAAATTGCGAAGGATCAGAACTTCTATATTAATTCATCGAACCAGCTCGTCATTTCATTCAACGAATACGAAGTGGCCCCAGGTTATATGGGCGTCGTGGAATTTGTCATCCCGACCGAAGAGCTCTCATCCGTGTTGGCGAGTCAGGTATACCTCAAATAGTTCAGTCAAGTGATTGCGCACTGCCGCTCCTTCCATACGGGAAGGGGCGTTTTTTTTTCAGTTTATAAAAATTATCATCATGTGATGTGGTCTGAAAACGGTATAATGTTATGTAATGTAATTCAAAGGCAAGCCGTAGGAAATTTTGATGAAGAGAAAGGTGTTTATGGTGGTTGCTTCCGTAATTATTCTTGTATTTCTTGTACTCACCGCTGCAAGCTTCTATTTCTACAATGTTGCGGTCGCCCGCGCCGACAAGGAGTTTTTAAACGGCAACCCGGACCTGGAGGTCAGTGTCAGCGCCGATGAGACCCCTTATTCGAAAAATGAACACTGGTGGGAGCAGCAGGCTTTTGAGGACTGGAGCCTGAAGTCGGATGATGGACTTATGCTGCACGCCTTCTACCTGGATGCAGAAATCCCAAGTGATAAAACCGTTATTATTGCGCACGGATACAGCGGCAAAGCTGCGGATATGGGCAATTTGGCGCAAATGTACAGGGAAAAGCTGGGCTATAATGTGCTTCTGCCGGACGCCCGCGGACATGGTGAAAGCGAAGGGGATTATATCGGATTCGGCTGGCCGGAGCGAAAGGATTATGTCCGGTGGATTGAGCGGGTCATCGAGCATTCGGGTGATCAGGCGCAAATCGTGCTGCACGGCGTGTCCATGGGCGGGGCAACCGTTCTGATGACCAGCGGGGAGAAGCTGCCGGCCAATGTGAAGGCGATCGTAGACGATTGCGGGTATACGTCGGCCAAAGATCAGTTAGCTTACCAATTGAAACGAATGTATCATCTTCCGTCCTTCCCGTTAGTTCAGACTACCAGTCTGTTGACGAAATTGCGGGCTGGATATTTCTTTGGGGAGGCATCCGCCCTGGAGCAAGTGAAAAAATCAGTTACCCCGACTCTATTCATTCATGGCGATGCGGATCTGTTCGTGCCGACCGAAATGGTGCATGAATTGTACGAGAACGGCCCGTCGGAGAAGAAGCTCGTGGTTGTACCGGGCGCCGGGCATGGTCTTGCCCGATTCGTGAATCCGGAGGCTTATGATCATGAGGTATCCGAATTTATTGGAGCCTACGTAAAATAAGGCCCTTGACATTTTGAATGACTTTGTAATATTGTTGTAGCCAATAACAAATACAAGGTGATGACCAAAGACATGATTCCCATCACGGACTGCCCAGAGAGAGAAGCCCAAGCTGAAAGCTTCTCCTGTTACGGACGTGGAATTACCCCTTTGCAGCCGTGGCATTGAACCCGCCGATCCACTGGATAGCGGCAGTATGTGCCACCGACTAATCCCCGATACCGGATTCTAATAAGGACTTCCATTCCCATCCCTTTAGCAAATGCCAGGCGATGAAGGACGGGGGTCGAATTAGGGTGGAACCACGAGTTGAACGCACTCGTCCCTTGGCGGATGAGATGCGTTTTTTTGCATTCTTTTTTCGGAAACTAATCTATAAGCTTCCGTTACCGCACCAGCGTCCAATCACTAAAGAAATGGAGGCTAAATCATGGAGATCGAAGTTACTTTGCCAGATGGAACTGTTAGGAGGTATCAGAAAGGAACCACCCTTGTCCAAGTCGCGGGGTCCATCAGTACCGGACTCGGAAAGAATGCTGTCGCCGGCAAGATCGACGGGAAGCTCGCAGACCTTAACTGCCCGATCGGCCAGAATAGCACTATTGAGGTGATTACGCTGGACAGCAAAGAGGGGCTTGAGATATACAGACATACCACGGCGCATGTCATGGCCCAGGCAATCAAGTCAATTTACGGGGACAAGGCGGTTAAACTCGGTATCGGGCCGGTAATCGCAGACGGTTTTTATTATGACATTGATATCGAAAAGCCGTTATCCATCGATGATCTGGCCAGGATTGAACAAGCAATGGAAGGGATCATCAAGGAAGATCTGCCGATCGTTCGCCGTGCAGTCAGCCGGGAAGAGGCGACGGAATTATTTGAAAAGCTTGAAGAACCGCTCAAATTAGAGCTGATTCAGGGTTTGCCGGAGGACGCGGAAATTACAGTCTATGAGCAAGGCGAATTTCTGGATTTATGCCGGGGGCCGCATCTTCCGTCCACCGGGCGGATCAAAGCGTTCAAGCTGCTCAGCGTGGCAGGGGCCTATTGGCGCGGAGATTCGAACAACAAGATGCTGCAGCGGATCTATGGAACGGCGTTTCCAAAGAAGGCTCAGCTCGAGGAGCATCTGCATTTTCTCGAAGAAGCCAAAAAACGCGACCACCGCAAGTTGGGCAAGGAATTGGAGTTGTTCATGTTCTCGGAAGAAGCGCCCGGCATGCCTTTTTATCTGCCCAAAGGAATGACGATCCGTACGGAGCTGGAAAATTTCGAGCGCGAGCTTCAGCGGCAAAGAGGTTATGACGAGGTTCGCACTCCGCTGATGATGAACAATCGGGTTTGGGAAGAATCCGGACACTGGGACCATTACAAGGACAATATGTATTTCACGAACGTGGACGACACGACCTATGCGCTTAAACCGATGAACTGTCCGGGGCATATGCTTATCTTTAAAAACAGCTTGCGTTCGTACCGGGATTTGCCGATCCGGATTTCGGAATACGGCCAGGTCCACCGCCATGAGTTTTCCGGCGCTCTTAACGGAATGATGCGGGTCCGCACATTTTGCCAGGATGATGCGCATCTGTTCGTGCTGCCGGAACAAATTGAGGAGGAAATCGGCAACGTCATAGCGCTGATTGACCATATCTACCAAATCTTCGGATTTGAATATAAGATTGAATTATCGACCCGGCCGGAGGATTCCATGGGTTCGGAGGAGCTGTGGGAGCAGGCGGAACAATCGCTGAAAAATGTGCTGGACCGGCGCGGCATCGAATATCGCGTCAATGAAGGCGACGGGGCGTTTTATGGTCCCAAGATCGACTTTCACATTACGGACGCCCTCAAACGCAGTTGGCAGTGCGGAACGATTCAGCTCGATTTCCAAATGCCGGAGAAATTCGGCCTCTCCTACATCGGCGAGGACAATCAAAAACATCTGCCGGTCGTGATTCACCGTGCGGTGTACGGATCGCTCGACCGATTCATCGGGATGCTGACCGAGCATTACGCAGGGGCGTTTCCGCTGTGGCTGGCACCGGTTCAAGCCAAGCTGCTGCCTGTTTCCGAGAACTATGTCGACTATGCCTACCGGGTGAAAAAGTCGCTCGAGGAAGCAGGGATCCGCGTAGAAATTGATGCCCGAAATGAAAAGCTTGGCTATAAAATCCGAGAGGCCCAGTTGGAGAAGGTTCCGTACATGCTAGTCCTGGGTGAGAATGAGAAGAACTCGGACAGCGTTTCCGTAAGAAAACGGGGCGAAGGAGACTGCGGTTCAAGAACCATCCCGGAAATCGCCAACCAGATTGGCGAAGAAATTCGCTCGAGAAATTAAACCGGAAAGAGGGAGGACGAGATATGCGTATTTTAGTGCTTGGAGCAGGAGGGGTAGGCGGATACTTCGGCGGGCGGTTGGCGGAAAAGGGAGCGGACGTTACATTTCTGGTCCGCCAGCAGCGCAAACAACAGCTGGAGAAGGATGGCCTGGTCATCCGCAGCGTCGCCGGGGACATCACGCTGCAGCCGAAGACGATTACGGCTTCGGACCCGGCAAGCGCCTATGATCTGGTGCTGTTTTCAACCAAATCCTATCACTTGCAAAGCGCAATCACGGATTTGAAGCCTTTCGTCGGAGAGCATACGGTGGTTCTGCCGCTGCTGAACGGCGTGGCGCATTATCCCATCCTGCAAGAGCAGTTCGGAGCCGATCAAGTAATCGGCGGCCTTTGCTTCATAGAAACTACATTAAATAGCGAAGGACATGTCCTCCATTCCAGTCCGAATCATTACGTTGTGTTCGGAGAATTCGGACAGAAGGATACGGAAAGGATTCGAAGGATCGAAGAAGCGCTAAGCGGGACGAAGACTTCTTTTGTCCGCAGCGGCCATATTGAAACGGATATTTGGCATAAATATTTATTCATCGCGACGATGGCGGGCGTGACGACGCTGATGCGGGCTCCTATGGGCCCGATTCGGGAAAGCGGCGGCGACGACTTCCTCCGCAGCGTCCTTCGGGAGATTGAATCCGTAATGCTTGCGCACGGAGCTCCGCTCGATCCCGAGATCGTAAACAAGCATATGGCAACGATGGGAAAGATGTCTTATGAGATGAAATCCTCCATGCAGCGGGATATGGAGAAGGGTTTCTCCATTGAAGGAGATCACCTGCACGGTTACTTGCTGCAAATCGCGGCGGATCACCAAATCGACACTCCGCTGCTCAAAGCGATTTATCAGAATCTGAAGGTGTACGGTATCACGGCAGGAAAAGCTTAAAAATGGGAGAGGTGTGGAAGCAATGACGATACCTGAAGGAAATTTGAAAGGCAATGTGGAGCGCTTTACCGGATTTGCGGATCTATATGATCAATTTCGTCCGGAAGCTCCGAAACTCGTTGTGGACATTTTGACCTCCTATTTGGAAAAGAGACCTGGACTGGTGCTGGACTTGGGGTGCGGAACGGGCTTATCCACCCTCATATGGAAGGACTATGCGGATCGAATCATTGGAGTTGAGCCTAATGACGACATGAGAAGCAAAGCTGAGAAAAAGCGCCAAGCACTCCCGGGTGCAGCTCACATTTCTTTTGTTCCCGGCTATTCCAACTCCTTGGGTGACATCGGGGACGCATCGGTCGATATTATTACCTGCTCCCAGTCGTTTCACTGGATGGAGCCGGTCGGCACCATGAAGGAGGCGGGCCGGGTATTGAACGAAGGCGGCGCGTTTGCGGCATACGACTGTGATTGGCCTCCGACTATCCATTGGAAGCTGGAAAAGGAATATCTTCAGCTGCTGGAAAAGGCGGACTTGCTGGCTCAGCAATTAACGGACAGAGAAGACCAGGCAGTCAAGCGAAATAAGAATGAGCACCTGAAGGTGTTGAAGGACAACGGGGTATTCCGCTATACCCGTGAAATTGTGTTTCATAACAAGGAAACCTGCGACGCTGAACGCTATACGGGCCTTGCCCTGAGTCAAGGCGGACTCCAGACGGTATTGAAACAGGGTTCGTCGGAACTCCATCCGGAGATTGAAGACTTCCGCAACCACGTGGAGGAATACTTTAACGGCGAGATCAAGGAGATATTGTTCAGTTACCGAATGCGTCTGGGGATCAAATAAGGCAGGCCATTCCTTGAAACCTGCTGCATAGATCACCCCCTAAATGGCAAGTATGGGAAATGAGGGGGTGATCAGATGGATATTACACTCGACGCAGACCAGGTGATTAACCGGATCAGGGAACTGCAAAGAAACGGCGTGTCTATCAGCAAGAAGCAAGTGAAGCAGTCCGATCCTCAATTAATGCGAAGCGCTTTGTTTTATTTTCCAAGCTGGGAACATGCCTTGAAGAATGCTGAGAATATATAACTACATTTCTATTAGCCGTTAAGAATCGGATTATTCGGTTCGGAACGGCTTTTTTCTTTGATGGCTTGCAGATTGAAAGTATAATGCCTGTAGACGATATATTTTCAGAAAAAGGTGAAGTGAATTATATGTTGCAGTCCATCATCTTATTTATCTTGGCGGGCATCGCCGAAATCGGCGGCGGTTATCTGGTTTGGTTATGGTTGCGGGAAGGGAGATCGCTTGGCCTCGGCATCGTTGGCGCTCTAATTCTAGTGCTTTACGGCATTATTCCCACGCTGCAGAAATTCCCTTCGTTCGGCAAGGTTTATGCGGCTTATGGCGGTGTATTCATTATCCTCGCGGTATTCTGGGGATGGGCTGTGGATAAGAAGACGCCGGATATGTTCGACTGGATCGGAGCGGCGATTTGTCTGATCGGGGTGTCCGTCATGCTGTGGTGGCCGCGGCCATCCTAGGCGATTAGTGCCGGCTTTTGGAAGCAGGATGATGATCATCCGTGCGCCCCTGACTGAAAAAACGTGGTATGATAAAGTGATTCATGCCGCATTTTGTGAAAGGGTACATCGAGAATGAGCGTAAATTATAAGACAGCATTTTTTGAACGTAAGCAAAGCGAGCTCGGCGTCGCATTAAACGATATTCAGAAGCAGGCAGTTCTCCATACCGAGGGGGCTGTCCTGCTTCTTGCGTCTCCCGGGTCGGGGAAAACGACCACGATCATTATGCGGATCGGCTATCTGATCGAGGAGAAAGGCGTGCAGCCTGCCCGAATCAAGGCAGTGACGTTTAGCCGTGCTTCCGCCAATGATATGAAGGAGCGGTACCGGCGATTTTTTCCCGGGCTACCGCCTGTACAGTTTTCCACGATTCACAGCCTCGCCTACGAGGTGGTCCGGGAGCATTTCCGCAAAACGGGGATCGACTATCAAATGATCGAAGGGGGCGGAGAGCTGGAACGGGCGGAGGAAGAAGGACCCGAACATGCACCGCTGCATAAAAAGGTTATTTTGCGCCAAATCTTCAAATCCCTAACCGGGGAAAATATGACGGACGATCAAATGGACGAGCTGACGACCTATATCAGTTATGTCAAAAATAAAATGCTTCCACCGGAAAAGTGGGGAACCGTGAAGGCCGGGGTCCCGGAGGCGGAGTCGATCCTACGCGAGTATGAAGACTTCAAACGCTCAGGCCATCCGAAGCTGCTGGTCGATTTTGACGATATGCTGACCTTGGGGAACGAGATTCTCGAGCGGGATACAGCGCTGCTGGGGAAATACCAGGGAAAGTACGATTATATGTTGACGGATGAAAGTCAGGATACGTCGCTGGTTCAGCATGAAATCATCGCAAAGCTGGTCCGGAGACATGGCAATCTTTGCGTGGTGGCGGATGATGACCAGTCCATTTACAGCTGGAGAGGAGCGGAGCCCTCCTATTTGCTGAACTTCCGGGAGGCTTTCCCGGATGCGGCGATTCTGTTTATGGAGCAAAACTACCGCTCCACTACTAGTATCGTAGACCCGGCGAATCAGTTTATCCGGCGCAATAAAAACCGGTATAACAAGAACATGTTTACGGAGCGGAGAGAAGAGGGAGAGCCGATCGGAATCCGGACCTTTGCGGATTATAAATCGCAAACCAAGCATGTGGTACAGGAAATCGCGAAGTCGGACCAGCTCTCAGAGGTCGCCGTGCTGTACCGCAATAACTCCTCTTCTATCGCTTTAATGAATGCGCTCGACAGAGCCGGCATCCCGTTTTATATGAAGGATACGGATAACCGGTTCTTCTCCCACTGGGTGGTAGAGGACATTTTGAATTTTATGAGGATGACGTATACCGATAAACGGACGGACATTCTGGAAAAGATTCATTTAAAGATGGCCGGATACATCAGCAAACAGCAGATGGCGGCTCTTAAGGAGATCCAGAACAACGAGTCCGTTTTCGACAATTTGCTGAACTATGTGAAGCTGCAGGATTACCAGCGGGGGCCGATTGTGGCCAACCGGGACACGTTCCGGGAGATGAGCGGCATGCCGCCGCTGCAAGCGATCCGGGTTATCCGGGGGCGGCTCAGCTACGAGAAGGCGCTGGACAAAATGTGCGAGTGGCTCGGATTTCGCAAGGAGTTTTTGATCGGGATCCTGAATACGCTGGAGGAAATAGCGGATACTCTGGCGACGATGGAGGAATTTGCGAACCGGCTGAAGGTGCTGGAATCGGCGCTAAAAACCTCGAAAAGAAACAAGGGAGACCATGCCGTCACGCTGTCCACGTTTCACAGCGCAAAAGGCCTGGAATTCGAGAAAGTATACATGATCGATCTGGTTGACGGCATTATACCTTCTTCCGAAGATATCAAGAAGAATTCAGCGGGGGATGAGGCGTTGATGGAGGAGGCCGTCCGTCTGTTCTATGTCGGTATGACGCGGGCGAAGCGGCGGCTGGAGCTATTGACGTATCAAGAACGGGACGGGGAAAAAGTCGCCGAATCCCGTTTCCTCTCTCACATCCGAACTATCGTAAAGCCGGCGGAGGATAGCAGCGAAGGTGAAAAATTAGCAGCTGCCTTTGCGGCAGGGGACAGCGTCCGCCATAAGGTTTTCGGGCAGGGAGAAGTTCGCGGTCGGCATGGTGATTTGATCGACATCGCGTTTCACCAAGGGATAAAGACCTTGTCCCTTCAAACCTGCGTGGAGATGGGACTGCTGGATGTGATCTCATCGAATAGCGATTGACACCCGGACCAAGCCGATCTATACTACCAATTAAATAGAGCACATCAACATAAGGGCAATGCCTGACTTTTCATCCGGAGCGAATGAAGAGCACAACCCCGTAGAGCATCTGGGGATGTGCTCTTTTTTATTTTTTTAATTGACGAAGGAGGAAGAAACAAATGATTAAAGAAGCGATTTTTCACCGTCCAAAAAACAGTTATGCCTATGCCTACGACGCTAACACACTGCATATTCGGCTGAGAGCTAAAAAGGATGATTTGACGAGCGTGGAGCTGATCCACGGGGATCCTTACCGCTGGGCGGAAGGGCATATGCTGTCGGACAAGGTTCCGATGACAAAGACGACGTCCGATGAATTGTTCGACTATTGGTTTATCGCGATCTCGCCGGAAAATAACCGGTTTGTTTATCAGTTCGAAGTGACTGACGGCAACGAGACTTGGGTTCTGGGCGAAATGGGATTCACGGAGGATTTGGAGGACAACCGCTTTTTCCGGTTCCCGTATTTGAATGAAATCGATGTGTTTGATGCACCGGCGTGGGTAAAGGATACGGTATGGTATCAAATTTTCCCTGAACGTTTTGCGAACGGAAACCCCGGCCGTAAAACAAATACTAATGGAGTATGGGGAGACACCCCGAAACCGGACAGCTTCTTTGGGGGTGACTTTGAGGGGATCATTCAGCATCTGGACTATTTAGCGGAGCTCGGGATTTCCGGCATTTATATGACTCCGATCTTCGAGGCGCCGACCAACCATAAATACGATACGATCGATTATATGAAAATAGATCCGCAGTTCGGCGATAAGGAAACGTTCCGGAAGTTAGTCCAAGAATGTCATGCTCGGGGCATCCGCGTTATGCTGGACGCCGTGTTTAATCATTCGGGTTACGGCTTCGCCCCGTTCCAGGATGTGTTGAAGCATGGCGCGAAATCCCGGTATGCGGATTGGTTCCATATGCTCAGCTTCGGGGAGGAAGAAGGGGATCATCCGACATATGAGTCTTTTGCCTTTACGGATAACATGCCCAAGTTGAAAACGAGCAATCCCGAAGTGAAAGAGTATCTTCTGGGCGTTGCGAAGTATTGGATCGAGGAGTTCGATATCGACGGCTGGCGGTTGGATGTAGCGAACGAAGTGGACCATAAATTCTGGCGCGAATTCAGAAACACCGTAAGAGCCGTGAAGGACGATGTCTATATGGTGGCGGAAATCTGGAACGACGCGATGCCATGGCTGCAAGGGGACCAATTTGATTCGGTCATGAACTATCCGTTCACTGAGGCGGTCATCGACTTTATCGCCAAGGGCAAAATCGGCGCTTCCCGCTTCGGAAATTTGCTGATGAGTCATCTTCAGCTGTATCCCGAAAATGTCAACGAAGTGTTGTTCAATCTGCTGGGCAGCCATGATACGGCGCGCGTTTTGACCCAGTGCGGGGATGATACCGCCAAGCTGAAGCTGGCGTTCCTGCTGCTCTTTACGTATCCGGGCAGCCCGTGCATTTATTACGGCGATGAACTCGGCCTCAAGGGAGACGGCGATGATTTCGCTTACTACCGTGCGTGCATGGAATGGGATCCGGCGAAGCAGGATCAGGATTTGCTGAGCTTCGTCAAACAGCTGATTGCCATCCGCAAGAGCCATTCGGCCATCACCGCAAACTGTCATCTTCAGGTGCTTAAAGCGGATGACGCCTCCGGCTTGTTCGTCTTCACGAGAAGTCGGGGCGACGAGGAAATCGTGGTCGCTTTGAATAACGGGGAAGAGCCGTCAGCGTTCAGTCTGCCTTCAAAATGGCATGGACAAAACGCGGCCGATCTGTGGAGCGGCGAGAAGGTTGCCGTTGGCGCGCACAACGCGTCTTATCCGCTGGAACCGATGCAGTTCCGAATTTTTGCTATCAACAAATAAACAGTTTATTCACATTATTCACATACCGGGTTGTGTACAAGGTTGAATAACTGGATAACTTTGAATAATATCTGGATAACTTTGTGGATAAGCAGGAGTAATTCATAGATATCCTAAGGATCATGATGGATTTGGCGGTCGAAATTTGCTGCGAGACTGGATGAATTGCGAATGTCGCCGGCAGATTTGTGTATAACTACATTTGATGTTGGGGCAAAAGGGAGTTTCATTGGATATTTCTAATAAGATTGAGGATAACGAGCGGAATTGGGGAAATCCATTGGAAAAATCCAATCGAAAAGTGAGAAACTCCTCTTTTGGCCCTAAACCGTCGAGATTTCATTGGATTTTTCCAATGAAAACAATATTTAACCGAAAAAGGCGGCAGCCCATTGGATAATTCCAATGAACTGCCGCCTTTTTTTGCTTTTTTTAGGATGCGCTCAAGATTCTTGCTGCAGTTCCCTTAACCATTTCTTCACCGGCTCCGGTCCGCGGATCATCCCGAACACTTTTACCTTCTCAAACGTCTCTTTGGCCAATTCCAGAGTGACATCGCTAGAAATAACAAGTGCGCCCACCAGCTTTACATTCAGCCGTTTCCCCAGGCTTTTCAGGTCCTCCAATTCGCTGCGGTTAAATTCCGCTACACCGAACACAAAGTATTTTTCTTGCTTGTACTGATTAATTTCATGGCTGTGAGAATCAATCTGGTTGCGGATCGCGATACGGATGAAATCCGTCCGATTCGAATAGAAGCCCTGGTCAACGAGCAAATCGATTTGTCCCAAATCGACCGGCCCAACATTGATCGTAATTTTCTCCAAATCTGCCATTTCACATATCCTCCTATCATTAAGACTTTCATTAGCTCCATCGAAACAACAATTCTCTTTAATATGCATGAATCCTTTTCACTCTGTCAACACCATTCCCCATCAAGAGGAGTTGCGGGACCTGGGGGATTATGGTAGTATGGATTCCAATTGGATGGTATATGGATGGTATGAGGATGTTCTAGAGAAGTCTATCGGATGTTATTAAAGCCATTACGATCCATATACCTTACCTAAACTTTTATGAAAGGAAGAATGCAATTGGAATCAAAAAGCACATTTCGGCGTTTGTTGGGGTACACGAGGCCGTATAAATCCGTCTACCTGATTCTGTTAATCACGATGATCGCCGGCGTAACGCTTGATTTAAGCATCGCTTGGTATTTAAACCGGATTACCAATGCTGCTGTGGAAGCAGATTCCTCAGCTTGGCCGTCTCTAATCGGGACGGGAGTTTTAATTCTTGTGTTGACAGTAATTAACGGTTATGCAGATACCTATTACAAGACACGAGTCTCCTCCTCCATCAGAAATGATATTCGGCTTGGAACGCTTAAGAAGCTGCTGTGTCTCCCTGGAGAATTTTATCAAAGTCATCATTCCGGGGAATTGCTTACCCACCTAACCAGTGATAATCAGGCAATTGGCCAGGCTTGCAGCGATACCTTAATCTCACTCATCCGCAATCCCCTGATGGCACTCCTCTCTTTTATTTATCTTTTGACGATTAACTGGAAGTTGGCGCTTATTTGTATCTTTATCGGGCCAGTGACACTGATCATTGGCGGGCTCTTCGGCAATATGCTTCGTAAAAACTCCAATGAGCTGCAGCACCGGATTGCCGGCATGACCTCGCAGATCCAGGAAACTCTCGGTTCCAGTATGGTCTTCAAATCATTTGGCTTGGAAAAAAAGCTGTTTCAACGCTTTCAAATGAAGAGTAACGAAGTAAGCGAAACTGAAATTCGCGGCGGGCGAATTCAAGCTACGGTTAATGGGGCAGCCACAGCAATCGGAATATTGGCCTTTATTATCACTTTTATTGTCGGAGGATATTTTGTGTCCCAAGGTATGATGGCGATTGGCGGGCTGATTGCGTTCATTCAGTTGATGAATCATCTCACCTGGCCATTCACGGGGATAGCCGCGCTCTGGGGAGAGCTTCAGCAAGCCATTGGCGCGGCTGACCGGATTTTTAAAGTGCTCGATGAAAAGGAGGAGTATCCTGCTATTTCTGAACAGACCGGCACACAATCGGATTTTCAAAGTCTCGAGCTTCGGGAAATATCTTTCGGGTATGACCCGGATCAGCCCATTTTGAAGGAGATATCGATAGATGTAGAGGCAGGAAAGACAACGGCCATTGTAGGTCCGAGCGGGAGCGGAAAATCGACGCTGTTCAACCTGTTGCTTGGATTGTCGCAACCGCAGGAGGGCAAAATAATGATCAATGGAGAGGAGATTCAGGCAACAAACTTGAACCGGTTACGGAGTTTCTTTTCATTAATACCGCAGGAGAATTTTTTGTACTCCGGAACGATCCGTGACAATATCGCAGACGGTAAAGCGGATGCGACAGAGGAAGAATTGATTCGGGCGGCAACGGATGCAAACGCGATAGATTTTATCAGGCAGATGCCGGATGGATTCGATACGGAAGTCGGAGAAGGGGGCTCCCGGTTATCTGTCGGACAGAGACAACGCATTTCCATTGCCCGGGCGCTGCTGCGCGATGCTCCGATTTTACTGATGGATGAAGCGACCGCCTCTCTGGATAACGAGTCTGAACGGTTAGTACAGGAGGCCATGGAACGTCTGAAGTCGAAACGAACCGTTATCGCCATTGCTCATCGCTTATTTACGATCCGCAATGCGGATCAAATCCTTGTGATGGACAACGGAACAGTGACGGATCGTGGTACTCATGAAGAACTGATCATGTCAGAAGGTCGGTACCGCCAATTGTACTCCGGCGTTGAATAACACCTTACCGTTTAATCCTTGTCACTTCCCTGCTCCCGCACGTTTTTGTAATATTGGCTGGGAGAGAGACCTTCGTATTTCTTGAACAGCTTGCTGAAATAATAAGGGTCTTCCAGTCCGGTCAAATAACCGATTTGGCTAAAGCTGAGATGGGTGGCCTCGATCAGTTCTTTCGCATGGTCGATCCGTACGCGGTTGACATAGCGCATGATGCTTTGGCCGGTCAGCTTGGTGAAAATGCGGTTGATATAGTCATAATTGCAGTCGAATTCCTGCTCAATGTCTGTGCTGGTGATTTTGCCGGCATAGTGTTCGTGAATATAGTCAAGCAAGGCATGAACTTTAATAGAAGATTTGGAACTGCTCCCTTCATAGCCTTGGAGGACATCGATAAAATGCTCCCGTGACACCTCGATCAGCCATTCGGTAAACTTCAGGGAGGTTAATCCGCGATTGAAGTATTTCCGTCTGTAGAGTTGAAGCATCTCATTCATGGCGGTAAAGGAGAGAGGACGGTCTTTTTTTGACAAAGTATAATGTTTGGGAAAATAGCAGATCGGATGATCCTGCCTGGCCTGCTGTGTCCCTTCCTCGAGTATGAGGTGCCTGGCTAGGGTAAGCATGTCCTTCACCGCTACCGATTTCAAATCGGGGTGTTCGAAGTGAATGTAATAGTAATCGCAAACATGCCTCTTCGTTCCTTCATGCTCCACATTCGGCTCCAGAACGAGGAAATCCCCTTTTTTGAGGATATAGTCGATACCGTTTTCCCGGAGATGGAGTTCGCCGCTTTTGATGAAGTAGAGAATGCATTCATGCGTCGTTCTTTTGAAATGAATCCATGGCTGTTTATAGGACACGAATCCCATCAGCTTGATTTTCGGCATCAGTTCCACGTTAATAGCAAGCATCATTATCCCTCCGGGCGAATCTCGAAAAAGTCGTTTTTGTACAAAAAGAGTATCTTTTCGCCATTCCCGTCCATTCTACCACAATCTATACTGGGGTAGTATGCAACCGATTTAGTAAAACAGCTCTCGTATAATGGTTCCGAACTCGACGTGGTGAGGAGCGGCGCAGGATTTGTCAAACAAACAGGAGGTTTCTTATCATGTCTAATATTAACGTTACCGTGTGGAATGAATTCCGGCACGAAAGACATAATGAACAGGTCAAGGCCATTTATCCGGAAGGCATCCATATGGCGATTGCGAATCATCTGAGCACCCAGGAAGGGTTGGATGTTCATACGGCCGTACTGGATGAGCCGGAACACGGGTTGACCGATGAAGTACTGGCTCGGACGGACGTATTGCTCTGGTGGGGGCATTTGGCTCATGAGGATGTCAGCGACGAGGTCGTTGAGAAGGTACGGCAAAGAGTACTGGACGGCATGGGACTCATCGTCCTTCACTCGGGGCACGCATCGAAAATTTTCCGTGCCCTTATGGGCACGAATACCGGAGCGTTGAAATGGCGCGATGACGGCGAGAAGGAAAGAATCTGGGTCATCGAGCCCGGTCATCCGATCGCAAAGGGCCTTGGAGAATATATCGAAATTCCGAAGGAAGAGATGTACGGGGAACGGTTTGAAATTCCGGCTCCGGATGAACTGGTGTTCATCTCCTGGTTCGAGGGAGGCGAAGTCTTCCGCAGCGGTTGCTGCTACAAAAGAGGACTGGGCAACATTTTCTACTTCAGACCGGGCCATGAAACATTCCCGGTGTACCATCAGCCTGAGGTGCTTCAGGTAATCACTAACGGGGTACGTTGGGCCGCGAAAAGCGAGATCGCCAAAGTCTCTTATGGACGTGTGGCTCCTTTGGAGCCCGTGCGTTAAGCAGGGAATTCCGGAGAGTGTTAAGTGTTGAAACCGACTCTCCTTATTGTTAAACTAAAGCCGCACTTGCATGCGGCTTTAGTTTTTGATAAGATACAGAACGAATGTTCAGTATAAATAAGAGCTGCCAATTTTATTTGAATGGGGTGGAAGCGGAGTGAATAAAAAACAGCTGCAAAGCGAACAAACTAAAAAGCGGGTTGTGGAAGCAGCAAGAATACTGTTTGCCCAAAAGGGATATAAGGCCACTTCCATCGAAGACATTGTAGCAGCAACGGGAAGCAGCAAGGGGAATCTTTATTATCATTTTAAAAGCAAAGAAGGCCTTTTTCTCTACTTGATTGACGAATGGGACCGGGAGTGGGAAGAAAAATGGCAGGAGAAAGAGCCGTTATACAAAACGACGACGGAAAAATTGTACGGGTTTGCCGAACTGCTCGTGCATGATGACCTGAATCACCCGCTTACCAAAGCCGCGGATGAGTTTTTCAACAGCGATAAGACCACCGAGGTGGAAGAGCGTGTCGGCGAATTGGTCGACAGACATCTCCAGTGGAATCAACGCTTGATTCAGCAAGGCATCGATAACGGCGAATTTAGACAGGGAAGCGCTAAAGAACACGCCGTTATTCTGGAGAGCCTATTGATAGGTCTTAGCCAGATGTCCAGGAAGAAATCTCCTGAAGAGATACTTGAGCTGTATAAGCAGGCTATGAAGGTATTATTGTATGGAATAGCGGATCGCTGAAATTGCAGGCGGGTTATGGCTAGCCGGCTTAAATGAAAATACCATTGCATGTACTATTGCTTCATAATACAAAACGAACGTTCAGTATAAAGATGTATATATTTTGATCAACCTCCCATTTATCGTCAGGCTGATCCTTATGCACAATACAGGAGGAAAAATGAAATGTCGCTTTTAATAAGAAACAGAGGAGCTATGCTCCTGCTCATGTTAAATATCTTTCTCGTTTTCACGGGGATCGGTCTCGTAGTTCCGATTATGCCTACTTATATGACCGAGCTCCATATCAGCGGAAGTATGGTGGGGCTGCTCGTTGCGGCGTTCTCCCTTACCCAGTTATTGTTTTCCCCCTTTGCCGGCAGGTTATCCGACACATTGGGCCGGAAGAAAATCATTGTTGCCGGGATGGTCGTTTTCGCCCTTTCCGAGTGGTTGTTCGGAGCCGTCAGTTCACCGGTGCTGCTGTTTGCAGCGAGAATGTTAGGTGGGGTTGGTGCGGCGCTGATCATGCCGGCCGTCATGGCTTATGCCGCGGACGTAACCTCGAATGAGGAGAGAGCCAGGGGCATGGGATATATCAATGCCGCGATCACGACCGGCTTCATTATCGGCCCGGGGATCGGGGGTTATATTGCGGAATTCGGCATTCGCGTTCCATTCTATGCTGCAGCGGTGGCTGGAGCGATAGCGGCAATAATCACGTTTTTCATCCTGCCTGAATCCGTTTCGGCGGAACAGCGGGCGGAATCCCGTTCGAATCCTGCAGAGAAGCAGAGCCTCCTTACGCAATTGTTGAATTCCGGCCGGGAACGCTACTTTTTCAATTTAATCATCGTGTTTGTGCTGGCATTCGGATTAGCCAATTACGAGACGGTGTTCGGACTGTTTGTGGATCATAAATTCGGCTTCACGCCAAAAGATATCGCCTTTATCATTACGTTCGGCTCGATTTCAGGCGCTGTGGTACAGGTTACGATATTCGGCTGGATTCTGAACCGCTTCGGAGAGAAACGCGTGATCTCGGTCTGCCTGTTTTTGTCCGGATTGTTCGTGGTCCTTACGCTGTTTGTGTCCAGTTACTGGCTCATCGTCGCAGTGACCTTCATTTTATTTTTGTCGATCGATATTTTGCGTCCGGCCGTGGGTACACAGTTGTCCAAAATGGCTGGAGAACAGCAAGGATATGTCGCCGGACTGAACTCGGCCTATACCAGCCTTGGCAATATCGCCGGACCGATCGTCGCGGGCTTCCTGTTTGATATTGACATCAACTTCCCATACGTGGCGGCTGCCATTGTCCTGCTCCTTTGTTTTGCACTTTCCCTTAGAGCCGGCAAGGCTCGCGGTTTGTCATCCGGAAACTGATATTAAGTTCAAGCTGCCCATGAATAAGATTTATTGAAAATAGAGACGCCTGCGGGCGTCTTTTTCTTTTGTAACCAAACAGAACCTCAAAATTCATATAATTATTAGCTGTGTTATGTATTAAAATGGACATCAACGGAACATGTTTTTTATCTGGAAAGGAAGAATCCTCATGGCAAAACTCATCTTTGATCCGGCGGGATATACAGTGACCGAAGGGACGGAGTCCGTGGAACTGCTGGCCAAGGAATTCGCCTTACTGCAGTTTTTATATGAGCACCGGGGCAAAGCGTTTTCGCGCGAGCAATTGCTGGACCGGGTGTGGGTGCTGGAATACCCGGTGGAGCGGACGGTCGACGACCATATTTACCGCCTCCGCAAAAAGCTCCATCGCTGGGGGCATGTCCGGATCAGTACGATCCGGGGGTACGGATATAGCTTGAGCATAGCCGAACCTAAAGGTGTGGATAATCCGTCCATGCGTGATGAAGAGATTCAGTCCGCCGTAACCGGTCTGTTTGAGAAATATCATTTGCTTGGACAGGGAAAATCGATCATCGCACTGGCGGCCCAGCACGAGGTTCTGGGATTTGAGATCGATGCTTTTTACCGGAGATATATCCGGTTTTTGCAGGCTGACATCAAATGGTTTGTGGAGACGAACGAGCTTCAGCCGGGGGAACGGCTATACGGGCTGCTCCTTATTTTAGCAGGGATAACGCCCGATTCCACCAGGGTACTCGGCTACTGCGAGACGGCATTGAAACAAGGGTTATTGCCTCCGATACAGCACAGAGAAATGGAAATCCTGAATATTCTCGAGGTGTATGCTGACGCTGGGCTGCCCGAGAAGGCGATTCAACGCTTTGAACAAACCCGCCGCGTGGTGGAGCAAGACGGATTGACGGGCTTCGTTATGCCGGTTGCTTTGATGGAAATGTACGTTCATCTGGTTGCCGGGAACTGGAATGAAGCCGATCAGACGGCGGCCAGGCTGGAACGGCTGCTCGAGAAAGAGCCTTATATCAGGGAGATAGGCAGATTCGGGGTTTTAAAAGGACTGCGGCTTCTCTTGGAAGGACGCGAACGGGAAGCGGAGCAGTGTCTGGATGAGGGGCTGGAAGTGCTGAGCATGTCATTGCACATGCCGCTCTATCTGGCCGCGATTAACCAGATCAATCTGTTTTTACGGCGCCGTTACCCGGAGAGTCCATTAGTGCATAAGTTTGCCTCCTTGTTTGAAGCGACGGAGAAAGAATACCACCTTTTAGAGCTTCGTCCCGCAATGGAACAGTGTATTATGGATATTCTTTCAGTTGAAACAGGCAAAAAGGAGTAAGTCCGTTCGGGATTCATATTCTCATCTGATAATCCTCTGACATTCATCGGTTAATCTGCTAAGAAAGAAAACGAAACCGATGTGTGAAGGATGGAGGAAATGAAATGGCATCAGCAATGCGCTCCGGACTGTGGTCGATCCGCAGCTACCGGAGCATGTTTTCCGCTTACGCGCTTGCCTCGTTCGGCGACTGGTTCGACGCGCTCGCGATTCAGGTCTTGGTCGTGTACCGTTGGGGAATCGACCCGTTTATGATTGCGCTCATTCCGGTCTGTATGGCGCTGCCGTCCGTCTTGTTCAGCTCCTTTGCAGGCACGCTGGCGGACCGGGTGCAGCAGGCCAAACTGATGATGTTCTGCGATCTGTTGACCGTGCTCTTGACAGTAGGCGTACTGTTCGCTCCGAACTTTGCATGGTTGCTGCCGCTCCTGGCGCTTCGGGCCATGGCCGGCGTGTTTCATGTGCCGGCTCAACAAGCGCTGACCCGCCGGGTCGTTCCGGCAGATCTGCTGCTGCAGGCTACATCTTATAACGGCCTTGTTGGCCAAGGATCAAAGGTAGCCGGGCCTCTGCTTGGCGCGGTAACGCTCGCGGTCCTGTCCCCGCAGGCCTGTATTCTGATTAACATGGGAGCGAGACTGTTGTCCGCCTTGTTGCTGCTTGGATTATGGAGGCTGCCTCATAGTACGGCCGGTCAGGATAGAAACCCGGACAAGGAAAGGATCCGCAAACCAAGCTTCTGGAGCGAATGGAAAGAAGGCTGGACATTTCTTTGGCACCGTAAAGTGGTGTTGAATACGATAATCTTCGGCTTTATCGGTTTAGCGGCGATCTTGATGGTCGATTATCAGTTTCCGACTCTGTTCAAGTCGATCTCGCCCCGCAATGAAGCATTGACTGGCCAGGTCGTTGCCGCAATTGGAGCGGGGGCCGTAGGCGCGCTTATTATTTTGAACAGGCTGGGCAAGATCAACTATGGCTGGGGACTTGGGGGAGGCTGCGGATTGATCGGCCTCGGTGTGGCGCTGCTGGGCTTATGCCCTCCGGGAACCCATCTCGCGACGATGTTGGGCTTCGGTTTGTTGCTCGGAGTCGGCAACGGAGCGTATATTTTGACCCAGAATTATATTTTGCAAAAAGAAACCTCACCGGATGTCGTCGGGCGCGTGTTCGGCATTCAGAATACGATGAACAGCTTGGTGATGCTCACAGCACCGCTGGTCGGAGGCTTGTTGATCCGGGCGGTTTCCGTCGGTGCAGCCTTCTTGTCCATCGGCGTGGTGATGGTGGGGCTTGGACTGCTGGGAGTTTTGTTCCGCCGTCAGCTCTGGCCCCAAATGGAAGTCATCGCAACCGGCTCTTCTGGAACCGAAGCAGGCACACTAACCCAGAACTAACCCAGAACTAACGTGGAACTCAGGGGATTTTACGATTGAATATCGAAATGACCATAAGGGCTGTTGGGAAGAAATTCTCGACAGCCTGTTTGCTTTTCTTTCAGTTTAGTGCTAAACTGACAACAATCACAGCAAATGAGGTGAGAGCAAATGGAAAAAGAAGAACGAAGATATAAAGCCATGTCCAGGCGGGAAGAGAAATTGGGCTTGCTAGTATGGTTCCGTCTTTCGCGGATTTATAACCGCAGCCTTCGTGCCTCAAACCAGCATCTTAAGCAATGGAATCTTTCGGTGGCCCAATTCGATGCGCTGGTCCAGATTGGCAGCCATCAACGGCTGACCCAGCAGGAGCTGGCCGACAAATTATTGGTATCGAAAGGAAATATAACTCAGCTGTTGACGAAGATGGAAGAGCTGGGATGGATCGCGCGGGAGCAGGAATGGAAGAAAAAATGGCTGTCGCTAACCGAGCTGGGATGGGAACTCTATCATGAAGCGGTTCCTTTGCAGGAACAGTATCAGGCTTCGCAGTTCGCCGGATTAAACCAAGAGGAGAAGCTTCAGCTACTGGGGCTGCTTCGGAAAATTCAAAGAAACCAATAAATTAAAGGAGTGATTTCACTATGAAGATGGAATTCAAAGGCATTCACCATGTATCGGCCATAACCAAGACGGCATCGGAAAACTTTCAATTCTACACGAAAGTATTGGGCCTCCGACTCATTAAAAAGACGGTCAACCAGGATGATATCTCCGTCTATCACTTGTTTTACGGGGATGAAGTCGGCAATCCGGGAACCGAATTGACCTTCTTCGAAATTCCGAACGCAGGGCGGAATGTCGACGGGAATAACAGCATCTCGGCGCTTTCGCTGCGCGTGCCAAATGATCAGGCTTTGGATTTCTGGACCCGGCGTTTGGATGAATTCGGAGTAGAGCATGAGGAAGTGAAGCAGCGGGCGGGTCGTGCGACGCTGGCGTTCAAGGATTTTGAAGGGCAGCGTCTGGTTCTCGTATCGGATGAAAATAATACCGGTGTACCCGGCGGCAAGCCTTGGGACCGGAGCCCGGTTCCGGCGGAGTTCGCCATCCTGGGCTTAGGGCCGGTCCAATTGACGGTCGCCCAGCCTGACCTGACGATCTCGGTACTGACGGAGCTGATGGGCTTCCGCCGGAAAGGGCAGTATCCTTCATTCGTGGAAGGCCAGCCCGATATCATCGTGTTTGAGACGGGGGAAGGCGGCACCGGTGCCGAAGTGCATTTGGAGGAGAGAACCGACCTGGCGCCTGAACGATTGGGACGGGGCGGGGTGCACCATGTCGCATTCCGCGTGGAGGACGAGGAGGAGCTGCGGGCCTGGATCACCCAAATTCGCGGGGCCCGTTTCCCGAATTCGGGATTCGTGGACCGTTTCTACTTCCGGTCGCTTTATTTCCGTGAGCCAAACGGAATCCTGTTCGAGGTTGCGACCGACGGACCTGGCTTTGCCACGGATGAAGATCCCGCTCATCTCGGCGAGTCACTGGCGCTCCCGCCTTTCCTGGAGCCGAAGCGCGCACAAATTGAAGCCCACTTGAAGCCGCTGGATACTGTGCAATAAAAGGAAATTCGTATGGAGAAAGCTTATCTGGAACAAACGCTTGAATCCATGAGATTTTTGTTAATTCCAAGCAGGAATTCATGAAAGTTACAGGGAATAATTAGAAATTAAAGCTAAATCTGCGATTTGAAGGAGTAAGTAAAGTGCGGATTATTTATATTCTAATGTTCCTGTCGTTGTGGTCCTTGGGGTTGTTTATCTTACTGCACCGAACCCGATCCAATCTTTGGATCGGGTTAACGATTCTGCTGGGAGGGTCGGCCAGTTACGCGTTCAGCATGCATTTGTCCATTATGCCGGTATTTGCGGATGCCGCATGGATGCCTCAGTTTCTTAGCCGACTTCTGTACTTATCAACGGTGGTTGGAATGAACATCTACTTCTTTGTTTTGCCTTACGTATTTAGTATGGGCGGGTTATGGCTTAACGACAAGATGTCTTCCCGCTGGAAGTGGGGTTTGACGGGGCTGCTTTTTATGGGAATGGTTCTGTTGTTGGGAGCCCACTTGCGTGCCGGTCCCTGGAACGTCTTTAATATCGGCCAGTTCCGATGGTGGGACGGTTTGTTTGTCGGAATTGGATGTTTCTTTTATTTGCTGGCTTATTTCCGCGAAAAAAACGAATTAAGAAGGCGAAGTCAACGAAGAACGCTGTTGTTTCCCCTGGTGATGATCTGGGCCTTTATGTCGGATTACGTAGGTTTCGATCATCTGAAACTGGGGTGGTGGTCATTCGACCTGAGGAGCAACGGGATGTGGCAGGCGAATTTTATCGTGATTCTCAGCACGGTCGCTGTCGTTTTATTCTTCACAATCCGTTACGGATTTCTCGGCATCAAGCTGCGGATCGAGCGGGAAAGAATTGATTATTCCATCCGCACCCTTACGATGGGCGTGTCCATTCTGAATCATTCCATCAAGAACGAAATTCAAAAAATAGACTATCTGGCGGAGAAAAGCAGGAATTTGCTCTCGACGGGGCAATCGGAAAAGGCTGTTCAAACGATCGGTCAAGTTCATGGGCTGACAGCTCATCTGCTTCATATGGTAAACCGGATCAAGGAAAAAGCGGAGGATGTGGTGCTGGATGAGAACGAGCATGAGGTCCGAAAGGTGCTGGATGACGTTATAGCTTCCAGCGGAACGCTTACGGAGAATGGTACGGTTACTCTGTCCGTTGCCTATGAAGTTGAGGGGTTATTGACCTGTGATGCGGTACATATCAGGGAGACTCTTTCGAACCTGATCCGCAATGCCATCGATGCTATGCCGCCCGGCGGAGGAGCGGTGGAGCTGTATACCTCGGCTACCCGGAAGGAATTCAGGATCGAGGTCAGAGATAATGGAGTCGGCATCCCCCCGGAACATCTGGCAAAAATCTTCGAACCGTTCTTTACCACCAAGAAAAACGCGCTCAATTACGGGCTCGGACTTCCCTATTGCAGCAGCGTGATGTCCAAACACGGAGGCAGGCTTTCTGTGGCAGAGACTGAACCCGGCAAAGGAACCACGATTATGCTTCATTTTCCAAAATACAAATTTAAACCGGAGTCTCCTGCGCCTAGCCTTAAATTACCGCGGGAACACCGAAGATTGGACCCTCTAAGTCCTTCTTAATCTATCTTAATCCATCTTAAAATGGGTGAGCTTGTTTTTGATGCTGCGCAGCTGAGTTTTGATCGTATTGGTCGATTTGTGCAGGCGTTCGGAAATTTCCCGTTTGCTCATCCCGCTCCGGCGCAGTTCAAACACTTCCCGTTCAGTAGGCGATAGCTCCATCAGTTGAACTTCGCTTCTCATCGCTCTGGCGGCATCCGGATGAATGGAAGCCCGGCCGCTATTGGCCTCGCGGATTGCATTCAGAATATCCCGGTAGCTTGATTTGTTTATGTAATTCATGGCGCCAAGCCGGAAGGACTTCATAATGACTTCGGCTTCGGTGATGGAAGTCAGCATGATAATCTTTACGGAACGGTTTCGTTCCTGATGCAAAATTTGCTCGGCGGCATCCAGTCCGTCCAAATTGTTGCCGGTTAGATTAATGTCCATCAGAATTACGTCCAGATCCTGCTTCGAAGCCAGTTCAATGGCTTCCTCTTTGGTTGCGGCAACCCCGGCCACTTGGATGTCAGGCTCGTCTGCTAAATCCCCACTGATATGATCCCGCCAAAAGGAATCGTCCTCCACCAGCATGACCCGAATTCGCTCCATGAAAATAAATCCCTCCGCATCTTACAAAGTTTTACAATTAAACCCAGTATATCAGCGAAAATTACAAAAAGGTAGGATGAACCTTCTTCACCCCCAGGTGAAGAAAGTTCATCCTATTCGTCGTTTCACGCCCGGCCTATAATCCGAAATGCGGCCAGCAAGTTGAACGGCTGAACAATGAGGCGGAAGGCGGGGGATTAATTTCAAAGCGTAGCACGAAAGTTGTTGTATTAGAAACAACGGCCGAAAGGAGCGGGACGATATGTTTTTGGCCGAAGAAGTAGGCAAATTTGTAGAGCTGATCGCCGCTAAATACCCGGAAGCTGCCGTTCACCGATTCCAGGAGCCGGCTCATCCAGCGGCGGGAGAATTTGCGGTCACAGTGAAACAGGAGACCCGACGGAGCGAAACACGAAGCCATACGCTGGTCGAACGGCAGTATGCGATGGTCTGCTATGCCGAGGATGCGGAAACGGCGATCCTTACCATGGAATTGCTAAGCCGCTGCATTATGAACGAAGGCGTGGATGGCAAAGGGGTATCCTCGGGACCTATACGGGCGGAGTCGGTCAGCATCGACGCCCCGGAAAAAATGGACGGCGGTCTTCAGAGATGCATTGGTACGGTTTTAGTTCGTGCTAGGGAGTCCGTTACTTTCGAGAATTATGAAAAAATAGGCAAGGTAGAAACGCGCATGACAACTATTTGAAAGGTGGCATGAAATCATGGGTGGAACATGGGATTCAATTAGTTTACCGGTACGTCCGGGTCTGTATATTAATTTTGTGGAGGCGGCTGCCGCGCAAATCAAAGGCGGCGCGCGCGGAACGGTAGGTTTGCCGCTGTTTCAATATGCGGGAGCCGAAGCGGGCAAATTCTACACGATTGAAAAAGAATCTGAAGCGATTGAATTGTTCGGCGCAGCAGAGATAGAGCCGATTCGCCTCGTCTTGCAAGGCGGTGCTAAGGAGGTGCTCGTGTATACGGTTCCTAAAGGAGAAGACGGTAAATGGAACGCCGCGGCGTATACCGCAATTCGGGATGCATTCAGTTCCCGGCAATTCAATGTGTTCGTATTTCCGGATGAGATTTCCGAAGAAGAGCAGAAAGCGACTCAGTTATGGTGCAAAGACAACCGGGAAGACGAAGGCAAACATTTCATGACGGTATTTGGCGGCTCCGCCGAAGATGACGCCGATCCTGCAGCTGGCAATGAACGTACCGTTGATTTGGCGGATGATTATGTAGTTAATCTCATTTCCGGTGTCAATATTGGCGGTAACGTATACAGCTCGGGCAGGTATGCTCCGTATATTGCCGGTTTGATTGCCGGAACCGGAATCAATAAATCGATTACGTACACGCCTGTACGTGCAAACGATGTGATTAAGCGATTAAAGAATAGCGAAATCAATACAGCGCTGCAAAAAGGCTCGTTGGTGCTTGTGCACGACGGGGAGAAAGTGAAAGTGGAGCAGGGTCTCGTAACAAGCAAAAGAAAGATCCGCGCCATCCGGGCGCGTCAAGCGATCTCGACCGACATTCCCAAAGCGGCTGCCGAGTCTTACATAGGCAAGCTGGACAATAACGCCGACGGGCAGGCCGCACTCATTTCCGCCGTGAAGGCCTATCTGGAACGCCTCGAGCTGAACAATGTGCTGACCGATATCGTCGTCACGCTCGATCCCGACCGGAAGTCCGAAGGAGATACGGTATTCCTGCAGATCAGCTTTACGGAAATCGACAGTATGGAACGGATATTCCTGACGATCAAAGTTTAGTTTACAGTTTCTCATTTTTATTTAATTAGGAGGGGTTCATGTGCTGGATTCAACCCGTGTAATTAATGGGACTTACGGATACGTGTATTACGATGGAAAATGGCTGACCAATATCAAGTCGGCGGAAGCGAACGTGGAAATCACCAAGGAGGAGATTAAACGTTCCGGCACGCGCTGGACGGCGCATAAAGTGACCGGGCTTAGCGGATCCGGCACGATCACCGGCTACAAGGTAACTTCCGAATTCGTCGAGCTCATCGGCCAAATCGCCGACGACAGCAAGGGAACGTTTACCACGGAATTGATTTTGAAGCTGGAAGATCCGGAATCCTACGGTGCCTACCGGGTGCGTCTGAAGGGCGTTACTTTCGACAAAGTGCCTCTTATGCACTTCGAAGTCGGCTCCATTGTGGAGGAAGAGCTCCCGTTTAATTTCACCGGTTATGAGCTAATGGATAAGCTCGTGGCCGAATAAATCAACTAAGTCCGGAATTGGCAGGAACCCGGCTTGTCACCTGACATACTCATCCGGGTTCCTGGCCTTTCCCTATCAAGCGGAAACGCAAATGACCAAAAAAAGGAGATGGATCACGAATGGCAATTACGGAGAACAGACAAAGCAGCGTACTTCAGGCGCTTTTAAGCGCGGACAGCAAACCGACGAAGGATATTCCAATGAAACGGCTGGGAGTTGATTTCCAAATTCAGGCCCTGGACGGAAAGACGATCAACAAAATTCAGGAGCAATGCACGCACTATGTGGGAAAAGGACAAAAACGGGAGAAGATCATGGACGAAGAGCAGTTCGGAGCGCTCGTCATTCAAAAAGCCTGCCTGATTCCGGATTGGTCGGCCAAGGAATTGATCGAGAAATACGGAACACCGACGGAAGCGATCCTGGGCTTGCTGCTTGCGGGTGAAATCGCGAAGCTGTCGACGGAAATCTTGGAAATCAGCGGCTTCGACAGCGATGAAGACGAAATAAAAAACTGATCAAAGCGGGCGGTGAGGCCTTTCTGCTGCATCTTATTTTTCAGAGGCATCATATTTCTCCGGACGAGATGTACAACAAAGACGAGAATGTGAAGCGATTCATGTATGCTTCGATGATGCTCCAGCTGGAAGAAGAAGAAAAGATGCGCAAGGAGCAGGAAAGGGCTGCCCGCAGAACGAGGCCGTAAAGTCAGGCCCAGGGGGTGAATGGCTTTGAGTACGAGTTCCAGCCTCTCGGAGTTGGAGAAGTTGTCCAACCGCATCAAACAGGCGAAAGCGGATCTCTCAAAGTTGACAAGAGGAACGGTTCAGACCATAGGTATTGAACTGGCATTCAAGTTCACAAGCAAGAAAACGATTAAGAAATATTTCGACGATCAGGCCGCGGCGGTCCGGAAGGAGTCGCAAAGGGCGGCTCAGTTGGCGGCGGAACAAGCGAAAGCCGCCGAAGAGGCGGCCGAGAAGGCTACGATTGCTTATCTAACCCAGAACAAGGGGAAGAAAGCCAAACAGAGTCTGAGGAAAATGCTCGCAGCCAAGGAGGCCAGGGAGAAAGCTGCCGAGGCAGCGAGGGCCTCAAAGGCTGCAGCGCTTCAAGCGGAAGCGGCCAGGAAGAAAGCCGATCCGAACAGCATCCGCAGACGGATCAGCGAGAAGTTTGAGGAGCCGAAGGGCAAGATTGCGGCCTATTACAAAAGGCTTCGGCATCCGCTTGGGAACTTTGGCAACAATCCGCTGCAATCGTGGTGGTTGAAGCCGAACTTGCCGGCCAAGGCGGGAAGCGCCAAGGAAAAAACGGCTGGTGCCGCAAGCGCCGCGGCAAGTCCGCGGGACAAAATCGCCAGCGCGTTCAGCACGGCCGGAAGCTGGTTAAGTTCGGCCAAGGATCAATCCTTGGAAGCGGCCAAAGTGTTCGATGCCGCTTATGTCGTTTTGCGCTCCACCTCGGGGGCCTCTCAGAAGGAAATGGAGAGCCTGCTTCAATCTTTTAGAGTCGTGGGGGGGCAAGTGCCTCAAAGCTTGAGTGAAGTCGGTAAGGCAATGGGGATTTTGCAGCGGGATACCACGCTGACGGGAACCGGCCTGGAGAACTTGTCCAGGTTGCTATTAACGGCTTCCAGGCTTACCGGATCGGACAGCGCCGCAGCCGCAGAATCGGCCGCAAGGGCGATGAGCGTATGGGGAGTTGCCGCGAAGGACGGCGGGGAGATGCTGGAGAAGTTTTTTGCCGCGAGCCGCGCCGGAGGAGTGAATATGGGCGATCTGATGAAAAGGATGGCCCAGTTCGGCATGCCGATGCAGCAAATGGGCCTCAGCTTCGAGCAATCCATGGTGCTGATGGCCAAATGGCAGAAGGAAGGCATTAACCCGATTGAGGACGCCCTCAAGAAGAAGTTGCCGGATGGCGGATTCGCCAAGATTGCGGAAGACATGAGGAAGGCTTCGACTTCTGCGGAATTGGCCAAACTCGCCCTGGATAACTTCGGTCCATTGGTAGGCGGAGAACTGGCGACCGCGCTAAAAGGCGGGCAAGTGGAATTCAATGGAATGCTCGGGGCCATGAACCAGTCCAAGGAAGGAATCATGGGTCATGCCGAAGCCTTACAAAGCTTTGGGGACCGTTTCGATACCTTAAAGAACCGGATCACGATAGCTCTCGCGCCTTTAGGAGAAGCGCTGCTTCCGTTCGGGGAAGGCATGGTCGCCGCGCTCGAGTTCGTGATGGAATATGCGGATATTATGGGGGCCGCGCTGTTAGGCATGAGTGCCGTGTTGATCACCGCATTTGCACCTGCGCTGTGGGCTTCCGTTACCGCGCTATGGGCTTCGGCCATGGGTGCCTGGGCATTGGTTATTCCATTTTTGCCGCTGATCGCCATCGTCGCTTTGGTCGGGGCGGCCTTCGGTTTACTGGCTTATCTCGTTAAGTACCATATGGACGACATTCAAAGCATCATCGACACGATAAC
Source organism: Paenibacillus sp. Marseille-P2973 (assembly GCF_018101095.1). NCBI lineage: Bacteria > Bacillati > Bacillota > Bacilli > Caryophanales > Paenibacillaceae > Paenibacillus > Paenibacillus sp. Marseille-P2973. Next base: position 29,951 of record NZ_JAGQEH010000012.1, read on the forward strand.
CGGCGGAATCGTAGGTGCGTTCAACTGGGTCTCGGACGGTATTAAGGGAGCTCTGGTTTCGGCCTGGGAGTATGTAATGGAAAAAATCAATTCACTCAAGTCGTTATTAGGCCTTGGCGTCAGCACTCAGGCTACCGTCCAACTGAATACAAACGCCGCGGGCCAGGCAACCGCGGGCGGCGGTCCGCCGACCAGCAAATATCACGGGATGGACTATGTCCCTTGTGATGGCATGATGGCCCGGTTACATAAGGGCGAACGGATCATGACGGCGAGCGAAAACCGGGAATTCTCCCAAGGCGGCACAGGGGGAACGATATCGATTACGGGCAATACGTTTAACGTCCGTCAGGAATCCGATATCGATGCCATTGCCAGAGCGTTGGCGCGCGAAATCAAGACGGCAGGAGGATTGATGGCATAATGGCATCGCTGGAATTCTGGCTTAAAACGATTGACGAGAAGGAATGGCTTTGGCTGCCGGTCAATCCGGACCGGGTCTCTGTCAAAACATCGCATGGTTACGACGACGTGCAGGTTACTCAGTTGGGAGAATACACGGTGATCGGGGAGGCCGCATTAAAGGAATACTCCTTTTCGTCTTTTTTTCCGCGCGATTATCATCCCGGATATTGCGAATATGAAGACCTTCCGGTGCCTTGGGACACCGTGGAGAAGATTGAGGAATGGATGAATAGGCGAACCCCTGTCCGCCTGGACATCACCGGTACCAAGATCAAAGGGCTGGTCACGATCCGTTCCTTCCAATATAGCGAACGCGCGGGAAATCCGGGCGACGTGTACTATGATCTGGAATTGAAGGAATTCAAGGAAGTACAGTTCCGCCAGGTGGAAACCTCGGGAACCGGCAAAGCGATGGTCATCACGGGGGAGCACCGCCCCGATACCAAGAAGCCTCCCGCATCTTATGTCGTCGTTCCAGGAGATACTTTATGGAAAATCGCCCAGCGGACGCTCGGAAACGGGGACCGGTGGAGTGAAATTTATGCGGCCAACGGAGCCGTCATCGGGAAAAATCCGAACCGGATAACCCCCGGACAGAAGCTGGTGATCCCTAAATGAACTGGAATGTCATCTACAACGATGCAAACCAAAACGTCTATTTGGATCATATCGTCAAGTCGATTCAATGGTCCGGCGATATCAAGCAGGCGTCCCGTAAGCTGGTTGTGGAGTTGTCCAATACGGGAGACTTGCGGGAACTGTTCATGACGTTCGAGAAGGGCGCGGAGCTGCGACTAATCCTGAATGAGAAGCAGGAGCTGTTTCGCGGCGTGCTGTTTGCGGACCAGATCAACGCCAAGGGGCAAATGACCTTAACGGCTTATGACGAAAATATTTATCTGACCAAGAGCAAGGATACGAAAATTTTTCGCGGTCAATCCGCATCGGCAATCATCAAACGGCTGTGCAATGAGTTTTCCGTCCCGACGGGTGAAATACACGATACGGGTTATGTGATTCCGAAGCTGGTTTTCCGCGAGAAAACGCTCTTTGAGATGATGGTGACCGCGCTCACCGAAACCCAGAAGCAAAACGGACAGCATTTTTGGATCACCTCAAAGGAAGGCAAATTGCAGCTGTTGGCCCGGAAAGAGCAGGAAGGAAAATGGGTACTGGAAAACGGGGTCAACCTGCTGGATGCCAGCTACTCCCAATCGATCGAAGATACCCGTACACAGATTAAGGTCATCGGTGACGATGCGAAGAAAAAGGAAATCTCCGCGAACGCCAAGGATGGAGAACTGATCAAACGGTTCGGAGTCATGCAGCATCTGGAGAAGCCGGAAAAAGAAATGACCAAATCACAAATGGAGCAGAGGGCAAAGCAATTGCTGAAGGATTTGTCCACGATCGAGGATCAGGCCCGCATCGATTGTTTAGGCATACCCGATGTGGTTGCGGGTTCCTGCGTTTACGTCAAGGAATCGATAACGGGGATTCTCGGCGGATACTATGTATCGGCCGATGAACACCGGTTCCAGAACGGAAGCCATACGATGTCGCTGACTCTGTCGGCGACCGATGACATTCCGAAGATGGAATACAAGGAAGAAAAGAAGGGGGCCAAGTAATGGAACGCATTGAAGGCTCGGGAGCAAGCCAGCTGGTGCAGTTGATCCGCAAGATTGGATACAACAGCGAAATCACCTTCGAGCTTGCGACCGTCACGGCCAAACCTCCTGACTTGAAGATCAAGGTGGATCATATGAATGTGGAGCTTGAAAAGGATGATCTGATCGTCGCCCAGTCGCTGACAAAGTATACGCGGAAAGCGAACCTCAGCACCGAGAATAAAGCGGAGATCTCCTCATCCTCCATATCCCAGTCCTCTACTTTAACTTTATCGCAAGGAACGGGAACCATAGAGTTCCTTTCTTTTGGGCTGGCCTCCGCAAAATTTGTCGCTAAAGAAGTTGAACTGGAATTTCTCGACGAGCTCAAGGAAGGCGACCGGGTCATCGTCGCCGGGATTCATCAGGGGCAGACCTACATTATTTTGGATCGGGCGGTGATGTACTAATGGGGTTATCTCCGCTGCAAAGCAGGGAAGAACGTTTTGTGGAGGTGAAGCCGGTTCCGTCCGCTTCGCGGACATTCAGCCTTGATCTGGAATCGGGCGAATTAGCCGAGCGTATGGTGGACGGTAAAGAGGCGGTATGCCAGTCCATTCGCAAAGCGATCCAAACGGCGCGTTATCGTTATTTGATCTACAACGGCCAATACGGCTGCGAGCTTGAAAGCCTGCTGGGTCAGGACATTTCACAGCAATTGTTAAAAAGTGAAATCACTCGGGTCATTACCGAAGCTCTCCTGGAGGACGACCGTATTCAGGAGGTCCGAAATTTTCAAATCGCCAGGGATAACGATAAATTGTTCGTCACGTTTACGGTCCAGACCAGCGAAGGAATCATTGAGCAGGAGGTGAGTATTTAACCGTGTATGAAAATCAGACGAAAGCAGCGATATTGCAGCGGATGCTGGACGCTACCCCGGTGGAACTGGATAAACGTCAGGGATCGGTCACCTTCGACTTGCTATCCCCTGCCGCCATTGAGCTGGCGCATGCCTACATTGAGCTTGATAATGTATTGAAATTCGGTTTTGCCGGCCCGCAGCAGCCGGGTGAATTTCTTGATTTGCGTGCGGGCGAATTCGGCCTTACCCGTCTTCCGAGCGTCAAGGCGGAGGGGGAACTTCTCTTCCGTGGCGACGAGAATACGGTCATCCCGCTTGGGACCGCCGTATCTACGGATGAAGAGGAAGCCGTCGTGTTTGTGACTTCCGAGGAAGGAATCATCAAACAGGGCAAAGCCGTTGTGAAGGCTAATGCGGTTTTGGGCGGCAGCCGGGGGAATGTAGCGGCAAGCCGGATTACGCTGGTCCTGGGCAATCAATCGGGCATCGTTACCGTAACGAACCCGGACCCTTTTGCCAACGGGGCGGAAATCGAATCGGACGAATCGCTTCTGGTAAGATATTTCGACCGCGTGCGTAGACCGGCGACCAGCGGCAACGCTTGGCATTATAGACAATGGGCGCTGGAAGTGCGGGGCGTTGGCGACGTGAAGGTATTTCCCGTATGGAATGGCGGGGGCACCGTGAAGCTGTCCATCCTGTCGGCAGATAAAAGAGCTCCAGGACCAACGATCATCAAGCATGTCCAAGAAGCGGTGGAAGAGCGCCGCCCGGTTGGCGCCCTGGTCACCGTATCTCCCGCGGAGGAAGTGAAGATTGACGTATCTGCCCGATTGACACTGGCACCCGGTTCGGTACTGGCGGACGTGAAGGTGCAGTTTGCCAAGGAATTGGAGAAATATCTGGCGGATTTAGCTTTTCATAGCACCGTGGTTCCATATAACAGGGTGTTTGGGCTTTTGCTTGATATTGAAGCAGTCACCGACTTTAAAGAATTGAAGATTAACGGAGCTTCGGAGAATCTGCAAATCAATGAAGATCAAGTGGCCGTAGCCGGGGCGGTGAATTTCGTTGTCTCGTAATATAAAGACCGATATGCTTGATTATTTGCCCCATTATTATGGTGACTCCCGTATAGTAAGGAATTTGACCGCCCGGGAAGCGAAAGAATTCATACAGCTGCAGGACCGGATTCAGGATGTACTGCAGCAGTTTTTTGTCGATACCGCAGTTTGGGGGTTGTCCTATTGGGAAACCGTTTGCGGTATTCCCGTCGACGAGAGCAAGCCTAAGGAGCAGAGACGTTCCGTCATTAAATCGAAGCTGCGGGGAGCCGGGACGGTGACCCTTGCCGTCATTAAAAATGTGGTGGATTCGTTTGAAAACGGGGAAATCCAGCTCCAGGAAAACTTCGCGAAATATGAAGTAGTGATCACGTTCATCGGGAAGCGCGGCGTTCCGCCGAATCTGAATGATGTAAGAACGGCGCTTCGCGAAATCGTTCCCGCCCATTTAAGCATCCGGTTCGAATATACCTACTTGAGATGGGAAGAGTTGGATAGTGCGAAATTGAATTGGGATGAGCTTGAGGCTCTAAACATGACTTGGGACCAGTTGGAAGTCTGGAAGCCCGAAGCTAAGAAATTGTAACTGCATGTAATTAGAAAGGGGGAGCACGATGCCTAAACTGCCAACCGGGCTCAAAACATTTGAGCCCTCCGATACGGTCAGAAGAATCGCACAGAATGAAAATATTGAGGCAACCGACGCGTTGTTTCACGGCACGAGCGGCCATCACCACACGGGAAAGGCAGGCGATGCGCCGCAGATCCGGAGCGAGGGGATCGCCGGAGGGGCGGTGACGACCGACAAGATCGCGGCGGTTGCCGTTACCGGAGACAAAGTGGCGCGCTATACGCTATGCCGCCGACATTTGAAATCGGGCCGGATCAGCGGAAATATTGCCAAGTACAAACAGGTTACGGTGACGGCCGGACAGCTTAGCGGATTGCCAACCGTTCCGTATTTTCAGAGCGGTCTGAACGATAATTTCTGGGCTCTTTACTCGGCCTACAATCCGTTTCCCCAATCCATGACCGTGGCGCTGGGAGCGGAATATGCCGATATGGAGGGAGTCAGCTTTGAAAAAGGCTGGAACTCCGATCCCAAGGGCTTCTACGTGGATGTGAGCAGCGATAATGTGAATTGGCGCAGAGCCTATTCCTATACGCGCAGCGGTTCCGAAGAATTCCCGAGATATCACCCGTTCGATCAGGCAATGAACGGGTCCTATGTCCGATTGACGGTCACGGCCCCAAACGATCAGACGGGAAATGCCATTATCGCCGGCTTCGGCGTTTACAGTAGAGCTTCGCAGGAGAGCAGTCCCGACTTTCGCTTGGAAAAAGGGCTGCTGCAATATCATGACGGATCGGGGTGGAAAGGTGTGGGGATTAAAAGCGTACAGCGCGGAGCAACCAGTATCTCGTATTTTTATCCGAACGGAAACGGAACATTGATTCGAGACGTGGCGATCACTGCGGTAAATCCGCAGAAAACATTTGTCAATATTACCACATCCGGGTTGTCCCACTGGTCCCAAGGCTCGCCCCTGATGGACGGATCGGTTTGTGCCAGGCTCGTGGGAAATAACGTGGTAAGGTTTAATTTTATGGAAGGTTTCTTTGAAGCCTATGCCGAGATTTCTTGGGAGGTGATCGAGTTTGCCTAATTACTATGCGCAAATTGATGAAGAAGGCCGCGTTTTCACGCTCAGCGAGCTGGCCGGAGAGGTTAAGCACGATCACCTGATCCCGATCAGCGAGGAGCAATATCAGGACCGCAGGCTGATGCATACAAGGTATGTCGATGGCGATTTTCAAGGATTGTTTGCCGTGATAGAGGCAGACAAACCGGCCATCAAGCCGGATGGCGAAGATGTGCTGACGGTTCAGGTTACCGTGACTGATTGGCAGGGGAAAGTGCAGAAAGCATACAATGAGGAGCTGGAGGTCGAACTGAACGGAATGCGGCAAAGCCTGAAATTGACTAAGGGTACGGCGGATATCACGATCAGCAGCAGCGAGCCGGGACAATTTGTGTTGAAGACTGCCGGCCTGGACCGGAATAGCGAGCTGAAGGTGGTGGTTACGGATGGCAACTAAAAAGCCTGTGAACAAAACGCCTCATTTTCATATTCCGGCTGACCCGCTAAGGGTTAAATCGGAGGAGATCCGGGCACGAAGCCTGGACAGAAAAGAGCAAGGGCTTCGAGCCGCAAAGGGAGTGCAGGAGAACGCGGTGACGCTGGAAACTCTCTATAGCATGCTAACAGACGTGCTTGAGAGGCAAGAGATTCTGGAACAGTGGATACGTAAAAACGTAAAATGAGCTCTCCGTAATGCTGCCTATATGACAAGTGTCATATGAAAATAATGATATTTGAGAGTACCCCTGATTTCTGATCTTTTATATGATCAATATAGAAGCTCAGAGAAAGTGGGAAATCATATTGATTAACACAGATGCAAACAAGACGAAGCAGTTGCATAATGATGTTGCACCGTTTGCCAAATCTGATACGCGAATCAGTATTAACCAAATCATCAATACCATACTGCCGTTGTTACTCATTTGGGGAGCCGGCTATGCGGTATTGCCTTATTCACCATGGTACACCGTATTATGTAGCGTTATTGCATCAGGCTTCGTTGTGCGTACATTTATTATTTTCCATGATTGTACACACGGGTCGTTCTTCAAGAGCAAAAGAGCCAATGATATTGTCGGAAATATTACAGGGATCCTGACTTCCTTCCCCTACGAAAAGTGGAAACGCGAGCATACGCTTCATCACGCAACAAGCTCGAACTTGGATAAGCGCGGGATCGGCGATATCGATATGCTGACTGTGGATGAGTATTTGGCCAAATCGAAGTTTGGTCGCCTAGGGTATCGTGTATACCGCAATCCGTTAGTGATGTTTGGATTAGGCCCTCTATACATGGTGCTTGTATTAAATCGATTTAACCGTAGTGGGGTACGTAAAAAGGAGCGGTTGAATACTTATTTTTCTAATATCATGTTGTTGGCTGTCTGTGCAGCACTCATTCTGGCATTTGGCTGGACTGCATTCTTACTTGTGCATGGTCTAACGTTATTGATCGCAGGGTCGATGGGGATTTGGTTATTCTATATTCAGCACACGTACGAGGATTCTTATTTTGAACATAATTCGAAGTGGGATTATGTCAAAGCAGCCGTTGAAGGCAGTTCTTACTATAAGCTGCCAAAATTACTGCAATGGGTAACTGGTAACATCGGCTTCCACCATGTTCACCATTTGGCGCCTCGCGTACCGAACTATAAGCTGGAGGATGCTCATGAGTCGATTCCGCCATTACAACAGGCAACCACGATCACGCTAAAGACGAGTTTAGAGTCGATTCGTTATAAGCTCTATGACCCTGAACGGCATAAATTCGTAACGTTTAAAGAGGCTGCAAAGTTAGAAGTGACTCGCAATAAAGTGGTATTGACTAAAAAATACAGCTAGCTTTTTGGAAGGGTGCCTCTACATAGGTAAGAGGTGCCCTTTTTGAGTTATAATGATTGAAAAAGCGAACATAAGAAGCGAGGCTGTTATGCAAAAGTGGTACAGTATCATTCCTAAAAGTCCGATGTTAAGTATCTATCTGTGGATCATCGTCTGCATTATGCCCTTCTACTTTATTATTCATATTATCCATTCGTTTTCATTGTGGCTCATTAGCGTAGCGGTATTATTGATTATCCTATATTTTTTAAGCTACTATTTTTCGTTCAGTGCACGGACGGGCCTGAAGTACATGTGGATCAGCCTCCAAATGGTGCTGAATATTCTAATGACGCTTTCGTTTGGTTATGCGTATTTTGTCCTCTTTACGGCGATTTTGATCGGTTTTAATTTCAAGAAGGCTGTTGGCTTTTATATCATGTATGGTTTGAATATTCTGTTTACAACGGTCACCATCGAAGTGGGGTATTTTTTCTTCCAGGATTTGTTTATATCCCAAACGCCTTTCATTATCGTTACTGCTCTAGGTGTAGTATTAGTGCCCTTTGCTCTATATTCCAAGTCGAAACGCGAGAATCTGGAGGGGGAGCTTGTAACGGCAAACGAGCGTATTTCCGAGCTGACGGTGCATGAGGAGCGCCAGCGTATTGCACGCGATTTGCATGATACGCTGGGTCAGAAGCTATCCATGATCGGATTGAAAAGTGATTTGGCGACACGCTTAGTAGAGAATAATCCGCAACAGGCCATCCAGGAAATCAGGGATATTCGTCAAACGGCAAGCATTGCTCTCAAAGAAGTTCGTGAGCTGGTGGCGGATATACGCGCGATCCATCTGGCGGATGAATTGGTTCGTGTCGAACAGATATTAAAGGCCGCGCAGATTAAATTCCGTTTAAACGGGGATACCAGTGAGATTCATATGCCGGTTTTTGCTGAAAATATCGTAAGTATGTGCTTGAAAGAAGCGGTAACCAATATCGTGAAGCATAGTCAGGCAACGATCTGTCGCATCAGTTTTTATCAAAGTGATGAAATGTTTAAGCTGACGATTCATGATAACGGAATCGGTTTTCCGAATGTCAAACGATTTGAAGGCGGCAACGGCTTGAAAGGAATCCAGGAACGAATTGATTTTATTAACGGTTCCTTTCATATGAAGACGGACAAAGGTACGACCATGATTATTTCTGTCCCGGTTACGATTACAAACCAATAAGGGGGGAAGACCATATGATTCGTATTGTGATAGCGGAAGATCAGGGGATGCTGCTCGGTGCCATGCAATCCTTGTTAAACATGGAGGAAGATTTTGAAGTAGTCGGCATTGCCAGAAACGGCGAGGAAGCCGTTAAGCTGGTGATTGAATTACAGCCGGATATTTGCATTATGGATATCGAGATGCCGATCCAGACCGGTTTGGACGCCGCGGAGGCGCTTTTGGACAGCGACTGTAAGATCATTATCCTAACCACGTTTGCGCGTCCCGGTTATTTTGAACGTGCCCGCAAGGCGGGGGTCCGCGGTTATTTACTGAAGGACAGTCCCATTGAGGAATTAATAGCTTCGATTCGCATTATTATGGAAGGCCGCCGTATTTATGCTCCGGAGCTTGTGGATTTTGTCTATGAGGATGATAGCGAGAATCCGCTCACGAACCGCGAAATCCAGGTGTTGGAGCTTGTTGCCGAGGGCAAGAAGACAAAGGAGGTTGCGGAGGAGCTTTACCTCTCCCAGGGAACCGTACGCAACTATATATCAACGATCTTAGAAAAGCTGAAGGTGGGGAACCGGATCGAGGCTATTGCGCGATTTAAGGAAAAGGGGTGGAATAAGTAATCGAAATCACGGGGTCGGGGGTCATCCTCATTCATAATAGGATTGTCGAATATTACTTTAAGGTTTCCGGTTCGCTCATAGTATAATATAGTGACCCCTATTAGAAGAGGTGAACAAATGCTTGATGCAGAGCTCAGTATCATGGATTATTTTACGGAACAAAATATTCAGCTGTTTCTGGACAGGTTCAGATCGCTTGGGCCGCTGCCCGGAATTTTGCTCACGTTTATGAAATCTTTCGTCCCGCCGCTGCCTACGATCATTATTGTCGGGGCTAATGCAGCCATTTACGGTATGTGGCAGGGATTCTTATATTCCTGGATCGGTCTCGTAGCCGGAAGCCTGCTCACGTTTCTGCTCATTCGCAAAGCAGCCGGTTCCGCACTCATCCGGAGATGGGCCGAGAAGCCTAAAGTGCAGAAGGCGATGGTCTGGGCCCGGAAGAACGGGTTCAGCTTTGTATTCCTGCTCAGCATGCTCCCGGTCGGACCTTTCGTAGTCATAAACATGGCCGCGGGGCTGACGCGGATGCCGGTGAGAACCTTTGCGGCGGCGGTGGCTTTAGGCAAGGCGGTCATGGTCTTCTGCGTGTCCTACATCGGGACCCATTTGTCCGATTTTGTGGACCAGCCGGCCAAATTTCTCGGCGTCGCGCTGTTTATCGCAGCTTCGCTGTGGCTGAACCGGAAGCTGCAGGCTTATTTTACGTCAGTTGCCGTTGCAGCAGCCGAGCCGGCGGAATAAAGCAGGCGTTGCTGGCGCTTGCCGGCTGTCACCGGTAAAGCGCCGAGATTGCCGCCGCTTCGGCGCCGATCAACTCCCGCAGCTCCTGCGGGTGCAGTGCTTCGGCTTCCCGGCCGCAGGCGAGCAAAATTTCACACGCTGAATCCAGCGTGTGAAACTCGATGCTTACGCGCATCCAGCCAGGCTGGCCATTCTCTGGCTCGGCGCTAAGCACCTTGGCGTAGCGCTCCCGCTTCAACCGGGCGAGCCTCCGCTCCGTGATGCGGATCTGTGCCGGGTACCGCGGCAGAGCGGATTTGAAATCCGCGGTCGATTGCTCCCAGTACCCGCTCAGTGAGAAGTCGTTCGGGCGCTGAAAGGACTCTTCCAGCACAGCGGCCTCCGTGATCCGGGAGATGCGGAAAGTCTTCATCTCTCCGTTCTCCTCCGCCACCAGATACCAGACGTTTCGTTTGGCCACCAGGCCTAACGGGTGAACGGTCCGTCTGGAGATGGCACCGGCGTTGACGGCATCGCTGTCCGATTTGCGGTAGGATATGTCCAGCTTGCGTTGTCCCCAGACCGCTTCCTGCACTATCTTTAACAGCGGAAAGCTTTCGCCCGATGTATGCCAGCCGGCTCCGTCGATATGAATGCGTTCCGAGAGCATTTCGGCATCCTGCCGGACAGGGGCAGGAGAGGAAGCGAGCAGCTTCTGGTACGCGGCTTCGAAACTCCGCTTCGGAATTCCTATCTCTCCCAGCAGATGACTGTAACTGGTCAAAAGCAGTGAGAGAATTTCTTCCTGATTCATCCCCGTCAGACTTGTCCGGTAATTCTCCGCCAGCATCCATCCGCCAAGAGGACCGCGTTCCGCATACACCGGAATTCCGGCGGAGCTCAAAGCGTCCATATCCCTCACGATCGTCCTCTCCGAGACCTCCAGTTTTTCAGCAAGCTGGCGCGAGTTTAATTTGCCGCCGTTCTGCAGCAACAGCAAAATGGACAGCAGCCGATCCGCTCTCATGTACATCCCTTCCTTCATCTTCTTTTCCTAGTTTGAATTGTATCATTTATATAAGACAATGGATGTCATATTTGTCGGGTAAACTGAAAATGTCTTTAGAAACAGAAGTTATCGGGAGGATGATCCATCTATGGAAAACAAGACTTTGAAGCCATTGGCCGGGAAAGTTGCCGTGGTAGCCGGAGCCACGCGGGGAGCGGGCCGCGGGATCGCCGTCATGCTGGGGGCGGCGGGAGCTACCGTTTATTGCACGGGACGCAGCGTCCGTGGCGGCGCCTCGGACATCAATCGGTCCGAAACGATCGACGATACGGCGGAGATGGTTACTGCTCGCGGCGGAATCGGTATTCCGATCCGCTGTGACCATACGCAGGAAGAGGAAGTTAAGGCTTTGTTCGAGCGGATCGCCAAGGAACAAGAAGGACGCCTCGACCTCCTCGTCAATGATATTTGGGGCGGAGAGCAGTTGACGCATTGGGGTACTCCGTTTTGGGAGCAGCCTTTAGGCGATGCGCTGCTCATGCAGGAGCGGGCGATCAAGACCCATTTGATCACGAGCTACTACGGGGCTCCCTTAATGATCAAACGGGGAGAGGGACTGATCATAGAAGTTACTGACGGATCCACTTATAATTACCGGGGGAATTTGTACTACAGTCTCGCCAAAATTTCGCCGATCCACTTGGCGGCGGCTATGGCGGAGGAGCTGCGCCCGCATCATATTACCGCCCTCGCGGTTACACCGGGATTCCTGCGGTCCGAACAAATGCTGGATCATTTTGGAGTGGGGGAAGATAACTGGCGGGATGCGGTTGCCCAGGAACCGCATTACATTGAATCGGAAACGCCTTACTTTGTCGGCCAGGGCGTAGCTGCCCTTGCCGGTGATCCTAATGTCCATGAAAAGTCCGGCCGTGCACTGACAAGCTGGGATTTGTCCGACGAGTACGGATTTAGCGATGTCGACGGCAGACAGCCGCATTGGGGTAACTATGCGAAAAAGCAGGGGCTTCCAGTGAACTGAATTAAATGTTAAATAACAATAGCCCCTGACCGGTCCATTAACCGTCAGGGGCTTTCATTTGAAGTGATTCTATATTAAGCTTTGTTCCAACATCTTGGGGGGCGACCTCAAACACGACTACGAGCCTCTAGAACCGGCTCCCATTTTGCACTTGGCCCGCATTCCGTTCGAAGGCCACGATCCAGTCTCCCTGGACTGCGGCGTATCCGACGTCTCCCTCGGCGACAAGGCCGTACAGATTTTTTACGTCCAGATATTCCTGCCGCTGCCCGTTATCGAATTCCAGCGTGATGTAATAATAGGTGCTCGAAGAGTTATGCATGGAATCATTCATATTGTGCGAGTGATGTCTTACGTCCATTCGTTTAGATACGATGCGGGCGTAACGTGAATCTTTTGGTGAGCTGGCGTTCTTCACATATTTTGCGCCGCTGCTAATAAATCCGATAATGACGATAACAAACACGATCACGATCAAGATGGGTACCAGCGTAAACATAAAATTAAAACCAGAACTAGCGCTCCCGCCGCCAAACGGAAAAGGGTCAGGTCCGAAGTTCATTTCCGAGGCCTCCTTTAATAAGTTGTTCAAAAAGTCATCTTTCCATGACGAAGCAGATCATGATGAGGGTTCGACGTCGAATCTTGAATTCAGCCGGGCCTTCCGTTGCTCACGTACCCCATGTACGCTCCGCTACTCAGTCCCTATCTTCATCCAACCTTCTCGGTCCTGAAAACCTTACTTTTTGAACTCGCACTTTATGTACGTTCAGGACACCACAATTTCGAACTTGCGTCCTTTCCTTATATTTACGCCTCGGCGGAGACATTTGTTTCATTAAGTTTTGATTTAAAAGCGAAGGAAGGCTTTGTTTCTTCTAAACTCAGCTATCCCCGCCGCGTCGTATGAACTCCAATACGATATCCTGCGGATGATCCCCGAACTGGCTCCCGAACAGATTAAGCCCCCGTTTGTTGGCAGCATCCTCTTTCACTTCAAACCGGATAGAAATGGGCTGGTTATACGCCAAATGAAGCATTCCGATCGAGGTATCGGCGGAAGGAACGCCGTTTACCAAGCTCCCTTGATGGCCGATTCTCCATTCCGTCAGCATGCCGTATTCCGTTCCGCTTTTCCAGCGTTCGGGAGTCAGCTTTCCTTTTCGGTCCCCGAAATCGGAAGGGCAGGTCCAAGTTCCGGCCTCCAGTCCGTTTACCGTGACCGTAATATCCGTAGCCCAGTCGGCACGGAAGGAGGGGGCTTCGGAACACAGCTCGGCACGAATGCGCAATTCATCAAGCTCGACGCCTGGAGGCAGCGGGTTGGCGAAAAAGTATTCGATATAACCGGCTTCGGCAAACCAGAGAAGCGCGGCGTCGACCCGTTCGGGCATATAAAAGACCCGGGGATCATCCTGCGAGCCGATCAAGGTCCCGTCCTTGCCGGCCATGCCGCAGGAGGGCTTCACCGAACAATGCGAATACATCCCGATCGGCATATGAATGCTCTCTACGGGATGAAGGCCGTCCCCCGGTTTGGACGGAAGCTCCAATTGGATGGAGCGGCAGGTGACGGAACATATTTTTTCCCGGTTGGCTCCTTGCACGGAGGTGACGAGCTCGGCTTGCTCCAGCGTCTGCACGTTGATGGAGACGGTCGGTTGGGCAACGCCGAGAGCTTCGGCCAATTGGCTGACGCTCATAGGCTTTTCCCCAAGCGCCTCCAAAATGCGGACCCGAAGGTCCCCCGACAGCGCCTTGGCTACGTCAAGAATTCGTGAAGCCGGGTAGCGGATCATATCCTGGATCGGTTCATTCATCGTTAAAGTTCCTTTTCATATACAAGATTATTGACTTAATTGTACAATGAAGAGGTAATATTGTAAAACCATAATAAACATTGTAAAAATCATATACTGGTGCTAAAATGGGCGCATAACCTCTTGCGAAAGGTCGTGTATACTCATGAGCACCTCCATTATGAACGCGGAGAACCTGGTCATTCCTCGTCCGGAATTTCCTCATCCGCATTGGCAGCGACAGCAATGGCTGAATTTAAACGGTTCCTGGTCTTTTCGCTTTGATCCTAACGATGAGGGAGTTCGCAGCAACTGGAATAAGGATAGTGAAGTACCTTTTGATGCGGATATCCGGGTGCCTTTTTCATGGGCCAGTCCCTTGTCCGGGATCGGCAAGGACATTAAAGGAATCGGTTGGTATCGGCGCACGGTGACCTGGAGTCTTCCGACTGCCGGCGGTTCACGCCTGTTTTTGCGTTTCGGAGCGGTGGATTATTTGTGCGATGTCTGGATTAACGGATCCCATGTCGGATCTCATCAAGGCGGCTATGGCTCATTTGAGTTTGAAGTTACCGGCGTCTGGCGGATGGACGGTGATAATACAATCATCGTACGAACCGAGGATCAGGATCATAACTATCAAGCGCGCGGCAAACAAGGCTATGGTGAAATTCGCGGCATTTGGCAGCCGGTCTGGCTGGAAGTCCGTACGCAAACTTATATCAAAGACGCCAAGTTCAGAACCTTCATGGACGGCCGGATTGAGGTAGCGGCGAGAATCGTTGCGGATCAAGCCGGAACGGCCGAGCTTGCTATGGATTTTGCGGATCATGCCGTTCAGCATACGGTGACTGTGAATCTTTTGGCCGGTGAAAATGAAGTGAATACCTCGTTTAGTGTGAATGACCCGAAATTGTGGAGCCCGGAAACCCCGTATTTGTATGAGGGGGCGCTTAAGCTCGGCGGATCCTTTGGCCTGGATCAAGTCAGCACTTATTTCGGCATCCGGGAAATCGCGACAGCTGCCTTCGGCGACCGCGGTTACCGCTGGATTACGCTTAACGGGAAGCCGGTTTATTTGAACGGAACGCTGGACCAGTCTTACCATAAGACCGGTTATTTTACTTACCCGTCGGATGAGGAAATGCATGACGAAATTTACCTGATGAAGCGGCTGGGGCTCAATTTTGTACGGATTCACATCAAGCCGGAAGAGCCGCGTAAGCTGTATTGGGCGGATAAGCTGGGCATTCTCGTGATGGAGGATATGCCTTGTTTCTGGGGGAACCCGGACGAAACGGCACGCAGCGCTTATGAACGTGAGGCGCTTGAGGTGATCGAGCGGGATTACAATCATCCGTCGATTTTCTCCTGGGTGATGTTCAATGAGACATGGGGCCTTAAGACAGACCCTAAGGAAGCCGGAGTTACGGGGAATGGCGGGCAGCAGAGCAGTTATTTGCCGGAGACCCAGGAATGGGTGCGGGACAAATACCGCTGGGCGAAGCAGCTCGATCCGACCCGAATTATCGAGGATAACTCGCCATGCAATTATGATCATGTTGAGACCGATATCAATACATGGCACTTCTATATCAACGGTTATGAACAGGTCCGCGGCCATCTGAACGAGGTCGTCAACAAAACTTATCCGGGCTCGGCCTTCAATTGCATCGGCGGCAATGTCCAGTCCGACGCACCGCTGATGAACAGCGAATGCGGCAATGTTTGGGGGATCGAAGGCGGTGCCGGCGACAGTGATCTGGCTTGGCATTACCGGTATATGCTGAACGAGTTCCGGAAGCATGACAAGCTGTGCGGCTTTGTGTTTACAGAGTTCCGTGACGTAACGAATGAATTCAACGGATATTATCGTCTCGATGGAACGGGCAAAGACTTTGGCTATGATGCTTTTGTACCCGGTATGAGAATTGCCGACCTGCATTCGCCGGATTTCATCGTCATCGACGCACCTCCGTGCCGGACGGTTTCCGCTCAGGAACAGGTCGCTGTTCCATTGCTGAGATCGAGCTTTAGTGAACGTTACCATAGCCAAAAGCTGAAGGTGCAATGGGAGCTTTGGCATGACGACCTGGGTACCCGCACGGTAGCGGATAGCGGTGAGATCCAAGTCGATTGGGATGGTTACGGCGTGTCCCCGCTTTCCCCGCTGAACTTGACGATGCCTGATCGGGACGCAGTAGCCGTGCTGGCGGTTTCCCTTGTGAATGAAGCGGGAGAGGTGGTTACGCGGAATTTCACTACGTTCGATGTGAGAAGCGGCGAAACTGCCGGAGAACTCTTAGCGGGCGACGGTGTTATTCAAATCCCGGTGAGCTCTTATGCAGAGCAGACGTTTGAGCATCAGTGGAGCTCGATTCAACATGCAAAAGTCAGCGGTGCGGGAACGGGACGATTTAGTTATGACATAACATTGCCGAACATCACGGAGAAGGCCGCTATTCACGAGATTGAAATTGTGTTCGAAGCCGGAGCAAAGCGGGTATTGGCCCGGAATATCGAAGGCTCGGCAAATACCGACATGGGAATCGGAGCGATGCATGGCGCTGATGCTAAGGTGGAATATAATCCTAACACTTATTACATGACTGATGAGGAAAAGCATCCTTCCCGCCTAAACGTGCTAGTTGATGGCGAAAGCATCGGCTCTCTAGTTCTGCCGGACGATCCTGCGGACAGCCGGGGCGTGCTGTCATGGCATTATCAGCCGGTTCCGAACAAATTGGATGAAGCCGGCTCGTACGGTTATCTATGCAAGCTGAGCGTCCCGGTACAATTGATGACCAGACTGAACCACAGCCGTGCTTTCCGCTTGGAACTGCAGGTTGAGGAGGGCGGCGGTGTTACCTTGTACGGCCGCAATGCCGGACGATATCCGCTGGATCTGCAAATCCGCTACAAAAGCCAGGCTTAGTTCCTTGCACAGGACAAAAGGAGGGGTTCCATGATCCGTAATTCATTCAGCAACCCGATCTTGCAGAACGGTGCCGATCCATGGATCACAAAGCGGAAGGACGGCAGTTATTACATGACGGTTACGCTGGGGAATGAAATCGCGCTTTGGCATAGCAAAGCCATGACCGGACTGGGCAGTGTTTCTCCGAAAACCGTATGGATACCGGACGCGGCTGGCCCGTACTCCCATAACTTATGGGCCCCGGAGCTTCACTATATCAAGGATCATTGGTATATCTACTATACGGCGAACGACGGCGGGGGAGACGAAACCAGGCGCGTATGCGTCCTTCAGCTTAATGGGGACGATCCCATGAACGACGAGTGGATATTTAAAGCAGCCGTCAATACGGAATTTCCCGGCCTGGACGGAACGGTATTGCAGAACCGGGGAGAGTTGTATTTCTTTTACTCAGGCTACGGTCATTTCCCCGACTATGGGTCGGCCATTTATGCAGCGCGCATGATTAATCCATGGACCTTAACCGGGCCGAACGTGCTTATATCGGCACCGACGGAGCCATGGGAGAAGCAAGGCGGGATGGCCATTAACGAGGGACCGGTATTTTTGCGGCGAAACGGGAAGATCTATCTTGTTTTTTCGGCAAGCGCAACTTGGTCTGACGAATATTGTCTGGGAATGACGACGATTTCTGAATCTGAGGATCTGTTGGATGCGGAGGCATGGACCAAACATGAAGGGCCGGTTTTTGCCAAGAATCCGGAAGCGGGCGTGTACGCGCCCGGTCATAACAGCTTTACCGTTTCGGCGGACGGTTCGGAGGATTGGCTGGTTTACCACGCTTATTCCTACTCCGAAGCTGAACAGGATCGCTCGGCGGGCGGCCCGCGAAGCACGCGGATTCAAAAGTTCGGCTGGAAAGAGGACGGAACGCCGGATTTTGGCGTTCCGCTGGCCACGGATGTGAACATTCCGCTGCCGTCGGGGGAATGAAGCTGGAGAGCACGTTCCGATTGTTTAAATAGGCATAAATACTCAAAAAAACCGGCATGGTCCACTGCCGGTTTTTTATTTTGCTTGCTTGTCACACATTTTACATAGTAAAAAAAGCATACGGGCAGCGCATCGTTTAATATAATTAATATTATTGCTTTAATACAGCTTAGTGTAGTAAAGTACATTAGAGATTGCTTATGTAAAATTCTTGTAAAAATCCGTAGGAGGATTCTTATGTTGGAAGTCGGTATCCATGAAGCCGAGAAGTTGGTTCAAGTGGCTCATGCCTTATCCACGCGTTCCAGGGTCGATATTCTTCGCCTGCTGAATACGCGGAGTATGAACGTGATTGAACTTGCCGAGGCCCTGCAGCTTCCGGTTTCCACTGTCGCTAACAACGTGAAGGTGCTCGAAGCGGCTAAACTGATCAATACGGAACTGCTGCCGGCGGTTCGTGGAGCAATGAAGGTGTGCAGCCGGAATTATGACGATATTCTTATTTCACTAAATTCAAGCGTCCGTTCCACCAAGGACGGGATGAAGTTTTATGAGGTCGAGATGCCGATCGGACATTATAGCGATTGCGAAGTCCATCCGACCTGCGGCATGGCGACTCACGAGGGTATGCTGGTGAGGGAAGATGAACCGGCCAGTTTTTATCATCCGAAGCATGTGGGTGCGCAAATTATCTGGTTCCGCAAAGGTTATGTGGAATACTTGCTTCCCTTGGAAATTCCCCAGAATGCAAGTATTCAATCGATCGAGCTATCCATGGAAATGTGTTCGGAAGCGCCGAATTACGACAATGACTGGCCATCGGACATTTCGGTATGGATCAACGGCGTTGAAATCGGAATGTGGACCAGTCCGGGGGATTTCGGTGACCGGCGGGGCGCGCTCAATCCGGCATGGTGGCTGGATTGGACGACGCAATACGGTTTGTTGAAAACATGGCGTATCGACCATGAACGGACGACGCTGGATATGCAAAAGGTGTCCGATGTGACGTTACAAGATCTGCAGCTTAATCAGCGCCCCAGTCTACGGCTGCGGATCGGGGTCGATCCGGATGCGGTACACAAGGGCGGCGTTAATCTCTTCGGCAAGCAATTCGGGGATTACGATCAGGATATAGTCATGCGGGTATCTTATACTCAGGAAGAGACGGAATAATAGGAACCATCATTTCACCAAGAAATGATGGTTTTTTATTTTGGGAAGGAGATCTGACGAGAGGGAAAGTTGTCCCAATATTATATATTGGGGCTAAGGGACAAGTTGTTTATTACAATAAAACTGTAACAAAAGACCTAAACGATAAAATATTACAATAAAATAGTTTGAAACCGTTGACATTTGGAAAAACGGGCATTATATTAGCTTCAAAGGTACAAAAAATATGTAATAAAACAATAATGATGTTTTGTGCCTCATCAAAAGGTAAAGGGGAGGTCTACATGAAAAAAAGTTTTGGGATTGTGCTCGCCTTATTTCTTTCGTTATCTTTGATCTTAAGCGCATGCGGCGGCAGCAACAGCGGCAAATCAGGCAATAACGGAGGAACAGACACCACGAATGAGGGAACTGGAAATCAAGGAAATGGAAGCGCTTCAGATGATGGCGGCGGAGAGAAGGTCACTTTATCGTTCTGGACGCTCTTCTCGGGCGGCGACGGCGATAATATGCAGGCGATGATCGACGCTTTTAACAAGGAACATCCGAATATTCAAGTCAAAAATACGAAGCTGGAGTGGGGAGAGTACTACACGAAGCTGATTACCGCAGTGGGTAACGGCAACGGCCCCGACGTTGGAATTTCACATATTTCCCGCTTGCCTGACCTGATCGACCAAGGGGTTGTATCGGAGTTGGACGATGTGGCCGAAGAGGCCGGCGTGGATTGGGCAACCTTCAACCAGAACATTCTGGAAGCATCCATTGTAGACGGAGCGCACTATGCGGTACCGATCGATACGCATCCGTTCATTATGTACTACAACAAGAAGCTGCTGAAAGAAGCGGGGCTGCTCGATGACGAAGGCAAGCCGATTATGGAGCAGTCAGCCGACGGGTTCGTGACTTTCCTGACTACGCTTAAAGAGAAATTGCCTCAGAAAGTAACCCCGTTCGCTATGTCGAACGCCAATGATGACCCGTTCCGTTTGTGGTGGGCGCTTTACTCCCAGCTTGGCGGTAACGACGTAGTATCCGATGATCTGAATTCGGCGCAAATCGATACCGACAAAGCGGTCAAAGCGGCCCAGTATGTCCAAGACTTATTCCATAAACATAAAGTGATTAAATTGAACGATCCGGACTTCTATAAAAACTTCCAAAGCGGTACGGCAGCGATCATGATGACCGGGGTTTGGGCAACCGGAACCTGGGAATCCACGAAGGATCTTGAATTCGGTGCGATGCCGATCCCGAAAGTATTCGATCAGGAAGCGACTTGGGGCGATTCGCATACCGTAATCCTTCCGGTAACGAAGAAAGAAGATCCGGCTAAGCGGAAAGCGGCGATTACGTTCGCCAACTGGCTTGCGGACAATGGCCAGGTATGGGCGAAGGCGGGGCATATTCCATCCAAGCCGTCCGTTTTTGAGAAACAGGAATTCAAAGACCTTCCATACCGCAGCGATTATGTATCCGTAGCTTCAACGGTTAAATTCAACAAGCCGTCTACTAAGAACTGGCAGATCCGAGACTTGGCTATGTTCAAATATTTGAACGAAGTCTGGGCGAACAAATTAAGCCCGGCGGACGGTATCGCCAAAATGTCGGATGAAGTGCAGAAGGTATTAAGCGAATAGAAGATCAAGGCAGTGAATTCGGCGGACTTTGCGGCATTTGCCGTGAAGTCTGCCGGTCATATGGGGAGGTTAGACGCTTATGAAAATAAACAAATTGAGGGCAGACGTGCAGGCACTCCTGTTCCTGCTCCCCTTCTTGGTCGTGTATTTTCTGTTTACCATCTGGCCGATGATCAAGGGCGTGGAGATGAGCTTCTATAAATGGACGCTGATCAAGAAGATGAAATACGTCGGACTCGGCAATTATGAGCGGATGTTTCAAGATCATGATTTTTGGGCGTCCATCTGGCATTCTACGATTTTTGTCATTATCACGACGCCGTTAATGATTATTTTGGCCATTGTTTTGGCGCTCATCGCCAATCGCAACTCCAGGCTGCAAAGGTTTTATCGTAGTGTGTTCTTTATTCCGAGCATTCTCTCCGTGGCGGTTGCCTCTTTTCTGGGATTGTTTGTGTTCCAGCCTTATACCGGTCTTGTTAATTCTTTGCTTCATTTAGTAAAGCTTCTTCCTGAAGGCTCGGAGATCTTTTGGCTGTCGGAAACGAATCTGGCCTGGATCGCCATCTCGCTATTGACGTTATGGTGGACGGTCGGCTTTAACTTTATTTTGTACTTATCGGCGATGCAGGACGTGCCGGACGAAGTTTATGAAGCGGCGCGCCTGGATGGGGCGACTGATGCCCAGCTGTTCTGGAGGATCACTCTTCCGCTGCTCAGCCCGATTACGAAAACGATAACCATGCTGCAAATCATAGCTTCATTTAAAGTGTTCATGCAGATCTATGTCATGACCGGCGGGGGACCTCTCGATCAGACTCGTCCCGTCATCCAACTGATCTGGCAAACGGGCTTCCGCAAAAACGATCTCGGGTATGCGTCAGCCATGTCCTATATGCTGTTCGTCATTCTCCTAGTGCTGTCCGGGCTGCAATACTGGATCAATAACCGGAAGGAGGCGAACTAGAGATGAAATGGTTTTATCGGATCTTTTCCATGTTCATGGCCGTGCTGTTTGCTTTTCCGCTAGTTTGGATGCTCGTAGTTTCCGTGAAAAAAGAAGGCATGAAAATCACGTCCGTCGTGGACTGGTTCACGCCCCCTTATTCCTTCGCGGTCTATCATGAAATCATCACCGGTACGAAATTGATCAACTGGTCATGGAACAGCTTTTTTATCGCAATATGCGTGACTCTGCTGACGCTGATTATCGCTGCGATGGCGGGGTTTGCGATGTCGAAGGTTCCGTTCCGCTACAGAACTTTTATGTTTTTCTTCATCTTGGCCGGGCTGCTTATTCCGGGTGAAGCCATTCTCATTCCGCTGTACCAGGTCGCCAAAGATATGGGGATTCTGAATTCATACATGGGTCTGATATTTCCCGCGCTGGCTTCACCCTTTGCGATTATCGTGTTAAAAAGCTTCTTTGACGGAATCCCGAACGACCTGCTGGAAAGCGTTCAGATCGACGGAGGAGGCATCTGGCGGATTTTTCTCAATATCATGCTGCCGCTTACCCGTCCCGCGCTCGTATCGATCGCAATTCTGACGTTTATCGGCTCCTGGAACAATTTCCTCTGGCCGTTCCTGTCGGTTACCGACGATAACCTGTTCACGCTGCCGATGGGGATTCCTACCTTGATGAATCAGTACACGGAAGATTACGTGAAGCCGATGGTGATCAATACCGTAGCTTCCTTGCCGATCATGCTTCTGTTCCTGATTTTCGAGCGTCAGATTATTAAAGGAGTCAGCCTGTCGGGAATTAAAGGATGAGTGGAGGAGCAACGGTTGTGGCAGTGCGTCAGCGTGAAAGAGGGATCGATATTTTTAAGGGTCTGCTGGTGCTCGGAATGGTGTATTGCCATACCCTGCAATTTTTCAGTGATCCGATGATTTTCCCGCAGGGGCAGAAATGGATTGAGTTCATTAACTTAATCACTTTCTCGGGATTTGTATTCAGCTTCGGGTATGTGTGTCAGTTGGCGTATTATAACAAGGCGTTCTCGAAGGTTTGGCACCGCATGCTCGCAACGGCGTTCAAAACCTTGTTGGCTTTTTATATATCCGGGACAGCCTTCCGGTTGTTTATCGATCAACGGCCGCTGGAATGGAGAACGATCAGACCGATTTTGCTGCTGAACGATATGCCGGGCTGGTCCGAGTTTCTGGCTTCATTTACTTATTTAATCGTGCTGGGGCTGCTGTTGTTTGTACCCTTAAAATGGCTGGTCGGGCGAAAATGGACCGGATTCATGGCGGCGGGACTTCTGCTTCTCACCACATGGATTTCTAATGGATCGATTCATGAGCCGATATGGGCTCCGCTCCTTGGAACCAGGGACTTCGCCTCTTTTCCGGTGGTGCAATATTTCCCGTATTATTTGCTAGGCATGCTGTTTGCCCGGTACCGCATCGGCTTTGACTGGAGGGTTCTGGCAGGCTCGGCGCTTGCATCCGGCGCGTTTGTCTGGAGGTGGCTCTCGACCCCCGAAACTTCGTTGCCTGAACGTTTTCCTCCATCGGTTTGGTGGATCCTCGGTCCTGCTCTGCTGCTGTACGGTTATTATCTTCTGTCCCGGCTGATGGAGAAATATCCCTTGCCGTTTGTCCCGCTGGAGGCCATGGGTCGAAATGTACTTTGGTTTCTGGTGATGAGCAATGTGCTCATCTTCGCGTTGAAAAGTAATCAGCCATTGTTGCTGGCGGGATTGCTGGATGCGTTGTGGATGGAACTCGGACTGCTGGCCGTCATCGGGTACGGCATATGGATTATTACCAAACCTGCGCGCCGCGCTACTTCAAACCATGACACAAAAATATAACAACGGGATAAAGAAGGAGTAGAAGCTATGACTGACCAACTGCTACGCAATGAATATCCCCGTCCGCAATTTGTCCGTGAGGAATGGATGAGCTTAAACGGGGAATGGGATTTTGATTACGACGATCAGGGGATCGGCGAGCGGGAGGCTTGGTACGAAGAACATGATTTCACCAGCAAAATCATCGTGCCGTTCTGTTACCAAAGCCGGTTAAGCGGAATCGGCGATACGGCATTTCATGATACGGTATGGTATCGCAAAGTATTTTCCGTACCTGAAGCTTATAGAAAAGGCAGACTGCTGCTTCATTTCGGCGCCGTCGATTATGAGGCGAAGGTATGGGTGAACGGCAAACTGGTAGCCCTTCATGAAGGCGGCCACACCCCGTTCCATGCCGATATTACGGATGTTCTTGCCGAAGGCGATAATACCGTCGTTGTGAAGGCAGTTGACCACAGCCGGGATGTGACACTGCCGCGGGGCAAGCAATTTTGGGAAGAAAAGTCCGCTGGGATATTCTATACGCGCACTACCGGCATCTGGCAGAGTGTATGGCTTGAACCGGTTTCAGATACCTGTATCGGACGAATCCGCCTGACCCCGGATATAGACGTAAATGATATCGCAGTGGACGTTTTTCTATCCGGATATCGCCCGGGCGCACTGATCAGCATTAAAGCGTCTGTCACTTTTAAAGGTGAATTTGTAGCGGAAGATACGTTCTCGTTTAGACACGAGTCGGCCAGCCGGCGCATTCATCTCGAAGATTTCAACGATCATGGACTGGGGCGCTGGTGGACCCCCGAGAAACCGAACTTATACGATCTGGAATTGACCTTGAGCGTGGACGGCGTACTTGCCGATACGGTAAGCAGCTATTTCGGAATGCGGAAAATATCCATTGAGGACGGAAAGCTGCTGCTGAATAACCGGACTTATTTCATGAAAATGGTACTGGACCAAGGATACTTCCCGGAAGGGATCCTGACCGCCCCGAGTGATGACGACCTGCGCCGGGACGTGGAATTGACCAAGGAGATGGGTTTTAACGGTGCGCGCAAGCATCAAAAAATCGAGGATCCGCGTTATTTGTACTGGGCGGACCGGCTGGGCTTGCTGGTTTGGGGCGAAATGGCGAACGCCTACCAGTTCTCCGGACCTTATGTGGCACGGATAACGAAGGAATGGATTCAGGCGGTGGAGCGGGATTATAACCATCCTTGCATCGTAGCATGGGTACCGCTTAATGAGAGCTGGGGCGTGCCCAACATTCTGGTCGACAAGCAGCAGCAACAGCACGCCTTATCGCTCTACCATATGACGAAATCGCTGGATCTGACGCGCCCGGTCATCTCCAATGACGGCTGGGAGCTGGTCAACACGGATTTGGTGACCGTCCATGATTATGAATGGCGGCGCGAAGTGCTGACGGACCGCTATGCGACTAAGGAGGCGGCGCTGAGCGCTCAACCGGGGAACCGCTGGATTATGGTTCCGGGCTTCCCTTATTCGGGCCAGCCGATTCTCGCAACCGAGTTTGGAGGGATTTCCTTTAAGAAGAATGAGTGGGAAGGTTGGGGATATTCCGGCGCGGTGAATGAAGAGGACTTTACGGAGCGGCTCCGAAATGTCGTAGAACCGATGCTGCAATCGCCGATCATTCAAGGGTTCTGTTATACGCAATTCACCGATGTGGAACAGGAGATTAACGGCTTGCTGACCTACGATCGGAAGCCGAAGCTTCCGCTGGAGACTATCCGCGCAATCGTAGAGGGAACCCGGAAATAATTTAAAAACGGCAGATGACGTTATCCGTCGGTTCTGCCGTTTTTTCTTGAGAGACGGAGAGCTTTCGCGGGGTTATTTTGAAAGGGGAGAGTGGTTGTGCGTTTGGGAAAATGGTTGACGATCATGCTGCTGTTATTAACAGCGGCCTGCTCGCCTGTGGAACGGGAGCCGGTCCGGACATGGAGCAATCCCGTGTCATTAGCGGATGAATGGGAAGAGTACGGGCTGGGTGATCCTTTTATTTTCTCGTTCAATGGATATTATTACTTGTACGTAAGCACGCGGGATACCGACGCAGGGATTAAAGTATGGAGCTCGCCGGATTTGGTGGATTGGACCTATCGCGGATTGTGTACGGAAGATCCCCTTACGACGGCGGCGTATGCGCCCGAGGTCCGATATTGGAACGGCAAATTTTATATGTATACTTCTCCGGCCGGAAACGGCCATTATGTGCTAGAAAGCGATTCGCCTGTCGGACCTTTCCGGGTGGTAACGGGCAATTTCGGAAGAACGATCGATGCATCGACCTTTGTGGACGACGACGGCAGCTGGTACTTCTATTATGCCGGAACCGGCGGCATCGATGCCGCCCCGATGGATTCCCCGCTGTCCGTAACGGCTCCCGGCTCGCCCACCGGAGCCTATATGGATGGCTGGACCGAAGGGCCGACGGTATTCAAAAGAAACGGCTTATATTACATGACCTATACCGGGAATCACGTCTTCAGCAACGGGTACCGGATTGACGCGGCGGTGAGCGAATCGCCTCTGGGGCCGTTCGAGACGTTCCAAGGGAATCCAGTATTGATCCGAACGGAAGGGAAGACGGTTGGGCTCGGCCATAACTCGCTCGTTACCGGACCGGATCTTGATTCCATGTACATGATTTATCATAACCTGGAAGGTCCCGGTATTGTCGGGCCGCTTCGGCATATGAACATGGACCGGCTCTTTTGGAACGGGAACGGCTTTGCGGTGGCCGGGCCGACGGACACGCCGCAGCCGGCTCCGGCTTTGCCCGCGTTTGCCGACCGGTTCGAACGGGATAAGCTTGGCAAGTCCTGGGTGGCATCTCGCAAAGGCGACTGGAGCGTCCATCCCGAAAAAGGCGCGGGCGTCCGGACTGCGGATGCATCCGGCATAGCCATGCTGCGGACGAAGTCCAAGACCGAGCCGGGGTATACGGCGGAGTTCCACGTTCGCGCGGAGAGCGAAGCGAAGGCGGAAGCCCGGGTCGGGGCCGTGTTCTCGTATCGGGATGAACAAAATTACGGCACCGTCTGGCTGGTTCCCGCTTCGGGCCGGGTGGAAGTGACCGAACGGTCGGGCGGGAAGGAGCGTATTCTTGGCGAAAGCGATTTGCCTGCGGATTTCGATTATAGCCAGTGGCATAAAATCCGGATTGAGCATGCTGCCGCCGGGGATGCCGGGAGCGGCGGACATGCCGATCTGCGCGTTTATGTTGACGAAATGCAGAAGTATGCCGGTTCGTCGGCGAGTGATGGAGGAGCCATCGGCTATGCAGCTTCAAGTGTAGATGCGCGTTTTGGCTATATTGCTTATAGCAATGACGTGAACGGCAGCAGCGACTGGCGGTCTTATCAGCCGCTTCCGGGTCAAGTGCAGGCTGTTCACTTTGAGGAAGGTGAGGAGGGCAAAGCCTATATGGCCGTTAAGAAAGCGGAAGGTGGTAGCGAGTCTCCTTACCGCCCCGGAACCTTGAGTATGGAGAGCAATGAAGCCGGCGGCTATGTTTTGTCCGGGTTGCAGGAGAGGGAATGGGCGAATTACCTGGTGAATTTGGATGAAGCCGGGAGATACTCCATTCATTTTCGAATTCGACCTATGACAGAGAGCGCAACATTAAAATTAATCAGTGAAGATGATGAGGAGATTGCAACGTTTGAGGCGACTCGGGAGAAAGCGGGAGAATGGCAGACGGTTTCCGCGCAGGGCCTAGAGTTGCCTGCGGGACAACAACGTTGGAGGCTGGAGATCACGGCTGGAACTTTGGACTTGGACTGGTTCCGGGCGGAGCGTTACCAGGCCGTGGAGACATGGGAGGACAACTTTGATGACGGAAACGACTTTGGATGGACCCGGTTTGAAGGCATGTGGTCCGTAAAGGACGAGGAATTGCGGGCATCATCGGTGTCACCTGCCAAATCGTTGACCGGCGAGCCCGGTTGGTCCGATTATTTCGTTGAGGCGGATCTGCAGAGGATGGAGAATACGGGCCGCGCCGGACTGCTCATCCGTGCCTCGGAGCCTGCTAACGGACTCGATCAGAATCAGAACCGGTCCGATTTCGTCCGCGGGTATTACGTATATGCCGATGCAGAGGGCTTGCATCTCGATAAAATCAACTATGCCACCACCTCATTAATCAGTTTGCCTTGGGGAACGAATCTCCCCGGAGCGGACGGCAAGCTTCATTTAAAAGTATCCGCGCGAGGCGCAACGATCGAAGTTTATGCGGGAGAATCCAGCCAACCGGTTCTCTCTTATACCGATCGCAGTGCCAATCCGTATCTTCAGGGGCGCATCGGCCTGCAAAGCTCGGATGTCGCGGTCCGAATTGACCGGGTGAAGGTCGAGCCGTTACAGTAAAGACAGGTTAATAGTAACGGTAAGCTAATTTTACGGAAACGCAAGGAGGACAACCATGAACAGACCGGAAAGAAAAGGAGCCTCACTGATCAGCGAAGTAAACCGGACCAATGTCCCTTACGGAACTTTGGCTATTTGGTTCCTAGGACAAGAGAGCGTGATCGTTAAAGGGGACGGAGTAACGGTTTATATTGATCCCTATGTATCGGATTATCTGGACAAAAACGGGCCGGTGCGCTCCTACCCGGCGCCGATCGTTCCGGAGGATATCGTAGGGGCGGACCTCTGTCTGATTACACATGAGCATGAGGACCATATGGATGCAGGGACGCTGCCGATTTTTCACGAGCAAAACGGTGGAGCGCCGATCATGGCGCCGGCTTGCTGCAAGGAGCCTTTGCTTCGAATGGGTGTAAAGGAATCGCAAATCCTGGTGGCGGATAACAGCCGGCAGACCGAGCTGTTCTCCAAGCTGGAAATCACGGTGATCCCCGCCGCTCACGAACAATTGGAGCAAGACGGAGACGGGTTCCATCGCAGCGTGGGATACGTTCTCAAGCTGAATGGCGTAACGTTGTATCACGCGGGAGATACGGTAATTTATCCGGGGCTCGTGGAACGGCTTGAGAAGATCAAGCCCGATGTAGCCATGCTGCCCATCAACGGCCGGGACTTTTTCCGCCGGGAGCGCGGCATCGTCGGTAATATGAATTACCGGGAAGCCGCCGAACTGGCCGTCAGGGTCGGAGCTGAAACGGCGATTCCACTGCATTATGACGTATTTGCGGGCAATGCGGAAAAGCCGGGGAACTTCGTGGATTATATGTATGAGCATTTTCCGGAGCAGAAAATCCACGTCATGGCCCGGGGAGAACGGTTCGTGTACGTTTCCGGGCAGGCATTTCTGGACCGTGACTAAAGGACATAGGGAGAGACAAAATCGATGAGCACATCAGAATTTCAAGCATATGAGGGCGAGTATCAGGGAGAGAGAGCGATTTGGCTGAAAGCGGGCCGTTATGAAGCGGCGCTGCTCCCCGCCATTGGTGGTAATTTGATCGCGTTTCGGGATGCGAAGCGCGGATTGAAGTTTTTGCATGAGCCCGGTCCGGAGGAAATGGAGTCCTTCAAGAACCGGCCGATGATTCACGGAATTCCCGTGTTATTTCCGCCGAACCGGTATGAAGACGGACGTTTTCCGTGGGATGGTAAGGTTCATGAGTTTCCCGTCAATGAAAGTGCGACCGGCAACCATCTACATGGTTTTCTGTACAACATTCCCTGGCAGGTGGAGGAGTTCGGACATACCGAAAGGGAGAGCTTCGTATCCGTTTCGGTTACCGTAGACGAACGGCATGAATCGTATCGCTATTTTCCTTATAAATATAAGGTTCGAATTCGGTATGGCCTGAGTGCGTACGGTCTTTCCCAGCAGGTTATGGTGGTTAATGAAGGCAGCGAGAAGATGCCGTGCTTGTTGGCGTTCCACACCTCGGTGAATGCGCCGTTTGCCGATGGAAGCGCGGCTGCGGACTATCGTCTGAAGCTGACGATCGGAGAGCGGTGGGAACTGAATGAACGGATGCTGCCTACCGGCGAGTTTCAGCCATTGACCGATCAGGAATTGCTAATGCAAGGCGCAGGCGTTTATCCTTTCTTCGAAAGCATGGACAATCATTACACCTCCATGGCCCAAAACGGCCGAAACCGGATGGAACTGACCGATCAGAGCCGGCAGATTACGCTCGTCTATGATGTGGGGACGTCCTACAAACAGTGGATGATTTGGAACAATGGGGCAAAGGAAGGCTTTTTCTGCCCCGAGCCGCAGATCAACCTGGTAAACGCTCCGCATGTGGATCTGCCTGCAGACGAAATCGGACTCTTCAGTTTGGAACCGGGCGAGATTTGGGAGGAGAGCAGCCGCTTGTACGTGCGGGGATAAGCCTATCAATTCACAACAAAACCGTCAGAGAGTCTTGATGCTCTCTGACGGTTTTTTGTGCTTATCAAGCGGATTTATCAGCTTTACAGACAAAGAGTTACGCGTTCCAGGTGCTGATGAGGCACGTATTCCCCGGCGAATTGTTCCTTCAGGATTTCAATGCTTTTTTTGCTAATGGCTTCAATGTTTTGCGCGACATAGGGCACCTCCGGCAAGTCGGGACGATCAAATGTAACAAGTTCAATCTTGTCCAATAAATGATGATTCCTTAAGTAAGCATGGACGATATGGGCAAGCTTAACATTAACGGTGAAAATGGCGGTTACATTATCCTTGCCCTTAAGAAAATCCGCAATTTCTTCGGCCGCGTTCTGCTGGATCGTATTCAACTTCAACATGCACCATAAATTTTTATCTATGGGCAATTGATGCTCCATAAAGGCTTTCTCATAGCCAATTGCCCGATCCTCCGTGACGGAATTCGTGATTTCGGGAGAGATATAGGCGATTTGCCGATGACCTTTTTTCAACAAATAATCGATGGCATCAAAAGTACCCGTTATATTATCGGAAACAACATGGGCGACTCGGATATTTTTGAAGAAACGGTCAACAAGCACGACCGGGAACTTGTCGAATGACAGTTGAATGATAGATTCGTTGTAATTCTCCGCTTCGGTTGGAAACACGATCAAACCTTGGATGCCTAATTCCATTAATTCCCGGATGGACTGCGTCTCCCTTTCCGCGGATTCTCTTGTAATGCGCAACAAAATTTGAAAGCCTTCCTCGTATGCATATTGTTCGATATAGTTTAGCAATTGTTGATCGATCATGGTTTTCATGCTGGGAAAGACAACCCCGATTAAAACAGGTTTAGCCATGGCCGGACGTAATTGAGAGGAGAGGTCGGACACGAAGGATCCCTTTCCTTGTATGCGTTCCACCCATCCTTCCTCCGCAAGTCCGATAAGAGCGTTTTTGGTTGTGATTTGGCTGACGTTATACAACTTTGACAGCTCTTTTTCAGAACCGACCCGATCCCCTGGACGAAGGATGCCCAGTTTAATTTGTTCCTTGATCTTTTCTTGGATTTGCTTATACAAAGGCTGCTCTTTCATAGGGAATGATCACACCCGAAATATATTTTTATACTAACTAGATTATATAGTTTGCGTATTGTAAAGTCTACCAGTTAATTGATGATGTTGGTATATTGACTTAATTAAAGGAGAGTACATTATAGATAAAGGCTGGTGGGTTCTGTATAAAACTTTATACTTTATTTAGTATATATATTTAGAAAAAAGTATATTAGTATAAGTTATATAATTCAACTGCATCTAAGTTAAGTTTTCAAACGTTTTGAATGAAAGGGGAGAAGAGTGTACATCGATAGAACAACTGAAGGATATGATCAATTGTAGAATCTGAAAGCGTTATCTAAAGAGGATTGAAGGTGTATTTTCATGAAGCGTGACACGGTGGTTGTCAAAAGACTATCTGACAGGGCATTACCCTATATTTTCATAGGACCTGCCGTCATACTCATCACATTATTGGCCATTGTGCCATTGTTTTACTCCCTTTATATAAGTCTGTTGAATTATAACCTTTCTTTACCCAGTTCGATGATCAGGATGACCGGGTTAGACAACTATAAATACATGTTGACCAACGGTCCTTTTATGAAATCTATCGGTTGGACGCTGGTATTTACCTTTTTTACCGTATTGCTGAATGTCACGTTGGGGATGCTTCTCGCGCTTATGTTGAACAATGAGAAGGTAAGTAAAAGGACAAAGATCTTCAAAAGTTTGTTTATATTGCCTATGATGCTGGCTCCCGTCGTTTCGACGACGATGTGGAAAATCATGTTCGGCGCCATCTATGGGCCTATTAATTACCTCATGCAATCATTAGGTCTTCAAGCGGTTGCCTGGACGGGAGAAACGCTGCCTGCGAAAATTGCGGTCATCATTATTGATGTCTGGGGAGCAACGCCCTTCTGTATGTTGATTCTCATTGCCGCATTGCAGACCGTACCGCGGGATATTTATGAAAGTGCGTTTATGGACGGGGCTAATCGCTTTAAAGTTTTTTTCAAAATAACGCTCCCTCTAATCCGTAATTTTATCGCTCTCGTGGTTTCTTTAAGGGTCATGGATGCCTTAAAAATATTCGATTCCATTATGATCCTGACCGATGGGGGTCCCGGCGACTCGACTGAGACGATGGGAACGATGATTTATAAGACTGCTTTCCGGTACATGAATGTGGGTGCCGGTTCGGCGGGAGCGATGATTTTCTTCGCTATCATCATTGTGGTTACGTTAATATTCCTGAAATTAATCCGAAATGATCGGCAGTAGCAAGGGGGAGAACATATGAAAAAACATAATGCCGAAAAATTCGCGCTCTACTTGCTGCTTGCTCTGTTTGTCATCGCATTTTTATTTCCTATTTACTGGGCCATAACGACCTCGTTCAAAACGCCGGGACAAATTATGAAGGTACCGCCGGAGTTCTTTCCTTCTAACTGGAATCTGCAGAATTACGTCGAGATTTTTACGAAGCATCAGATCGGTACGTACTTTATCAACAGCCTGATCGTGGCCGTTACCACCACGTTGTGCGCCATCATGGTCGCAACCTTTGCCGGGTACGGATTTTCACGCTTTAAGTTTAGGGGCCGCGCCTTTTGGCAATACGCCATTATCGTGATGCGGATGGTTCCGGGGCTGGTATTCATCATCCCATACTATATTATTTTTCAAAAGCTGGGGATATTGGACACCTTGTTCGGACTCATTATCGTGTATATTACCGCCGCGCTTCCCCTTGCAATCTGGTTGTTTATGGGATTCTTCGACGAATTGCCGGCCGAAATGTTTGAAGCGGCCAAGATGGACGGATGCAGCGAGTTCGGCACTTATTGGAGAATCGCGTTGCCCCTCATCGTTCCGGGGATCGTCGTGGCGGCCATTCTGGTTTTCCTGGCCGCGTACAATGAATTCAGCTTATCGCTTGTCTTGATCTTTACGGATCAAAACAAAACGCTTCCGCTCGGGATCAGCGGTATGATCCAATTGCAAAAAGATACGCCGTTCGGAACGCTGGCCGCGGCCGGAACGATCGCCTTCATCCCGGCGCTCGTGCTCGCGCTGACGACTCAAAAATACGTGCAGGCGGGAATTACGGCAGGCGCAGTAAAGGGTTAATCAATCGGGTGGAAACGACCCGTTCCAATTCATTATTTTTCGGAGGAATCTATCATGAAGAAAAAATTCAGCATCATGCTTTTGTGTGTTTTGACACTAACCTTCGTGCTCAGCGCATGCGGCTCCAAAAATGCCGATTCCGGCAAACCTGCCGAGCCGCAGGGCGAATTTAAGGAAGCTCACGTTGAGGCTCCGGATGTGCTCGGAATCAAGCTGACCGACTTGAATGGCGGCGGAACGCTGGGCGGTCAGTATAAAGGGCAAAAGATTGTCGTAGCTACGCGGACCGGTGATTTTGCGGATGCATTGAAGAATGCCGCGAAGTATTTTGAAGAAGCCTCGGGGGCTACCGTTGAAATTCAAAGCTTTCCCGCCGGAAACGATATTGAGAAAATCCAATTGGATTTGAATACCGGGCACCATTTCGACGCGGTGCTGATGCCGGTCGCGAACGTTCACGGCTATGCGGAGGGAGGTCTTATTCAGGACCTGCAACCGTTCACCAATTCCATAGCCAGTCCGAATCTGGACATCGATGATTTTATTCCGAGTTTATGGAAGAGCTATGCTCTCTATAAAGGAAGAATGGTAGCCTTCCCGTACAAACCGGACTCGCAATTATTTTTCTACCGCAAGGATCTATTCGAAGATCCGGAAATTCAGAAGCAATATAAGGAAAAGACAGGAAAGGAATTGGCGGTTCCGACTACGGTTGAAGATTTCCTGTCGGTAGCCGAGTTTTTTACGGTAAAAACTAACCCTGATTCTCCGACCAAATACGGTTATAGCTCTATGGCTTCCAAAACGAACAGCCGTTTGATTTGGCAGAATCGTTTGGCCGCTTTCGGCGGGAAAGATGTAGATGAGAACTTTAAGCCTGCTTTTAATAATGAAGCGGGGCTGAAAGCGATGCAAACTATGCTTGAACTGAAGAAGTTCGCGCCGGACGAATGGCTGCAATTAGGATGGGATGAAGCGAATGCCTTGTTCGCAAGTGGCGAGGTTGCCATGATGGAGCAATGGCCGGGGCTGTACAGCACGATTGAAGGTGATCAATCGAAGGTCAAAGGTAAGGTGGGCTTTGGTGTGACACCGGGCGGAGCACCAACGATGGGCGGCTGGGCGATCGCGATGACGAACACGGCGAAAAACCCGGAAGCCACTTACAAATTTCTTGAATACGTAACATCCAAGGATGGTGAATTGTTGAAAATCAACAACACCATGGATCCAACCCGGACTTCCAATTACAACCGTCCAGAAGTACTTGCATCCAGTCCAATGTATCCCGCGTTGCTTGAATCCTTATCGGCAGCTCAGATTTTGGTCGATCCTGACGTCCCGTTCGTCTCTGCCAAGCTGAACGATATTATGGAAAACGCGATTCAGGGCGTACTGAGGGGAGAACTGAATCCACAAGCCGCGCTTGATGATATGGAACAAAACTTTATAAAAGAAATTAAAGCCGTCGGTTTGAGTCTTTGATTGACTGATTGATTGAGTGAGTGAGGAGAGAGAACACCATGAGCAGCATATTAATGCGGGGGGATTACCCCCGCCCCCAATTTGAACGGTCATCATGGATGAGCCTCAATGGCGAATGGCAGTTTCAATTCGACGATGAACAAATTGGACTTGATGAACAATGGTACGGGGAAAAGACTTTGGAACAGCGAATTCAGGTTCCCTTCTGTTACCAAAGCGAATTAAGCGGCATAGGAACACCGGAATTTCACGATACAGTCTGGTATAAAAGAAAAGTCGAAATTCCCCGGGAAATGAAAGGGAAGCGGATCATCCTGCATTTTGGAGCCGTTGATTATTCGGCCCGGGTTTGGGTAAACGGGCAACTGGCAGTTGCCCATGAAGGTGGACATACTCCTTTTTCGGCGGATATTACAAGTCTTCTAAGTCAGAATGACTCCAACGAAATTACACTGCAGGCGAGAGATTACAGCAAGGACGTAACTTTACCACGCGGCAAACAATTCTGGAAAGAAAAATCCGAATTGATTTTTTACACTTCGACGACAGGGGTCTGGCAGTCAGTGTGGATCGAAGCGGTGGAACCGGTTCATTTGAACGGCGTGTTTTATTATCCGGACATCGATTGCAATGAGATCGGCATTCAATATGTGATTGCCGGCTGGTCGGACGAGGCGGATATTAAGGTTCGGACTCTTATTACTTTTGAAGGCGAAGTCGTTGCGGATGAAGAGTGCAAAATTATCGCCGCCAAACAAAAACGCCGTATTGAGCTGCATGATTTTAACGATCATGGCATGGGACGGTGGTGGAGTCCGGAACATCCGAATTTATATGATGTGGAATATCGGGTTTATGTCAACGGCATTGAGACCGATGTGGTACGCAGTTATTTTGGAATGCGTAAAGTTTCGGTCGATAGCGGAAAGTTGTGCCTGAATAACCGGCCCTTTTATATGAAAGCGGTTCTTGACCAGGGATATTTTCCGGGAGGCATTCTTACCGCACCTTCGGATGACTTATTGAAAAGGGATGTAGAGCTAACCAAACTGATGGGCTTTAACGGCGTGAGAAAGCATCAGAAAATTGAAGATCCCCGCTTTTTGTACTGGTGCGACAAACTGGGACTCGTGGTCTGGGGTGAGGCTGCCAATGCCTTTGCCTTTAGCGAAGCTTACGTGCAGAAGTTTACTTCGGAATGGATCGAAGCGGTGAACCGTGATTTTAACAGTCCTTCGATCATCGTATGGGTTCCTTTAAATGAAAGCTGGGGGATTCCGAATATTAAGGTGGATGATCAGCAGCGTCAGCACGCGATGGCCATGTACCACTTGACGAAATCGTTGGATACGACCCGGCTGGTTATTTCCAATGACGGTTGGGAGCACGTTCAATCGGATCTGTGCACGATCCATGATTATCAATGGGATTACGACAAGCTGGTGGAGAAATACAGTCACATTGAGTCCGCGTTGGATGCTCCGCAAAACCGGGATGTCTATGTCAAAGGCTATCAATATGAAGGCCAGCCGGTCCTGATGACGGAGTTTGGCGGGATTTCCTTCCAAAAAGGCGAGATAAGCGGCTGGGGCTACTCGGGAGCTACCGATGAGGCGGATTTCAAGAAGCGGGTACATGCCGTAATCAAAGCTATGCAGGATTCGTCGCTAATCCAGGGATACTGCTATACCCAATTAACTGATGTGGAACAGGAAATCAACGGGTTGCTGGACTTTAACCGCGAACCAAAAATTCCACTGGAGACGATTCGGGCGATGAATGAAGGTAAGTTTGAATGGGAGGAGGACGAGAACTTATGACAGCTGTGAGACCGGATTATCCCC
Organism: Paenibacillus sp. Marseille-P2973; assembly: GCF_018101095.1. Taxonomy (NCBI): domain Bacteria; kingdom Bacillati; phylum Bacillota; class Bacilli; order Caryophanales; family Paenibacillaceae; genus Paenibacillus; species Paenibacillus sp. Marseille-P2973. The sequence continues at coordinate 66,326 of NZ_JAGQEH010000012.1, forward strand.
GTCCCCAATTCGTAAGGGATTCGTGGCAGAGCTTGAACGGGAAGTGGTCCTTTGCGTTCGATGACCATAATCTTGGTTTAAAAGAAAAGTGGTTTCAAAGCACCGGCAAGCTCCCGCTTGCAATTACGGTTCCGTTCAGTTACCAGAGCGAATTAAGCGGAGTTGAAGATAAAAGCAATCATGACCGGGTCTGGTATCAAAGAACGTTCGACATTCCCGAAGCGTACGCCGGAAAACGCGTGATTCTGCATTTTGGGGCGGTCGATTACGAATGCCGGGTTTGGGTAAACGGCCAGCGGGCCGGGAACCACCGCGGCGGATTCTCCTCCTTTTCGCTGGATATCACCGAGCTGGTTGAGAATAATCAAAACGTGATTACCGTGATGGCGCAAGATTATTTGACGGATCTGACGATCCCGAGAGGCAAGCAATACTGGAAAGAAAAAGGCGAGGTCATGTGGTTCACGAACATGACAGGCATCTGGCAATCCGTCTGGGTGGAGTTTGTTGAAGAAGTTCATCTGGAGAAGGTGCGTTTCACCCCGCACCTGGATACCAACGAAATCGAGATCCAGTCCTTCGTGGAAGGCTGGAACGAGCGGACCCGGCTTGAACTGGTGACTTCAATCGAATTCAACGGGGAGAAGATTGCGGAAGAGTGCAGAAAGATTTTTGCGGGCGTGGAGTCCTGGCGCGTAAACTTACGGGATTTTAACGATCATGGGATGGGCCGCTGGTGGTCGCCCGAGAAGCCTAATCTGTATGACGTAACCTTTGAGCTAAAGGCGGATGGAGTGGTTGTCGACCGGATCGAAAGCTATTTCGGAATGCGGAAAATTTCCGTCGATAACGGAAAACTATGCCTTAATAATCGGCCATATCAGATGAAGCTCGTGCTGGATCAGGGATATTTTCCGCAGAGCTTGCTGACCGGGCCAAGTGATGATGCCATACGCAGGGACGTGGAATTGTGCAAGGCCATGGGCTTTAACGGTTTGCGGAAGCATATGATGGTGGCTGATCCGCGATATCTGTACTGGTGCGACAAGCTGGGGGCCTTAGTATGGGGAGAAATGGCGGCCGCTTATGTATACAGCGAGCAGTATGCCCATCGGATGATGGATGAGTGGAAGGAAGTCATCGAGCGGGACTATAATCATCCCTCCATCGTCGTCTGGGTGCCTTTAAACGAGAGCTGGGGCGTCGCCGACATTTACTACAACGAGAAGCAGCAGCATCATGCCCAGTCTCTGTACCATTTTACCAAATCGGTGGACTCGACCAGACTGGTGATTTCCAACGACGGCTGGGAGCACTGCAAGTCGGATTTATGCACCGTGCATGACTACGGTAAGGACCCGGAAATTCTGCATAAGCGTTACTCCGACATCGAAAATATCCTGACGGATATGCCGGGGCTGGAAGGCCGTAAGTTTATTTACAATCCCGGATTTTCCTACGGAGGAGAGCCGGTGCTGTGTACCGAGTTCGGAGGCGTGAACTACCACACTGAATCTGCCGCTCCCGTTGTAGAGCCCAAGGCGGAGAATGGGGATCAGTTTGTGCAGCAACTGGTGGATGTCATCAATCCATTCGTCGTATCCAAGCTGGTTCAAGGGTACTGCTATACGCAGTTGACCGACACGGAAACGGAGATCTGCGGCCTGCTGACCTGGAACCGAGAACCTAAGGTACCGCTGGATATCATTAAGAGGATTAATGAAGGACAGACTGATTTTTAAGACGAAAAAACGCACTTGCCCCCAAAGGGACAAGTGCGTTTGCATTTGTGAGACTTCAATATCAGTTGATGGGGTTCGAGTATGGCTCCATCGAAATGTTATCAATCCAGACTGTGTAAGGAGTATTCAAGATTGGATCTCCAGCTTTATCGTCTCGGCCGAGGCCAATGATAAGTTGGTATGACCCGTCACTTGGAATTTCAATGATGGCTTCATAGGTCTTAGTGTTTTTATCCACCGAAAATGTTTGAATCGGGTCATCGTCAGAATCTTTGAGCTGAACATAAATATTGCGGGCTTGCTCCGAGCTTAAATCCAGAGACAGTTTGTAGGTGCCTTGGTTTAATGCGATATTATCCTGATGCAGTTGAATATGCCACCAGAACCAGCCTACCTCCGTAATGTCAACTTTCGCCTTGCCATCCACTACGGAAATATCAGCCTTACCTGCATAAGGCTCATAGACGCCCTGCTGATGAATCTGCCAGCCGCTCAGATCATTCCCGAAATCGCCGTTTACGAATTCATGAGAAACCGGAGTTTCCGGCGTGGTTGCGGTCGTTTCCTTAATGGACAGATCGTCAAACGTAATCGTATGAGGTACGTCCGGCGTTGTCAGCGAACCCATTGTTACATTTCCAATTAGGAAGTTCAGCTTCAGGGTTTCCGGTTTTGTCGCAGTGAATTTGGCAGTATATGTTGCACTAGTGGTTGAGAGTGCAAATTTGACTTGATTAGGCGTGATGGACGTCGTGTTCGAATATTCTAATACGATTGGTCTTTCCACACTTGCGCTCGCCTTGAAGGACAGTTCATAGGTTTTACCTGCCTCCAAAGGAATGTCTGCCTGATAAAACTGAGTAGACCAGCCCTGGCCACTGCCGAGTGAAGGGATGGTAATGACCGCTGCCCCCGCATTTTCCGCAAGGGATGAGTTCCCATCACTCCATACTTCCCAGTCCGACGTTCTATTCGAGAAATCGCCGTTCAACAACAAATTACCGTCTGCATTCATGACTCTTTGCGTCACACTGGCAAAAGTGTAATCTTTCGCTTCAATTCTGATTTTATAGCTGCTCGCATTAGGGAATAATGCCGCATCCAATGTGACTCTGCCTTCTGCAAAAGTGTATTGATCTTCGGACACCTTAGCTCCATTGATACTAACGGAAGAAATGTTTTTACGCCAAGTCTCATCATCCTGGAACGTAATCTCAATAGGCTGACCTACGACATTATACGTAGTGTCCGCTACAAGACTTGGGGAACGCTCCATTTTTGGCGCATCTTTAATTTGGAAGACCACATTATCGATAAATACGTCATGCGGACCGCTTACTGTTTGACCGGCCAGATTCCCCAGGAAAAATTTAAGGTTACCCAAGACATCTTTACCCATCTTGAATGTAAACTTGTAGTTTTGAGGGGATGTTCCAAGATCAACGATTTCATCAAAGTAGCGAGTATAGGAGCTGTCTTCAATATCAATCTCCATTTTTCGCTCTATTGTAGAATACGCGTCAAAGGACAGCTCGTAGATTGCGCCCTTCGTCAAACTCATGTTGTTTTGCATAAACATGTTGCTCCACGGCTTTTGCCCAAGGGCGCTTACCGACAGCTTTGCAGCCTGGTTCTCGTGAGAAGCTGTCATGCTTCCTCCGGTATCAACAGCCGCTTCCCAAGGCGCAAGCCCGCTATCAAAGCTGCCGTTCGTTAGGGGGAAGAATACCGTATCCGGATCATAAACGATTGATGTCTGAATGAGCTTGACGTTATCGAGATTGACCGTTCCGTCAGCGCCGCCTAAACGGAAGGCCAACGTTGCATTAGGATCGGTTATTCCTGTCATCGTAAGGTCGATAGTATGTTTCGAGCTTGCTGCATGCACATCATCACTGCCCAGGGATACTTTTTTACTAAAGTAGGTTTCAGATCCATCATTACTCACCAGCTCAACTTGAATATCCCTTGGCGTAGAAGCGCTAGCGTCAAAAGTCCATTCATAGGTCTGGTTCGCCTCAAGTAAAATACCTCTTTGCAGTACACTTACGTCATTGGCATTGCCGTTGCCCGCATTCAGTATATTCACACCGAGATAACGGGTGGCCGGATTGACCGATGCCTTTGCGTTGGTATTGTCCGCTGTTACGACATGCCAGAACGTCATCCGGTCCTGACGCCCTTGATCAAAGCTTCCGTTATATACCCGATTTCCGTCGCCGTCGAGCGGTTCTTTCCGCATATCATCGTCAATAGCAATGGTATCGATCTCTTCCACACGAACATTGCCGATCCATACCGGACTTGTGTTTAAGCCTACGTTAAATTCCGTTCGTGCAGCAATATCCGTATCCGCCTTCATCTGGAATTGATATTCGAAGCGCTGCATCTGATCGGTCAAATCGAAAATATTTGCAGGGGAATAAGCGGCAAATCCGCGGCTTTCTCCGCCTGTCATTCTGGCCATCATGTTGCGGTTTGCATCTGACTTGGCGTCAAAAGAGACTTTGTAGAAATGTCCCTTTACAAGCGATGCCGTGTTAAGCAGCTGAACCGAATAGTTTTGGACACCTGCATTTTTAATGCCGATTTTGGCGTAATTTTGTTCGCCGATCTTCTCAATATTTACGCTTCCAGCGCCACCGTCGCCTTCAAACAGCGACCAATAGTCCGTATTCGGAACTTCTGTGGAAGATCCGGTGCCATTCAGGTATTTCAAATTCGGTTTAGTTGTATCATCTTGATCAAAATTATTGTTATAAAGCAGGTTTCCGTCCGCTAAAGGAGCTTGCGCATCTGCGGGAATAGGCTCTTTTGCGATTACAGGAGGAACAGGTTCCCGATACGGCCGTCCGGTCAACTTATAAGCTCGAACGTAATCCACATACATTTTGCCCGGGAGCAAGCTTTCGTCGATCGGTCTGCCGCCATCAAAGTTTCCGCCAAGAGCCAGGTTCAGGATCATGTAGAAGTCCTGGTCAAACGGAGCCGGATAGGCATTATTCGCCGCTTGGTTTTTACTTATGCTGTACCAGTCGTTCTGGGTTTGAAGAAGAATGCCGTCAATATACCACCGGATTTCCCCGGGTTCCCATTCTATGGCATAGGTGTGGAAGTCCGTTGCCGTCCCGTTGTTGGGAAGCGGGTATTCCTGGCCGGTATACACGTTGTTAGGTGCTTCCCCGCCATAATGGAGAGTGCCGATCCCTATTTCAGGTAAACGTCCCCGACTCTCCATGATGTCGATTTCGCCGGACGAAGCCCAGGTTCCGTAAGTGCTGTCCTGCGTCATCATCCAGAATGCCGGCCAGAATCCGGTGCCTCCCGGAAGCTTGATACGCGCCTCAAACTTGCCGTATGTCTGAGAGAATTTATCCCGGGTCACAAGCCGGGCTGAAGTATAGTGACTGTCCTCGATTTCTTCTTTTTTCGCGGTAATGACCAAATTGCCGTTCTCCACGGTAGCATTCTCCGCTTTATAATATTGCTGCTCGTTATTGCCCCAGCCGTTGTTGCCGGTGCCAATCTCTGCGGTCCAATTCTGCAAATCGGAAACATCGTTAAACTCGTTGGCAAAGGTCAGCGTCCAATCTTGATTCGGATTGCCGTTGTTACCTCCTGGTGTGCCGCCATTATTGTTTCCTGGCGAACCGGTCCCCGGCGTACTGCCGCCATTATTCACGGTTCCGCTGCCGGATGGACTGTCCGTACTTTTCGGAACCTTACTTCCGTTCATAGTTAAACCGTCCGACTTGTTCGTAATACTCTCCACTTTGCCTTTCCCTTCGATAACTGCTTTGCCGGCATGTTCACCAACAGTCAACTTCTTGATTACCGCGCCCTCCGCCAAAATAATTTTGGCGTTTCCGTCAAGCTTCAGTTCCTCTACGGTTCCCGAAATCGTGAGGATCGGCTGATGATCGCCTGTCGGAACGGCAACGATTTGCTTGAAGCTGCCGTTAAATTGAATTCCCGCATTGCTGTCGGGTACAAAGCTTGTTCCTTTGACAACAACGTTTTGAAGTACAGCCGTGCCATCCCCAATTCCGGCAGTTAAATACAGGTTGCCTTCGATCACTGTATCCTTCAACGTAATATCGGCCTTATTTATCAGTGCATTGCCTTTCACCGTGCCTTCGGACAACGTTGCTTTCTTGTCTAAATAACCGGTTATAACACGATCTATTAATGTCATGAGTTCCGCTCTAGTCATCGTTCCTTGCGGTTTGAAGCTTGAATCGGAATAACCTTTCAAGTATCCGGCAGCCGCGAGCGCATTAACGGCCTCCAGCATTTCGGCATTCATGCCCGTCAAATCGCTGAAATGCGCGGTATCTGATGAATCTGCGCCCATTTGGCTGAAGCTGAACAGTTTATCCAGTGCATAAGCGGCTTCAGCCCGGCTGAGGGGAGCATGAGGGTTTGATTTTCCCGCAGCATTCAGCTTGATATATCCGGCTTGAACCGCTTTGGAAATGTCGGCTTCATACCATGTCCCAGCTGGGACATCCGAGATGGACTGGTTCAGCTTCTGAGTCAAGCCAAACACCTTGTTCATAATGACTGTAAATTCTGCCCTTGTGATTGGAGCATTCGGACGAACGGTCCCATCTCCATACCCCTGAATGATGTCATGATTCATCCAACGGGCAATAGAATTGGCTGCCCAGTGATTCTTGGACAAATCGTTAAATTGCTGCTGCACCCCAACTGCCGAAGTCTGCCCGTTTGCGAACTGGGCGGAGCTTACTCCGGATACCGCACTCGTCACAATGAGCAGAGACAACGCCAGGGATGTACTTTTGCGGACCAAACGATTCCTCATATTCTGCATCTCCCTCTTAGATTTTAGTAGCTCGTGCCCTTTACTGCGCATACTAATTCAATGCCTTGATCCAGCTTTACTCCTTCCCCGTGAATTCGCTTACATTAATTTTGTCTCACATGGGACAAAGATAAATATAATATAGTATCCTGCTACTTGAGTGTCAATGCGTAGCGGCTACGAAAATTTTCTGGCTATTTTCGTAGCGCTGCATGAATCTCTTACAATAAGCTCCGCTTCAAAGAGGGTCTCCTCAGCCGCATTGCCGTCTTCCTCCAGAACGGAGATTAATTGATTCACTAACGATACGGCCATATCCACACGCGGAACACGCAGTGTTGTTAGAGCTGGATGAAGATACTGCGAGATTAACAAATCATCAAAGCCAATGACAGAAATGTCGTCAGGGACGCTCAGTTTATGAGCGGCCAAAGCCTTCATGGCTCCGATCGCCGTAAGGTCGTTTGAGCAGAATACTGCGGTGGGCAAGGTGCCTTCAGAAATCCACTGTTCAACGGCGGCCTTCCCGCTTTGTTCAGTAAAGTCGCCATGGAAAATACGGTCTTGGGAAACGGGCAGCTTCCGAGTCTGCATCGCTTCCATAAACCCCTCGTAGCGTTCCAGACCCGACGGATTATTCAGCAGTCCCGTAACCATTCCAATATTCGTATGACCCAGTGCAGCCAAATATTCAATAGCTTTATAAGTGGCCTTTCGATTGTCAATCTTTGGTGCAGGAACGGACAAGCCTCCGTCCGGAGCATTGTTGGGGTCAAACACGCAGATTTCAAAGCCTGCTTCTTTGATTTGCTCCATAAGCTTCTGAACATTCGACCAGCTGATGACAATCCCGCCATCAATGTTCTTCTGCTTGTATTGGCTGAATAGAGCCGAAGTATCCGAGACATCCAGAATCGTCACCAGTGTATTATAACCACGCTCAAAGCAATGGCTGATAACGGCCCCGATCGCGGCCCCGTAGTACATGTCATCTGAGTATAAGGTATAGTTGCTTTTATCCTGAATAATAAACAAGCCGATCGTATGCGTTCTTTTGGAGGAAAGCTTGCGGGCGGCCGAGTTCGGTTCATAATGGTATTCTTCCATGACCCCGAGCACTTTCTCGCGGGTTTTTGGGCTGACGCTGGCGGAGTTGTTCAGCACACGTTGAACTGTTTTCCGGGAGACGCCGGCTATTCTAGCAATGTCGAAAATATTCATAGAAAGAATCGTCCTGTCCTGATTAGTTATGTCCAAAATACAATAAAGACCGGGCCGGGTCAATTAGAACGAGACATCCATGCGTGATGCGGCTTACGGGACCGAATATGCTACGATTAGAGTTGTGCTACTTTATTTATAGCTTTAAAAAGGGAATAACGACCGGCACGGTGAAACTTATAGAACAATACGCGCAAACAGGAGGGCAATCGCCATGACAACTATTCAAAATCCGATTCTGAAAGGGTTTAATCCCGATCCGTCGATCTTACGCGTTGAAGACGATTATTATATTGCCACATCAACATTCGAGTGGTTCCCCGGGGTACAGATTCATCACTCTAAGGATCTGGTCCATTGGGAGCTGATCGGACATCCGCTTGACGAGCGCCGCCTGCTTGATATGAGAGGCAATCCGAATTCCGGCGGGATCTGGGCTCCTTGTCTCAGTTATCATGAAGGTGTATTTTATCTAATCTATACCGATGTTAAAAGCCTGGCCGGTGCATTCAAGGATACGCCGAATTATTTAACGACGGCGACCGATATTCGCGGTCCGTGGTCGGATCCCGTTTATCTGAACAGCAGCGGCTTCGATCCGTCTCTGTTCCATGATGACGACGGTCGCAAATGGCTTGTCAATCTGATCTGGGACCACCGGAAGAATCGTAATCCATTTCACGGCATTGTGCTGCAGGAATATTCGGAAACGGAAGGAAAGCTGATCGGCCCCAAAGAGGTGATTTTCAAGGGGACGGAGCTAGGGTGTACGGAAGGGCCGCATATTTATAAAAGAAACGGATGGTATTACCTGATGACTGCCGAGGGAGGAACAGGTTACGAGCATGCCGTGACCGTAGCGCGGTCGCGCTCCTTGAACGGGCCGTATGAAGTAGATCCGGGGAATCCGATCCTGACGTCCCACGGCGACCTGAGCTTGCCCCTGCAAAAGGCCGGTCATGGCAGTCTCGTAGAGACACAAAACGGGGAATGGTACTTGGTTCACTTGTGCTCTAGGCCGCTCCCTGGGCTGCAGCAATCCCCGCTAGGAAGAGAGACGGCGATCCAGAAATGCGAATGGACCGAAAACGGATGGATTCGACCTGTAAACGGACAGCGCCCACAATTAGAGGTACAGGCTCCTGATCTGCATGCCGCTCCGGTTTCCATACCAGTAGATTGCGATCATTTTGATGAGCCTTCTTTAAGTGCGGCGTACTCCACTTTGCGGGAGCCTGCCGACGCTTCCTGGCTGAGCCTGACGGAACGCCCGGGATACCTTCGTCTCTACGGCAGACAATCGCTGAACTCTCACTTTAGCCAAAGCCTTATTGCTAAGCGGATTCAGCATTTTTCGTTCGAAGCGGAGACGGCGGTCGAATTCGAGCCGGAGCATTTCCAGCAAATGGCCGGACTAATTTGCTATTACAACAGCAAGAACTACTATTATCTGCGGATCAGCCGGGATGAGCAGCTCGGAAAAACGCTGAATGTGCTGGTCGGAGATAATGGAGCTTATGATGAGGCCTTGTCCGAAGAGCTTTCTGTTGAGGATTGGGACCAGTGCTATTTGAAGGTGCGGATCGAAGGGAACGAGATGCAGTTCTTGGCCTCCCCGGACCGTGAGAGCTGGATGAAGGTCGGCGGCCCGCTTCAATTCGGGCATTTATCGGATGAATACGCGACCCGGCATACGGATGGTTTCTTTACGGATTGGGGCTTTACGGGTGCATTTGTCGGGCTATGCGTGCAGGATTTGAGCGGGGAAAAGAAAGCGGCGGACTTCGATTATTTCATCTGCCGGAGTACGGAGGAGTTTTAGGCTAGCCTCTAGCGGGGCTCTTTCTCTGCCATAAATTTCAAGGACTCAAATTGTCATGAGTAGCGCTTTATGTTACAGTAGAACTATCTTAAGCGAACGGAGGGTTCCTCGTGATTAATATTAAATTCCGTTTTTCCACTTTGCGCGGCTAATTGAATAGTGCTCAAAGGCTCTGCACCTGTGCAGGGCAAACGGGATAGGTATGCTATGACGAAGGGACTCAACTTTTGAATAGAATATGCCGACTTTGCGGGCGCCGCTTTACGGGAGACGTTTGTTTGCCGTAGCCAAGCGGAGGTCTGCGACGTTTTCGTTTGAACCGACACAGGGAATCCTTCCTGTGTTTTTTTGTTTCTTCCGGTGTCCCCGCCATGAATTGGGAGAAGCTAGGTACAGTGAGCACTGTGGTCTCTTTGCGGGGACGATCTTATTTTTCCTAAGGGAGGAATTTATATATGGAACAACTACAGCAAAAAGCGGTCCTGGTCGGAGTTAATTTGAATCATCAAAAGGATTTTGAATACTCGATGGAGGAGCTGGCCAATCTGGCCGAAGCCTGCGATATTGAAGTCACAGCGACGCTCACCCAGAATCTGGTGAAAATCAACTCTTCCCACTACATCGGAACGGGAAAGATTGAAGAAGTACGTGCACTCCTGGAAGCGAACGATGGCAATCTCGTCATTTTCAATGATGAGCTGTCTCCTTCCCAAATTCGAAATTTGGAAGCCGATTTGGATTGTAAAATTATCGACCGGACCATACTGATTCTCGATATTTTCGATCAGCGGGCTAAGACGAGGGAAGCCCAGCTTCAGGTGGAAGTGGCCCAGCTCAAGTACATGCTGCCGCGGCTTGTCGGGCTTCGCGAATCGCTCGGCCGTCAGAGCGGCGGGGTAGGCACCAAAAACCGCGGCGTAGGGGAGACGAAGCTGGAACTCGACCGCCGGCGGATCGAGGAGAAGATCACCGCGCTGAGCAAAGAGCTGGAGACGCTCGTAGCGCACCGGCAAACCCAGCGCAAACAGCGCAAGAAGAACGATGTGCCCGTCGTCTCACTCGTCGGCTATACGAATGCCGGCAAATCGACGATCATGAACGCGATGATGGAGCGGTTTAACCCGGAGCAGGAGAAGCAGGTATTTGAAAAGGATATGCTGTTCGCGACGCTGGAAACCTCGGTTCGCAGCATCCCGCTCGAAGACAACAAAACGTTCCTGTTGACGGATACGGTCGGGTTCGTCAGCAAGCTGCCGCATCATTTGATCAAGGCGTTCCGTTCCACGCTGGAAGAAGTGGCTGAAGCGGACCTGCTGATCCATGTGGTGGATTACTCTAATCCGGAATACGAGCGGCTGATCGACATTACGAACCAAACGCTGAAAGAGATTGGAATTACGGACATTCCGGTCATTTACGCCTATAACAAGTCCGACCTGGCCGAGCGAGCGATCCCCGAGGTCCAGGGAGATAAAGTGTTCCTTGCGGCCAAACCAAGAATAGGCATTCAGGAACTGATCGGATTAATCCGGGAGCGGGTGTTTAAGGACTACATCCGCTGCGAAATGTTGATTCCTTATGATCAAGGAGCGGTCGTCTCATATTTCAACGAGCATGCCCATATCTTTGAAACGAGCTATGAGCCTGAAGGGACCAAACTTTCGATGGAGTGCAAGCAGAGCGATTACGGAAAGTATAAGCAGTACGCGCTGGAAGGCACCGAAGAAAGTGCGAGCGCGGAGGGCGATGAGAGCGGAGTAAACGACTAAAGTAAATAGTTAATAAACCCCGATATCACCATGGGGATGTTAAAAAGAAGGAAAGCTGCGAAAGTGCAGCTTTCCTTTTAAATATGGCCAATCTGAAGATGACTTCCTGCAAAAGTACATTAATATTCCACGTTGTGCACCCCGTTTGCTAAAAAAGGGATAAAAACCTGCACTTTCGCAGGATTTTATCCTTTAAGCCTTTTCTGAGCATCAGAATACTGCATTATTGCTGAAATTCTTGAAACAAGGAGGAAGCAAAAACATCTAAATTCATTTCTGCGGCTGGAGTAAGGGCTTGCCTTATTACAGAACAGGTAGCTCGACCCAAAAGGTTGCGCCCGCTCCGGCTGTGCTTTGCACGTCGATCCGTCCCCCATGGGCCTGCACAATCGATTGGGAGATGGAAAGCCCGAGACCCGCGCCTCCCTGTTTGCGTGTACGAGAGATCTCGCTGCGGTAAAAACGCTCGAACACATGCGGAAGGTGCTCTGCCGGTATTCCCGGGCCATTATCCTGTACGCTTAAGCGTGCCAGATTCTTCGCCGGTATGGTTAAGGAGACCGTGATTGCCCCCTTTGTCGGATCCGTATGCTGGACGGCATTGTGAAACAAATTCAGAATAACTTGCTTGATTTTATCGCAATCGACCATGCTCTTGATGTCCGGGGTGAGGCTAAAGCTGACTGTACGGTCACCGGCGAGCATTCGCAGATGGGGCTCCATTTCCTCCACCAGTGTATCGAGGCGGGTTTCGGTACGGTTGACGACCGGCTGACGATCCAGCTTGGCCAGCATCAGCAGGTCTTCGACCAGCTTCTTCATCCGCTTGGCCTCGCCAAGCATGCTGTTCAGCGCGGCATTCAGCTGCTCCGGCTTGTCGGCGGCCCCGCGAAGCAGCACTTCCAGAAAGCCGTGAATGGACGTTAGCGGCGTCCGCAGTTCATGCGAGGCATCGGCGATGAAGCGGCGCATCTGCTCCTTGGCTTCCCGCTCGGTTGCAAAGGAGGTTTGCAGCCGCTCCAGCATGCCGTTAAACGATTTCGCCAGCCGGTCGATTTCGGTTTGCCCCAGCGAGGAAGGGAAGCGCCGGTCCAAATTGCCGGCATCCAGAGCCTCCACCGTATTGACCATCCGATCTAGCGGATTTAGCGTTTTGCGGAGTACGGGAAGGTACAGCATAAGTCCGCCGCCAAGAGCGAGCAGCGACAGGATAATGAAGATCGAAAGCTGCCGCAGGGCGATCGCTTTTAACGGGGCGGTGGCGATGCCCATTTGAATCAGCCGGTCCCAGTCCCAAGGCCCTTCCGCGGGCCGGAAAACCAGCAGCTGCTCGTTTCCTTTGTGATCTTGGGCGATTTTGTAGGCAACGGCCTTTTTATTCTCCCATTGCTTCAGGATGCTGGCGTATTCTTCTTCGCTCAGTTGCGGAGCCGGGAGGCCGGATTCGTTGGATCGGCTTATAAACTCGCCATCTTTGCTGATCAATGCCAAGGATGTATCCGGCAAAAAAAGAAATGGTCCGCGCTCGCCGATGCCGGAGGTATCGGGAAGCCAAGACTGATCGGGAATCCCAGGCGACTCCGACGATGAGGAGCCGTCCGCAGGCTGCGTCGGTTGGGGCATCGCCGGGGCTGCGGCTTCGTCCCGCACTCTGCGAGCGGGGAATACGTTGCCGTTCATCAGCAGCTCTTTAGGAAGACTGCGGATTTGGGATAACAGGGTTTCAGCCTGATTGCTGTAAAGGAAGTTTTTCATCACGACAAATTGGACCGTGCCGATCAACAGCAGAAGAAGCGCAAGAATAAAAAGGGAACGGGAGAGCAGCTGGGAACGAAGCGAGCGGGGAAACGCCAGTCTGCGCAGAGCACCGCCCCAATTCTTCAGCTTCATGGCAGATCGACGCGATAGCCCGCGCCCCGGAGCGTCCGGATCAACCGATGCTCTTTGTCGTTCAGCTTTTCTCGCAGGGAGCGGATATAAACCTCAACGATATTCTCTTCGCCGCCGAAATCATAGCCCCACACCTGATCCAGGATCTTGCTCTTGCTTAGCACAATGCCATGGTTGATAACTAAATATTTCAGCAGTTCATATTCGGTTGGGGATAGTTCTAGGATCCGCTGCTGGTATTGGATTTCTTTACGGCGGTCATCCAGCCGGAACGGACCGAGGGTCACCTCGCTGAACAGGGCGGGGAACTGGTTGCGCAGCCGCGCGCCGATCCGGGCGAGCAGTTCCTCGAAGCTGAACGGCTTGACCACGTAATCGTCCGCCCCCGTTGTGAGCCCCTTCACCCGGTCCTCCACCTCGTCTTTCGCCGTCAGCATAATGATCGCTACGTTGCTAAGATTTTTTTTCAGCAGCCGGCAGACTTCCCAGCCGTCCATTCCCGGCATCATCACGTCCAGGACGACGACATGGGGCTGAAACTCGAGAGCGAGATTGACGGCGGTCATGCCGTCGTTTGCAGTCTGAATCTCAAACCCTTCGTTCATAAGTCCAAGCTCCAAAAATTGAATGATATGAGGTTCATCGTCAACTAACATCACTTTGACGCCTTGTAGATTTTTCATGTAGAAAGCCTCCAGTACGATTGCCGATTATAATTATATTATCCGGGATTACGCTGAATATCGGCTGAACGTCCCCTGAGGGAGACCTGAAATCCTCAGCTTGGCCGGGGGTTTTCTTTGATCCTATCACGCTTGACCCTTGATTGTGAATCTGGTTCTGGGATATACTTTTCTAAGTTAAATGACGAAAGGGAGAGTAAACAAATGGATAAAGTATTGATTTTCGGACACAAAAACCCGGACACGGATACGATCTGCTCCGCAATTGCTTATGCCGACCTGAAATCCAAGCTGGGATGGAATGTTGAGCCAGTCGCTTTAGGCGAGGTCAACGGGGAAACGAAATTTGCGCTCGACCGCTTCGGTTTCCAGGCGCCGCGCGTTATTGAGTCGGCAGCCGGAGAAGTGAAGGACGTTATTTTGGTCGACCATAATGAACGCCAACAAAGCGTTTCCGATATTGAACAGGTCCGTGTAGCGGAAGTCATCGACCATCACCGGATTGCCAATTTCGAAACCAGCGGCCCGCTCTATTACCGTGCCGAGCCGGTAGGTTGCACGGCAACGATCCTTAATAAAATGTACAAAGAAAACGGCATCGCCGTTCCCGCAAACATTGCCGGGTTGATGCTGTCCGCCATCATTTCGGATTCCCTTCTGTTTAAATCTCCAACCTGCACGGAACAGGATGTTGCCGCTGCTCGTGAACTGGCGGACATCGCCGGTGTGAACCCTGAAGAATACGGGCTGGACATGCTTAAAGCCGGAGCTGATCTCAGCGACAAGAGCATTGAGCAACTGATTTCCCTGGATGCGAAAGAGTTTGCCATGGGCAGCGCAAAAGTGGAAATCGCTCAAGTCAATGCGGTTGATGTAAACGACGTATTGGCACGTCAAAGCGAGCTTGAAGCTGCTTTGAACGGCATCGTGGACAGCAAAGGTCTGGATCTGTTCCTGTTCGTGGTTACTGACATTTTGAACAACGATTCGGTCGGTCTGGCATTGGGTAAATCGGCTGATGCAGTAGAAGAAGCCTATGGCGTGAAGCTGGAGAACAACCAAGCGATATTGAAAGGCGTTGTTTCCCGTAAATCGCAAATCGTGCCTGTACTAACTGATATTTTTAACAAACGCTAATTCAATATCCTGAATTAACAGTAAAGAGTCCTGAAGCAACGCCAACGTACGGCAAGCTTCAGGACTCTTTTGTTTATGATAAGTGCTCCGGACCCGGATGGGCAGAAAGGAAGTCCGGGTCTGGTTCGGATGAAGAATGAGGCGGACGCTAACGGACACCAGGGGCCTTAAAAGACCGAAAATGGCCGATCTCCAAATCTAACGGACACCACAGCCGTTAAGTTGACCAAAAGACGCTGTGAAAGGCTTATTTTCGAAGAATAAGGTCCCTCATGTCCGTTAAATTGCCGAGATCACTAAAATGTGGCTAATAAGGTCTCCTGTGTCCGTTAAAGTTCAACAAGACGCCGGTCCGATAGCAAGCCCCAGCCCACTACACAAGCTGAATTACTGAAATGGATCTTAGGGGCAAACTGCCCCTGCATCTGCACTAGAACTACTAGTACCAGCACCAGCACCAGCACCAGTACCAGCACCAGTACCAGCACCTGTACCAGAACTAGCACCAGAACTAGCACCAGAACTAGCACCAGAACTAGCACTAGCACCAGCACCGCATCAGCACTGCATCAGCATCTACAAATGCCTACGCGCCCTCAGGCTCCTCTGTACCTGGAACCGGGATAGGAGCAGCTTTATGTTTAAAGATAGGGACAAGGATGACCGCGCCGATCAGCATGACGATTCCGGAGAACGTATAGATGCTCACGAGAGGGAACAGCTTTTTGAGTACGCCGGACAGCGACATCATGACGACCATCATGCCCATGAACATCGGACTGAGCACCCCGTTTACGCGGCCGACATAGGATTGCTCCGTCGATTGCAGGATCAGGGTATTGATTCCGATTTGGATACAAGGGAAGGTAAGCCCGTTTAAGAACTGCAATACCAAGGTTAATGGTATGCTGGTGGAGAAGCCCATGCCAGCGATGCACACGGCGCTGACGGCCATACCGAACGCAAGCAGCACCTGCGGCTTCACCTTTTTGGACAGTGTCATAATCAGGCCTCCGCCGATCAGCATGGCGACGCCGTTGACCATAAGAAGAAACTGCAGGAATTCTTTTGGCTGTCCAAGCCGTTCCGTTACGACGAACAATCCAAGCGTCTGAATGGTACCTACGGAAAAACCGGCAATGGCGAATGTCGCGCCGAGTACCCGCAGTACAGGGCTGCGCCAGACATAACGAAAGCCGTCAGCCAGCTCCTGTCTCAGTTTCGACGTCCGCTCCGTTTTCGTTTCTTGCTCTTCGTCGGCGGGAAGCCGGAACAAGACAATGGCGGAGAGAAGGAAGGCAACGCCCATCACGCCGATTGAGATATGGATTCCGAACTGGTGATAGGCAAAAATGCCGAGCGTTGGGCCGAGCACCATGAAAATGGCGACCAGGGATTGGAACAAAGCCATGCCCTGCTGCAGCTTATCCGGATGAACATGCTGCTTGAACAGCTTCATGACGGAAGGCTGCGAGAACTGTGACAGGATCGCCGAAATAAAGGTGGCGAAATAAACGGCCTCCCAAGACTCGTATAACAACGTCAATAAAACGGCGAATACGGATACTGCGGATAGGAAGTCGCACCAGATCATCGTTCGCTTCGGCTTCCAACGGTCGGCGAAAGCACCTCCGATGAAGGAGAATACGAAGATTGGAGCGAATTCAACTACGGAAATCAGTGAAATGGCCAAGGGGTCATTGTTCGTTTTGTCGGTTACGAACATCAAAATCGCGAAGTTGCGGACCCAGATCCCGATCTGCAAAAAGATGTTTGAAATCAGAATGGTCTGGTAGAAACGGTTCCGGAACAAACTCGTGTTCGCGGGCGAAGCATGTGCTTGAATGGACATCAACATCACCTCAATATGGTTTTCTCTCTAATAGAAACGGGTCCAGCAGGCGAAAAATTCCCATACTAAAGATTACTTGATTAGGGCGGCTATGAAAAGGGAAATGTTAAGTATAATTATTTCAGGTTTTTTCCGCTTTTCCGGCAAACCATATTTCAAATTGACTTTTAAATTAATGTTTGTTATTACAAAAGGAAACGATTCATTTGTGAGCAAATCGTGAATTTTTTAACAACTTATTTGAAGAATTGCAGGTTCCTTCCGAATTAACTTTACTACTATCATGTATCATGGGACGGAGGCTTGTTATGAATATGGACTGGAACCAGTTTATTCTTGGTCATATGGATGATCTGGTATATTGCTGCGATTTAGAAGGAACGGGCTTGTATTGTTCCGATTCGGTAACACACTGGCTTGGTTATGTCCCCGAGGAACTAATTGGTGTGAAGTTTTCGGAGTGGTGTCATCCCGAGGATATCCATGTTCCTCTCAGCAAGGATTTGCTGCGCCATCATAGGAGTATCGTCGAGCTTAGACTCAAGAGCAAAGAAGGCCATTATCTTTGGTTTGAATTTTCTCTGCGTTTGGCGGATGCAGGACAACCGAATTCTAAGATTCTGGCGATTGGCCGGGAAATCTCCAAGCGGAAGTACGATGAACTGATGTTGGAAGAAACGATGCGAATTGCCCGGATCGGAAGCTGGGAATGGAATGTGGCGGAAGATCGGGTCGCTTTGTTCGATCAGCTATATCCTATGTTCGGTATCGAAAAGAAAGAGGAGCGAATGTCTCCGACCGATGCATTGCAACTGCTGCATCCCTCCGAAAGGGAACGGCTGGTTGAGACAGTCGCCAAAGCCATGGATGTGGGGAACTTTGATTTTGAGTTCCAGCATGAATTTCAGCCTGGAGATTTTCAATACCTGCATATTCGCGGGATCGTGACTTATGACGAGGATGGACAACCCTTAAAAATAAGCGGAACCGTACAGGATATCAGCGAACGGAAACTAGTGGAACGCAAGCTTCAGGAAACGGTCGAAAGATACAATTCCCTTAAGAAGTACAACCACGACGCCGTATTTTCACTGGATTTAAACGGTCATATTATCAATACCAATATAATGGCTGAAAAATTAACAGGCTATAAAATCCCGCAAATGACCGGTAAACGATTCTCCATGTTTATTGAGGAGCGACATTTGCAAAATATTTTGTCCGCATCGATTACGGATGCTACGATCGAAAAAGGAATCGACAAAATCAAGACGAAGGACGGCACAGAGACCGAAGTTTTGACTACGATTGCCCCGATCATCATCAACCAGAAGAACGTGGGCTTTTATATCATCGCCAAAGATATAAGCGAACAGAAAAAGCTGCTTATTGCGAAGGAAGCCGCCGAAAGCACGAATAAGGCCAAAAGCGAATTTCTCGCCATGATGAGCCATGAAATCCGCACTCCGATGAACGGCGTGATCGGTATGACCGATTTGATGCTTGAAACGACTGAAGTATCGGATACTCAGCGGGAGTACCTGGACATTATCCGCAAGAGCGGCGATACGCTGCTGGCTATCATTAACGATATACTTGATTTTGCAAAAATAGAATCCGGTAAGGCAGAGCTGCATGAGGAGCTGATTGATCTCCGGAAGGCCATTTCGGAGACGCTGGATATTTTGATGGCCCGGGCAAACAAAAAAGGACTTACCTTAAACTATTTCGTCAGCCCGGACATTCCCGGCATGCTGTTCGGCGACCGAGAGCGCTTAAAGCAAATTCTGCTTAACCTGGTTGGGAACTCCGTGAAATTCACCTATTCGGGCGGAGTAACGGTCAGCGTAAACCGTCTTCCCAGCGATAATAATTTGATCCGTCTGCGTTTTAAGGTCTCGGATACCGGCATTGGTATTCCAAGGGAGAAGATCCCGCTGTTGTTCGAACCTTTTTCCCAACTGGATCATTTCATGACCCGCCGTTATGAAGGGACCGGACTTGGACTTGCCATCACCAAAAAGCTGGTCGGGCTGATGGACGGGGAAATATGGGTAGAGCCTCAGGATGGCCCCGGGGCGACCTTTATATTTGATATCAGTCTTAAAGGAAACACGAACAAGATCGACTGCCAGGTGGAGGGCGGAGAGGAGCAGCCGCCTGGCCGCAAGCTCCATATTCTGATCGCGGAAGATAATGAAATTAATCAAATCGTCCTCCAGAAGATGCTTGAAAAGCTGGGGCACTCCACCCGCATTGTGAGAAACGGGAAGGAGGTCATCCAGACGATTGCCTATGAATCGTTCGATATGATCTTCATGGATGTGCATATGCCGGAGATGAACGGGCTTGAGGCGACCGAGGTCATTAAGAGCACGGTTCCGCCGGAGAAATGTCCGGTCATTGTGGCGGTGACGGCCAACGCATTAAAGGGCGACAGGGAGAACTGTCTGAAGGCCGGGATGGATGATTATCTCAGCAAGCCGATTAAGAACTCGAGAGTGGCTGAAGTGATCAGTAAATACTTTTAATTTGAGAGAATATACAAGCATAATTCAGTAAATAAAAGTATCGTTACGATGATAACGCTTTTACGGGCCGGTGACCTCATTGAGGTCATCAGGCCTTTTTTCATATAATCAAGACCGTGAGCGTTGCACCGGACCTGTTTTACTGATAGATATCCATGGATTGATTAGAAGGAGGAATACTTCATTGTTAAAACTAAATAACTCCGCAGGCTGGTTCTCGAATACGCGAACCGACGTGTTGTCCGGCCTGACGGTGGCCTTTGCGCTGATTCCCGAAGCGATAGCCTTTTCCATCCTGGCCGGGGTGAGCCCGATGGTCGGCCTTTATGCCTCGTTTTGCATCGCTGTCGTAATTTCTTTTGCGGGAGGACGTCCGGGTATGATCTCGGCGGCTACGGGAGCCATGGCTTTGCTGATGGGCGGCCTGGTCAGGGATCATGGGATCGAGTATTTATTCGTGGCGACGATCTTGGCCGGTATATTACAAATCGTGATGGGCCAGCTTAAACTCGGAAAATGGATCAGCTTTCTGCCGCACTCGGTCATGACCGGCTTCGTCAATGCTTTGGCCATTCTGATTTTCATGGCGCAATTAAGTCATTTTTCTGGCCAGGGATGGCTGATGTACGGTCTCGTCGCGCTTACGCTGGCGATCATTTATATAATTCCCCGCTTCACCAAGGCAGTGCCCTCGGCCCTCGTTGCTATCATCATCGTTTCGATTCTGAGCATTTCGCTGCATCTGGATGTCAAAACGGTCGGCGATATGGGGGCGATTACGAGCTCTTTGCCGGTCTTCCACTTGCCTGACGTCGTTTTGTCCTGGGATATGCTGAAGACGATTTTTCCGGTTTCTTTATCCCTGGCGGTAGTAGGTTTACTGGAATCCTTGATGACGGCGACGCTTATCGACGATATCACCAACACGACCAGCGATAAGAATCGGGAGATGAAAGGGCAAGGCTTGGCCAATATCGTGACCGGGTTTTTCGGCGGAATGGCGGGCTGCGCCATGATCGGCCAATCGATGGTCAATATGAAATCCGGCGGCCGCACCCGGCTGTCGACACTGGTTTCCGGTGTCGGTTTGCTCTTCCTTATCATTGTGCTGGGCGGAGTCGTCAAACAAATTCCTATGGCCGCTTTGGTCGGAGTTATGTTTATGGTATGTATCGGAACGTTTGAATGGGATTCCCTCCGGTCGCTGCATAAAATTCCGAAGTCCGATGCCCTGGTTATGATCGTAACGGTAGTTACCGTAGTGGCTACGAGTAACCTGTCCATCGGTGTTGGAATCGGCGTACTGTTGAGCGCGCTGGTGTTCGCTTGGAAAATAGCCAGAATCCGCATTATGCATGAAGAAGCCGATGAGGTTAGAACTTATCGCGTATCAGGACAGATGTTCTTCGGAACTGTCACGAATTTCTTGAGCGAGTTCGATCCGGCCAACGATCCCGAGAAGATCGTAATCGACTTTTCCAAGTCTCATGTATGGGATCATTCCGCGGCAAACGCGATTTCGAAAGTCATCTTCAAATACCGGCAGGTGAATAAAGAAGTAGTTATTACCGGGTTGAATGAGGAAAGCACGCGTCTCGTCGAGCGGATGGGATTATCTTAGAATAAGACACTCAGAAAAAAACCTCCTTAGAGCAGCACGCAAACAGCTGTTTAAGGAGGTTTTTGAGTTGTAACTATGGATTTGGCGGATGAAGCTGCCGATACCGCCTAGAGCATCCGGAACCGCTTCAACTGGTCCCATTGCTGCTCCTGCACTAAAATTTCCCGTTGCTTGGGTCCCAGGAGATCAAAATGAGGAAAAGGAGGGCGGAGATGAATATATTTGGGGCTCAGCCCGTGATTTTCGCACCAAGCGGTCAGACGGTCCAGGTCGGAGCAACCGACCTTGGTTACCGTCTTGGTTCCAGGGAATCGGGGGTCCAGCCAGTAGTGGGTCAAATACGCGATTTCCCCCCGGGACACGGCTTCCTTCCATGCGTTTAACTCGTTTCTGTCGATTCCGAATGCCATGTCCGTTTCTTCCTTTCCGTCCGCAGTTCTACAACCTGCTACACATGAATGCCTCTCCACAAAAAAGCGACGATCGACTCCGCCGCTTCCCGCTCCGACGGAAACAACACCTGGTTCCGGTCATATTGCCGCTCGCCGACCCGCAGCATCGAGACATAAATATGAGCAGCCATCATCGTATCCTCGCAAGCAATTTCCCCGTTCTGTACCGCTGCGTCAAAGCCTTCCTTAAGCGCTTCGTACAATCCGTTCTCATATCGAATCAGCGTTTGCTGCTGCTCTTCGGTTAAATGCTGCTTCACTTTATCGAACATATCGTTCATATGAACCTGGGGAATCCTTAAATAGTTCTCCGTGATCTTGATCAGCCGGCTACGAAAAGAACCCGATTGGCTGAGGATTCCGCGAATCCGATCATTCACTACGGATAATGTCTTCGCAATAGAAGCGACGAACAGGTCCGTTTTGCCCGGATAATAATAGTAAATTGTGGCTTTGGTAACACCGCATTGTTCAGCGACCAGGTTCATGGAGACGGACTCGAAGCCCTTTTCCATAAACAATCTGGAGGCGGTCTGCAAAATATGCACTGACATCGGCAACCCGTCCTGCTGCTGAACCGGGCGTCCCAAAGGCCGCTTGTTCGGGGTGCTCATTATATCACCTCAACACCTAGTTCTGTCGAATCATTATACCATAAGAGGTTGTTAAAAAAGTCATCTTTCCATGACGAAGCAGATCATGATGAGGATTCGACGTCGAATCTTGAATTCAGCCGGGCCTTCCGTTGCTCACGTACCTTCTGTACGCTCCGCTACTCAGTCCCTAGCTTCATCCAACCTTCTTGGTCCTGAAAACCTGACTTTTTGAACACGCACCATAAGCGAATTCATGGCAACAAAGGGACGGGTTACCTGATTGATAATTAACCTTCCGGTATATATAATTATTATGATGAATATCACTAACATATATTTTCTTAGAATGAAGATGGAGGGGAACCTGGGATGCTGTTAAAGCAAATGGGCCGATGGGTCGCGGGAAAAAGAACGAAGTGGATTACGCTTGCGGTTTGGGTCATCATCGTTGGTGTGTTGAGTGCGGTGTGGCCCGGTGTTAATCAGATGGAAAAAAACAATGCGGCCAACCTGGATTCAGGTAAGCCTTCGGTAAAAGCCGGGCTGGTTGCCGAGACGGAGTTTCCGGCAGAAAGCGGAATTCCGGCGCTGATCGTTTGGAACCGAGAGGGAGGATTAACCGAAGAGGATTACGGCGGAATTCAAAAATTAACCGCCTATTTCGCGGAGCATCCGGTAACCGGTCAGGGGGCGCTGCCTCCGTTCGATAAACTGCCGCTGCCGGTGTTGCAGCAGCAGGCTTCGGAGGATGGAGCGGCTTTTGTACTGCCTTTCTTCTTCGAGAAAACGGCGGATTCCGATACGATGAAGCAAGGAACCGAAGAAATCAGGAAGCAAGCTGAAACGCTGTTTGGCGCGGACCCATTTGCGGCTGACCTGAACAAGGGAGAACTGTCCGCCCGCGTGTCAGGCCCTGCGGGCATTTCGATCGATGCCGTCGGCCTGTTCTCCAATGCGGACGTTTCGCTGATGATCGCAACGGTTTTGCTGGTGCTGATTCTGCTGCTCTTGATTTACCGTTCGCCGCTGCTGGCGATCATTCCTTTGATTGCCGTAGGATTCGCCTATGGGGCGGCCAGTCCGATTCTGGGCAAAATGGCGGAGCTGGGCTGGATCACGGTGGACTCACAGGCTATTTCAATCATGACGGTGCTTTTGTTCGGGGCGGGTACGGATTACTGTCTGTTCCTGATTTCGCGGTTCCGTCAATTGCTCACCATTGAAAAGGATAAGTCCAAAGCGTTGTTCGGGGCGCTTAAGGATTCGTCCGGGGCTATTGCGATGAGCGGATTTACCGTGGTTATCGCGCTGCTTGTATTGCTTCTGGCCAAATATGGGGCGGTTCACCGGTTTGCGGTTCCATTCAGTTTGTCGATTCTCATTATGGCGATCGCCAGTCTGACGCTAGTGCCGGCGATACTTGCGATTCTGGGCCGAACCTCCTTTTATCCCTTCGTTCCCCGGACCCCGGAGATGGAAACGGAGCACAAACGGGCAAAAGGCAAAACTACGGCTGTCAAAACGAAAAAGAAAAACAAGGTCGGCGGACGAATCGGAGTTATTGTTACAAAGCGGCCTTGGCTGGTCGTGATCGTGACTTTGGTTTTTCTGGGGGCTGCTGCCGTCAATTCGTTCCGAATTCAGTATACCGTGGATTTGCTGTCATCTTTCCCCGAAGATTCACCTTCTCGTGAAGGGTTTGCCGTGATCGGCGAGAAATTCACGCCCGGAGAATTGGCACCTGTGAAGATTATGGTGGATACGGAACGGCAGGATATTCCGCTGCAGAAAACATTTGAGGAACTCCCTTATGTGAGCAAGGTTTCAGAACCCACCGCAGGGAAGAACAACCCGAATATATCCGCCGTGGATGTCGAGTTCAACATTAATCCTTATTCGATGGAAGCGGTCAATCATATTCCGGACCTGCGGGAAGCGGCCGAGAAGGCTCTCGCGGACGCAGGCATCAGCGCCCCGGAAGCGAAAACCTGGATCAGCGGGCAGCCCGCAACCCAGTACGATACTGAAATGACCAATAACCGGGATGCCAAGGTCATCATTCCGATCGTCATCGGGCTGATAGCCATCCTGCTTCTCGTATACCTTCGGTCTGTCGTGGCTACCATTTACCTGATTTTGACGGTCGTGCTGTCCTATTTCTCGGCGCTAGGTCTGGGTTGGATCTTCGTTCATGATATTATGGGGGCCGACGCTATTCAGGGATTGATTCCACTGTATGCTTTTGTGTTCCTGGTTGCGTTGGGAGAGGACTACAATATCTTCCTTGTCTCAAGCATTTGGAAGAAGCGCAAAACGATGCCGTTAAAGGATGCTATCCGGGAAGGAGTAACGGAAACCGGCGGCGTTATCACTTCGGCCGGCCTAATTCTAGCGGGGACCTTTGCCGTTCTTGCGACGCTTCCGATACAGGTTCTCGTGCAGTTCGGCATCATTACGGCCATCGGGGTGCTGCTGGATACGTTCGTTGTTCGTCCGTTCCTGGTGCCATCCATTACGATGCTTCTCGGTAAGTGGGCATTTTGGCCGGGACGCGGTGCGATAGACCACGAGGAGACAACAATGAAAGAACATTTGAATGTATAGGGGAAACTGATTCATAATTAAAAAAGAGAGGCCGTCACCACTTCAGAAAGTCGGTGACGGCCTCTCTTTTTTGTTTTATTCCGGCGGCGTTTCGGCAAACGTCACGCGGTTTTTCCCGGCCTGCTTCGAAAGGTAGAGGCAGTCGTCTGCCGCCTGAATAATCTGGTTGGGATGCGCGCCGTGATCCGGATAAAAGGCGGCCCCGATACTGCACCCGATCGTCACCATCTGCAGCTCGATAACGAAAGGTTGGTTTAACTGGGCAATCAGTTCGTTGGCTAGGCGTTCCGTTTCGGTTCGGGCTTCTTCAATGGACGGGGAAGCCGGTGAGATGAACAGGAATTCGTCTCCTCCCAGACGGACAGTAAGTCCCCCGGGCTGCCTATTGGAGTCCAACCGCTGAGCAACCTTTTGCAGCAGCAAATCGCCGGACTGATGTCCCAGTGAATCATTGACGGCTTTAAATCCGTCCAGATCGATATACATAAAGGCAAGCTTGCCTTTGGCGGGATCCATGCCCGGTAATGTGTCTTCGAGGTATCTTTCAAGAGCGACCCGGTTTGGAAGACCGGTAAGCTGGTCGCTGTGTGCAAGAGTCTTCATATTTCCAAGCGCTGATTCGGTCTTGCTTAAAGAATCTACCAGACTGCGCAAGGACGTCGACAGGCTGTAAATATCATGGAAAGTCCGGTACTCCGGAATATTTATGTCATCTCCCGCCCTCAATTGATCCGCCGCCTCCGTCAATCCCCGGATCGGTCTTGAAATCCGCTCCGCCAGCAATGAGCCGAGGAAAGCGAAGAAAATCGTGGCAATGGCTCCGGCAATAATGAAATAATTTTTGAGATCCTTCAAGGGGGCCAGCGCGACAGCTTCCGGTTGGCGGACAAGTACGGTCCAGCCCAATCCCTCATAATCGAGATAACCATTCCCGTATGAATAGCCGGTGAGATAGCGCTTCCCGTCAGGCCATGTAATCAGGTCCCAGCCGTTACGACCCTCTTGCGCTTGCTTCACGCTGTCCAGAGGCAGCGGCTGTCCTACCATCTCCTCCGGTCCGAGGAGAACGGTATTGTCTGATTTGCTGACGATGAATAGTTCGAGACCGCGAAAGTGTTCCAACTGGGGAGCCAGAATCGTCCGCTGTACTTCCTTGGACCATTCCCAGCTCAGGTGGGCGGCCAGTACGCCAATCGGTTGGCCGTCCGCACCTTTTACGGGCGTGCTGATATCGACGAATTGCAGAGGCTCTCCGCTGGGATTCGGGAGCAGCTTGGAGAGCAAGACCGCCTCGTGGACGTCTCCGATGAACTCTCCCTTAATGCCTTCTTTGAAAACCGGGCGCTCCGCAATGTTCTTTCCCTCCAGAATTTTATCTGTTGAAGCTACCACGTTGCCTTTGTCATCCAGATAACCGATCCATGAAAAGGAAGGGAAACTTGTTCTCAGCTGTTCAAGCAAATGCCGGATTTCTTCCGGTCTTTCGGGCTGTTTCAATGTATCCAGGGTGGTAACCAGTTCGATTTCCCCGGAGCGGGCCCACATGAAATGATCCAGTTTGTCGGACATTTGAAAAGCGATACCCGATAAGGAATGTCCGATTTCGCCTTCGATTTGGCGCGAGGAATGTCGGCCCATAATGATACTTAATATGGTGACGAGAAGGATGATGAACACTGAAAAAGCTATCATTAGAAAAGTGCGCAGTTTAATCATGAAACCTCCGTAATTCTGTTATGCAGTATGTATTTTAACCTAGCGGTTACGATGCATATAACACGTTTATCGGAAGTTGATCGCCTGGTGGTTATACCTAACATAAAGTGTTATTGGTTTGCTGAATACTTTCAATAAGTTCAAGCATCCTAATTTAAATGGATCTCATTATGAGTTGTAGCAATTAGAGCGAGGAGGAGTTAATCTTGGGCGGGAGGCAAGAGAAGGAACAGAGCGGCGGAAATTTGAAATGGTGGCAGCTTTCCCTGCTGGGTGTGGCATCGACGATTGGAACGGGGTATTTCTTGGGTTCGGGAATCGGAATAACTATGGCCGGACCCTCGATTCTTATAGCCTTTGTGCTTGCTGCTCTTGGGACCTATACCGTCTTTGAAGCATTGGCACGCATGACGGCCAAACGCCCGGAGAAAGGATCATTCCGTTCTTACGCCAAGCAGGCGTTCGGGAGATGGGCCGGATTCAGCAGCGGCTGGGTATACTGGTCCTCTGAACTTCTCATTATGGGCAGCCAGCTTACGGCATTGTCGCTTTTTTCGCGATTCTGGTTTCCCGGAGTGCCGATGTGGGTTTTTGCGACCGGATATGCCTTGCTCGGACTGCTCGTTATTTTTATTGGGAACAAAGGATTCGATTCTGTTGAAAATGTGCTCTCGGTCATCAAGATCGCAGCGATTTTAATGTTTCTCGGAATTGCGGGCGCCGCACTTTTTGGATGGATCCCCGGCGGAGAAGCGAAGTCTTTTCCACGGACGATAGGGCAGATTTTCCCCACCGGGGCGATGGGACTATGGGCCGGCTTGATTTTCGCTTTCTATGCATTTGGCGGAATTGAGGTAATGGGAATGATGGCGTTCCGGCTAAAGAAACCGGAGGAGGCTCCGAAAGCCGGGAAAATTATGCTGCTGCTCCTGACAGTCGTTTACGTCTTGTCGATTGGACTCGTTGTGACTTTGATATCGTGGAAATCCATTGTGCCTAAGAAAAGCCCGTTTATCACGGCATTGGACGGCGTTCATATGCCGTTTATTCCGCATTTGTTCAATGCCGTGCTGATTATCGCCGGCTTCTCTACGATGGTGGCCTCCCTGTATGCAGTGACAACGATGCTGGTAACATTGGCGGAGGATAAAGACGCCCCTCCATTGTTCGCCAAGAAGGCGTTGAAGAAGCGTCCTATGTACGCAATCGGGTTGACGGCCGCCGGCTTAGCCGCTTCCATCATCCTCTCCCTGGCTATGCCGGGCCGGATTTATGAATACATTACGACAGCGGCGGGCCTGCTTTTGTTGTATAACTGGCTGTTTATTTTGCTTACTTCAGGCAAGCTGCTGGAATTGAGCGTGTTCGGACAAGTCAAACGCTATGCAGGTATGGTGCTTATACTACTCGCTGTGTCGGGGACGCTTACCCACGGAACAAGCCGCCCCGGGTTTTGGGGCAGCCTGGCGTTTATCGGCGTGATCGGCGGGGTCACTCTAATCCTGCAGTTCGGAGTATGGAAGAAGCGGAAGTTGGGTGCCAAACGCCGCCGCAAAGCAGTACTAATTCGCAGGCCGCGGCTTGACTAGAGGCGTTCCAATAGCAGCAGAATGGCTTCGTAACCGAAGTACAACCCGAATCCGATTAAGGAAAGCCCTGACAAAACGGAGATGGTTCGAATGACGCGGTCGGTTAGAATTTTTCGGAATATGCTCGCGAATCCGGCCATCGTCACATCCCAAAGCAGGACCCCGGCGATGATAGCACAGCTGTTAATGACCAGATCCCTGGCATTTGACGCGGCTGCGGTTTGGGCCAGGACAGAACCGTAAATCCCGAGCCAGAACAAAATGGATAGCGGATTGGACAAGGACATCATGAAACCGGACATAAACGACTTCATTAGCGGCTCGCGGCCTCTCATTTCGCTTAAGCTGAGTTTGCCTGCCTGTTTAAGACTGTCGATTCCGGTATACGTGAGAATGAAAAAGCCGAACAGCCACAGAAAGGATTTCATGAACGGGGTATTCAAAAAGTGAATGACTCCGAAATACACCAGGAGCATATAGATGATATCGGCCGCGATGGCGCCAAGACCTACTAGCCAGGCGGGCAGAAATCCGCCCCGGATACCCTTGTCCAGCTGGGCCGCGTTTACCGGACCGATCGGCGCGGAAAGGGACAAACCGAGAAATACAAAGCCTAGCATACTGTTCAAACGACATACCCCCAAGGAATGATAATGGAATGTAATCCGTGGCATAACTACTTGTACCATCCTATTCGCAAAAGTCCGCTTGTACGACTAAAAAAAGGACTTGTAAAACTAATATCATTAGTTTATTATTTAACTAATACATTTAGTTTGTTGGAGAGGATGATTAATCCATATGAGAATCATTCGAAAAAATCGGCTTATTCAAGTTTCGTTCTTGCCACGGATTTTCCCGGTCAATTGTTATCTGGTGGAAGAGGAGGATGGCGTTACGCTTATAGATGCCGCACTGCCGTACAGTGCGGAGGGGATCATACAGGCCGCCGTCAAGACGGCCGGCAAGCCGCTGACGCGGATTGTGCTTACCCATGCCCATGATGATCATGTAGGGGCACTGGATGCAATAAAGGCGAAATATCCGGATATTCCGGTATATATTTCGGCTCGGGATGCGCGTTTGCTCGAAGGGGACGTGACGCTGGATCCATCCGAACCGCAAACCCCAATCCGCGGTGGAGTTCCGAAGAAGGTAGCAACCCGCGCCGATATACTCTTGGCGGACGGGGATCGGGTCGGCTCCCTGCAGGTGGTGGCTTCGCCGGGGCATACGCCGGGCTCGATATCGCTGCTGGACACTCGTGACGGCGCCTTGGTGGTGGGCGACGCCTTCCAAACCCGGGGCGGAATCGCTGTCAGCGGGATCATACGGCCGTTGTTTCCGTTTCCGGCCATGGCCACCTGGAATGCCGAGACAGCCCTCGACAGCGCCATAAAGCTGGCAGCCTTAAAGCCGTCGCTGCTTGCGGCAGGCCACGGCACGATGATCGAAAATCCTGCCGGCGCGCTGGCAAAGGCAATCGAACAAGCCGAACGAAAGCTGAGGGTTACTCCCTCTCAAGTTAAGGGAGAGGGGGAAGAGAGCTATGTCGCCAAGAGCAGGAATTGATACCGGAGCCGTACTTCGGGCTGCTGTTGAAATCGCGGATGGCAAGGGAGCGGAAGCCGTGACGGTTTCCTCCGTGGCGCAGTATTTGGGGATACGGCCTCCTTCGCTATACAACCATGTCAGCGGCATGGACGATTTGCGGAAAATGGTGGCGGCCTATGCGCTTCAACAGCTGCACGACTCGATTGTGGCTTCCGGTGAAGGCAAGCGGGGAGAGGAAGCCATCCGTTCCTTTGCGGACGCTTATCTTGCTTTTGTCAGGGAGCATCCCGGATTATACGAGATTGTCCAGCTTGCCCCGGACCCCGGTGACCGGGAAATCGGGGAGGCCAGCGGCAGGATTGTAGATCTTATCGTGGGTCTTCTCGGAGATTATGATCTTTCGGAGGAAGAAGCGCTGCATACGGTGAGGGGGCTCCGCAGCCTATTCCACGGCTTCGCCTCCCTGGAAGGACAAGGAGGCTTCGGTTTGCCTCTGGATGTGAAAGACAGCCTGGATTTTAATTTGAGCCTTATTTTGAAAGGATTGCGGCGGAGAACTGGTTAAGAATCCGTGCAGCGGGTAATTGGTAACAAAGAGGAATCAAGGCACAACAGTAAACCCCGCCGGGATTCCCAGCGGGGTGAATTTGCCCACGACCGGGGTGGGCGACATATCGTTATAGTTATAGTAGATAGGGTTCAATGAATGGAAAAAGGAGCACAAGGCTCCTCTTAGACTCAATAACACGCGGGCACGTGTGAGTTTATCCACGACGGGGTGGATGACGTAGTATTTAACGAATCATATCTTTGCTACTATACTACCTCGTCGTTAAAGTATTGTCAACCTCAAATGCCGAAGGACCATTTGAGCCGGTTTTCCAGACGGTTGATATCCTCTTCATCCAGGTTCCCCAAATGCTCTTTCAGCCGGACTTTGCTGACGGAAGTGGTCTCTTCCGTTTTAGCTGCGGAATCGAAAGCGAGAAAATCATATTTGCTTTTAAAAAGAAAATAATGGCTTTGAAACCGGGGAATCGGTTTGCCGTCCTTAGTCAGAACCGCCTGTCCCGTTTTTGGAACTGTGCGGATCTTTAAGTTTTTGGTAAGCGGAACGACGAGCACATTACCGGAGGTAGAGTTCACCGTATTGTTCGAGACGATGACTACGGGACGCTCCTCATTTTGCTCGCATCCGATATTTTCGCCGAAATGGCAGAAATGAACGGCTCCGCGAGTCATATTACGCTTCATTTGAGTCTTTTCATGCTCGATCCAATAATGGGCCATCTCGATTTTGAGCGGGAGCCAATTGTTGATTTGCTGTGTTTTTTGCTGCTTCGCGTACTCTATCCGTTTGTTTCGCGTGCGGTTCTCCGGTGCCTGGCCACGTTCAACCTGTTCCCGATCTTTATTCATGAGCTCTCCTCCAAGCTGGCAGTAGTAAACATTTATACCTTTGAATTACACGTATTTACATAGAGATAAAACAAAATTTACGTATTTTTATTAAAATAACGTTCTCCCGCCTATCTCGAATCGTTCTGGTTGCGAGTTGACAACATTTTTTCCTCGTGATAATTTAGGCTTGAAATCGAGGTGAACGAGATATGGCCAAAAGAAAATCCAACCCTGCCCACGCTGCTAAAGCGGAGGATAAACCGGCTACATTGAAGGATCTGCTCGGCAAGGATACGCTTGCCAAACTTAAGGAACAGGCTGCAGAACTCAAGAAGGAAGAGGAGCAGCGGAAGGAAGAGGCACGCGTCAGAGCCGATGAGGCGCGCAAGGCGGAGCAAAAGAGACTGGATAACGATTTTGAGCATCTGCTGAATACGAGCAAGATGGATTGGCATAAATTCAAATAGAAGAACAGCCGGGAGTGACCGGGGCCGCAGCTTCGGAGTTCCCGGTTTTTTTGCGGCTTGATTGTAAGCGCTAACCTATAGAATGAGGAACTAGAAAATCATGAGAAAATACATGCCCTTCACCTATAAAATGCTTGTCCCGTATTTGCTTCTGGTCTTGATTACGGACATGATCATCGGATATATCTCTTATACGATGCTGATTCAGTCCCGGACGGAAATGGCCGAGACGAACGTGCGGACAGGGATGGAACAAGCCCGGAACAATATCCGCTACCAAATGGACGAAATCCAGCGAATGTCGGATACCCTGTTCAGCAGCCTTTCATTTCAGCGGGCTCTTCAAGCCAAAGGGGAGCCTTATCAAATCTATCTGGTTATGCTGGATGAAATCGTCCCCCAAATCACGGCTCCGCTCAAGCTGTTCGGGAATAATATCCGGCTCATGCTCTATACGATGAACGAGGATCTTAACCTCGTATCGGGAGACGACCTCGAAGCACCGATCGAAGGTAGCGATTATTATATTTTACCCCTAGAAGAGATTGAAAACAGAGAATGGTACAGGAAATATAAGGATTCCGAGCTGGACAACATCTGGTTACAAATAGATACCGACCAACGGCTTGGAAATATTTCGCATATTCGCAAGCTGGTATCTTACAGTGATTATAAGACGATAATCGGTTACATTCGCATTACGGTGTCCCTCGATGACCTGTTTGGAAATTTTGCCACGTTTCCGGTTGAGGAAGGGATCACGCTGCGCCTGAACGATAACGCCTCGGGAGGAACGGTGATATATCAAAGGGGAGAAGCGGGCCTTGGAGCCGGTGAAGCCAACTATTTGATCCTGCACGAGCCGATTCCGGGAGCGGATTTTGTTATTGAGACGCTGGTTCCTCATGCTTACCTTACGAAAGATACCGCAAAGCTGCAGAAGTCCATTTTTGCAGTATGTGCCCTTAGTTTTGCGGGCATGTCCCTCATCGGCTCGGTGGTGGCACGAATTTCAGGCAGAAAGATGGCCCGTATCGTCCGGCTGGTCCGTTCTTTCCAGGAGGGCAACTTTCAAAAACGGATCGCCTTTTCGGGAAATGATGAATTCGTGCATATCGCCGAAGCGTTTAACGTGATGGCGGGGAATATCCAAGAGCTGATCAACAGCGTTTATGTTCAAGGGCTCCAGCGGAAGCAGGCGGAGCTTGAAGCGCTGCAGGCGCAGATCAATCCGCATTTTCTGTACAATACGCTGTCAACCATTAGCAGTCTTGCGAATCTGGGCGAAACAAGAAAGGTGACGGACATGGTCCAGGGTCTTTCACGATTCTACAGGCTGACGCTGAATCAGGGCAAAGTGTTTACGCTGCTCGAGCATGAAGTGATGCAGGTGGAGACTTACCTGGATATTCAGCGGGTAAAGTATGCGGACGGATTTAAGGTGTACGTGGATATCGCGGACGATATCAAGCAGGTTCCGGTCATGAAGCTGATTCTCCAGCCGTTTGTGGAAAATATATTCAAGCATGCCTGGTTCGGCGAGTCCATCGCGATCCGGATTACGGGGAGGCGGATCGCAGACGGCATTGAACTGAAAGTAATCGATAACGGAATCGGCATGAAGCCCAAGATTGTCAAGAAACTGCTCTCGGCACCCAGCCTTTCGGGAGGTTATGGGGTTAAAAATGTGGATGAACGGATCAAGCTCCGGTATGGGGAAGAATACGGGATTTCCATTTTCAGCATATACGGGGCAGGAACTACGGTGAGAATACTTCTCCCTGCGGAGGACCCAATCTTAATTGATGAATCCGGCGGGCAAGTATAGGGGAATCGGTGAAAAAGTATGGGTTTTCATTGAAGACCGCTATGTTCAGGCCGGACTCGGTAAGCTATGCTCGAATGGATCGTTTATAGATATCATTTATAAGGTTATTCAAAAAGGAACCAGTCATTGCAACCGGAGGGCGCTGCTTATGAATATTAATATTCTTCTTGTAGATGATGAAGCTGTCGATTTGGAATGGCTGCGGCGGCGCGTGGCCGGGAGTGCGCTTCCATTCCCTCTGCATCTGGTGGGAACGGCGAACAGCGGCTTCAACGCGCTCAAAATATTGGAGCAGGAGAGGGTAGATATCATTTTGTCGGATATCCGGATGCCGATCATGTCGGGTACGGAATTCGCACGGCGGGCCAGGGAAATCCATCCTCAGGTGAAAATAGTCTTCATCAGCGGTCATGAAGATTTCGGGTACGCTAAAAAGGCGATCGAGCTGAACGCATCGGGCTATCTGCTCAAGCCGGTTGAAGACGAGGAACTCCGCAACATGCTGTTATCGCTTTGCGAAGCGGTGGAGCGGGAACGGGAAAGGAACAACTCGGTATCCGCCGTCTGGAGTCTTGTTGGCGAGGAACTGTTGATCCGCTGGTTGAACGATCTTACTCCTGGCAAGCTGGAACCGCATGCCATGGGAATCGTCCATCCGCTGCTTCGCTTCGGAACGGCTGCAGCCATAGTCGAGATCGATGATCTGGAATGGAAAACAAGCGAGTTGACCGAGCAGGAGAGACAAGGACAGGTTCAGCAGCTTACTTTGTTTATCCGCCGCTACGTAGAGGAGAACATGCTGGGCACCTTTTTCAGAAGCCAGCAGACGAGGTGCCTTATATTGTCATCCGTTCCTGAACAGGAATTTCCGGCTCTGCTGGAAGGGCTGATCGAAGCGGTAGGGAAGTCATTCCCGTTTACTGTGACGGTCGGCATCGGCAAATCGGCGCGTGATGAAGATCAGCTTCGCGAATCCTATCATCAGGCACAAGCTGCCCTGAGCTTCAAATGGTTGCTCGGTAAAAACCAACTCATCCGTTTGGATGTCGCTGAATGGGCCCCTGGCGGACATCTGCCCGCGTCCAGCATAGACGAGGTCTTGGGACGGATGCTGGGGGCTATCATGGAATACGACCTGGTCGCCGTAGATGACTGTCTGGAAGAGATTTTTGGCCACCGGGAGCTTCTTTCCCGGAAGAATGAAGTATACGACCTGATTCTACGCATCACGAACAAACTTCATGCCGATCTGCGCCAAATGGGGGAGAGCCTGCATGAATTGCTAAAGTGGGATACGAACCAGCCGAAGATCCTGTTTCAATTCGAAACCGTCCATGACATTAAGTCTTGGCTGCGACGCCGATTTTTCGAGTTGTCCGAACTGCTGTATGTTAAGAAACAAAGGCAGAAGCGTAAGCTGATCGAAGAAATCATGGTGTACATCGAACAGAACCTGGAGCAGAAAATCACCTTGAAAGAGGTCGCAGCGCAGTTTGATTTTACCCCGAATTATTTGGGATACCTGTTTAAAGAGGAGACGGAGACGCATTTCAGCGATTACCTGAATGAGCGGAGAACGGCACGGGTTTGCGAGCTCTTGTCCGACCCAACCCTCAAAATTTATGAGATCGCCGAGCGAATGGGCTACAAAAATATTATTTACTTCAACAGGCAGTTTAAGCAGACGCTAGGCATGACACCAGGAGAATACCGGAAAAAGAACAAGATATGAGTCTTCCGGCCGGGATTTGCCGTTAAGTGGCAGGTTCCGGCTTTTGCTTGCCTACAATTTGTATGGGGATCGTGGAAAATGTATTACTTTTAGTTGGTTCGCTGAATCCACAGTAATGAATCTCCTCTTTTATAATTAGGGAAGAGACAACAAGAGGGGAGAAAAGATGCTAGATGAGAGGGCACGGCTTTTGGAGCGATGTAAAGAAATATAGAACGTTGCTGCTGATGTTAGTTCCGGGCGTATTGTTTTTCCTGCTGTTTGCCTATATTCCGATGGCGGGGATCGTGCTGGCTTTCAAGCAATTCAATTACAGCGGGGGAATTTTCGGAAGTCCCTGGAACGGGATGGACAACTTCAGATTCTTTTTCGAATCGGGGGACGCTTGGCGCGTAACTAGAAATACGGCGCTTTACAACATTGCCTTTATCGTTGTAAACAACCTGCTGCAAATTTTCGCAGCGATTTTGCTGTTTGAGGTCGCGGGCAAATGGTTTCGTAAAATCACCCAAACGGTAATGTTTCTGCCGTATTTTATTTCCTGGGTCGTCGTGGGAGCGATTGCTTACAATTTGTTCAACTACGACGTAGGAACGATCAATGTCCTGCTGAATAAAATCGGCATGGAATCCATCGACATTTACAACACGGCCGCCTATTGGCCGGTGATACTGGTCCTTGTTTCCGCCTGGAAGGCGCTGGGTTACGGCACAATCATGTATCTGGCGGCCATCACCAGCATCGATACGGAAATGTATGAAGCAGCCGAAATCGACGGGGCTAACATTTTTCAACGCATCCGGAAAATTACGATCCCGAACTTAATGCCGACGATCATTATTCTCGTTCTGCTGGCGATCGGCAACATTTTCCGTGGAGACTTCGGGATGTTCTACAACATGGTCGGCAACAATGGCCTGCTGTTCTCTTCGACCGACGTTATTGACACCTTCGTGTTCCGGTCCTTGATTACGTCTAACGAAATCGGGATGTCCGCTGCCGCGGGGTTCTATCAATCCGTTCTCGGGTTTGCAACGATTATGCTCGCCAACTACGCTGTACGCAAATACGACAAAGATCATGCTTTGTTCTGATAAACGGAGGGAACGAATATGAACGCAACGGCAACAACTACCGGCAACTTGGGTCCCGAAGTTCGCATGAAATCCAGGAAGCCGAAACCTAAAGACCGGCTGATTTTGGCGGCCATCGGGTATACGGCTCTAACGATTTTGGCTTTGTTTTGCATCTTTCCGTTTTTATTGGTGATCTCCTCCTCGCTGACGGAGGAAAGCAAGATCATAGAGAACGGCTTTCAACTGATTCCTACCTCTTTTTCCACCGAGGCCTATCAAATTTTGTTCAAATACCCGACGGAGATGCTTAAAGCCTATGGCATAACAATCACGGTCACCGCACTGGGGACGCTGCTAGGGTTGTTTTTGACCTCTATGACCTCCTATGTTTTGGCGAGAAAAGACTTTAAATGGCGCAACAAGTTTTCGTTTTTCTTCTTCTTTACGACGCTGTTCAGCGGCGGGCTGGTGCCTTGGTATCTGCTCATCGTGAACTACCTGCAGCTGAAGGATACGCTGATCGTCCTTATTCTGCCGATGCTGATGAACGTGTTCTATATTATCGTAATGAAATCGTTTATGAGCAGCATTCCCGAAGCGATCATCGAATCGGCGAAGATCGACGGGGCGGGGGACTTCCAGATTTACGTCCGGTTTATCCTGCCACTGTCCAAACCTGCGCTGGCGACGATCGGCTTGTTTATCGCACTGGCTTATTGGAACGATTGGTACAATGCGCTGCTCTTTATTTCAAATTCCGATTTGATGCCGCTGCAGTATTATTTATACCGGCTGCTCGGCAATATGGACGGTATGCGCAAAGCGATGATGGCCTCGGGAGCCGTAGTGAATATCAACCTGCCGACCGAGAGCCTGAAAATGGCGATGACCATCGTGGCTACAGGGCCGATTTTGCTGGCGTATCCGTTTATCCAGCGATATTTCGTGCAGGGTCTTACCATTGGAGCCGTGAAAGGATGACCACAGGGAAACCTGGTTATCGATAGATTCGAACCATTCAAATATAACAAATTAGGGGGAAGGTTTAGTCATGAAACAACAAAAGAGAAGATTCATGTTCCTGCTGGCGATGGTGTTCGCAGTGTCCGCCTTGTTGAGCGCTTGCGGAGGCAACGGCGGCGGTAAAGATGCCTCGGGTGCCAAAAATGCGAATACCGGTTCCAATGCAGCCGTGAATTCAGCGAATAGCGGAGGGGATCAAGCCGGACCGGACATCTCACAAGAGGTGAAGCTGAAGATGCTCCTGGTGGGCGGCAAGCCGGCCGATTATGACGAAGTGTTCGGCGAACTGAACAAGCTGCTTAAAGAAAAAATCAATGCTACCGTGGAAACTGAATTTTTGGATTGGGCGGATTGGACGCAGAAATATCCGCTGAAGTTTGCAGCAAATGAGGATTTTGACATCGTTTATACGGCAAACTGGGCTTTTTACAATGATCAGGCACGCAAAGGCGGTTTTCTGGAATTGACGGAAGACATGCTGAAAACGTACATGCCGAAAACGTGGGAAGCCATGCCGGCAGTATCGTGGGACCAAGCCAAGGTTGACGGCAAGCTGTATATGGTGCCGAACAATAACATGGAAGTAACGGATAAAGTCGTGATCATCCGCGAGGATTTGCGCAAAAAATACAATTTGGAGCCGATCAACAGCCCGGAAACCTATGCCGCTTATGTGAAAGCCGTCGGCGCAAACGAGAAGGGCGTGAGCGCTTTTGGCGCCAAGCCTGCCGATGGATGGAAATGGCATGAGCTGGACCAGGCTTTGCTCGAGCAGCAAAACGAATGGAATCTTATCGATTACAGTTTCCCGCTGGCTTATAAGCTGACTGACGAAAAGGGCCAATTGTTTAATGTATACGACACTCCTGAATTCAGAGAACTCCTCACCTTTTATAAAGATCTTGCAGATAACAAAGGCTGGTCGAAAAACATCGTCAGCAACAAAAATGACGTTTGGCAGGACATGAAGGCAGGTAAAGTCGGTTCTTACGCGCAAACGCTCGGAACGGTCGGAGCTAATCTAGCGGAAATGCGCCGGGATAAACCGGAATATGAAGGTGCCATCGTCGATCTGACGCCGGACAAGAAAAAAATCGCCTCCATTTCGACGCAAAACGGGATGGCGATCCATGCTACATCCAAAAACGCGGAACGTTCTCTTATGCTGATCGACTTGCTGCAGAACGATAAAGAAATTCATGATTTGACGATGTACGGCATTGCAGGCAAGCACTATGAACCGGTTGGCGACGACCGATTCTCGGCCGGACCTAACGCAGCCAATTACACCGGTTTCTCCAATTGGGGCTGGAACTCCCCACTGAACCGCAAGGATGCGTCGTACCCGGTTGAAGCGGATGAGATTCTTAAAGACTGGGAGCCCAAAGTCCATCACTTCGCGCTGGAAACCTTCGTGTTTGACGATTCGAAGGTGAAGAACGAGGTGTCCAACGTCGGTAATGTGATGCTCCGCTATGCCATTCCGCTGGAGTACGGTTTGATCGATGACCTGGATAAAGGTCAAGCGGAACTGATCAAGCAACTGAATTCCGCCGGCATCGGCAAGATCCAAGAGGAACTGCAAAGCCAGATCGATGCTTTCCTGGCCGCGCAGCAATAAATCAATCATCGCCGGAGTCATGGCTCCGGCGATTTTTCTTAAGGGAGGAGAACAACATGATGAACAAATTGCCACCGATTAGCGAAAAATTGCCTGTGATGATGCACGGAGCGGACTACAATCCGGAGCAGTGGCTGCATGACCCGGCCGTGCTCGAGGAAGACATCCGGCTGATGAAGCTCGCGAATTGCAATGTGATGTCCGTCGGGATTTTCTCCTGGGCGGCGCTGGAGCCGGAAGAAGGGACATTCACATTCGATTGGCTGGATCGCGTACTGGACCGGTTGGCCGCCAACGGAATCTACGCCTGGTTAGCGACGCCGAGCGGCGCGCGTCCGTCCTGGATGTCGGAGAAATACCCGGAAGTGCTGCGGGTGGAAGCCAACCGCCGTCGCAATCTGCACGGCATGCGGCACAACCATTGCTTCACCTCCCCGGTGTACAGGGAGAAGATTGCGATCATGAACATTAAGCTGGCGGAGCGTTATTCCGCTCATCCGGCTGTCATCGGTTGGCATGTCTCCAACGAGTATGGCGGGGAATGCCATTGCGATTACTGCCAGGAGGCCTTCCGGGCTTGGCTGAAACGGAAATACGGCAGTCTGGAGGCGCTGAATCATGCCTGGTGGACGACATTCTGGAGCCACACCTATACATCCTGGTCGCAGGTCGAGTCACCGGCCCCGCACGGAGAAATGATGGTCCATGGCCACAATCTGGACTGGCGACGGTTCGTGTCCGACCAGACGATCGATTTCTTCCGGCATGAAATCACACCGCTGAAGGCAATAAATCCGGATCTGCCTTGCACGGCAAACATGATGGACTTATTCTACGGGCTGGATTACCGGGAGTTTGCCAAAGCCGTTGACGTCATTTCCTGGGACGCATATCCGACCTGGCATGAAGCGGAATCGGAAATCGGTATCGCTTCATGGTTTGCCTTTAACCACGATTTGTTCCGTACATTGAAGAAGAAACCGTTCATGCTTATGGAAAGCACGCCGAGCCAGACGAACTGGCAGCCGGTCAGCAAATTGAAGCGGCCGGGCATGCACCGCCTTTCTTCGCTGCAGGCGGTCGCTCATGGCTCGGACACGGTTCAGTATTTCCAATGGCGCAAAAGCCGGGGCTCCAGCGAAAAATTCCACGGAGCGGTCGTCGACCATGTCGGAAATGAGCATACCCGCGTATTTCGTGATGTCGCGGCATTGGGCGAAACCTTGTCGCGAATGACCGAGGTCGTCGGCACGAATGTTCCGGCGGAAGCAGCCATTCTGTTTGATTGGGATAATCGCTGGGCGATTCATGACGCACAGGGTCCGCGCAATGGCGGATTGCATTACGAGCAGACCGTCGTGCAGCATTACCGGGCGCTTTGGAAACAGGGTGTGCCAACGGATATTATCGGATCTAATGACGATTTCACCGCCTATAAATTGATCGTGCTGCCTATGGCTTATTTGCTTCGGGAAGAAACGGGTGCGAGACTGGAGCAATTCGTGAATGAGGGCGGTACTCTGCTGGTCACCTACTGGTCCGGTATCGTCAATGAAAATGATCTATGCCATCTAAATGGATTCCCCGGGCCGCTTCGGCATGTTTTAGGCATCTGGGCGGAGGAAATCGACGGGCTGCATGACCATGACCGCAACTCGCTCGTCATGTCTTCCGGAAACCGGCTTGGCCTGGAGGGAAGCTATGAAATCCGCGAGTTGTGCGAGGTGATACATGCCGAAAGCGCGGAAGTCCTGGCAACCTACGCGGACGATTTCTATGCCGGCAAGCCGGTGCTGACCGTGAATCGGCCGGAGTCGGCGGGATCGGGCCGGGCCTATTATTTGGCTGCGCGCGTTAGCGAGGATGCTTTTTACGACGCACTTTACGGCAAGCTGGTCGAAGAAACCGGGGTACTCCGCACGCTGGATAGCCAACTGCCTGAAGGCGTTACCGCCCAGCTTCGGTGTGATGGCGATCATGATTATGTATTCCTGCTTAATTTCACCGGCAAAACGGCGAAGGTCCAGTTGGACAGCAGGGAATACGTGGATCTTGAAACCGGCGAATCTTTGTCCGGGACGCTGGATCTCCCGTTATACGGTTCGCTGGTGCTGAAGCGGAAACATGATCGGGATTAGATTCAAGTTTGCAAGTCAACGTAAAGCTGATCCGGAGGCAGGAAAGGGAGGGAATCCCTATGCCTCCTCCGGAATCTATATTCTTGATTAGGGAGGTAGATGGACATGAAGATTCCACCAAGGATGAATAAAAGATTACTGATGGTTTTAACATTTGTATTAGCGCTTCCAAATTTAATGATTACATACTCTCCCTCTGTGACAGCCGCCGCCGGTTCCGCCTTATCAACAGGACTGACACTGGAAAACCCGGGGTTTGAACTCGGAGACCTGACGGGTTGGACGGTAACAGGGGCCACCTATGCCGCAATGGTGAAAAACAACTCGGAAGACGCCCATTCGGGCAGTCATTCATTCAATTATTGGTATGGGGATCATGGCTATGAATTCAGGTTGTCCCAAACGTTAAGCGGCCTTGAGAACGGGACCTATGAATTGCGGGCATGGGCTTCGGGCAAAGACGAGGAACTGGAAGCGAAGCTGTTCGCCGAAACGGGAGGCGTCAATGATGGTGACGAAGTTGGGGGAGAAGATGCGGGCTCTAGCTCTGGAGTCACCATGAGCACAAAGATCGTCAACAACGGCTGGAATGTATGGAAGGAGTATAAAGTAGAGGACATTCAGGTAACCGACGGTCGTGTTAGCATTGGTTTTGAGGTGGCAGCACCGGCCGATTACTGGGGATATTTCGATGATATCCAACTGGTGAAATCGGGGGAAGAAGCTTATGATCCTAATAATTTCATTAAAGGCGTAGACATTTCCACCCTACAGGCACTAGAAGAACTCGGTGTCCAGTTTTATGACGATGGCTCGAGCAAAGATTTGCTGACCATCCTTAAAGACCATGGCGTGAACTACGTTCGGCTGCGGCTTTGGAACGACCCGGTTGAAGCGGGCGGCTTCAATGACCGGGAGCATACCGTAGAGATGGCGACTCGGGTCAAAGCCGCAGGGTTGAAATTGTTGCTGGATTTCCATTATTCCGATTTCTGGGCCGACCCCGGCAAACAGGTCAAGCCCGCGGCATGGGAAGGACTGGATTTTCCGGCGCTTAAAAAGGCGGTTTATGACTATACCTCCGATGTATTGACCGAACTGGGGGATCTCAATGCGTACCCTGATATGATACAAATCGGCAACGAGATCAATAGCGGCATGATTCATCCTGAAGGATCGACCGCTAACTTCGATAATTTGGCTGAACTGCTGAATCAAGGAAGCCAAGCGGTTCGGGATACGACGCCGGAAGGGCAGGAAACGAAAATTATGCTTCACTTGGCTGAAGGGGGAAGCAACGGCAAATTCCGCAGCTTCTTTGATCAAATCAAAGCACGCGGCGTCGATTACGATGTGATCGGACTATCCTACTATCCATATTGGCACGGAACGTTTCAAGATCTGAAGAGCAATATGAATGATCTCGTAGCCCGGTACGGAAAACAAGTAGTCGTTGCTGAGACAGCATATCCGTATACCTATGATGACGGGGACGATCACGGAAATATTGCAGGCGAAGCTGAAACGGACATCGCCGGATTCCCCGCTTCGGTGGCCAATCAAAAATTAGTGACCGAAACTGTATTGAACACGGTTGCCAGCGTCGACGGCCATAACGGTCTGGGTGTGTTTTATTGGGAACCGGCTTGGCTGCCGGGTGTCGGCTGGAAAGCAGGAGAAGGCAATGCTTGGGAAAATCAGGCGATGTTTGATTTTGGCGGCAATGCCCTGGCATCCCTGGATGCATTCCGGTTTGTTCCAGGCAGCATCACCGAGGTGCTTCCGCTGCTGGTATATGCAGCAGATGGAGTTACCGTTTCCAAAGGAACAACTCCGGTGCTTCCGGCCAAAGTGAATGTTCTCTACAACGAAGGTTCCATTCGACCTACCGCTGTTCTTTGGGACGGCATTTCGGAAGAACTGCTTACTAAGCCTGGGAAGTTTACGGTTTATGGCCAGGTAGCCGGTATAGAACAGCAGGCCAGGATTGAAATTACCGTCTTGGAAAAAGCGAACATGCTTCAAAATCCCGGCTTCGAGAGCGGAGATCTGACTCACTGGACAATTTCGGGAATCAGCGCCGCCGGTAAAGTCGAGAAAAATGCAGGAAATGCCCATTCGGGCAGCCATGCGTTCAATTACTGGTACGGGGAGCCTTACGGTTATCAGTTGACCCAAAATGTCAGCGGGTTATCGAACGGAACCTATACTCTTAAAGCATGGGCGTCCGGAGGCGGAGGCGAAACGAAATTCAAGCTCTTTGCCACGGATTCTTCAGGCAAAAAGCAGGGGACCGATATGCTCAACACGGGCTGGAATGTTTGGAAACAGTATGCCGTAGAGAATATCCAGGTTGAAGACGGGCGTTTGATGATTGGATTCGAGGTTGAAGCACCCGAAGAAATCTGGGGATATTTTGATGACGTCGAATTGATCCAAACCGCAGAGGCGCCGACGAAGCCTACCAACCCTACCACGCCAGCGGAGCCCTCGAACCCGCAAGGCGGAGGTACTTCAGGCGGGTTGAGCTCGAATACAGGCAATCCCGGAGTGAAAAGTCCTGAAAGTAAGCCTGCAACGCTAACCATTAAACCTGACCAAATGAAGCGAAATGGAGACGGAATCGTATCGATTGACGTAAGTGAACAGGTGTCTACACTGATCTTAACCGGCGAAGTTATTAAATCGCTTGGAAACAGTGCTCTGGAAGTCTCGAACGGGAACCTGAAGCTGAATCTGCCAAACGAAGTATTGCAGCAGCTTATCGGGGAGACAGCGAAGTCTGCTGATTATTCGGTCTCCCTGCAATTCGCCCAAGGCGACAAGCAAGCCCTGGAATTAGCGCTGGGCAAGGGAACTGCACGGACTGAATTTACCTCGATCGAATATGCGGGACCGATGTATGATTTTAAACTGTCACTATTAGGTCCGGATGGCACCGAGATCGTCATGGACCGGTTCGTAAAGCCCGTAACGATCTCTATCAAACCAAATACGGGAGTTCATAAAAATACTACCGGTATCTATTATATTTCCGAAGGCGGTAACCTGGAATTTGCAGGCGGTCGTTGGATTGACGGGGAAGTGACTGCGGAATTGAGTCATTTCAGTCCCTATGCGGTGCTGCAAGTCACCAAGCAGTTTGTAGATGTCTCCGACACGAACTGGGCATATGAAGCAGTGGCAGGACTTGCAGCCAAGCAAGTCGTTAAGGGAACGGCAAACGGAGCATTTGAACCGGGCCGCTCCGTAAGCCGGGCGGAGTTTGTTGCTATGCTTACCCGCGCTCTGAGACTCAAGCCGGGTGCAACGGCGGGCTTCACCGATGTGGCTTCGGACGTGTGGTACTCCGGTGCTGTGTCGGCTGCCTATAATGCGGGAATCATAAAAGGTAGAGCCGCAAAAGCCGGTATGCAGTTTGATCCAAACGCTCCGGTTACCCGTCAGGAGATGGCGGTCATGCTGATGAATGCCTATGCACTGAAAGGGACGACATCCACGACATCCGAAGGTACGCTTCAGTCAGGTTTGTTTTCGGATGAAGACAAAATATCCGATTGGGCGAATTCAGCCATAAAAAACGCGCATGCCCTTGGATTGGTACAAGGCAGGGGGGACGGGGGCTTTGCTCCGACTGAACCTCTCACCCGGGCTGAAGCGGCACAAGCTGTTTATCAATTATGGATTGCATTATAATATATAAATAAAGCCTAAGCCGGCATTTTGGATGCCGGCTTATCTGTATATCGGGGGGATAAATGCATA
The DNA here is from genome assembly GCF_018101095.1 of Paenibacillus sp. Marseille-P2973. Lineage (NCBI taxonomy): Bacteria > Bacillati > Bacillota > Bacilli > Caryophanales > Paenibacillaceae > Paenibacillus > Paenibacillus sp. Marseille-P2973. The sequence goes on from NZ_JAGQEH010000012.1 coordinate 110,981, forward strand.
TGATTATGGAGATCCCATCCTGGCTGGGTTTTGGCATGCTCGTTATTTTGCTGGCCGGCTTCATACAAGGGGTAACCAGCTTCGGGTTTGCACTTGTTTCGCTGCCGTTACTAACTCTGTTTCTCCCGCTGAGACAGGTGGTTCCTCTGATCGTCATCCTCAGTTTTTTTACGAATATAGCAATTTTTATTAATTGTTATAAACATGTCGTAATCCGTAAAATCGGGTTGCTTACACTGTCAGGCATTGTTGCGGCGCCGCTAGGGTCTTACTTGCTGCTGTATGTAAACGAAACGGCGTTAAAAATTGCCGCGGGCGGACTTATCGTGCTGTCCTCGGCGGTCATGATGTCGGGGAAGACATTTCAGGTCACGAGAGAAAGGCTGGGCTTCGTAACGGTCGGTCTGGCCAGCGGTTTGCTGAACGGGAGCATATCTATGAGCGGACCTCCGGTGGCGTTGTTTCTGTCCAATCAAGGAACTGATAAGGGGGCTTTTCGGGGAAACCTGACCTTCTATGCGCTCCTATTGAATGCCGTGACCATCATATCCTATATATATGGCGGTCTGCTTGATGAGGCGGTTTCAGAGACTCTGGTATGGCTGATTCCGGCAATGATTGCAGGGGTGCTGCTTGGAATCTGGGCAGGAGGCAAGCTGAACGAGGCTGTTTTCAAAAAGCTGACTTTGATCTTGATTCTTGTGTCGGGCTGCTGGACGTTGTGGACCGCTATAAAGGGACTGTAACTCGGCTCTCACCCGTCTCTAACCCATTGCGATTTTATGGTTTGACATTATTTTTGCGGCTATGATACTTTAGGCATGAATGAGGTGACTAATTGGATCATATAGAATTATGGATTCTGCTCTTTCTCGCCATTGTCGGATTGGGTTGGCTGAGTCACAAACATAGATATTCCGGCAAAGTGAGAACGGCCTACCGGGAACTTAAGGAACTGGCGGCCAAGACACGGGAAAATAAATCCGTTGCCGGGGATTTGGTGCTCTGGGAATCCGGTCTGAAGGAACTGGAACGGCATCCTAACGAGTATAATTTACTTGACCAGGAAATTGGACTTCGGGAGACTTTCTTGACCTATCTGGTGAAGCATTATCCGCAGGATGGCCGGTTGGAACAGCTGCGGGCCGCGACCCAATATTCGAAGGATGACGTCTGGGGAATGAAAGTAAGACGCTGATTTTGACAATGCTCCGGCTGCGTGCTACGCTGGGGCTGGTCTTAAGTTAAGCGCAAATTTTGCATGTGAAGGTGGATGAAGGATTCACTCATGAGTAAATTCAAAAGCGACTACATTATTACGATGGATGATATTGTGCGGGAAGGCGATCCTATCCTGCGGGTGGTGACCGAGCCGGTCAGCGTGCCTCCGACGGAGGAGGACCGTGAGGAAATGGCGTCGATGATGGCCTTTTTGAAGAATAGCCAAGACCCGGAATTATCAAAAAAATATAAGCTGCGGGCCGGAGTGGGGTTATCCGCGAACCAGATCGGTTTGAACAAACGGATGTTTGCCGCACTCTTGTCGGACGATCAGGGCAATGATCGTGAAGTAGCTCTGTTTAATCCCAAAATCGTCAGCCATTCGACGGCGATGGTGTATTTGCCGGAAAGTGAAGGCTGTCTGTCGGTGGACCGTGTAGTGCAGGGGTTTGTGCCCCGCTACGAGAAGGTGCAGGTCAAGGCTATCGATGAGAAGGGCAAAGAAGTGAAGCTGCGCTTCAAAGGTTTCGACGCTATTGTTATGCAGCATGAACTCGACCATTTAAACGGAGTTATGTTTTATGACCGGATCAACAAGGAACACCCGTTCAAGCTGCCTGAAGGCGTGCAAATCACAAGCTTATACTAAATTGGAGGAATTAAGGATGAGTACGAAATCGGTAATAAGCCGGATCGATCATACGTTATTGAAGGCGGATGCGGGAAAAGAAGGCATTCTTAAACTGGCCGCCGAGGCAAAAGAGTATGGCTTTGCTTCCGTATGTGTGAACCCTTACTGGGTAAAGACCGCGGCCGAAGCGCTTAAGGATACGCCGAATGTGAAGGTGTGCACGGTTATCGGGTTTCCGCTAGGAGCGTCCGCACCGGAGGCAAAAGCTTTTGAAACCGTTCAAGCCATTCGCGACGGAGCTACCGAAGTTGACATGGTCATTAATATCGGCGCGCTGAAGGATGGGGACGACGAAGCGGTTGTCCGCGATATGGTTGGTGTTGTCGAAAGCGCCGCAGGCAAAGCCTTGGTCAAGGTCATTCTTGAGACCTGCCTGTTGACCCCGGATGAGATCGTCCGGGCTTGTCGTCTGGCGGTTGCGGCTGGCGTTGATTTTGTTAAAACGTCAACCGGTTTTTCAACGGGCGGAGCTACGGTCGAAGCGGTAGCATTGATGGCGAAGACGGTCGGGCCGGGCATCGGAGTCAAAGCATCCGGAGGAGTCCGGAATCTTGCCGATGCTGAAGAGATGATCAAAGCCGGAGCAACCCGGCTCGGTACGAGCGCAGGCGTGGCGATCGCTCAAGGGCTTAGCAGCCGGAGTGATTATTAATAAAGCAGCGGCTAATAAGCTTGTATCAAAAGCGCTATTCCAACGAAAAGGGAATAGCGCTTTTTTTGATGGATTTCCAGCGCGATTCAACGGCTCATTAACTGGAAAACCTACAGTTAATTTTCTGTGATTTAAGATTTTTCAGACATTAACTGTAAAACGTACAGTTAATCCGTCATTATCGGCTATCAAAGAGAAGAAAGAGCGAAAATAGCTGCAGGTTTTACAGCTATTTGTGAAAAATGGGGGCAGACGGGCAAATTAGCTGTAGAAAATCCAGTTAATCTGCCTAGATCACCTAGATCACCTGGTTTAGCAAAATAGTTTGGAATGTCTGGATTACCTAAATAGTCTTATTGTCTGGAATACCTGGATTGCCTGGATTACCTGGATTGCCAGGGTTGTCTGGAATGTCTGAATTGCTGGATTACCTGGATTACCTGGAATACCTGGATTGCCTGGATTGTCTGGATTATCTGGCACGGCTGGAATGGCTGGGATGAGGGAAGGCGACGGGCATCTCCCGGGCATCTCCGGGCATAAATTATTTTTCTAGAAACAGGTATCAACTTTTTTTCCATGCCTCCCGTTACATGTACAGATAGTAACCGCGCGGGTTATCGAATACAGTCTGGGAATGAGGATGTTTTATGATAGAAATCAACCATTTGTCCAAAAAGTACCGGCGTGGGGGATGGGCGCTCCATGATGTCACCCTGACGCTGAATGAAGGCATGGTCGGCTTACTTGGGCCCAACGGGGCCGGAAAGTCGTCGTTAATGCGTATATTGGCTACCTTAGTGCCGCCAACGGCGGGCGAAGCGACGATCAACGGGATCCCGCTTCGCAAAGCCGAGGATATCCGGGGCATGATCGGCTATCTGCCGCAGCAGTTCCAGGTATATCCTCAGTTGACCGGTGCCGAGTATCTGGATTACGTGGGCGAGATGAAAGGCATGAATGACCGGAAACGGCGCAAGGTGGAAATCGACCGGCTGCTGGAAGAGGTCAATTTACAGGATAAAGCGGGCAAACGGGTCAGGACTTACTCCGGCGGGATGAAACGGCGCCTTGGTATCGCTCAGGCCCTGCTGGGATCTCCGCAGGTGCTGATCGTCGATGAACCGACGGCCGGCCTCGATCCGGAAGAGCGCGTTCGCTTTCGTAACTTACTCACCCGGTTCAGCCTTGGCCGGATCGTGCTGCTTTCCACCCATATCGTGGCGGACATCGAGAGCAACTGCCGGCAGATCGCCGTACTAGACCGGGGCCGGGTCAGAATGTCCGGCGATTTGGCCGAGCTTCAGGATTACGGGCGCGGCAAGGTGTGGGAAGGCATCGTCAGCGAGGAGCAGTTTGCCAGATTGGACCCGATGTCGGTAGTATCCACACGCCGGAGCGAGCAGGGGCTGTTGTGCCGGGTGATCGGAGAGGCGCCTCCATCCGGTTCGGACGGCGTTCTGGTCCGTCCAACTTTGGAGGACGGATACTTGGCGCTGCTGCGGACGAGCCAGAGGGAAGGTGCTCACGGTTATGAATAAATGGCTTCGCCAGTTCCGTTTTGAATGGAACATGATTTTTCGTAACTTGTGGTTGCTGGCTCTACCGCTGGCATTTGCGGTGATGAATGTGTGGACGATCGGCAGGGTAGCACCCGAATCAAATTTGTTAGATGAAGCCTACTCGTTTCATGCTTTCGTCCATACGATGACGCTGGGACTTGTTATGCTTGTAGGCATATTGTCGGTCCGCAGGGATATCCGCCGTTCCTCCTATGAATGGAGTTCGGCGCTGCCGGTACCTTACGCCACGAAAGTTTCGGCCAAGTATCTGGCCGGGTTAATTTATTTTTCGATCTTTACGTTGATCGCCGCGGTAGTGTTTGCCTGGTCTTCGGCTCAGCGGGGAGTATCTCCTGAAGTTACGCTAGAATATGCGTTGTATTTTGCCGTGACCTATGAGATTTCATATATGGTAACGCTGGCCTTAGCCATGCTGCTGGCGATTGCGATTCCTAACCGGGTCGTCTATCTGATCGGTTTTTGCGCGTGGATGTTCGGGACGTTTTTCATGGACATTTTTTTGATCGACAAAGCGGGGCTTTATCCGTTGCAGACCTTTCATTTAAGCCGCTTGTTGCTGGTTACGAATCAACCTAACGATACTTGGGGCTTCCGCCTAATCGGGGATGAACTGCTATATTCGCGCCTGTTCGTATTGTCCTTTGTCTTATTGCTTCTGGTTGCCGGCGTTACGGTGTTGAACCGGATCCGTCCGACGAAGCACAAACTGGCGGTCTGGAGTGTTAGCGCGTTTGCGGTCTTGCTCGCCGCCCTGGCATTCGTGCCTTACGGCCAAATCTGGCAGGAGCGGTATGAGGGCTATTACGCCAAGCTTGCCGATCCGACTCTCAAGAGCCTGGATGAATCGCCGGAATGGAATTCCTCCGATCTGTTCCGGATTACGGAATATGATCTTAACGTGAAGAGGGAAGCGAAAGACAGTCTGCGGATCACGGCAAAGCTTACGATCCCTGGCGATGATTTGAAGGCTGCGGGGAACCGGGAACTGAACTTAACGCTGAACCGCAATTTTAATGTGCAGAAAATCAGGATCGGTGACAATGAAGCTTCCTTTTCGCGCAAAGGGGATCAATTGGATATCGAACTTCCTGCCTTAATACCTGAAGGTTTGCTGGAGGTTGAAATTACCTATGCGGGGACCATGATGGATTACGCACCGGGATTTCAGGGTCAGGGTTCGTTTTATGCCTTCGTTAAAGGCGACGACCTGTTTCTCCCCGGTTATATCGCCTGGTATCCGCTGGCGGGACACCAACCAGTTTACGTGAAGGAAATGGACGGTTCCGGCATACAGCTTGGGTCGGTGTTTATCCCGCATGCTCCTTATTCGACCGCTTTCAAATTGAGTCTGGTCGGATTCGATCGCCCTTTATATACCAGTCTGCCGGAAACCGGGCGCGAGCAAGGCAAGCAAGCTTTCGAAGGTCAAGTGAGCGAAGGTCTCTCGTTGTTCGGCGGGGATTTTTTGGAACTGGAATCGGGGGATTTTCCGGGTAAAGCGGTAACGACGCCTTATAACGCCAAGCTTGGAGAGGATATTCTGGCACAGTGGAAGAAAATGTACGCTTATTTTTCCGGATGGATTCATCCTTTTGAATCCCGTCTCGACCAGCTGTTGTTCCTTCCAAATGAGAATTATGTGAAATATAGTGTGGAAAATCAGACTTATGTGATGACCTATCTTTTTGACAAGGATTATGCTTCCAAAATGTTAATGAATCAGATGCTCCTGGGAAGCCGTAAAGGCGATTATTTGATCGAAAACATGAGCGAGGATGTCCGCCTGCAAATCCGGGGGCTGATGTGGTACCTGTATACCCGGGAAGAAGAAGGTTATAGTGACGAAGAAATTTGGCAAGGGTCTGGAAATGGATACTTGATCCAGGAACTATATGCAAGAGATGAGGGGACTGATCCCGATCGCGTTGGATTGCAAATGGTAAAACAGGTTGCGCGAGCGTTGGATGAAGGCAAATACAAACAAGTCAAAGAAGTGTTGAATTATTTTTACGCCAAAGGAATTGAAGTTCCCGATCCGAATGTGGAGCCTGTGATTGCCGATAACAAAATTCCGTTTACGGAATGGGAAAAGGAATGGAAGAGGGTGATGGGCGATGAAAACGGCAATTGAGCAGTTGCGGCGCGGATATTCTTTTGATCTGAAACTGCAAAAACAGCCGGTCGCGGCTCTGGTGCTGTTTGTATTTATCCTCTATCTGATTAGTATCCTGCTCGGCGACAAACCGCGTACCGTCTACTATTTTTCGGAAATGGGAATGTACCCGCTAGTCATCATGCTTATGCTGCTCTTGTTCCAGCGGGAAATCGGGGGAGGGAGCATGGAGATGATCGCCACGTACCCGGTTTCCCTGAGGTTGATCGCCGTGCGAAAATGGGTGCTGGCGCTGTTATACGCATCTTTGCTAAACGTAGGATGGATGGCGGTTTATCTGCTGAAGTTCGGGCGGATTTCCACATTCATGTATCCTTGGGGTGGGGGAGAAGGCGCAAAAAGAGTGACAGGGATCTTCCCGTTAATGCTCCAGACGATGCCCGCTTTCATGCTGCTCGCCTCTATAACGCTGATAGGAATGGTTATATTTCGTAAAACCTATGGAGGATTGGCGTTAGGGTTTGCGGTTTGGATGGTTGATACGGTCAGCGGCGGGAGCTGGTTGTCCCGATGGACGCTGTACACCGCCTTTCTGCCGGAGAAGGCATCGTTTCCGTTGAACCGGGTCATGCTGATGCTGGCCGCCGCCGCGCTGCTTGCTGCAGCCGTGTGGCTCATCGGGAAGAGGGAACGCTGGATTATTGAGGAAGAAGAATAACATTGAAATAAAGAAACGGGAGAGGGGGAACGGAATTGATTTCCGATCAACAATTGGCGGAGCGTATGGCCCAGGGAGAGCAGGAGGCTTTTGAACTCCTGGTTACCCGTTATCACGGACCGCTTCTTAGCTATATCACGCAGCAGCTCGGTGACCGCGCAAAGGCGGAGGATCTCGTGCAAGAGACCTTCATCCGGCTCATCCGGCATTTGGAAAGGCATGGCGGGCTTGACCAGCTCCGCCCCTGGCTGTATAAAGTGGCGCTCAACCTGTGCCGGGATTATTGGAGGAGCTCTGCTTACCGCTCCGAGCATGCGGCCGCGGATGAAATACCGGAGGACGCCGACCCCTCTCCCGGAGCGGAAGAACTTCTAGAGCGGCAGGAGGCGGTGGAACAGATTGCGGAGTCCCTCGCCTGGCTGCCCGAAGTGCAGCAGGACGTGGTGAGGATGCGATTTTTTCATGAGCTGAAGCTGCAAGAAATTGCCGAGTTGATGGATCTGCCGCTAAGTTCGGTAAAATCCCACTTATATGGGGCGCTGCGAAAACTGAAGCGGGTCTTGATGAAATCGTCGGATTTGTCACCGCCCAGATTCAGGACAAAATTGAAGGATAAACAGGAAAGCGAGGTGTCATCCCATGAACCCCTCCATTGATAAAGAGTTAGAAAAATTGGAAAGGGAATTGCGCGAACCGCTGCGTCAGGCGGTGCTGCCACCCCCGTCCCCGTCGGAAACCGCGGCGCTGATCGCGGCGCTGCAGCCTGAATTTGACGCGCTTAAAGCCGCTCCTGTCGTGCCTGCGCTTGACTTCAATCCGCAGGTGGAGGCGCCGTCCTTGCGCAAGCTGCTTTGGAGCCAGTTCCGGGTAAACCGGAAATCGCTCATTCTGTCGGGCTCTGCGGTATTTTTGATGCTGATTCTGCTGGTCGACCCGGAAAGGCCGTTTAGAACTTTCCTGTTGGGAGATGCCATTCCCAGCGGATTGTTTCCGGTCATTACGCCGTTAATGCTCATTGCTTCCATGCTATTCAGCTACCGTTCCTGGGACCGGGGCATGCGGGCGGTGGAAAGTATTACCCCGTATCCTCCAGCCCTGGTGATCTACAGCCGGATGCTGATGGTCATTGGTCTTGTGGTCAGTTGGGCCTTGCTCAGCTCCGTGATCGTCGGCCTCAGAGTAACGGCGGCGGGAGAGGTTAGCATGCCGTTTATTCCTTTTCTGCTCCAATGGCTGGGCATTTCAATGTTCACGGCGGGAGCGGCCATGTACGTATTGTTCCGAAAAGGAATGACCCTGGCCTGCGTTGCGGCTTCGGTGGTTTATATTCTGTGGTTCGTGATTGAAGACCAATCCCGTTTACATGGATGGACGGCGTCATCCCGAACGATGGCGGATGGACTTATGCTGATTGCCGGAACTTTGCTGATTCTTCGCTCTTATTACCGCAGCCGCCATCTCAAAATGAATGATGGATTAGGCGGAGGAGACAGAGTATGATCGTGCTGGAAAATGTTTGTCAGCCCCTTGGCGAATTCACGCTGCAAATTGGGCGCCTCCGCATTCATCGAGGGCTGACGCTCCTGGTTGGTCCTAACGGGGCGGGCAAAACGACGCTGCTGGAACTGCTCGCCACGCTCCAAATGCCGCGCCGGGGCAGCATTCTTTACCACCAGCGATCCGCGGCCGAGGATTTACCGCTCCTGCGGAGCCAAATCGGGTATGTTCCGGCGGAGATTGAGCTGTACGAGGAAATGACGGTATATAAGCTGCTTGTTTACTTGGCTGAACTGAAAGGTGTATTTCGTTTGGAACGGGTGGAAAGCTTGCTGCGGGATTTCCGGCTGGAGCAAAGCCGGAATGTAAAGATCAAGTCGCTCTCGCTCGGTGTCCGACGACGAATTGCGCTCGTACAGTCCTTGCTCGCCGCTCCTTATTTTCTGTTTCTGGATGAGCCGCTGAATGCGATGGATTCCGCGGAACGCAAGTTGGCGATTTCCTATCTGTCGCGCTACGCGACGGGGAAAACCGTATTGGCGGCCGTTCACGAACTGAACGAATGGGAAGGGGCGGCTGATCATATCATATGGCTTGGCCAGGGCCAGGTTCGTTTCGAGGGTGAGAGAGAGAGGTGGACGCGCGAACTGCCGCTGAAGGTATGGGAGGGCGTCATTTCCCAGGAAAATTTCGATGACGTCAATGACCGGAATCTGATCCTATTCCGCGAAGTGCCGGAAGGCATGTACATTCGGCTGGTCGGAAAGGAGCGGCCTTTCCGGGGATTAACCGAAGCAGAGCCGTCGATGGAGGATGCTTACTTCGTTCGTCAACGCGGTCGGTGAAAGACTTTAATTTAATTTCATAAGAGATATCTGCAGCACCGGAGAAAAAGTCGATAAACTCTGGTGCTGCTTTATTTTTAACAAAAATAATTATTCATACTAGTTTTATCGGATTTACTATTTTCAAAAGACCATTTATGTGAGAGAATAGTGAAAAACAAACATGTACCTATTTTATTGAACCCATTTTAAAGGAGGAATCACCCATGTCTGAAGAACGTCAATTTGCACCGGAAACACTAGCGATTCACGCAGGACAGGAAATTGATCCAACTACTTATTCCCGTGCGGTACCCCTGTATCAAACGACGTCGTACGGATTCCGCGATACTGAGCACGCTGCCAATTTGTTCGGATTGAAGGAATTCGGCAATATTTATTCCCGTATCATGAATCCGACCAACGATGTGTTCGAAAAACGTGTCGCAGCGCTCGAAGGGGGTGTCGGGGCATTGTCGACGGCTTCGGGGCAGGCGGCGATTACCTTCTCCATTTTGAATATTGCCGGAGCCGGGGATGAAATCGTATCCTCCTCTACTCTGTACGGCGGTACATATAATCTGTTTGCGATTACGCTGGCTAAGCTCGGCATTAAAGTAAGATTTGTGGATGCGTCAAATCCGGAAAACTTCCGGGCTGCGGTCACCGATAAAACGAAGGCATTCTTTGCCGAGTCCATCGGAAACCCGAAGGGTGATGTGCTCGATATCGAAGCGGTTGCCGCCATTGCGCATGAAAGCGGAGTTCCGCTGATCATCGATAATACGTTCCCGAGTCCGTATTTGCTTCGTCCGATCGACTTCGGTGCGGACATCGTCGTACACTCGGCAACCAAATTCATCGGCGGGCATGGAACATCAATCGGCGGTATTATCGTCGACGGCGGGAAGTTCGACTGGAAGTCGAATGATAAATTCCCCGGCTTAACTCAGCCGGATCCAAGCTATAACGGCGTAGTATACACCGATGCCGTCGGACCGCTGGCTTACATTATCAAGGCTCGCGTCCAGCTCCAACGCGACATTGGCGCATCGTTATCCCCGTTCAATGCATGGATGCTGCTTCAAGGACTAGAAACGCTGCATCTGCGCGTAGAACGCCACAGCCAAAACGCGCTCAAAGTCGCGCAGTACCTGGAAGGGCATGAGCATGTGGAATGGGTAAGCTATGCGGGGCTTCCAAGTCACGAGTCCTACGAGCTGGCTCAGAAATATTTGCCGAAAGGTCAAGGAGCGATTCTAACCTTTGGAATTAAGGGCGGCGTCGAAGCGGGCCGCAAGCTGATCGAGAACGTGAAGCTGTTCTCGCACTTGGCGAATGTCGGCGATTCCAAGTCGCTGATCATCCATCCGGCAAGCACGACGCATCAGCAGCTGTCGGAAGAGGATCAAATCGCAGCCGGCGTTAATCCGGAGTTGATCCGTCTATCGGTCGGCACCGAGTCCATCGACGATATCATTTACGATCTGGAGCAAGCGATCGCCGCAAGCCAGGCATAATCATATTTAATTAATAGTTAAAGAGTGAGCCTCTATTCGGAGTACCGAGTAGAGGCTTTTTCTTTCCGCGGGAAAAGGACCGGCTTAAGCAGAACATCATAGAATGGGCAGGCAGATTGTTTACATTTGCATAAAATAGGTATAAAATAAACATAAAGTTTCCCTTGAGCAATTTTATTGCTCTAGTGCAAAAATGATTATCATTCTCAATTCCATGCTGCTTCGGGATCATTCCCGAAGCAGCATGTGTCATTTTAAGGGGGCTAACAATAATTTTCATTCTCAATGGATCAAATTTGCCGGTTCATTGTGCATTCGCAAAAGGAGGAATCAATAATGCAAGCTAAAGCTGTCCATAATCCGGTATCGATGACTCGAAAAAAGGCCAATCAACCCCAACCGCGGCCACCGCGGAGAACCGTTATTCTTCGGCTGCTTCGGCATCGTGAAATGCTGCTCGCTCTGGGGAGCGGTGTTCTCATGCTTGCGGGCTGGGGAGCCGGGGCATGGTCCGGAACACTATCGATTGCCTTATATATCGCCGCTTATGGTTTAGGCGGATTTGTTAAAGCTCGGGAAGGGCTGCGGACACTGTTTCTGGACAAAGACCTGGATGTCAATCTGTTGATGATTGCAGCCGCTCTAGGCGCCGCCTCCATTGGCTACTGGAATGAAGGAGCGATGCTGATATTCATTTTTTCGCTCAGCGGCGCGCTGGAATCCTTTGCTAGCGATCGCAGCCGGAAAGACATTTCCGCGCTGGTGGCCCTGAAACCGGAAACCGCGTTAAAAGTGGACGGAAGCGGCATGAGAACCGTGGCCGTCGAGGAATTAATCATCGGCGATCTCGTACTTGTGAAGCCGGGAGAGATCATTCCGGCGGACGGTGTGGTCTCGAGCGGAGGTTCGTCGGTCAACCAAGCGGCAATTACCGGGGAGTCCGTTCCAGTAGATAAAGGAGCTGGCGACGAAGTATTCGCCGGAACATTAAACGGAGAAGGCGCTCTGTATGTGGAAGTCACTCGCCCGGCTGAAGGAACGCTGTTTGCCAAAATTATTGCATTGGTGGAGCAAGCGGAAAATGAAGCGCCCCGGACTCAGCGGTTTATCAAGCGGCTTGAAGGCAGTTATGCCAAAGGGGTTGTGGCGATGACCGCGATCCTGCTGTTGTCGGGTCCGCTTCTGCTTGGCTGGTCCTGGTCGTTGACGTTTTATAAAGCGATGGTGTTTCTGGTTGTGGCTTCCCCATGCGCCCTGGTCTCCTCAGTCATGCCGGCCATGCTGTCGGCGATGTCGAGGAGTGCAAGAAAGGGCGTATTGTTTAAAGGAGCCGCCTATATGGATTTGATGGCAGGCGTCAAAGTCGTGGCGTTCGACAAGACCGGAACGCTGACTTCCGGCTCTCCGGTGGTGACGGAAGTGGTGGCGGCGGAAGGATTCGACCGCAATCAGGTGCTCGCAGCCTGCGCCTCTGCGGAGAGGTTGTCGGAGCACCCGTTGGCCCGAGCCATCGTCTCGCATGCAGAGGAAGAAGGGCTTGAGCTGGATACAGCGGAAGAAATGAAGGCTTTGCCGGGCTGGGGAATTGAAGCCCGGATTGACGGGACGGTTTGGCGGATCGGCAAGGCCGATGCTTCGGAACCGGGGTTGCCGGATGATCTGAAGGAAAGTATTCAAAGACTTGCGAATGAGGGGAATACCGTCTCCGTTATACGGCGGGAAGACGAATATGCAGGCATTCTTGCGCTCCGTGATCAGGTCAGACCGGAAGCGAAGCAGGCGATTCGGCAGCTTCAGAAGCTCGGGATCGCAACGGCGATGCTAACGGGGGATCGCGGCGAAACGGCTAGGGCGGTTGCCGGAGAAGCGGGCATTGATCTGGTGTACGGCGATCTGCTGCCGGAGGATAAAGTCCGGCATGTCAGCGAACTGCGGAGCCGATACGGTCATGCCGTTATGGTTGGAGACGGCGTCAATGACGCGCCGGCTCTGGCCGCCGCTACCGTCGGCATCGCCATGGGTGACAAGGGGAGCGGTGCGGCGCTGGAGGTAGCGGATGTGGTGCTGATGAACGACAACCTCGAGCGGGTAGCCGAAACGATCCAACTGGCCGTAAGGGCGAGAAGAATCGTAATGCAAAATCTGACGTTTGCCGGAGCGGTTATTCTGCTTCTGATCGCCGGCAATTTCATTCAGGGCATTCCGCTTCCGCTTGGAGTCGTGGGTCATGAGGGCAGCACGATTCTCGTTATTTTAAACGGCCTGCGCCTGTTGCGAAACCGGATTGCACTATAAATGTGAATTACCACTATAAATTCAAGTAATTCATCATTCCTTCATTTAACCTTCACCGAACCCTCCCGGTACCCTTGTTGACAGTACGCCGGGGATTCCACATAATTAATCTCATAATCTATTTTTCGTAACATGCCTTGAAGGAGGATGCTATATATGTATAAATCCATTATTATCGGAACGGGTCCTGCGGGATTGACCGCCGCAATTTACCTGGCTCGCGCCAACCTGAAGCCGCTTGTCATTGAAGGTCCGCAACCGGGCGGACAGCTTACTACGACTACGGAAGTAGAGAACTTCCCGGGCTTCCCGGAAGGAATCATGGGGCCGGAGCTGATGGACAACATGCGTCAGCAGGCTGAACGTTTCGGTGCGGAATTCCGCACCGGCTGGGTAAACAGCGTGGATATGAGTTCCCGTCCGTTCAAGCTTCAAGTGGAAGGACTCGGAGAGCTTATAACGGATACGCTCGTACTGTCCACGGGAGCTACCGCCAAGTATTTGGGAATTCCGGGAGAAACCGATAATGTCGGACGCGGCGTAAGCACTTGCGCGACATGTGACGGATTCTTCTTCCGGGGTAAAGAGATTATCGTCGTAGGCGGCGGAGACTCCGCTTTGGAAGAAGCCGGCTTCCTGACGCGCTTCGCATCCAAGGTGACGCTGGTACACCGCCGGAACGAACTGCGCGCCTCCAAGATCATGCAGGACCGCGTACGCGGCAACGAAAAAGTGGAATGGGCACTGAACCGCACACCGCTTGAGGTTGTGACCAACGAGAACGGCGTGACAGGATTGAAAGTGCTGAACAATGAAACGGGCGAAGAAGAAGTTATTACCGCCTCCGGCGTATTCGTAGCGATCGGCCACCATCCGAACACCGGCTTCCTCGGCGGACAAATCGACACCGATGAGAACGGGTATATCGTGGTGAAACCGGGAACTTCGGAAACTAACGTACCTGGCGTATTCGCTTGCGGAGACGTTCAAGATACGCGCTACCGTCAAGCTATCACGGCTGCGGGCAGCGGATGTATGGCTGCGATCGATTGCGAGAAATATATTGAGAACCTGGAACATCAAGCTACGGCAGCTGCCGTTAATTAATTGTTCGAATTTAACATCTCAGTCTTTTGAAGGGAGTATTTCGACATCATGGAGAACGTTATCGTATATACAAGTACGAACTGCCCTCACTGCCGTCAAGTCAAAAGCTTTCTGGGCGAGAAGGGCGTAGCTTTTGAAGAGCGTAACATTGAGCAAAACGAGGAATACGCTCAGCAAGTATGGGATATGGGAATGCGCGCTGTCCCAGTAACTTTGATTGGCGAACACCGTATTCTCGGTATGAACAAAACCCAGTTTGAAAAGGCGCTTGCCGCACAGGCTTAATATCTTTTACTTTCTAAACGGAGATAATTCAAAGGGCTTGTTCCCAAAGCAGTCCGCTGGGCGATTGATTCGCTTAACATAATAACGAAAAGGCGGTGACAGGGATGGATTCCCTTGCACCGCCTTTTTCATTAAAACTAATGAAATAGGGACTTCCCTCAAGTCAAATTTGACCCATTCAGGAAGTCCCCTTTGTGAAGAACAGTGGCTCAATGTTAGGCTTAATGTTCCTCACTGCGGAATATAATCAGATGATGTATTGGCAACGATGTAATATTACGGTTAGCTAAACATACCCGCAATAAGCTGAAAGACGAAATACCCGATAACTCCGCCGCCGATGAGGCTAAGCCCCGCTTTCTTTCTGCCTTGGAACAAACGCAGTACCCCTAAGCTTACCAAGGGAGCAATGATGAGCAGAAAGAACATGACGGCAACGAACAATTCAATGGAAATATCCGAAAGATTGACGATTGTCATAGCTTTTTGGTCGCTCTCCGTTCTTGTCAGGTTTAAGTTAGCAATGATTTATATCACAACAATATGTTTTTTATTATATCAAAGCGGGATTTAATTTGGCGAAAGGATTTTCCTAAAATAAGTCTATTTCACGTCTTTTTTTGGGTGAAGAAATGATAAATACCCTTTCCCGGCGGGGTTCGTGTCTGCTCGACAAAACTAGAAAGCCTTTGCAGGACAGGCTGTGCTACAATGGGCTTAACAACGCCAGTTCACTTTCAACCAGATTTCTTGAAACCGGAATTTTATAGTAAGGGAGCTGTGGGAACATGGGACAGAGCATGCCTAAACGCTGGATAACGGCAGGATTGCTGGGGGCCTTGCTGATGGGGACGGTGCCTGCCGACTGGAATACGATCACGGTATTTGCCGCTTCGGACAATGCCTATGTGACGACAGTCAAGGAAGTGCAGCAGGAAATGGCCGAAGGGCTGGGAGCGCGCAAAACCTCCATGACTATAAAATATAAGGGAAATACGAAAAACCTGGAGAGTCTGCTTAAAAAGGCGATAAATGGAGCGCTTGACAGCGATCCGTACACGAAATATATCGTGGACCGGTACACCTACTCCTGGCGGGGAACGAGCGGTTCCGCCAAGATCAATCTTAGCGTGACTTACCGGGAAAACGCCGAGCAGTCCGCCTATGTGACCAATCGCGTCTCGGGAATATTGAAAGATATCATTTCCCCCGGAATGAATGATCATGAAAAAGTAAAAGCGATCCATGACTTCGTGGTGCAAAACCTGAAATACGACGAGGGATTAAAGAAATATACAGCCTATGAGGGGCTGCGGACCGGAGAAGCGGTTTGTCAGGGGTACACTTTGCTGACCTACAAGCTGCTGGAAGGAGCCGGCATCAATAATGTGATCGTAGAAGGCACGGCAGGCGGACAATTGCATGCCTGGAACCTCGTGGAATTAGAAAAGAAGTGGTATCATCTCGATACCACTTGGGACGATCCCATCTCGGCTCCGCGAGAACAGATCAGCTATGCGTATTATTTACGGACGGATGAACAAATGCGTCAGGATCATCAGTGGATCTCCAAATATCCGGCGGCATCCTCGCTTTATCGCGAAACCTTGAGCACGCTGGTCAACAAAGGAGGAGCCCAATCTTCCGGCTACAAAAAGCTGCAAAAGCAATTGGGTTATCATTTGTACGACCCTTCTGCTGCTGTCAGCAGTTCAGCAGGGCTCCAGACTAAGGTCAGGCAAGAACTCCAATCCGGAGGCCTTACGGTAACAGTCCGGTATTCCGGAACCGAACAGGAGCTGTTGCAGGATTTGGAAAGTCTTTATGATCTGTCCGCATCTTTAGATAATATCCAATACCTTTCAAAGCCGTTGGAAGGGACCGAGGATTTGCGGGTCGAGATCCATTGGGAAACCCGGTGACAGGCTCCGATTCGCTCCGTCCGCTTCCGGATGTTAAATTCCAGTCGTCTTAATCATTAGATTGAGCAGGGGAATCCAGGTCACATTCTTTAAGCGGGATGACTTTGGTGTGTTTTGTCCATTTGTACCCCAGCCATACTACCAGGAATAAAGGAATACTGATATAAGAAACTACAACACCATACCAATCGATCTGGCCGCCTGAAAAGGCGGCTAAATTTTGTCCCAAAATAACGATAAAGCAGAGAACAAAGGCAAAAATCGGACCGAACGGGAACCATTTTGCTTTATAAGGAAGATCTTTCAGATCCCGGCCCTGGGCGGTGTATGCCCGGCGGAAACGGTAATGGCTGACCGCGATGCCGAGCCAGGTGATGAAGCCGCACATTCCCGAGGCGTTCAGCAGCCAGTTGTACACGACCCCGTCTCCGAACAGCGACGCGAAGAAGGCAAACATCCCGATAAGCGTCGTCAATAGCAGGGCGTTGACGGGCAGCCCGCGGCGGCTTAGTCTAGCTAGGAATTTCGGCGCTTTTCCCCGTTTTGCCAGCGAGTAAAGGACCCGCGAGGAAGCGTACATCCCTGAGTTGCCGGCCGACAGAACGGAGGACAAGATGACGGCATTCATGACGGAAGCGGCAAAAGCCATACCTGCTTTTTCAAAGACTAGCGTGAACGGGCTGACGCCGATGTTCTCCAGGCCGCTTTTTAGCAAATTAGGACTTGTATAAGGAATAATCAGGCCGATCACCAGAATTGCCAAAATATAAAAAATCAGGATCCGCCAGAATACCTGCCGGATGGCCCGCGGAACATGCTCACGCGGATTGTGGCTTTCACCGGCTGCAACACCGACCATTTCCGTGCCTTGGAATGAGAAGCCGGCCGCCATGAATACGCCGAGGAAGGTAAAGAATCCTCCGTGGAAAGGCGCGTCTCCCACTGTGAAGTTTTTGAAGCCGATGGCTTCGCCGCCCATGATGCCAAAGATCATGAGGACCCCGACGACCAGGAAAATGATAACGACAGCGATTTTGATCATGGCGAACCAATACTCCGATTCACCGTATCCTTTGACGGACAGAACATTGAGGCCCAGAATGAGGGCCAGGAACAGGATGCTCCACAAGAGAGAGGAGCTGTCCGGGAACCAGTATTTAATAATTAACGTGGCGGCGGAGAGCTCGGCCGCAATCGTAATCGCCCAGTTGTACCAAAAGTTCCACCCCATGGCAAAGCCAAGGGACGGATCGACGAAACGCGAGGCATAGGTTTCAAAAGAGCCCGAATCCGGCATATATGTGGCGAGCTCTCCTAAACTGGTCATCAAAAAGTAGACCATGATGCCGACGGCGGCATAGGCGAGCAATGCGCCACCGGGTCCGGCGGAGGCGATGGCGCCGCCGCTGGCCAGGAAAAGTCCCGTCCCTATCGATCCACCGAGCGCAATCATCGTCATATGCCGGGCTTTTAGGCCGGGCTTTAAATTTTGTGCTGCGGTGCTATTCTTTTTACTCATGCGTATACAACTCCTTAAAATTTAGACAAACATTCCCTGCCATATATTATCCTCATTTGGCGTGAAGTTAAGCTGCTGTCGTAATCGAATGACTGTCACACCATGCAAAAAGGCCGCGGAAAGAGTCCGCGGCCTTATATTTATACCGTGCACCCCACCATTCTTGCATAAGATAGCTCAACACGCTTCTCCCGGTGAAGGATAAGCATGACAGTTCTGTCCCTTTCGGGAACAGCCCCAGCCTGCCGCCGTTGAAGCGGGGTGACAAGCTTCGGCGACGGTGCCTTTCCACGGGATTCATCGGCGGCTTCCAGCGCCTCCTCCGGTGTACTCTTCACAATCGCGACCTCTACCTCATCTGGAAATGATGAGGCTATTATTCAGTTTTCCTAAGATACAGTTCTATAGTATATAGCAAGAAAAGGGGCGGGACAATGTCTAATTATTGACATTGTCCCGCCTTTATTAGCCTTCTTTGCTTAAGCCGATCAATTGTTGCGTTCGCGCTTCGCCATTTGCTGCCATACTGTCCCTGCGGCTTGCTCTCCGGATTCGATCCGTTCCACGGCCATACGGGCCTGGAGACCGACCTCGAACTCCGGATCGTCCACGGCGGCCCGCAGCGCTTCAAGCGCCTGGTCGGTGCCGACTTCGTACAAGAAGCGGGCTGCCCGCCAGCGGACGAGCTTGCTTTTGTCCGACAAGGCGGCAATCATCGGTTCCGTAGCGGACGGATCGCCGATGTCGGACAGCGTGTCGCCTGCGGTGCGGCGCACGGCGGCCGAGCTGTCGCGCATCGCCTCGAACAGCAGCGTCATCGCTTCCGGCGTCCGGACGTCGCCGAGATAGACGACCGCGAGGCGACGGACCTGCATCTGCGGATCGCGAACCGCGTCCGCAAGCAGCGGGAGCGCCTCGGGTCCGGGTTGCTGCAGCGCCTCCAGGCCCGCATAGCGGACGTGCCAGTCCGCGTCCTTCATCCGCTCGCGGACTTCGTCCAGGCTAAGCGCCCGGCGCTGCTCGACGAACTCGGCTTCGCTGCGGCCGTGCGCGATCGCCTGCGCCTGGATCGCCTCCAGCCGGTCCGGCGGGAACGCCGCTTCCAGCTCCTGCTCGACCTCGCGGGCGATCTCCTCCAGCTCGCCGTAGCGGACGCCGTAATCGCTCAGCTTGCGCTCCTTGATGAGCGTGGCGCTCGCTACCTCGGTTACGGCGGATACGAACCGCTGGGAGAGCGAAATGCGCTCCTCGCGGGTCCCCGATTTCACGCGGATCTGCATCGGGATGCCGCGGAAAAACTGCACGAACACCTGGGCTTCGCCGTAGCCGGCCGCTTCGGCCGCCTCCGGATCCCAGGCGGATTCCACCTGCTCCTGTCCGAATTGCTCCTGTACTTCGGACAGGATGGCTGCCCAATCGGCGCTGCCCTTCCGGTCCAGCGCGATAAAATCCGCTGTATGGAAAATGCTTTTTACTCCCGGAATATTCAGCATTTGCCGGATCCACGTAGGGGCGGAGCGGGCGTTGTCCTGTGTGTATGTTTTGCGGATCCCGGGTTCCAAGGTTTCGTCCAGATGAAGCTTCATGGAATTGGGACTCGGTGTCGGCTCGATAAATACAATTTTCATAAGTTGTTCACATCTCCTTCCGTATCTTATTTTACCTTAAGCCCCAAGGAATAAAAAGGAACGGGATCGACACAATAAAACAAGGCATTTTCTCCAGGCGACAAACGTCAAAAAGGGGGGCCCTCGTATGTTTAAAAAACAGGAACGAACACTGATCATTGTATGCCTGGTTGTCGCCGTCATTATGCTGTATGCGTTCATTAAGAGCGTGCTTCGCTTTATGCAGTATTATTAGAGGTTGTTCAAAAACAGTCATCTTTTGAGTGAGGAGTTGATGGGAAGCATGCTATCCTGGGATCCCGTTACATTAAGCCGGGTGCTTACCGGGTTGACGTTGTTCGTACATATTGT
Source organism: Paenibacillus sp. Marseille-P2973 (assembly GCF_018101095.1). NCBI lineage: Bacteria > Bacillati > Bacillota > Bacilli > Caryophanales > Paenibacillaceae > Paenibacillus > Paenibacillus sp. Marseille-P2973. The sequence continues at coordinate 130,907 of NZ_JAGQEH010000012.1, forward strand.
GTTTGCTTCCATCGGCGTAGGTATCCCGATGATGATCGCGCTTGCCGAGTGGAGGGGTGTCCGGAAAAAAGATCCGCACTACACCCTGCTGGCCCGCCGCTGGGCCCGGGGCTTCGTCATCTCGGTCGCCGTAGGCGTCGTGACGGGCACGGCGATCGGCCTGCAGCTCAGCCTCCTTTGGCCGACATTTATGCGCGTCGCGGGACAGGCGATCGCCTTGCCCTTGTTCATGGAGACCTTTGCTTTTTTCATCGAAGCGATTTTCCTGGGCATCTATTTGTACACGTGGGACCGGTTCAAGAAGCCGATCCTGCATTTACTGCTACTGATTCCGGTGGCGATCGGCTCCTCAGCGTCTGCGTTCTTCATCACTACTTTGAATGCGTTCATGAATACGCCGCAGGGCTTCACTTTGAAAAACGGCGTGTTCGCCGACTTTCAGCCGCTGGTGGCCATGTTTAATCCGGCAACGCCGACGAAGGTGTCCCACGTGCTTGCCTCCTCGTATACGCTCAGCGCCGGTTTACTGGCGGGGATAGCGGCTTTTAGCCTGCTGCGGGGGCGAAGAGGCGTTTACTTCAAAAAGGCGCTGAAGCTGACCGCGACGGCAGCGTTCGTTTTTGCGGTCTCTACCGCGATTATCGGCGACTTCTCGGGCAAATTTCTTGCCCACTACCAGCCGGAAAAGCTGGCCGCCGCGGAATGGCATTTCGAGACGATGACGAAGGCGCCGCTCATTTACGGCGGTGTGCTGGGGGAGAACGGAGAGGTTAAATACGCGCTTGAGCTGCCCTATGCGCTAAGTATTTTGGCTGGCGGCACTCCGAACACGAACGTTATCGGACTTAACGAGTTTCCCGTGGATGAACGGCCTCCGCTCCTGATCCACTATATGTTCGATTTAAAAGTAACGATCGGGGTGCTGCTCGTTTTGATTCCTTTTCTATACTTGCTCCGTCGTTGGCTTCCGAAAGGGAAAAACAGGGGGAGGGGGAAAGGCGGTTATCCGAAGTGGCTGCTGCTCGGCATTGTCGCTCTCGGACCTTTGGCGATGACCGCGATCGAGCTTGGCTGGATGTTTGCGGAATTCGGACGGCAGCCCTGGATCGTGCGCGGCTACATGAAGGTATCGGAAGCGGCGACGACGTCGCAAAACGTCGGCTCGATGCTGATCCTGTTCATTATTCTCTATCTCGTCCTCTGTGCTTCCTGCATTACGGTGCTCGTCAAGCTGTTCCGCGGAAAGAGCGTGGACGATGAGATGCGGGAGCTGGGGATCAGTGGAGGTGAGCGGAAATGAGCTATGAAATTGTCGGCATTACCGTGCTGTGGACCTTTTTGTTCGGTTACCTGATCGTGGCATCCGTTGATTTTGGAGCCGGTTTTTTTAGCTATTACAGCGTGCTCACGGGTCATGAGAATAAGGTGCATAACATAATCCAACGCTACTTGTCCCCGGTGTGGGAAGTGACGAATGTGTTTCTCATCTTTTTCGTGGTAGGGTTGGTCGGATTTTTTCCCGATTCCGCTTATTTTTACGGTACTGCGCTGCTTGTTCCCGGGAGTCTTGCGACTGTTTTGCTTGCGCTGCGGGGAGCATACTATGCTTACAACACTTATGGGAGCAGCAAAGAGAACAATAAGGCGTACATGGCGGTTTACGGAGCGACCGGGTTATTGATTCCGGCAGCGTTGTCTACCGTATTGGCGATTTCCGAAGGCGGTATTATTCAGGAGCAGGACGGAAAAGTCATCCTGCATTGGTCCAGCTTTTTCAGTAACCCCTACACCTGGTCCGTCATCATTCTGGCTCTCGTGTCCGTGCTGTATATTTCGGCTATGTTCTTGGCTTTTTACGCGGGTAAGGCTGGGGATAAAGATGCCTTTGAGGTGCTTCGCGGCTACGCGCTGCTATGGAGCGGTCCGACGATTCTGGCCTGCGTCGTTGCTTTTTTTCAGATTAACCGTCAAAATCCGGAGCATTTCAGAAATATGTTGAACATTACCTGGATGTTTATCGCTTCGCTGATTTGTTTTCTTCTGGCGGTTTATTTTATATGGAAAAAGAAAAATCTCGGGTGGTCGTTCATTCTTGTCATCTTGCAGTTTGGTTTTGCCTGGTATGGCTATGGCCGATCGCATCTGCCCTATATTCTGTATAAGCAGGTCAGCATCTATGAAAGCTTTACGAATGAAACGATGGCGGTGGCGCTCATTACGGCATTTGTGGCCGGTCTGGTGGTGCTGATCCCTTCGCTCGTGTTGATTATGCGGCTGTTTTTGTTTGACGCCAAGTATGTACGCGGCGAATCGCCGAAGAAAGGATGAGGTCGGAGTGGAACATTTCACCATGATGATTGCGCCGGGACTGGTCATCGTAATGGCGCTCGTATCTCTCTTTATTTATGCTGGTGTATATAAGGATCCTGTGGATTAGGCAGAAATTTGGCATGGCCCGCGCGATGCTTTACAATGATAAACAAACATTTCAATAGGATGGTATCCGGCGATTAACATGACTGGAAATCGGGGCCTCTCGGCTGGAGAGGTCATAAGATGGAGAGGAATGGAAGGAGGGAATCCTCGGTATGCCGAGAACGCGTTACAATAACATGGATAATGTCAACACGGACAAAACATTGAAGCAATTTAAGCAGTGGAGAGAAGAACGCCGCAGAAAAAGAAAAGATTACTCATACATTATTCCGAATTCGCCGCCTCAGATCGATTATTTGCTTAATAACAGGGAAGAAGTCTCGCTGACCTGGATCGGGCATTCCACTTTTTTGATCCAATATGAAGGGCTGAATATCGTGACGGACCCGGTCTGGGCTTCAAGAATGGGATTTCAGCGCCGCTTAGGTTCTCCAGGCGTCCCTATTGGGGACATTCCGGATATCGATGTCATTCTGATTTCTCATTCGCATTATGACCACATGCATGTGTCTTCGATCCGTCGTCTTTACGGGAATGGAACTCAAATTGTGGTTCCGTCCGGCTTGGGACGAAAAATGAATCGCAAAGGGTTCCAGCGAACCCGGGAAATGAAGTGGTGGGAGTCATTGGAGATCGGGAACGCCCGCATCTCGTTTGTTCCGACCCAGCACTGGACTCGGCGTACTCCGTTCGACACGAACACCTCGCACTGGGGCGGATTTGTGTTGGAGCCGGCAACTCCTCGTGAGGGGGAGAAGCATCAGGTGATTTATTTTGCCGGAGACAGCGGCTATTTCCGCGGCTTTGCGGATATCGGGGAGCGCTTCGCCATCGACGTGGCGCTGCTGCCGATCGGGGCGTATGAACCGGAGTGGTTCATGACGAGCCAGCATACGACGCCGGAAGAAGCGCTGCAGGCGTTCGTCGACGTCAAGGCCAAGCTGATGGTGCCGATGCATTACGGCACGTTCCGGCTGGCCGACGACACGGCGCGCGAAGCGCTGGACCGCCTGGAGGCGGACCGGGAGAAGCGCGGCATCGCCGAGTCGGCGATCCGCGTGCTGCTGCACGGGGAGACGCTGCGCTTCCCCGAGGCGTGACGCGCTTAGCGGGGCTGGGCGCGGCGTAGGCATGCCGCGCTCGCTAGGCCGAGCGCAGCGGCCGCTATTTGGAAACAGAGTCATCCTGCCGTTTTCGGCCGGATGACTCTGTTTGTGCTGGCTGCTTTTCATTACGCCAAGCGCCAGCCGGCCTCCATGAATTAACTGTAAATCATACAGTTAATTTAAGAAAATCCTTCGTTTTTCTCCGATTAGCTATAAAATCTACAGTTAATTCTCTAGTTTTTAGTTAAATTAAGCGGAATCGGCAAAAATAGCTGTAGTTTTGCAGCTAGAATAAAAAGTAGACACCTCTTAATGTCACACAGATAATAAATCTATTGAGTCAGAAAGGGTGTCGAGAAATGAGTGAGTCTAGGCAACGATACAATGAAACATTTAAGCGTGAGGCCG
>NZ_JAGQEH010000013.1:0-105621 GCF_018101095.1 Paenibacillus sp. Marseille-P2973
ACACCAACCCCACCCCTCGCACGATATACCCCATCCCCTTCGTCGACAGCGTCAGCTGTATATAAAACACAGACCCCAACCCAACCCCAAACCCAAACCCAAACCCAAACCCAAACCCAAACCCAAACCCAAACCCAAACCCAAACCCAAACCCAAACCCAAACCCAAATCTCCATTCACACCCATCCCCATTCACATCCGTATCCGCACCCACCTCGCACTCGCATCGACCAAATCCACCCCCACCTCGCACCCGCACTCACAATCGGGCATCCACCAATTCGCCCCCACCACTTTCACACCCACACCCGACCCACACTCGCGTCCACTACTTGAATGGCGATTCTATTTCATGAGGTTGAAACTTCCTTTCTGCGTCCATACTGGAAATTAGGAGAATAGATTGCCGGCCTGGCCGGCAGGCAGAAGGAGGAAGCTGCATGAAATGGATCGGATGGCTGGCGAAGCTGGTTATAACGGTAGTTACGGTAAGTATGCTGACGGTGATGACCACGGGTTACGTGGTGAATACGTATATACAGTCGCTGCTTGGAAGCTATAATTTGCCTATTGCGGGTAAGGCGCCTACCCTGGGCGGAATGATGAAGGGGATGTTTGGGTTTGGAGGAGATGATAAGGACAAAAAAGAGGCGGAAGGCGGAGGGACCGACGTAACTGGAGTAAATGATGGGACCGATGGAACAGGTGGAATTAATGGGACCGACGTAACTAGTGGAATTGGTGACACCGACGGAACTAGTGTAACCGGAGGGACTGGCGGATCCAGAGGGATGGACGACTCGGAGGGGGGCTCCGGGAGAGCCGGAACTGGAGCTAATGGAGCCAATAATGGAACTTCCGGATTTGAAGCTGGCAAAGGGAGTGAAGGCACCGATGGATCAACCGGTGTTGCCGGTATTCCCGACGGCGGCCAGAAGGATGCAGACGCTCAGACCGGCGGCTCCGGCGGGGAGGAAGCCCCTGAGGACGCCTTATCCGTGATGGGAGGCATCTCCTCGAACTCTGGATCATCCGGTAGCCAGGAAGCCCTTGGCCAGGACCAGCAGGTAGTGGTGACCCCGGACGAAATGGTGGCCAAGAAAGACGAACTTTCGGACAAGGATAAGGAAGAAGTATTCGCTATTTTGATGTCGAAGCTTCCGCAGGCTGAAATGCAGAAGATGACGGAGGCCATGGAGGAAGGGCTGACGGAATCGGAGATGATTGAAATTGAGCAAATTTTATCCAAATACCTGGACAAGACGGAATACAGTAAGATGATGAAGATTCTAAACAGCTAAATAACTTCTATTTTTATTACAGTAAAGCGATGACATTCACAGGATTGTTAAAATATACCTTAACCCGGAAAAGTCGATAAAACGCCTGGAACCTTTACCACAAGGGGGTTCTGGGCGTTTTTGGCATTGGTTGAAATCATTAACCTGGCTATGTTAAAGTAAACAATAGCGGTAAAAGGTTAAAATTTTGAAACCATTTTATGTCGTATTTAGTCGAATGGGAAAAGGAGATCAGCATGAGAGGTTTCAGGGGGATACGTTGGCAGCTGTGGCGCAAGGGTCAGAACCCGGCGCAGATGATGAATCACGGCCGTCCGGAAAACGATCAAGAGATGTCCGAACTAAACACGGAAAACGAAGGTAAAGGCGGAAGCCGCCGGTCTAAACCACGTATGATCGCCATAAGCGCGATTGCAGCCCTGGTAGCTGCAGGCGGGATCTATCTGGCGGGGCAGCAGTATGTGGAGGCCAATATGGTGTCCTACTATCGGGTTTACGTCGCAGGCAAAGAAGTTGGAACGATCGCTAATGAGGAACAATTGCAGGCTCTTTTCAAACAAAAGGAGCAAGAATATAACGAAAAATACCCGCAGGTAGAGATGGCGGTACATACCGAAGGTATCACTACGGTTGAGGAAAAAGCGTATAAGGCAAAGGTAAGTGACGATGAGACGTTGAACACGATCAGCGGCATGCTTACGGGATACGCCAAAGGCATAGAGCTGAAGGTTGACGGCAAAACGATCGGTATCGTCAAGGATCAGGCTACGGCCGATGCCGTACTGGAGCAAATTAAAGGCAAGTACGCCCCGCAAGCGAAGGCCGTGGCGGCCTCGGCCTCGACGACTTTTGCATCCAAGGTGAAGAAGACCGGCGGACTCCAACAGCAGCAGACTTCCGCAAATACGGCAAAGGAATCGGATCCTATGCTGGAATCGGTAGACATTAAAGAAGATGTCGCCACTGAGACCATCGATACGGACCCGAACAAGGTTCTGGACGTGAATGAAGCGGTGGCCCGTATTTTGGAGGGTGACGAAGCTGCTATTACGTATGCGGTCCGGGAAGGGGACACGATCTCTTCCATTGCGGCCCGTTTCGGTATTACCCAAAAGGAACTGTTCAGCAACAATCCGGGCGTGAAGGAATTGACGCTGCAAATCGGCACGGAGCTGAAGATCAATGCCGTACAGCCGGCGTTGACGGTAAAAACGGTGGAACGCGTATCCGAGCAAATCGTGACGGAACCTCAAGTCATCGTTCGCAAGAGTGCGGACATGAGGTCCGGTCAGTCCAAGGTAATCTCCTTGGGCGAGAGCGGACTTAAGACGATGAAGTACCGCTTGACGAAGGAGAACGGCGAGGTTGTGGCAGAAGAGTGGCTCGGACAAGAGGTCGTCAAAGAGTCGCAGCCGAAAATTGTGGTCAAAGGCACCAAAGTTGTGCTGGGCGAGGGCTCGGGTGATTTTGCCTGGCCTGTATCCGGAGCGACATTGACCAGCAGTTACGGCAAACGTTGGGGCAAAACGCATAAAGGCCTTGATATGGTCTCCTCCAGTCGTAACATTCTTGCCTCCGATGATGGCGTAGTCACCTTTGCTGGAACCAAGTCCGGTTACGGCAATTGCATCATCATCAACCATAAGAACGGGTACGAAACATTGTACGGACACTTGAGCAAAATCAGTGTGAAGAAGGGCGATGTCGTCGAGAAAGGTACCAAAATTGGCGTCATGGGCAACACCGGCCGTTCGACAGGAACGCATCTTCACTTCGAAATTCACAAGAACGGAAGTGTCCAAAACCCGTCGAAGTATCTGTAAATCATACAGAAGATTGCATTGCATATACGAACCCGGCCTAAGGCCGGGTTTTTGATTTGGACAGAATTCAATAAAGGATACTAAATCTCTCTGAAATTCCCTATGCGCAATTCTATTGAGGTTATGTAGGGCGGGGCCAGGTATGGTAAGATAGAGTAAGATTCGGCCAAGGCCTGAAAGTTTGGGGTGAACATAAAGCATGCAAGGTAAAATTCTGGTCGTTGACGATGAACGGCCCATCGCGGATATTTTGAAATTTAATCTGGAAAAAGAGGGCTATGAAGTCATTCTCGCTTTTGACGGGATCGAAGCGGTGGAGCTGGCGTATTCGGAGCAGCCGGACTTGATCCTGCTTGACCTGATGCTGCCCGGCAAGGACGGCATGGACGTCTGCAGGGATGTTAGGGCCAAGCTGCAAACCCCGATCATTATGCTGACAGCCAAGGACGGAGAGATCGACAAGGTGCTGGGTCTCGAGTTTGGCGCGGATGACTATGTAACCAAACCGTTCAGCACGCGTGAACTGCTGGCCCGGGTGAAGGCGCAAATGCGCAGGCAGCAGAAGCCTGTCGCGCAGGAAGGGCCTGAGGAACGGCAGGGCATCAGCTTGTTTGAACTTTTTATTGATACCGATACGTATACGGCTTCGAAAAACGGAGAGCCGCTTGATCTGACCCACCGGGAATTTGAGCTGGTCCATTATCTGGTGAAGAACGCCGGGAAGGTCATGACCCGGGAGCACCTGCTGCAAGCGGTGTGGGGGTTCGAATATTTCGGGGACGTGCGGACGGTCGACGTGACCATTCGCCGGCTGCGCGAGAAAATTGAGAAGGACCCGAGCAAGCCGGAATACATTTTGACCCGGCGCGGCCTCGGGTATATGATGCGAAGCTCCAAGGCGGGTGGGTTCTAGCATGAAGCTGCCCTCCTTTTTCCGCACCATCCAGGCAAAGCTGATCATCATCTATGTGCTGCTGATCCTGATCGCGATGCAGCTGATCGGGGTCTATTTCGTGAGCGCGATGAAAACGTCGCTGACGAGCAATTTCACGAAGGAATTGCAGGAACGTGCGGAGCTGCTCTCCGTGCTGGCGGCACAGAACCTGGGGGTGACCGGGGATTCGGCGGAGGAATCGCTGGAGAACCTGCGCGTGCTGGTGAACAATCTGTTCAACATCAACGGTGCGGAAATACAGGTGCTGGACGCCAGCGGCAAGGTGCTTACGACGTCCAAACCGTCGCATGCCGATTATGTCGGCACGAAGAATACGCAGACCGTAGTCAACCGGGCCTTGCAAGGGATCCGGGACAACGAGGAATACATTATTGACGAAGATAATATCCGCAAGAAAGTCGTGGCCAAGCCGGTCGTCAACGATGGCAAAATCGTAGGTGCGATCTACATCGCCGCCTCGATGAACGAGCTGTACGATACGATGGAGCGGATTAATAATATTTTTATTTCGGGAATATTGCTGGCGCTAGGATTGACGGCGGTGCTGGGCGTCATTCTGGCGCACACGATCACTTCGCCGATCAAGGAGTTGACCCGGCGGGCGACGGCGGTGGCGGAAGGCGAGTTTCACCAGAAGATGCCGGTGCTCGGCAATGACGAGATCGGGCAGCTTAGCAAAGCTTTTAACTATATGACAAGCCGTCTTCGCGACGCGCTGGCGCAGAATGAAGAGGAGAAGGAGAAGCTGGCTTCGATTCTCACCAATATGAGCGACGGCGTTATCGCTACCGATGATACCGGGACGGTCATTCTGATGAATCGCCGGGCGAGCGAAATGCTGCGGATCAATGGGGAATTGGATGGAGGCACCGACATCATCTCGCTGCTGCATCTGACTCCGGAGGAACGCGAGATCTTGAAGCAGGGGACGATGCATTCCACGATCCTGGAGAACGAAACGCCGGAGGGGGACACCTTCCTGATCCGCGTCACATTTACACCGATCCACCGGCGGGAAATCGGGATTGTCGGGACGATCGCGGTGCTCCAGGACGTTACGGAACAGGAGCAGCTGGAAGCGTCCCGGCGGGAGTTTGTGGCGAATGTATCGCATGAGCTTCGCACGCCGTTGACTACGATCAAGAGCTATACCGAGGCGCTGGAGGACGGTGCGATGGAGGACCCGGAATTGGGTCCGAAATTTGCCTCCGTCATCCAGAACCAGACCGAGCGCATGATCCGCCTCGTCACCGATCTGCTGCATCTGTCGCGGTTAGACTCCAAGGAAGCGCAGCTCCGCAAGCAGCCGGTCTCCGTGATGGAGATGCTGGAAGAGGTGACGGACCGGTTTTCTTTTCAGATGCAGGAAAAGGGCATCAAGCCAACATTTTTCGTCGGCAACGGCGTAGGCTCCGCCTGGGTGGACCGCGATCAGATCGACCAGGTGCTGGACAATCTGATCTCCAATGCGATGAAATATACGCCGGAGGGCGGCACGATCGCCATCGAGGCCAGGTTGAACGACGATGGTGCGCTGGCGATTTCAGTACAGGATGACGGGATCGGAATCCCGAAAAAGGATCTGGACCGGATTTTCGAACGGTTTTATCGAGTCGACAAGGCTCGTTCGCGGAATATGGGCGGGACAGGCCTTGGCCTATCCATTGCCCGGGAAATTGTTAAAGCGCATGGTGGGACGATCTCGTTACAGTCGGATTTTGGCAAAGGCACCAAGGTGACCTTTATGCTGCCACGGCATGAACAAGGAGGCGACGGTCAGTGAAGGAACGGGTAAAATCGCTGATGCTCGCACTTCTGGTTCTATGCAGCCTGGTGCAGAGCTACTTTCTCATCTATCGGCTGCCGGGCAGCGACCCGGTCGTCAAAACCGAAAGCGACTATATCAAGACAGAGAATATGGGGCAGAGTGCGGAGGCCGAAGACATGCTGTTTCCGTCCCAGATTGCCGTGCATTTGGGCGAGGACCGGCACACGGTATTTTATCCGGACTCGGCTTTCTACAACTTGATTTATTCCCGGCTGAAAGGACGGCAGTTCGACGGATTCCAGCGCTATGGTGTGGAAAACATCAATTGGACCGAGATCCGCAGCCGCCATACGGGGATAGAGCTGCAATTCGGCGATGGGATGCCGGTGGCGTTGCTGCAGAAGGTGATGCAGATCGCTCCGGATCCGCTATTCGAAGGGGAGAGCATCAGCCGGGTGCTGATTTACAACTCCGAAAACGAAGATCAGGTGCGGGTGTTCTTTTTCAGCTCGCAGGGGGATGTCGTGTATGAAGCGACCAAAGCCGATTTGACAGTGCAGGATGTCCGGCAACAGGTCGATTTCGGCAAGGATTGGGTGCCTTACACACTGGTGAACGGGTATTACATTCCCGAGAAGCCGGTCCGCATGGTGGAGACGGGGTTGGAGATTGGCCTTTTTTCCACGGATCAGATGCAGAGCAGCTTATTCTCTGATCCGAGTATCACCCGGTATATCCGCGAAAAAGACGGCTCCGAGATTTATACGGACAGTAAGCGGAGCTTGCAGGTACGGCAGGACCGGAACTGGATCAATTATACCGACCCGGCCGCACCGGCGGCGGGCGAGAACAATCCGGGGCGGAACGTACTGTCCGGCGTTGATTTTGTCAATCAGCACGGCGGGTGGAACGGCCAATACCGGCTAAAGAAGACCGCGGACACGGGCGGAGAAGAACATACCGTAGTGTTTCAGCAATATTACGGGGAAGGGCAGTTCGGCGCTTTTCCGATTATCGATATCTCGTCGTTCCACTATGGAGAGATTACGCTGGAGATGCGGATGGGCACCATTACGGGCTACGAACGCTCGCTGATCTACTCCACCGACGAGTTCTGGGAGAAAACGATGGTTGAGCTGTCCAGCGGGGACGAATTGAGGGAGCAGCTTGCCAGACTGGAGAAAGAGTCCGAAATCGTCAGCTTGTATCCGGCATACCTTCCTTCGCTCTCGAAAGAAGGATTGCAGTTGAAGCCGATCTGGGCGGTCGAGCTCAAAAACGGAGCAACACGCATGCTGTTTTGAATCAATAACCATTCGGAGGTGAGAACATGGATTGGGGCCGGGCAAAAAACGTGTTGATTTACGCATTTTTGCTGCTAAATCTGGTGCTGGGTTATCAGTTGTGGAATGACTTGCAGGAGCAGGCGGACTCCAATCCGGATTTCACCTCTCTGGAGAGCAGTATTCAGAAATCAATGGATGATAAGCGGATCCGGGTATTGGCTAAAATTCCGACTGAGACGCCGGAGTTGTCGAAAATTTCATACCGCTTCGTGAATGGCGGCGAACAGGGCGGGGAGCTGGTTGACCTGCCTGTGCCGGTGGACAGTAAGCTGATTTATACGCCGAAGGAATTGGCGAATGCGCTGAAGACAAGCCTGCCGAATATCGGGGATTACCGGTATGACGAGGCGGCGAGCCGGGCAGGGGAATTCATGATGCTTCATCCGTTAGTCGACGGAAAGTGGCCGCTGTTCAAAATCGAGTTGAAGCTTTATTACAGCAATCAGAAGATCATTTCCTACCGGGAGCAAGTCATAGAAATTGGCGGCTCGGAAGGCGAGAAGAAACAGCGGGTGCTGTCCGCATCCAAGGCACTTGGGAATTTGATCGAGAACTTCCTGCCGGAAGGCTCGGTCGTGACGGAAATCGAGCTGGGTTATTACGGGGAAGTGTTCAACTCGGACGCGCATCTGCCGGCGGCCCCGGCGTGGAGATTTATTTTGGAAAGCGGTAAGGAGTACTATGTACAAGGCATCAGTGGGGACGTAATTAGTCCGAACACAGAGAAAACAAAGGAGTAATGCGAATCATGGGATTGAGATTTACGGTGTTGTCGAGCGGGTCGACGGGGAATGCGACGGTAGTGGCCAATGGGGAAACGACGCTGATGATCGACGCCGGCTTCAGTTGCCGCCGGATTGACGAGCTACTGTCGGAGCGTGAAGTATCGGGTCAGGAATTGAGCGGCATTCTGGTGACGCATGAGCATTCGGATCATATTAAAGGTCTCGGAGCGGTGGCGAGAAAATATAATCTGCCCGTGTATGCCAACGAGAAGACATGGAGCGCGATGGAAAAAGCGGTCGGCCAGATTCCGGACGAGAACCGCCGCGTCCTGGGCACAGGCGAAGCACGGGATTTCGGATCGCTTCGGGTGGAATCGTTCGCGATCTCGCACGATGCGGCGGAGCCGGTGGGCTACTGCTTCTATGACGGCAAGGAAAAGCTGAGCGTCTGCACCGACCTTGGTTATGCCAGCGACAAGGTTAAAGCGGCGATCGCCGACTCCGACGTATTGGTGCTGGAAGCCAACCATGACATCGAGATGCTGCGCATGGGGCGCTATCCTTGGAATATCAAGCGGCGCATACTCGGCGATATGGGCCACTTGTCCAATGAAGCCACAGGCGAATTGCTCAGCGAGCTGATGAACGGGCGGATCAAGCGGACGTATCTGGCTCACCTCAGCCGTGAGCATAACATGATGGATTTGGCCCGCATGGCCGTGCGGGGTTCGATGGAGGACCGCGGCTGCTTCTATAAGGACAGCGAGTTCAAGCTGCGGGACACGTACTATGACCGACCTACACCGTGGGATAAGGTGGCGGAGTTATAAACCGGTCCAACTCGGCGGCCTTTTGTTCGATTTCTTGACGGGTAAGAATTCCTTTCTCAATCAATAGTTCCATGATCGCGCTGAGCGTTACCAACTGGTGGTAATGCTCTTCTTTCATATCCGCAAGTTTTGCAAGCATATTAACCTCATTCATCGGCGTGGAAAATTGTGAATTCATGCTGGATTGGGCCTCCTTTGTATTCAATAAAAATTAGGGGAATTGCGCCTCGATTTCCCGAAAATTCCCTAAAAGGAAAATGCACCTGAAACCTCCGGGTATGGTAGAATAAATCTATCAATCTAGCGCTTTATTATTAGTGTAGTCCGGCATGGGCATAAACATTCCTGCAGAATGAAAACAGCAAGAAAAAATCTTTCATGGTAGGCAACATCCAGCCGTTTCATTACGTTAAGATAGTAAAGAGTTGAACGGGAATATGGCTTTGCCGTCGCGGCATAGAGTGAATTGTGCAGCGGCTTCCGGGTAATAAAGGATACAGACCAATGGAGCATCAGGACCGGGGCAGTCCATGGAGGGAGAGAAACGGGATGGGATTGTTTGATGATGATTTTTACTCTACAAAGGTGTCGAGACGGCAGCTTCGCAGAAGTTCGGACAGCGCTCAGCGCTGGCAGGGCAACAACAGGAGGAACGGTTGGTCCACGTTGCAGATCTCGCTGGTTTCATCCATCCTTAGTGCGGTAGTCGCCGTACTGCTGTTTAGTTTGATTACCGGGCTCCCCTCAGCCTCCAATCGCGCCGGTGCGAACGGCAATGCCGCGGCGCTTGGGGAAGGCGATCCTTTTGACCGGATCAGCACAGCGGCGGCCAAGGTGGCTCCAGCTGTGGTGAGCATCCTGAATCACAGCGAGCTATCCGATGACCCCAAGCAGGCTGCATTAGGTTCAGGCGTAATCTATAAAAAGGATAAAGGGAAGGCGTACATCATCACCAATACGCATGTCATCTCGGGTGCGGACAATTTGGAAGTAGTGACGAGTGACGGAGACTCGCGGAAGGCCACGGTAATTGGCCAGGATTCCATCAACGACATTGCGGTGCTGGAAGTGGATGACAAGGGCATTAACACCGTCATTGATCTGGGCGATTCCAAGAAGCTTCGCCCCGGCGAGACGGTCATTGCAGTCGGCAATCCGCTGGGTCTGGGCGGCACGCTTACTTCAGGCATCGTCAGTTACACGAGCCGATTGATTCCGATTTCGCTGAGTCAGGACGGTGTGTATGACTGGGAGCAGGAAGTGATTCAGACCGACGCGGCCATTAACGAAGGCAACAGCGGCGGAGCGCTTGTCGATCTGAACGGCCGGTTGATCGGTATTAATACGATGAAGATCGCCGATACGGGTGTTGAAGGGCTCGGATTTGCGATTCCGGTCAACGAGGTCATGAAGACGGTAGACGATCTGATGTTGTACGGCAAGGTCGTTCGTCCTTATCTTGGCGTTTATTCGCTGGATCTGAACAATCCGTATGCGGAAATGACCGAGGAGCAGCGGACGGAACTGAAATTACCGAGCCATGTGACCGAGGGTATCATCGTGCTGGAAGCTCATGGCCCTGCGAAGGACGCGGGCTTGAAGCTGAACGATGTCATCACTCAGCTCGACAAGCAGCCGATCAGCTCCACGCTGGAGCTGCGGAGATATATGTACGAGAACAAGAAGATCGGCGAGGATATGGAGATTACCTTCTACCGGGACGGTAAGCCACAAACCGTGACCGTTAAGCTTGCGGATAAACCATCCGAAGCGGAATTAGATGCTGAGGCTGAAGAGAAATAGAATAGAAACAGAAACAGAAACAGAATAGATGAACTAACAAGGGTCCTTTTACATGAGCAGTCGTTGCATAAGCGCGTCGTCTGAAATGTAAGGGGATCTTTTTTTGTATGGGGGCGGGTGAGGTATAAGTGTTTTGTCCTCCTTTTGGGTGGACACTTTTGGATTTTGTCCTCGGGGCACGGACAAATGAAGTTCGGGATGTGTTCGGGATGCCTTTGGGGCGTCTTTACCGGGGGAATTAAAACTCTTGTTGGGCGGGTAAGCAGGGGCTAGTGCGTGTAAGAGTTAGGCGTTAGGGTAAAGAGTTAAGTATAGGTGTAAAGCCAAATAGCAGAGAGCAAAGAGTAAAGAGTAAAGGGCAAAGATCAAAGAGTAAAGAGTAAAGAGTAAAGAGTAAAGAGTAAAGAGTAAAGGGCAGAGATCAAAGAGCAAAGATCAAAGGGCAAAGGGCAAAGATCAAAGAGTAAAGAGTAAAGTGCAAAGAGTGAAAAGCAAAAAGCAAAAAGCAAAAAGCAAAAAGCAAAGAATAAAGAACAAAGAACAAAGAACAAAGAACAAAGGGCATAAGGGCAAAGAGTAAGGGCAAGGGCAAAGAGTAAGGAGTAAAGAGCGATGCAAGGGTAGTCGAGTCATGGTGTATTGAAAATACATAAGATATGGTGCAGGGGCTTCTAGGGAAGGGAGAGGATTAGTGATGAATTCTCTGTTTGCGGGAAAAAGTAGAGCGGGTATGCTGCAGGCGATGACGCAGGCGCCGCTGGATTTGCTGGTGATCGGCGGGGGCATTACAGGCGCCGGGATTGTGCTGGACGCGGCGGCGAGGGGGATGCGGGCCGGGCTGGTGGAGATGCAAGACTTTGCCGCCGGGACGTCGAGCCGGTCGACGAAGCTGGTGCATGGCGGGCTGCGATACTTGAAGCAGCTCGAGATCGGGGTGGTGGCGGAGGTCGGACGTGAGCGTGCGATCGTGTACGAGAACGGTCCGCATGTGACGACACCGGAATGGATGCTGCTGCCGATCTACAAGGGCGGCACGTTTGGCAGGCTCAGCACGTCGGTGGGCCTGCGGGTGTACGACCTGCTCGCCGGGGTGAAACGGGGCGAGCGGCGGTCGATGTTGTCGGCGGAAGACGCGTTAGCGAAGGAGCCGTTGCTGCGCCGCGAAGGGCTGCTCGGCGGCGGCTACTATGTCGAGTACCGCACGGACGACGCGCGGCTGACGATTGAGGTGTTGAAGGCCGCCGTGGCGCAAGGGGCGATGGCGGTCAATTATGCGAAGGCGACCGAGTTCCGTTATGAGGACGGCCGGGTGGTCGGCGCAGCGGTGCGGGATCGGATCGGCGGTGAAACTTACGAGCTGAGGGCTCGGAAGGTCGTTAATGCCGCCGGGCCGTGGGTCGACACGCTGCGTGAATGGGATGGGTCCAAGCAGGGCAAAATGCTGCAGTTGACCAAGGGCGTGCACCTGGTGATCGACCAGGGGCGGTTTCCTTTGCGGCAGGCGGTGTATTTTGATACGCCGGATGGGCGGATGATTTTTGCGATTCCACGGGAGGGCAAGACCTACGTCGGTACGACGGACACGGTGTACCGAGGCGATATCGCCCATCCGCGCATGAACGCGGAAGATCGCCAGTATGTGATCGATGCGATCAACGGAATGTTTCCTTCGCTTGGGATCACGGCGGCGGACGTGGAATCGAGCTGGGCGGGCGTTCGGCCTTTGATCTATGAAGAAGGGAAATCGCCGTCCGAGATTTCGCGCCGGGATGAGATCTGGCAGTCGGACTCCGGCCTGATTACGATGGCAGGCGGTAAGCTGACGGGCTATCGCAAGATGGCCGAGACGGTCGTCGATCGGGTCGCCGCCCAGTTGGGGCGTGAGCATGGCCTGCGCTTCCATGCCTGCACTACAAAGCACTTGCCCATATCGGGAGGGCATGTGGGGGGCGGGGATGCTTTTTATGGATATGTGCAGACCAAGAGCACAGAAGCCGAGGAGCTTGGCCTTCCGCGGGAGTTGGGCGCGACATGGGCAATGAAGTATGGCTCGAACGCGGGCCAGTTGATGGCGATCGCCAGCGAGATGCTGCGGACGGCTAAGGGATTGGGAAGTAGCGCGGTGAAGCCGGAGCGAGAGGCAGAAGGGCGAAGCGGCTCCGTTAAGTTGGAGAGTGAAGAAACGGGCCGGAGCGGTTCGGTGGCAGAAGAGGCGGAAGTGAAGGATGAAGCCGGGGAAGAGTCTAATTTGAAAGAGGAAGCACGGCCTGTGGGCGGGTCTGACGCGCTGCCGCTGGAGGTGGGGGTTCCGCTGAAGTACGCACTGGATGAGGAGATGGTGGTGACGCCGGGGGACTTTTTTATCCGAAGAACGGGTTCATTGCTGTTTGATATCGCTTGGGCGCGCAGGTGGAAAGAGCCGGTGGTCGCTTATATGGCGGGCTATTTCGGGTGGTCGGCGGAGGAGAAGGCGCGTCATGCCGATGAACTGGAGCGGGCGCTGACGGAGGCGGTGGAACCGGAGAGGGCTGGGCAACTGGGTGAAGGGTAAGCGAGTGCTTGCTTGGACAGATTATTGAGGCGAAAAGCGATAGCGGATACAATGGTAAGGGAATGGCGAGAGGATGAAGAATGTTTGGTTATAAGTGATCTGTGCGGTTCCTTTTTGGGGCGGAGTATGGTAGAACAGATAAAGGACAACCTGTTAATACGGAGCGCGCCGCGGGAGCGGTAGGGAAAGGATGCTTGGTGTATGTATGTAGTTTGCAAAGATCATGTGGAGCTGGCGATCGATATGTTTGTGGATGAGTTTGAGGAAGCCCCGGATGTCGTCGATTTGGAGCACACGAAGTTCATCGATTGGGAACCGCCGGTGACATGCGAGCATTGCGATCATGAGGCAAAATTTTTGATCGTGTAAGGAAGGTTGTTTGGTTTGGCGTTATGGGATTCGGGAGCGGCTGGTTTCATGCTGCTGAATTTCGGATTAAGGCCGGGGTGGTCGGGTGCCGGCTGGCAGGAATGGTCGATGGGCGTGGATCGGGAGTGACTCCGAGGATGCGCGTCTGCGATAAATGGGATGGGTACGTGTGTTTTTATTTGTTTGGGATTGCTAGCTAGTTATAGGAGTGAGTGGATCATCGGCTAGGGTTTAGCCCGGGGTCCGGGGATGGCAGCGAAGCGCTGGAGTGAGGTTGAGTGCTTGGGTGCATGGAATTTTAGGCCTGACCTTGAAGAAAGAAAATGCTGATGTTTTGCGAATGAGGAAGTGCTGAGGGCTTTGGCCTGGGTGCGATGCTTTTGGAGAATAGAAAAGTTCGGTGAGGCGGTTTTCTCGACCAGAGCGGGGGAAAGCGGCCTTTTTGCATAGATGGCGGAAATTCGATACATGGAGGATACGGAGATGTTTATTCAAGTTATTGCGGTCGGCAAGTTGAAGGAGAAGTTTTTGGTGCAGGGCATTGCCGAGTATGCGAAGCGGCTGGGCCCGTATGTGAAGTTCCAAGTTCTCGAGGTGCCCGACGAGAAGGCGCCGGAGACGATGAGTGAGGCGGAGGTATTACAGGTGAAGGCGCGAGAGGGCGAGCGCATTTTGGGTTTGGTGAAGGGCGATGCGCATGTCATCGCTCTGGAAGTGGGCGGCGAGCTGTGGAGCTCGGAAGAGCTCGCCGGTTCTTTGGATCGGCTCGGCACGTATGGGACGAGCCATGTCGTGTTTGTGATCGGCGGGAGCCACGGGCTCGCCGATGCCGTGATCAGCCGCGCGCAGCAGCGGCTGTCGTTTGGGCGCATGACGCTGCCCCATCAGCTCATGCGGCTGGTGCTAGTGGAGCAGATTTATCGGGCGGTGAAGATCAATCGGGGGGAACCGTATCACAAATGACGCAAATTTTTTTGTATTTTGGTCAGACTCTGATAACTCAAAGGAAACAATGTTCCCCCAAATAGTATATTCGAAGAATAATATTAAAATTAAAAGATAAGAGTTATAATGTCTTTAGTGAATTTCATAATACTTCCAAGTTTATAGTCGATATACTTCTTTGATAACTAATGGGGGGGAGAAATATGGGCCGAAAGAAGAGGAAGCTTGCAGAATTTACTCGTTTTAGTCGGCAGATCAACTTCACGAACACTTCTGAAATAATTGAAAATTTCAACAGCAGCATTGCTAATTTCGAGAGGTTTCAAGAACTATTATCAGGGGGAGATGAAGAGACAGCGTCGCGTTTCTTAAGAACTGCCGGAAATCTAATGTACAATGCTTGCGAATGGTCTTATAAAAACTATTTGGATTTACAGTACAAAGCTTTATTTGAGTCTAAGGTCATAACACAAAGAGAATGTGATGGGTTATGCGCGGCTCTTAGTGGAAAATCCTGTGACCTCAAATATTTGATTTCAGAAATTGGTAGAGTGGCTTCACCACCGCCGGATCGAGTAGGTATTGATTTTAACGTCATTTCTCGAAACGCGTTTCTAGTTAATAACGGACCGAAGCATCTAGCTGTTGTGCCAGACCCCCAAAAATACCTTATTTCGGTCGCTGAAATTAGAAAGTTCATAAAAGCATATATAGATCCCGATGCTGAATTGTCCACTTCAAATGATTCGAGTTATGGAGACGGAAACGCTTGGTACGAGTTAAAACTAGATTGCGATGATTTTGACGATACGAATTCGTATTGTTTGATTGTAGGATCGTTAACCGGTGCAAAAACAGAGGCCGTTCGAAACATATTTTCTGTTAAATGGGACTTAGTGTTCGATTTTGATCCATCTTCTGATACTGACGGGTTAGCCACTATGTATAAAGAGATTACCTGTGTAAATCCGCTTATTCGAGATTTGAGTCGTGAAAATGTTAGAAAACAGCTTAACTATTCTACGACTCCATACTGGGTGATGGCTTCAGGGTACATTGATCAACCTGAATCAATTGCAAATCAGAAAGACTGGAAATTTAAGTATGGGAGAAATCTCTCCGACTTTCTAGATAAATTTCATGCTGAGTATACAAAACCGCTAAAGGTTGTCATTGTTTCCTTTGTGGAAGAACGGATAGTTGAAAAAATAATCGAAGATTTCAATATTGCCTATGATAACGGAAATGATATTGATTTTTTTGCACTCTCTTCAGTTGGCGATTTTGGAAGAATAGAAGATGAAAACTTCAAAAAGTCGTCGTTGACGCTAGAGTCTCTATTAATGCATCTAGAGCTGACCCCTCCAACTGTACCAAATTCTAATGTAGGTCCAATTATTATTCATACAAAGGACGGAGACAAGCCGCTCGATACAAATTTTTATTCACGTTTAAGCGATTCATTTGAACTTGTATATAAAGGTATCGAAACCGGGGAAATGGCAGACAGTTTGAGGACAAACCCAGAGTTTTTCTATCGGGGTATGGTTCCAATTAGTTGGTATGGTTTAAAAAAGCATTTTGATATCGGGAGAAACGAAAATAAGACGGCAGTAAAGAAAATTGTGCGTGATCTTGAGGATAAGGGGCGAGTGATTCGTTCACTTCACTACTCGCCAGGGATAGGTGGAACTACCGCCATGCGTAGAATTGCATGGGAGCTACACGATACATACCCGGTACTTATTCTAAAGGAACATCTCGGGGATGAAACGGTTAGTGTACTCGAGAAACTCTATAATTTATGTAAATTGCCCATACTTGTTTTGGCAGATAGTAATAATATTTCGGCGGTAGATGCCCGAAAGCTACACAGCGAGATCAAAGCAATAAATTTTCCATTTTACATATATTACATCGAAAGGGTAGGTAGATTTTCAAAGCCTTCATCAATCCATTCAAATGAAGTGCTCAAACTGCTAGACGATACAGAAGCTAAAGAAATGAAATTGAATTTAGTGCCTTTCGTTGGCGATCCATCAAATATGATACAACTGGAACGGATTTGTGATGTAGAGTCGGAAGAGCGGTCACCATTCATAATGTCTATGTATGCTTTTGAAAAGGAGTTTAAGGGCGTTAAGCATTATGTGGCCAACTTCTTCAAAGACTTGATACCCGAATCTAAGAAAATACTTTGCTACATTGCATTGGCCGACTACGCAAACAAGGACATTGACGTACAGTTTTTTGCAGAGCTTTTCGAAAACTCTGAGATTGAGAACTTCCTATTTGAGCAGGATAGTGCATTCAATAGCTTGGTAGCATTACAGGAGAAACACCCATCTAAAAAGTCATTTCGAATCAAATACCCAATGTTTGCGACAGAAATATTAATTCAGTTGTCTAACGGACGAAATGGAGAACAAATTTCTTTTATCAATTTGTTGGATTACTTGTTGAGTTTTATTGAGGACTCTAGAAAAAATAAATATTTTTATAACCGTGACACAGTTGAATTGTTAAGATCTTTGTTTATTACAAGAGTGGAAGATGCTGATTCAACAAGGCCGACGTTTTCTCCTTTAATTGAACAATTGCGAGAAGAGAGCGAGGTTTATAGCTATACCTCGAATCTATCGGATGATATTATTGGTCGTATTTTTAAAAAGCTTGTAGTTATATATCCAGATGAGCCTCACTTTATTGCACATTTGGCTCGGTTCTACTTCTATATTGAAAAGGATTATGAGAAAGGCTTCCAAGCTATTGAAGAGGCGATCGATGCTTCTCAATCAATAGGAAAAGTGGACCCGATGCTTTATCACATGAAGGCAATGGGTCATTCTTCCCGAATAACCAACAAATACATCCCTGCAATTCGTAAGCATTATAGGGAGAATGAGTTGGATGAGATGAATGCACTAATAGAGCATTTGAAAACTGATGCAGAACAAGCTATGAATATTTTTGAAGATGTTCGCTCAATGGATTCTGGAATCGCTGGATACTTATCTGATATTAATCTTTGCATTAGAATTGTGGATATGGCAAAGTATACTACAGGATACTATGATTCGGCAGAATTCCTCGCTAATAATTCAGATAGTTGGTATATGTATTTTGTCGATAGGGCATGTACCTTAGCAAAGGCTTGCGAAAGTAAAGTGACAGACCGTGACGCAACACTCGTTTCTGAGATGGATGCCGAATTAAAAACTATGTTGGGTGATCTAGAATCTACTATTTCTATATGGGAGAAATATTTGGAGAATACAATAAATAAGCGTAAGCCTCAGGCTAGACGAATGCTCGCGAGGGCATATCACAATAAAAATGAGAGAATTACTCCAGATAAAAGAAATCAGCTTGAAATTAAGCGGATTGTAGAGTTAATGCAAGAAAATCTTTATGAAGAGAAGAGCGAACCGGAAAATATAAGGATTTGGTTTAATGCTATTCGTTGGCTGAAATCAGACAATCCCGATGAAGTGATCGATGACGCAATTATTAAATTAAATACTTGGGCTCATTCAACAGGTTCCGTAGAAGCGTATTATTATCGTTTCATTCTTAAGTTCCTGAAGGCTCTCGATGGTAGTACAGCAGCAGAACAAGAACTGCCTAGATTGCTTAGGGAATTAAAAAGTAAGACCGAGCGGATGCACAACAGTACTATTATTCACGAGTGGTTAGGTGGGAATGGTGAGGGGCTTGGTAAATTAATTAATGCTAGGGATTACCGAGTCACCAAGAAGGATGAAGACTTAAAGAATGATCTTCATTTGCTTACAGGTCGTATTACTGAAAAACATTACGTTAACGATAATCACGCTTATATTTCATTGTTCGGAATAGAAATCTTTTTTAACCCAAACGCCACCGGAGGAGAAATCGACCATAGCCAAACTAATCAGAAAGTGAAATTCGGAATGGGCTTTAGTTATGAAGGACCTAGGGCTTTTAATCAATCGATTGAAATAACAACTGGCGGGAGTGAATCGATCCCTGAAGTGTTAGGTTCCCTCGGTTACGGCCGGATTGTTAAGTGTGAGGTTTTAAAAAATATTGAGCATTATGTAAAAGTTCGTATTATTGGATTTGAGGTTACGGGGAGCATACATGTAAATAACTTGAAGACATATTCAAGAGAAATGCGACCACCGATTGGCAAAGTGTTTGACGCGATGATATTGAATAGAGGATATGATACAAAAACAAATTCTGAAATTTGGAATATGACGATGAAATTTGATAAGGGCGAGGACACGGACGATTCTGATAATCCTTTCCGTGCAAAGCTCCGGCAATTCAAAAAAGATTGAGGGTAAATAATTATTAGAAGAATAGACGCCTGGCGTCTATTCTTCTTTTGCTACTTACCCGTTACGGTGAACCGTACCATAAGTGGCAGGCCATTCGATGGGCGGCTTCTTATCACTAAATTTTGCGCTTGATTATACGGAACGTGTGTAAAAGCTGTTACTTTATGCCCCTGCTGGAACTTTCCATAGAATAAGTTTTAAATTCTTCACGAAGATTTACCCTGCATTGTTGTTTCACACGGAGAAGTGGATTGACAATGCCTTTTATGGTTTTCAGGCAAGGAGGAGCCATTACACCCTCTTTTTCGCTCTCAAGTCATCACGGGTTACCGCCATGCGAAACCACTTCTGCAAGTGATGCCCACTGTATTTGATAAAGAGGAATTCCAAAGTTACAATATTCCTACTCTGCTCCTTATAGGAGATAAAGAAGTAATATACCCGGCCGAGAAGGCAATAGCAAATGCTAGACGTTTAATTCCTAATCTTGAGACCCATTTAATTGCTGGGGCAAGTCATTCCCTGACTATGGAGCATGTGGATGTTGTGAACGAACTAACACTTCTCTTCTTGCAAAAGGAGAATGACACTATAATGGGTTAAAACTTGCCGTTACAGACAGCGCGGTGAACCATATCACAAATAAAAACTCAGAGCCTTGAGGTTTTCGCAAATTCAGCTCTAATAGTTAGCGAAGAAAATTCCAATGCAAGAGTAAAACCTACAAACCAATTGTACTCCCCACCAAACAGTGTTAATCTGAAAATCGGCAACCTTAAGTTTAAACGCTGCCGCGCACCCCACAATACCCGCCGTTATGGCGATTCAGAAAGGTAACTCCATGATTAAAATAGATAACCTATCCTTCTCTTTCCCGCAAAAAGAACTATATCAAAACATTTCCTTCACGCTCGAAGAAGGACAACACTGCGCCTTTATCGGCACGAGCGGCAGCGGGAAAAGTACACTGATCGAGATGCTGATGGACCCGGAAAGGCATTTGTTCGAGGGCAAGCTGGAGATTGACCCAGATTGTAGAATCGGGTACGTCAGTCAGTTCTCGCAGGTGGACAAAACGAAAGAAATGACCGTTTTTGAATATATCGGGGAAGACTTTATCAAGATCCAGGATGAGCTCACCGCGATTTATGCTGAGATGGAAACCACGTCGGATATGGATTCGCTGATGGAAAAGTATCAATCGGCGTTGGACGCACTCGATGCCATAGGCGGGGATGATTTCGAGAGCACGATTAATAAGCAGCTGAATCTCGCCAATCTGATGAAGCTGAAAGACGCCAGAGTATCTTCCTTGAGCGGCGGGGAATTCAAGCTGATTCAAGTCATGAAGGAAATGCTCGGCAGTCCGGACTTGATGATTATGGACGAACCGGACGTGTTTTTGGATTTTGAAAACCTCAATGCGCTCAAAAAATTGATCAATTCCCACAAAGGCATGCTGCTGGTCGTTACGCACAACCGCTATCTGTTAAATCATTGCTTCAACAAAATCATTCACCTCGAAAACATGGAGATCCAGGAGTTTGACGGGCGGTATATCGATTATAACTTCTCACTGCTTCAGACCAAGATCGAGCTGCAAGAAATCGCGGTCGCCGAAGCCGAAGAAATCGAGCGATACGATCACATCATCGACAATCTTAGAGAGATCGCAACGAATGTTGCAGACGCGTCCAGAGGCCGAGCATTAAAAGCCAGAGTTAAGTTTCAGGAAAGATTGGAAGCACGCCGAATCAAAGCGCCGTTTGTCGAGATCAAGCAGCCGAATATTCGTTTTGATCTGGATCGTGAAGTGGAAGACGCCACTGTTGTAAAGGTTGCCAATTACAGCGTCGCCTTCGACGAGCTGCTTCTGCACAACGTTAATTTTGAAATCCAATCTACAGATAAAGTCGCGATCATCGGCCCGAACGGCACAGGGAAAACGACTTTGCTCCGCGAAATCTTCAAAAACAACCATGACTCCATCGAAATCAATGCAGATGTGAAAGTGGCCTATTTATCGCAGCTTCAAGACGAAACGCTAAAAGACTCGAATACGATCCTTAATGAATTCATCGACGCTGGGTTCAAAACGTATGACGAGATTAGAGCGCATCTTGCGAACTACGGCTTTGAAGGCGAAATTCTGGATCAGAAGATCGAATCATTATCAGGTGGAGAAAAAAACATGCTTCAACTGGCTAAAGTCGCTGGTAGCCAAGCCGACCTGCTTCTGCTTGACGAACCGACCAGCCATTTGGACCTCTATACACAGATTGCGCTGGAGAAAGCCATCGAAGACTACAAAGGCGCGATTTTGATGATATCCCATGATTTCTATTCCGTCGTAAACGGCATGGATTATGTGCTGATCATTGACGACAAGACGATTAGAAAAATGAGTATGCGCAAATTCAGACAGATGATCTACGCCAGTCACTTTGATAAAGACTATTTGGAAAACGAACAAAAGAAAAAGGCCGTTGAAATGCAGATCGAATTAGCTTTGAAAAATACGGATTTTGAAACGGCAAAAGGCTTGGTCGACGAGTTGGAAGACATCATTAAGCAGCTTTAGACGGCAACGCTTATAGTAACGGTAGAAAAAGGCCAAAAAAGACACTGATGAATAATATCTCAGTGTCTTTTTCTGCATACTTATTGAATTCACTATGGACTGGTAAAATTAATTAGCCCGGCCTGAGAGAGTGGAATATTGAGAGTTGGGTTCTTGAATAAGAGTAGGTAGAGTCATAAAAGAGCAATGATTACGAGTAGTTTAGGTGATTGGTGAGTACATGGATAGTAAAGGTATGTAAAATATATTCTGGTATCTTTTTGTTGAAAATGATAAAATAATATATTTTCCACAAAATATTGGGTGACCTGTTTTAATAGGTAATGTAATTATGATTATTTTCCGATATAAGTTAATAGACAACCTTAAGTGGGCGCTCATTAAAATAGATTTTAAGTTTGTTACAAAGCGGTGTTCAATTACTCTCAGAAAATAAAAGAGTAAAATAAATGCTGTCAGTACACAAAAAATATAAGCATAAATAAATTTAAGAGAGTGAAAATACTATGGACAAAACAAGATATGTTACAAAATCATTTTTGCCTCCCTTAGAAGAATATATTAATGAAATTAAAGGATTATGGGAAAGTTCAATATTGACGAATATGGGGGATTTGCATAAAAAGTTAGAGAAAGAACTAATAGACTACTTGAAAGTAAATGAAATCTCTTTATTTGTAAATGGTCATTTAGCGTTAGAACTTGCAATTCATGCACTTGGAATTACAGGGGAGGTAATTACAACTCCATTTACATTTATATCCACGACACATGCAATTGTTAGACGCAATTTAACCCCTGTGTTTTGTGATATAAACGAAGAAGATTATACGATAGACGTATCAAAGATAGAGTCACTAATAACAGAAAAGACTTCAGCAATCTTACCGGTACATGTGTATGGAAACATATGCAATGTAGAGGAGATTGAAAGAATTGCTAAAAAGCATAATTTAAAAGTAATTTATGATGCGGCACATGCTTTTGGCTGCGAATATAAGGGACGGGGAATTGGGAATTTTGGTGATGCTTCAATGTTTAGCTTTCATGCTACTAAAGTATTTCACACAATTGAAGGCGGAGCAGTAGTCTACAATAAATCGGAAGTAGGAAAGTTATTATATCAGCTAAAGAATTTTGGAATTAAGTCACAGGAGGAAGTTGACGGAATTGGACTTAATGCCAAAATGAACGAATTTCAAGCAGCGATGGGAATATGTAACCTAAGGCACATTGAAAATGAGATAGATAAAAGAAGACAGGTAACCGAATGGTATGATAAGAGATTGACAGGGGTGCCTGGGATAAAAATACGAAGTATACAAGAAAAGGTAAAATATAATTATTCATATTATCCTATAGTAGTTATAGAGGAAGAACTGGGATACAGTAGAGATGATATTTTTGAATGGTTAAAAGACCACCAGATATACGCTAGAAAATATTTTTATCCATTAACATATCAAGCAGAGTGTTACAGTGGAGTTTTTAATGCTGTAAAGACGCCAGTCGCAGATAGAATATCAAAGCAGATTTTGGTTTTACCATTAGCAACTGATATGACAGAAGAAGAAGTAGATAAGATTACTAACATAATAAGGAGCATTAAAAGGTGAAAAATTTATTTATCCAGTTGGAACACTTTTTAAGAGTCATTCAAGCATCTGGCAATAATGTAACTACAGAGTATTTAGAAGCAAAAAATAATTGCTTAGGAGAGTATA
The DNA here is from genome assembly GCF_018101095.1 of Paenibacillus sp. Marseille-P2973. Taxonomy (NCBI): domain Bacteria; kingdom Bacillati; phylum Bacillota; class Bacilli; order Caryophanales; family Paenibacillaceae; genus Paenibacillus; species Paenibacillus sp. Marseille-P2973. The sequence goes on from NZ_JAGQEH010000013.1 coordinate 23,047, forward strand.
ACGAAAAATGTAAGCAGCTGGGTAAAGATAAAGTTATCAAGGAGATACAGAATAGTTTTGCCGGAGACTACAGTAGTCAATTGTTTTTGTTAAGTGTATTGATTAAGGAGTTACATGATTTTGACGTACTATTATATTTACTAGATATATTATGCACCGAAGAAATCTCTCTAGGCGAGTTAAAACACTATAAAACCCAAGTTATTACTATGCTTAACAATAAAGTAACAACTCATCTTGAAAAGGATATCTATTTCAAACAACGTCAGTTAAACAGCAAAATAAATAAACTGTGGAGAGATGAGTTAGGGATAGAATTACCTTATGTTCCATTAAAAGATCGAAATTCAAATAGAATTGTAATTGTAACGAACCAGCTAATAGATGAAGACCATGCACCTACTCGTATATTGTTAGAATTAATCTATATTCTTCAAGAAGTTTATAATATGCAAGTATATACCATCGTAGCATTTGAACAAAATTATGACTATGGCAGTTGCATATCACCTATATTTCAAAATCGAACACAACAATTAGATAGATTCTTTGAACTTGATTGTGGGTTTTCAAAGATGATTGCTGGGTATCAGATTGTCATAAATGAGAATAATAATAATGAACAAAGAGAATTAGTGGAAGCAATTTACGACTATAATCCGATGTGTATATGGAAACTAGGAAGTATCGAGAATTTTGCCGATTTATTTAATGGCGTATTCACTGTGATGAGCATGAATTTAACAAAACAATTAGTAGTTTCAGAGAGTGATATTTTATTACGTTATTTAAAAGGTGATAAGAAGTCAACATATGAGATTGAGCGTTTTATCGAAGAGAAAAAACAAACCATTATAGATTTTAGAATACCATATGTTCCAGAAGATAATGGGAAGGAAATAGCAACATATGACTCGCTTCCTGAGGGTGCATTTCCAATAGTTATAGCAGGAAACCGTTTGCGGTCGGAGCTAAATAATATAGTAGTAGAAATGTTAGAAACTATATTGGAAATTTCAGATTCTATATATTTTATTTTTATAGGACAAGTTTCATTAGATCAAGTCACAACTAGTAAAAAGCTTATTAGTCGTTCAAGATATATGGGATATTCGAATAATTTTTATAGGGCTGTAGGAGAAGGAAAACTATTTTTAAATTTACCACGAAGTGGTGCAGCTGCAGGAGCGGTATGTTCAATTTTCCAAGGTATACCGGTAGTCACACTTCCAAACTGTGATGTCGCTAGTGCCGTTGGAGAGGAATTCGAATGTGAAACGTTAGAAGACATGGTGAATCAAGTGAAGAGATATGTAACGGATAGTGAATTTTATCAACACAAACATAATGCAGCCTTAAAGAAAGCGGAGGAAGAAAAACAAATCAATCTAGTTGATCAAGTAGGAAGAATTTTATTAGAAGCTAAACAACTAATTGAAAAGAAAGAGATAGTATAAAATGAAGATTGGAATAATGCAGCCCTACTTTTTACCGTATTTAGGATATTTTCAATTAATTAACGAAGTTGATTTATTTGTTATTTATGACAATATCCAATATACAAAAAAAGGATGGATTAATCGAAACCGCTATCTAGTACAAGGAAAAGATCACTATTTTACAATAGATTTAAAAAAACAATCAGATTTTTTAGATATAAGAGAACGACATATTTCAGAAGCATTTAACTCTACTAAATGTATTAATCAGCTAAAACAAGCCTATAAGAAGGCTCCTTATTATGAGGATATTATTGTGCTAGTTGAGAAGTGTTTTACTTACGATAATAGGAATTTATTTGAGTTTATATATCATTCAGTCAATATCATAGTAAGCTACTTGGGGATTAAGACAAAAATAGTAACGTCCTCTTCATTAGATATAGACAGTAGTTTGAGATCACAGGATAGAGTGATTGCTATTTGTAAAGCATTAAACGGAACGGAATATATAAATCCTATTGGAGGAGTGGATTTGTATTCAAAAGATGTGTTTAGTAAGCATGGTTTGGATCTAAAGTTTATCTCTATGGAGCCAATTCAATATGAACAATTTGGGAACGAATTTATGTCTGCGCTATCAATAATTGATGTCCTTATGTTTAATAGTAGAGAGCAAGTTATCGGGATGTTAAAACGGTGCCAGATAAATTAGAGGAGAGCCAGTATGCTGAATTGGAAAAAGAAAGGGTTATTATTTAATCCATGCGAGGATCAAAATAGACCGAGTTGGAGATGGAATTATGCACAAGGACAAAATGTACTAATATTTGATAGTTTTGTTCGTGTGTATTTCTCCTGTCGTGAAAAGCCAAATGAACAAGGGCAAACCATTAGTCGTATTGCATATGTTGATTTGGATCGGGAGGACCTGACAAAAGTAATTAAAGTTTCTGACCATCCAGTGGTAGAACTCGGTGGGATAGGTGAATTTGATGAGTTTGGAACTTATCCATTTAGTGTAGTTAGGCATGGAGATAAAATATATGGATATTATGGTGGAGTTACACGCTGCGAATCAGTACCTTTTAATGTTGCCATTGGTTGTGTTATAAGCGAGAATGATGGCCAGTCATTTAAGAAAATAGGAAGGGGACCTGTAGTTTCCTATTCTATAGAAGAGCCATTTGTGGTGTGTTCTCCTAAAGTTAGAATTTACGATGGAAAGTGGTATCTATTTTATTCTGCAGGTAGAAAATGGGTTTCTGTCGATAATGGAAGGCCAGAGATCTACTATAAACTTAGGATGGCAACGTCGAAAGATGGAATACATTGGGATAAGTTAAATAAGGATATTATAGCTAATAAGCTAGGTGAAGATGAGGCGCAAGCATGTGGAGATGTAATATATAAAAATGGTATGTACCATATGTTCTTCTGCTATCGAAAATGTTTAGATTTTAGAAAGAATGCTAACAACTCTTATAGGATTGGTTATGCAGTTTCTAGGGATTTAATACATTGGACTAGAAAGGATGAGGAGTGCGGAATTAATGTTTCAAAGGTTGAGGGTGATTGGGATAGTGAAATGATTGCATATCCCAATGTATTCGAGCTAGACGGAAAAGTATATATGCTATATCTCGGGAATGAAGTGGGTAAATATGGATTTGGATTGGCTGAGCTAGAAGGAGATTTAATATGAAATGGCATCGAGTAGGGCCGAAGGATGGATTAATATTTGATCCTCGGGAGTACGGATTAAATTTTGCCAAATCTCCGCAAGTTGTGGTTCATGATACGTATTTAAGAATTTATTTTTCTTTTTGCGAAATTGATGAACGGCAAAAATACATTAGTAAAGTAGCTTTTATTGATATAGATAAAACATTCTCAAAGATATTGAACCTATCGACATCAGTTTTGGAAAATGGAGAATTAGGTTGCTTTGATGAGCATGGAATATTTCCATTTAGTCCATTTCAATATGAAGGAAAAATTTATGGCTATACAAGTGGGTGGTCACGTAGAGTCTCTGTTTCAACGGATACCGGTATTGGGTTAACAATATCAAATGATGGTGGAAAAACATTTAAGCGAGTCGGAAATGGACCTGTTTTAACGAGTTCCTTAGAAGAGCCATTTCTCGTCATTGATGGTTTTGTCAGATTTTTTAACGGTTTATTTCATATGTGGTATATTTATGGAACTCAATGGATACAGTTCCCGGGCCAGAATGAACCAGATAGAATTTATAAAATTGGTCATGCTGTTTCTAATAATGGCCTAGATTGGGAACGAGAAGGACGACAAATTATTAGTGAAAAAATCCCATTAGAGTGTCAAGCCCTTCCTAGTGTCGTGTTCTATAAAAATAGATACCATATGTTTTTCTGTTATAGGCATGCAACTGATTTTAGAAAGAATAGGGAAAAGAGCTATCGCATTGGATATGCATATTCTGATGATCTTGTTAATTGGACTAGAGCAGATGAAATCGCAGGAATAAGGCTACCTGAAACAGGATGGGATAGTGGAATGCAATGCTACCCTAATGTTTTTGAAATGGAAGGAACTTTGTATATGTTATATAACGGAAATAATTTTGGCGAGAGTGGATTTGGAATTCTGAAATTAGTGGAGGATTAGATGAGAGATTATAATAAGGAATTACAAGACAATAGTAGACAATATGCATATAATTTTGACTTTGATATTATGCATCCCTATATGATAAAGTCTTTTGAGCCATACATGGTAAGTGGGGATGCCTTAGAATTAGGGTGTTATCAGGGAGCATTTACTAAGCGTTTAAATACTATTTTTGATAATATTACTTGTGTTGAGGCATCAAAGGATGCAATTAATATTGCGAAAGAGAGCCTGGATAACGGAAAGATAAATTTTATTCATGATATATTCGAACAAGTAAATCTACAGGAAAAGTATGATAATATATTTTTAACCCATGTATTAGAACATATAGACGATCGTATAGGATTACTTAAAAAGATAAATGATGAATGGCTGAGTGACAAGGGAGTTGCTTTTATTGCATGTCCGAATGCTAATGCCGCTTCACGGCAGATTGCAGTCAATATGGGGATTATACCAAGTTGTGAGTCCGTAACAAAAGCAGAAAGTGAACATGGACATAGAGTTACATACTCTCTAGAAACGTTACGAAAGGATATACAACAATCGGGCCTGAAAATAATTTACTCCTCAGGAATTTTCTTCAAGGCTTTAGCAAATTTCCAGTGGGATCAGTTATTGAAAACAGATATTATCTCTAAGGAATATCTTGATGGATGTTACGAATTAGGGAAGAAGTATCCAGACTTATGCTCTACAATCTTTTTTGTATGCATGAAAGGTGGAAAATAGTAATAGTGGATTCAATAGAATTAAAAATGAGAAAATTGAATTCATATAGTGAGATTCTAGGAATATTACAAACCTTTGATGATAGCTTTAATCCTAAAATTTCAGAAAAGGTTGGATCCCTAGAAGAGTATGCAAAAAAAATCAATACCTTTGCATTAACATATACTATAAATCGTAATGATGAGGTAGCGGGATTTATTTCTTTTTATGTAAATGAAAAAGAAGTATATATAGCCCTTATCGCCACTAAAAGAACTGAACGAAGAAGTAAGTTAGGAACACAGCTATTAAACAAGGCTATTGAATATTGTGAAAAGAATTGTTTAGGTTATGTTAGATTAGAATTGGATGATCAGAATAATATAGCACAGAGGTTTTATGAAAAACATGGATTTACTGAGGACTTAAAGTCCTCTGAAACTACAACATATTATATATATAATATTGTTCGTAGTGTATCCTAACTCTAACGGGAATTGATTCAAGAGAATAAGAGCTTCTTCGCCAAAAAGTCACCTGATTGGGTGCTTTCCATTCCCACTGTAGATAATATGGGTAACCTTACCATAAATAAGAACAAAACCATCGTTAAGGGAAGCGTCAAAGTACAATTCGTTGTCTTTGACGCTTCTTTTGGCTGTTAAACAGTTATCTTACTGATTATTGAACGGTTCAGCTGGTTTTAATAGGACGCCGGGGTAGGTTCCCGGCGTCTTTCCTGTTAATCCCAATATAAGTGCTCTCCGTTATCCTTAACCCTGAGCTGCATCCGTGTTCATGCAGTTGATTGCCCACAAATGGCCGTCCAAGTCCACGAAGCCCCAATGATACACGGGACCATGATATTCAGGCTCAGCATGTAATTTCCCGCCCAAGGAGACCGCGGTATTCACGATTTCATCGACCTTTTCCCGGCTCTCGAAAGCCAATGCAATAGTCATCTGCGCATACTTGCTCGTATCGACCGATTCCTTCTCCGTGAGCGTTTTAAAGAATGCTTCATCGATCAGCATAACTTGTAGGTTATCGCCGATCATGATGGCCACCGACACCTCATTATTGGGGAATTGCGGGTGGAGCTCGAATCCGAGTCCGGTGAAGAATGCCCTCGATTGTTCTACGTTGTTTACAGGCAGATTGATGCTCGTGAATGTGGATGTTAATGCCATTTTTAAACACCTCATCTTCAAATTGGTTTGTTGTCATTGATGCTGTTGTTTATTTAGACGAAACCCGAGCCGGAAATTCATCGGACTACTTGATTCGGAAGTGGTTCATTAGCGCTATCTGTCATAAATAGTTGACTCTGGAGTTTACTCCAATGTTATGATTTTCCTGGAAGGGGGGCTAAAGTGAAAATCGGGGATTTTGCGAGCAAATACCAAATTCAAACGGACACCATTCGCTATTATGAAAAAGAGAACTTATTGACTCCAATTAGACTAGAAAATGGTTATCGGGAATTTGATGAAGAATGTGAAAAACAAATACAAATTACCATCGTATTGAAGCAATTAGGTTTTACAATAAAGGAAATTCAACAATTACTTCTATTACGAGACAACAAATCTATATCAACCGAATGTAAGGATACAACAGTATTGTTATTCGATCAAAAAATCATGAAACTTGAGGAAAAAATCTCGTTTTATCAACAGGCATTGAAAGTCGTGCAGACCATTAAAGAACTTGCAAGTGATGTGAAGTATTTAGAGAATATAGACGATATTGAAAAACTAGTGCTTGGTTTATTTCAAAAGGATTTATAAGGAGAGAGATGATGACAAATAAACAAATCGTTCATGTTGAATATGCAGTTGCCTTTGCGCTTTCCCTTTTTATTTACATGCAGCTACACTTTCCCATATGGTTGTTCGTAGTTCTTTTATTCGTTCCTGATCTTACAATGCTCGGGTACACAATGAATAAGAAAATAGGTGCGATGGTTTATAATTTGGGACACACCTTTATTTTCCCCCTGCTTTTTGTATTAGGTTATTTATATTTTTCAAACGATTATCTATTATTAGGATCGATCATCTGGATCGCCCATATATGCATGGATAGAGCAATAGGTGCCGGGTTGAAATATCAGGATTCCTCATTTACTAATACACATATACAAAGGCTTTAAGGTTCCGCTAGCAAGATATCTTCTGTCGTACGAATCCGGCCTATCCTAGGGAAAATGATATTTCTTACATGCTCATGTTCGCCTTTGGTAAACCCGGTCATGGCGTCGATTGCAAAAATAAGATGATAGCCATGCTGAAATGCCTCTCTGGCGGTTGTATCCACTCCAATCCCTGAGGCTATGCCGCATAGAACGATCGTATCAATGTTTCGGCGGCGTAATTGCAGATCAAGGTCGGTTCCATGAAAAGCTCCCCATTGCTTTTTGGAGATGATATGGTCTGTTTCCGTCACTCCGAGCTCGGGAACAAATTCATCCCAGCCCTCTATCAGATTTAGTTTAGGTGGTGTGATATCGAGCTTGGGAGAAGGCATATCTTTGAAATCTTTACTGGATACGTGCACGAGCGTCACAAAAGCCCCCTTATTCCGGAAATGAAGGGCCAGCTTAGCTGAATTGGCAATGACCGTCTCGGCGGAATAAGGAGCATATTGATTGCCGATCCATTTTTGCAGGTCGATGACGACCAGAGAGGTTTTGCTCCAATCCAATAACTTTTCTCTTTCCTCACCCTTTAATTGATTTCCCTGTGGTAGATTCATATAGATTCTCCTCCTCCGATCATGAGCTTCATACCCTCATCCTGTATTAAAATGAAGACTACATTAGTATATAGTCGATGGTATAGAATAACGAGAGAGGGAATGATCCTAGGAGTGTTACTCCCAGAATACAGGAGTGGAGGGAAGGAATAAAATGCAGGGGGAACGCGAAAAGACTGGGCAATTAGCGGAATTTCTCCGTATCCGACGAGCCTCTCTGACTCCGGAGCAGGTAGACTTGCCTCCCGGTGAAAGACGGCGGACACCTGGTCTTCGAAGGGCGGAGGTTGCCGCACTCGCAGGTATCAGTGTGGATTGGTACACATGGCTGGAGCAGGGAAGAGATATTCAAGTTTCCATTCAGGTGCTTGATAGCTTGTCCCGTGCACTGAGATTTAACGACTTTGAGCGGAAGCATCTCTTCTTGCTGGCTGTAGGACATTTACCCCCGAATCAATATGCACCCCAGAACAACGTAAGCCGGCTACTGCAGGATTTCTTGGACAGACAGGGGGAAAGCCCCGCCTTTGTGGTCAATTCAAGGTGGGATATTGTAGCCTGGAACCAGGCCGCGATTCTTGTTTATGGAGATTATGAATCCATGTCGGCAAGAGAAAGAAATTCCATATGGCGCTTATTCACTACGGATTATGCCAGGCAAATGCTTGGTGATAGTTGGGAAGCTAATGCCAAACTTAGGCTGGCGCAGCTCCGGGCGAATTATGCAAATAAAGTCGGGGATCCTTGGTGGGAAGAGTTTATTGAGGATCTGAATCAGCAAAGCAAGGAGTTCCGGGAGTGGTGGCCGTTGCATCATGTTATAAATGTACCGGAAGGTGAAAAGCTACTTCATCATCCTGTTGCGGGTACCCTTCGTCTTGGCCATCTTTCTCTACAGGCTATAGACTCTGTTGATCTCCAAGTTACAGTTAATATTCCTTTGGATCCCCCAACAACTGAAAAAATAAAAAAACTACTTTCTGGATTATGATAATTTAAAATGAACAGGAAAGTCTCATCATGTGGAGGAAAGACCATGCAGTTGAAGAAACACCGCAAAATTATGTTCACCCTCACTATACTCTATACCGTATTTATTCTTTACTTTTTATTCTTCGCCTTCGGCAGAGCGGGTAAGGCCGATCAAATCTCCGAGTACACGTTCATGTTTCTACCGGACGGTTTTTTTAGGCTGCCGGATTTATCCGATCTTCTGCACCCTACGGTGATGGATTTGGTGGGTTTTGGGAATGTCGCAGCTTTCATTCCTTTCGGTATACTCATTCCGTTGCTATATCGGATGAGGTTTGTTCGTTTTATGACGCTGTTTATCCTATCTATTCTCGTGCTGGAGACCATTCAGGCATTCACCTTGCTCGGGAGCTTCGACATCAATGATGTCATCCAGAACACAACGGGCGCGGCCGTCGGATTCGGTGCGTACAAATTGGGCTTTCGTACTAAGAATGACTTGAGGAATATTGGTGTTGCGTTCATATCCGGCATTGTCTTGATGATTGGGGTATGGGGAGTCTTTGGGGTCCTTGATCAAGTGTTCACGAAGGAAATGGGCCCTTTTGTGGCAATCCATGAATGGGAGGATGGTACCGGGGTTCCAGTAACGGGAACCGAGCTGGCCCCGCTGAAGATTGGGGGTGAAGAGGTGCAACCTCAATATAATGTGTACCGAAGTGAAGGTAAAAACAAAGAAACACTCACGTATAAGCTAGGCAATAAGAAGGAGTTGTATCTTTACTTTAATTATGGCATTCCGGATCATCTGGAATCCCAGGGCAGCATTAAAGTTACCGTCGATGGGCAGGAGATGTTGTCCGCATCTGCCGAAGCCGGGCGACATGAGCAGGGTATGGGCTCTATTTTAATCGAGCAGGGAAACGAGCTTACAATAACTATTGAGGGGGATGAAGCCCTATGGGATGTGGGATATAGAGAGATGTTATATTCTTGGGAATAATCATTAGGAGAGGAGGCTTGTGATGAGAGTGAAATTAGAAGGGATTACGATTTTGGCGCTGGATGTACCTGGATTAACGAGCTTTTATCGGGATGTGCTGGGGTTCAAGGTGATCGTAACCGAAGAGAATTACACGGAATTTGAAAATGATGGCGTTCGTCTGGCTATTTTTTCGGCACCCTTAATGGCGGATAACACAAACGATCATCCTTCTTATGCGGAAGAGCGGAAAGGGCAGTCTTTTGAGCTTAATTTTGAATGTGATACTCCTGAGGATGTCTACGTGATGTATGATGAGTTGATTTCAAAAGGAGCGATAGGGATCACTGCGCCGAAAGTCATGTCCTGGGGGCATACTACGGGCTTTTTTGCAGATCCTGAAGGCAACATCCATTCTCTCTTCGCGGTTAACCCTGTTACGTCGGGGGATGCCTAGGGAAAAGACTTCAATCGGAGAGGAGCGGCGGCCGCGATGCTGAAGATTGGGGAGTTCGCAAAGCTGAGTGGCGTTTCAATTAAGACTTTGCGTTATTACGACAAGATTGGGCTGGTGCGACCGGACGTCGTAGACATAAACAATGGTTATCGCTTTTACTCCGAAGCACAGTTGCTGACCATAAAGAGAATCCATATTTTTAAAGAGCAAGGCTTTACGCTGGATCAAATCTCGACGTTTCTGAAGGAGGATATTTCGGAAGAAGGCGTGAGGAGTCTGGTGGCGCAAAAGCAAGCTGAACTCCGCCGCCTCATTCGGGAGTCGGAGAATCAACTAAATGCCATTAATGAAAGGCTTGATCGAGCCGAAGTATTTGCAGCTGCCCATGAAAAGGAATATCCGATTGCCTTGCGCAAGGTAAATCCGATGTTAGTTGCTTCGATACGCGCGATTGTTCCGATGTCGAGACTTTGCGTGCTGCTGGATGAGGTTATCCAATACGTTCGCGCCTACGGCGAGACGCAGGCAAGTAAGTCTATTGTTATCAAACACGGTAACGCAATAGACGATCAAGTGGATCTGGAAGTGGCATTACCGATATCGACGAATATGATACCAAGCAGCGATCGCGTTAGAATTAATGTTTTGCCAGGTCATACGTCCGCGGCATCCTTAGTACATCGCTGTGATCCTTACGACCATTCGGATAAGTTCGATATTCTCATAAATAATGCCGGTATCGGAACTTCGAATACGTTGGAGGAAACGACGGAGGAGTCATTCGATGAAATATTTGCGGTGAATGTGAAGGCACCTTTCTTCCTTATTCAACGAGCGTTACCCTTGCTTCGCGATGAGGGACGCATTATAAACATTTCTTCTGGCGTGACTCGAATCGCATTCCCTCACATCATGGCCTACAATCTTACCAAAGGAGCGATCAATACCTTCACGCTGCATCTTGCGCAATTATTAGGTCCGCGTCAAATTACGGTAAATGCGGTTCTTCCGGGGATTGTGGATACGGATGTTAACGCTCCTTGGCTCCATACTCCAGAAGGGCAGAAGCAAGCGAATGACATGTCTGCCCTTGGCCGAGTTGGACAACCGTCTGACATCGCGGATGTGACGGCGTTTCTCGCCTCTTCGGATAGCCGTTGGATAACGGGACAATTCATTGACGCAACCGGGGGTTCACATTTGTAAGTTCTACGGGGCGCTCAATCGGGTAAATCCGCCAACGTACCGAACTGCAACAAAAAGGATGTCTTGGTTTAAGACACCCTTTTTGTTACTGATCTTATTTTGTATAGTTATCGAAGTAACCTTGTATATAGACCATAGGTGTTCCTTTGTCCCCACTACCAGAAGTCAAATCAGACAATGATCCGATTAGGTCAGTTAATCTACGAGGTGTAGTACCTTGTGCTTCCATCGCTCCAACTAAGTCCTCGTTTTTATTCTGGATGTATTCAGAAATAGCTTGTTTTAACTCTTCTCCACGAAGGTGCGAAAAGTTGTTATCTGCCAAATATTTTAATTTCACTTCGTTTGGCGTGCCATTAAGTCCTTGAGTGTAAGCAGGTGATACTACCGGGTCTGCAAGCTCCCAAATCTTCCCGACAGGATCTTTGAATGCCCCATCGCCATAAACCATGACTTCAACGGTCTTACCTGTTAGTTCTTTGATTTTCGCCTGAATCCCATCAACGACGGGTTGGCAGTTGTTTGGAAATAACTTCACACTGTCTTCAGTTGCTTTATTTGATCCAAGTAGACCATAAGCTTCATTAAAGCCGCTGCCATTGATGGATTCTGAAAGAATATCATCGAGTCCATATACTTTTTCAGCACCGTTATTTGTTAAAATTCGTTTGGTTCTGAAACGTGAGTGAATATCACAAGTTAATACAGACTTTGTATAGTCTAAAATGGTTTTTGGATGGTTTGAAAAAATAACCTCGCAAGTTACTCCCTCAGCTTCAATCAGAGATTTATAATATTCGATGTAATCAACACCTGTAAATGTATGCTCTTTATAACCGAAATGCTCACGGAACTGAGCTTCTGTTAAAACATCCGTCCATGGATTTATGCCTTTAGCATCTAGTTCGTCGATGTCTACAAGGTGGTTCCCCACTTCATCCGATGGATAGCTCAACATTAAGACTATACGTTTTGCCCCTTTTGCAATTCCCCGCAGGCAGTTTGCAAATCGATTCCGGCTAAGAATTGGGAAAATAACACCAACGGTGTCATCACCGAATTTTTCTTGTATATCTGTTGCGATATCGTCAATGGACGCATAGTTTCCTTGTGCACGAGCGACAATGGATTCCGTTATGGTTACAATGTCACGATCCTCAATCGAGAATCCTTCACTTTTTGCTGCATTTAATACCGTATCAACTACGATTTGTTCGATATGATCTCCTTGGTTGATGATTGGACCGCGAAGCCCGCGTACAATTGTGCCAACTGCTCTTGTCAATATAATCGCTCCTCTAATCGAGTACATTTATATAAAATTAATAACTATTATTCAAACACTATAAGTTTACTATACCTTTATAAAATAATATAAGTGAAATTAATATTTGTTATAGTGCGTACGAAAACAAGGCGAACGTTCCCAGGTAGAGTACCGGAATATGATCACCTCATAAATGAATCTTCTTTAACCGCGTTCCAGTTTTGGGAAAGCGGTTTTGTTATGTCTACACATTATTTATAGCACTCATGAAGCCAATCACAAACGAGATAACAAAGGCAAGCACATTCACAGACGTCGAGACAATTCCGCAAACCAACCCTGCAATTGCCATACCGCGTCCTCGCACCTGCACTCGCTTGATTTCTTTAAACGATAAAGACGAGAACACAATCGCAAGGATACCGCTGAACAAGCCAACAATTCCAAGAACTATGATTCCTCCTATTGGCAAAGTAATTAAGGATATTATACCTAGTATTAAAGAGGTAATTGCTTTGCCACTCGTCTTCGCCTGTGGCGGAATATGAGATGGGGTTGGCGGATAAAACTCGTACTGTGGCCCTTTGTAACTGTTATCCAAGGGATGCCCTCCTATTAAATGAGTCATTATTCCTATTATACTTTTTAAAGTAAATTATTGTAAATCCATCTCGTAAATTAGTAACTTTTGCCGAACCGTGTCTCTCTATACAGCTAATTGTAAAAGTGTTGGACTCTGAAGATATGAGAGATTAAAATTTAAATAATAAATGGATATTCATATTTCCTGCCAAGGGAGAGTTAGTAGCCTTCAAACCATCTATAACTTGAGCTGAGAATACAATTAGACAGGTGTGTATAATCATTAGCAGTGATAGAAAAGTAAAAGACTTTATAACGAGCCATCCCATAGAGCTGGATAGTTTCATTGAACTCTCCATTATGTTGTCGGAAATGGTGCTCCGCGAACATCAACAAAGTGCGTTGATTGGATGCTTGAGCCCCTTTAACGTCATTATTCAATGTGAAGAAAAGAAAGCATACATAACGGAGATCGGAGAAGGGCATCCGGCTTACAAGTCTCCCGAACAATCGGGTCGGATCCATGGCGTACCGGATGAACGAAGTGATCTCTATGCATTAGGTGTCATTCTCTATGAACTGCTGTCCGGCCAATTGCCTTTTCTTCCTGAAGACGGCGAAGATTGGAGTTCTGCACATATTCGCAGAACGCCTCGGCCGCTGTCCGACACTGGGCAGGAAGAAGACGGACCGCTCCAGGCCGTATTGATGAAGCTGCTGTCCAAATCTCCGGAGGACCGTTACCAAACCGCATACGGGTTACTGGATGACCTGACAACGTGTCGGGAAATGCTGAAAAGCAGCGGACGGCTCGTGCCATTTGAATTGGGTCGCTTAGACAAAATCCGTTCGCTGGGAGTATCCGATGCCTGGTACGGGCGAAGCGCCGCAGTAGAACGGATGGAGGCCGGGCTTGAGCAGGCTGCTCAAGGCAATAGTGTATTTTTATGGGTGACGGGTCAGGAGGGAGTCGGCAAAACGGCGCTCGTTCGTAGACTTCAATTGAACGTCGTCCGGCGTGGCGGCAGTTTTGTAGAGGGGAAGGCAGAAGCCCTCCAGCAAGGTACACCATATGAGCCGATTCTTCAAGCCATACGGCAATGGGTGCATCAGTTGTGGAGCGAGCCGGCCAATATCATTTCACAACTAAGGATGATGTTGCAGGCCAAGTTTGGACGAGCAGCGCAGGAGATTGTATCCTTTTTGCCCGAGGCAAAGCCGCTGTTCGAGGATGAGATGGAGCCGTCGACAGCCCTCAACGACAAGAGGGGTTGGGAGCATTGGGGAGAGCGCCTGCCGGATTTGATTCGTTGTTTGGCAGAATGCAGCCCCCCACTCGTTTTGTATATTGATAATTTGGAATGGGCCGACCCCGGAACGCATGCGGTAATTCGATCGCTTGTGCAGGAGCGCGCAGTGCCCGGATTGTTCCTGATTGGAGCTTGCCGGACGGAAGAGGGGGGCGCTTCCGGTTTCGTTGAACCAGACCCGTACCAAGATCCGGCGGCTTCCTGGCTACCCGAGAGATGGACTAAGAATCCCGAGGAACAAGTAGCCCTTCTGCCGCTCACTTATGAAGACGTGAGCCAATATGTCTCCGATGCCCTACATGAAAATTCCGCCCGTATTCGTCTTCTGGCAAGGTCGGTTTACGATCAAACCGGAGGTAATCCCCGGGCCGTACGTCTCTTGCTGGAAAACTGGCTGCAAGAGAAAAGACTCGGCTTTGACGAGAAACGGCGTAAGTGGTCCTGGGATCCGGAAGTAACCCGGCAAATAGGCGACCTGAAAGCTAATCTTCGCCTGATGGAGACAAGCTTCAACAGGCTCTCGGACGACATGAAGGAGCTTCTGGTCATGGCTGCCGTGATGGGGCCGGTTTTTCGCTTATCGATTCTTGCAGAAGCGTGCGACATGTCGCCGGATGCCGCATTCCATAAGCTTCAAGAGGCGGAGGTGGAAGGACTCATCTGTCGCGAGGATGAAGCGGAGCATGGGGACGAACAGGATAGATTCTACTTGTTCGTAAATGAGTCCGTTCACCAAATGGTTTATGGTATCGACTCAGAACGTAACGCGCATCGGCACCGAAAGATAGGTCAATTGCTACAACGCCGTCCTCCGGAATGGGGAGATGATCTGATCGTAACGGCGATCGATCATTTGAATCTGGCCTCGTCGATTCTGCCGAAGCATGAGGTGCGTCAACTGGCTGAGCATAATCTTGAAGCGGGGAAGAAGGCATTGGCAGAAGGGCGGTATGCAAAAGGGAAAGAGTATGCCGAAAACGGGCTTCGTCTGTCAGCGGAGTTCGAGGCGGGAGAACTCCATGTTGAACTGCGGTTGGTTTTGGCATGGACGGAGTACATGGACGGACATCCCGAACAGGCGAGAGGGATCTTGTCGGATTTGAACAAGAACAGCGGGTGGATGAGCCGAACGGAGCGTTCGCGTATATGGTCACCTTTAATTCAATTTCATGCGTTTGTGGACAACGAAAAGGCAATCCAATTCGGAAAAGAGGCTCTGGCGGCCTACGGATGGAAGCTCCGGGAGAAGAGTTCCCTGTTGTCTATCGCCAAGGAAGTCTTGCGGACAGGGATCCTGTTGTATCGAAAACGTAACAAGCCTTATCGGTTGTCCGATCCTCCCGATCAGGAGTATGCGGAGTTAAGTCTACTGTTGGTGCAGCTTTTCTTTCCGCTGCTCATGCATGACTCGGGAGCGTTGCTTGAACTGTATGCGCGGTTTATTCGTTACGGGCTCCGTAAAGGGATAAACGAGTCACTGGCTGTCATGATCAGCGAATACGAACTGATCATGCAGAGGGTGCTTCCGAGCTATGTTCAAGCACCTCCGATTGCCGAACGGGTGTTTAAGCAAATGGCCGATACCTCCAAGTTCAGAAATCAGCATTTGTCTACTTTCGTGGGTGGCATGTCCAAGCAACTGGACAAGCCCTCGGAAGCTTCCGTCATGCTGTACAAGTCGATGCGCCAAGGATTGGAAGCCGGGGAAAAGGACTTTGCCAACCTGGCCCTGATTACCTGTCTCGTGACGCATAACGGAGACCTGTATGCTTTGAAGGAGTTGCTACATTACTTCGAGGAGAATATGCGTCAGAACGCCAACGACACGACGATGGAGATGGTGCGGATCGCAGGAAGCTATCTAAAGGCGCTGCAAGACGGTTCCCGGATAGAGAGCTTCATCGCTATTGCGCAGGCTCCGTCCAGTATCGATTTGGAACCAAGGGAAGGAGACAATTATAGCTGTGGTTGCAGGCTAGAAGTCGCCTACTTGTCAGGCAATTATCGGGAAGCGTTGTACTGGGCGAAGCAGGGAAGGACTAACGAACTGCCACTGGACCGGACGAGAATCCGAAAGCAACGCTTCTATGAGAGTTTGACTTTAGCTGCTGTATTCTTTGAGAAGGATGAGGAGGAGCGCAAGCAGATAAGGAGGACTCTTCGCCTTCAATTGCGGAGAATGAGAAGTTGGCAAGGATTTCTTGGCAATACGTCCTCGGCGTATCTCCTGATGAAGGCGGAAGTGGAACGCATTGCCGGGAATCCGATGCTTGCAGTACCCGGGTATATGGCTGCGATCGGGCAGGCAAAGGCTGAAAAGTATGCATTAATGGAAGGGATCGCTTGCGAACGGCTTGCAGTCTGCTATAGAGACGATCTATTCAGCCGGACCGGAGCCGCGATCGCCTTGGTGGATGCCAGCGCTGCTTACGCCGAATGGGGCATAACCTCCAAGGTAACCGGAAACAGAATCCAACATACCGAGATGGTGGATCGGGCTTCTACGCAGCAGGAAAGGCCAGCCTTGGGAAAGGAAATTAAAAGCGATCGTACGCGCATGGATTTGCTCCGGCAAAACGCTCAAGCGGAAAATATAGAAGCAGTGAGCGAAAGCGAATACGAGCTTTTGCGGCAACTCGTCGACGGACCCGGCAAGCCCAAGCAGGCTAGCTGGACGACAAGTCTTTTGGAAGCGACGCTTCAACAAACAGGAGCCGATCGAGTCCTCTTGTTGAGTCACCGAGAAGATGGGTTCGCTATTGAAGCGAATGGGTTGGAAATACAAGGGAAGGAAGCGGCATTCGAAATGTATGCAGAGAGCGTCCTGTGCCATACGGCAATGACGGGTGAGCCGCTTGTTCTCGATGATGCAATCCGGGGTTTCTGGATCAAGGATCCCTATATTGAAGCACAACAGCTCCGATCGATCTTGTGTATGCCGGTAGCAGTTCCGGGTGAGCGGACTTCCTATTTGCTCTACTTGGAAAACCGGCATTTGCCGGGTGTGTTTACGGAGCGGGATGTAAAGGTGTTGGAGCTTGCAGCGACGCGCATCATTTATGTCAAACTGCTGGAAGATGAGGCTGGGGGCGCCAAAATGGCAGGTACCGAGGAAGCGGCCCCTACTTCTGTCTCAACAGCCGACCAAAGGGAGTTGACCGATCCGCTGACCGAACGAGAGTATGAGATTTTAATGGCGATCACGGAAGGATTATCGAACCGGGAAATTGCTGATCTACTCGGCATAGCTGAAACAACGGTCAAGACGCATGTATCCAGAATCATCAGCAAGTTGGGCGTAAAGCGGAGAGGGCAAGCCGTCGTACTAGCGAGAGAGCTAGGATTGATAGAGTGACAAACAAGGGAGCGAGCCTTATAGGGGCCGCTTCCTTGTTTTAGGGTGAATCTCCCATGCTGGGTCTATCTTTTTTTCCTGAATACTACTTTAGTAGGACTTAAATCACTTAGGATTCGATTATTATGTCTAGATAGTGTCGAATGATAAGGGGATCTAGTAAGGAGATAAGCCTAACTGATGAGGTGAAAGGGGAACTATATGAGGAACATGTTTAGTCGTTTGTTAATCGTTGTTATGATTATGACTTTAATTGGAGGCACTGCTGCAGGGGCTGCTGGAATTCAAGACGAACCGTCCCGGGGTGGCCGCCAGGAAGCTCTTTCAAGGGTATCGAATTTTGCAGGAAGCGGTAATTTTGACGATTGGGATGGAGCGGCATCAAAGGCTTCTTTCCGTACACCTCAAGGAATCGCTGTCTTAAAAGATGGTTCCGTGCTTGTGGCGGACACTCAAAATCATCTCATTCGTC
Organism: Paenibacillus sp. Marseille-P2973; assembly: GCF_018101095.1. Taxonomy (NCBI): domain Bacteria; kingdom Bacillati; phylum Bacillota; class Bacilli; order Caryophanales; family Paenibacillaceae; genus Paenibacillus; species Paenibacillus sp. Marseille-P2973. The sequence continues at coordinate 41,212 of NZ_JAGQEH010000013.1, forward strand.
AAGTAAAGAATGGAGAAGTCACTACTTATGCAGGTTTAGTGCTTGATGAAGACAACGTCACTCCTGAGGGAGCTTGGCAGGACGGGTCTAAGCAGGATGCCGTATTTAACGGTCCTTCGGGCATAGATATAGACACGAATGGCAACATCTACATAGCGGATTCGGACAATCACCGGATACGGAAAATATCTAAAGACGGAATGGTTACCACGGTTGCCGGTGATGGCATCATCGGCGATGAGAACGGCTTAGGTGCAGGAGCGAGATTCCACCATCCTCAGGATGTGGCTGTTGCTGCAGATGGAACGCTGTATGTTGCGGATACGTTAAATCATTTGATCCGTCAAGTCACGCCAGATGGGCAAGTGACCACGCTTAACGCTCCGTCTGAACGCGTGGTAGAGGTTGAAGCCGGCTATGTGGTTCCTGCAGGGGACTATGCGGATGGTGAATTGTCGGCATCCCGGTTTAATGAGCCTACCAGCATTGCAATTGACCATAAAGGCAATCTATATGTAAGCGATACAGGGAATCACGTGATTCGCTATATTGACCTGGCCAAAGGTATGGTTACAACCGCAGCGGGCTTGGCCCCGGGGGAGAGACCTGTATATGCGAATGGAAGCCTGTATGCCGAAGGCGGGTATGCGGATGGATCAAGTTCAGAATCGCGTTTTCTGTTTCCTAAGGGAATTGCTGTAACGGAAGAGAATGGACTGGTGATCGCCGATAGCTTGAACCACACGATCCGTTATCTTGTGGATGGATATGTGAGTACAATTGCCGGTGTGCCTGCGCAGTTTGGTCAAGTAGATGGCATCAACGGTCACAACCTGCTTCACAATCCTGCCGATGTAGCGGTGCTGCCAAGCGGTAGTCTGCTCATTGCGGACAGTTACAACAATAAAATCCGCGAGCTTGAATATTACCGGCTTCCATCCAATCTGCCCCGCAACGAGCAGGTGAAGGTGGCGGTGGATGACTCGGTAATCAGCTTTGACGTACAGCCCGAGGTGGTAAAGGGTCATACGATGGTACCTTTGAGAGCCTTAAGCGAAAAATTGGGCTACAAGGTTGGATTGTCGGATAACCAGCGTACCATTGAATTGACGAAGGGCAAGGTAAGCATCCAACTGCAACTGGAAAGTGAACTGGTATCGATCCGGAATGCCGCAGAGGACACGGAAGAGCAACAGGTGATTGAGGCAGCGCCTTATACAAAAGATGGCCGTATCTACGTTCCGGTCAGATTGTTCAGCGAAGTATTCGGAGCGGATGTGCAATGGGACCTCTCTACGAAAACCGTTATTCTGCGTGAAATTGAGGAAATTGTCGATAAGTTGCCTGCCTTAAATCGCAATTCGCGCGTGGCGGTGCTGGATCAGATTAAAGGAACGGTCTGGATCAATCAGGCGGGAGGTTCATTGACTTATCGGGCCTACAATGGGATGAAGCTTCACCAAGGGGATCATATTGTCACGGAAAAGAATACGTCTGCGATCATCAAAACAGCCGACCGTGAGGATGAAATTACGCTTAGTGAAAACTCGAAGCTGTATATTTCAAATTTGAGTTCCAGTAATACCTCTCATATCAAGCACACGAGCTTTATGTTATGGAGCGGGCTGGCTTCGGCCAATGTGTCCTCGCTGGTAAATGCCAAGGATACCTTCAACATTCTGACGCCGACGGCTGTGACTAATGTTCGCGGCACAAATTTTATGGTGAGCATCGATCCGGTTACGGGGTTGCCGACGCTTTCGGTGAACAGCGGCCTGGTCCAGGCAAGCGGTAACGGATCCAGTCAGAATCCGGCACTTGTATATCCTGCGCAGCAGGTGAACCTTTTCCCGGGACCAGATTCGACAATGCCAAATCTGCCAGCTATAGTTGACCCGGCTGATTTCGTTAATCAAGCCTCACCGGCTGTCATCGAAGCCTTATTAAAGGCTAAGCAGAAAATAGATCAGGAAAATGCGGAAATGTTGGAGAAAATGCGCAACGAAATTACCGGCACTATGTCTGGCGAAAATTCGGGTGGCTTGACTCAAGATGATCTGGAACGATACCAGAATAACTTAGATAATCTGATTGCGAATATTTTAAGCCAGGCTCTTGATCAGAAAAAGATCGAATCAGGCCCATTGCAGGCACTTATCGATGAGTACAATAAACAATCCGGTAAAAAGATTGATTTAAATAATATCCAGCCGCTTCAATTGTCGGATGAGGAGAAGCTGGAGCAGGAAATGCAGAAAAAATTAGCAGAAGAACAAAAAAGGCGAGTGGAAGAGCAAAACAAGGAGCGTCAACTAGCCGAGCAAAAACAATCCCTGATCGCCAAGCTGGAAGCGGAAAGAAACCGGATCGAACAGGAAAATAAAAAGAGACAGGAAGAAGCCGCTAAGAAGGCAGAGGAAGCGTATAAACAAAGTCTATCGGATGCTGAAAAGCAAAAATTCGAGGGGCAGCAAAAGGCTCTAGAGCAGAGAAGGCTTCAGCAGGAGCAAGCACGACAATCGCCGGCACCGAGTCCTGCGCCGGCACAAACACCAACACCTGCGCCAGCTCCTTCACCTTCACCTTCCACACCGACAACACCGACAACACCGACAACACCGACAACACCGACAACACCGACCAATACTGCCCCAGCGGTGGTTGAGCGTATATCCGATATCATGGTGAACGTTGATCTTCCTTACGAATTCAATTTAAGTAAGGTATTCCATGATGCGGATGGAGACGAGTTAACCTTTACCGTCCGTTCGAGTGATGAGGCAGTTGCAGAGGCAGTTGTTGAGGAAGCTATGCTGATCATTAGGCCGACCGGGAAGGGTTCTTCGGGCATTCATATTACGGCTGATGATGGAACAGGCGGAGTAACTGAAACTTCCTTCCGTGTCGCGTACTATGGAGAAATCCAAGAGTTGAGGGCTGAAGTCACGTCCGATTTCATTGGACTCTACTGGGATGAGTATGGGGAAGAAGGGGTAACATATCAAGTTTATATGAATGGCGAACTAATCGATTCCGTTGGTAACTATTATATTGTTCTTGAGAATCTTGAGCCGGATACGGAATATAACTTCCGGGTAATCGCACTGAACGGTGACGAAGAGATCCAGGCGTTCGGCGACTATTCGGTAAGGACAAACCCACTGCCCATTGACTCTGATCCTATAGAAGACGAAATGATTATATCGGAATAATAACGTCCTAACATTCACTAGCGGCTATTAAAGGGCACCCCTTCGGGTGCCCTCTTGCCATATACGCTCATGGAGCACCTATATCCGTGAAGCGAGAATCGTAAAAAGTTGGGTATAATGATACCATGTAGTAAGCTCGGTGTACGAGCACCGTACACAATCTAATAAGGCAAAGGAAGTAACTATTATGATCAATATCATCATTCCCACCCCTAATGTCACTATTACCAAAAAGGTTGACCCTCAGGAAAGCAACATTTACGGCTTCACCGAATTTCACCTGATCACCAGAGAGTTAGGTGGGATTTTCATGTTTTACAACGATAAAGATGAATTGTTGTTCGTAGGAAAAGCCAGAAAGCTAAGACCGAGAATCAAAAAACATTTTGAGGATTCCGTATCCCCGATCAGAATGCACAGAGACGAAGTAACGAAAATCGAAGTTTGCATCGTGGAAGATCCTGTTCACAGAGAAATTTATGAAACGTATATCATTAATGACGGCAAGGCCAAATATAACGAAGACAAAGTATTTTATAGGCAGGCCTAAATGACAAGCAATCCTAAACAATGTTACCGTTTCAGTGAAGCACCGATCTGGAAAGTCCAGCGAGAATATTATGAAGAGAAGGGAACGAAGGCCTGGAATAATGACCAAGTTCCCCAATATATAACGAGTAATCCCATGATCGCTGCTGCCTATGCAGAAATGATCTTTGGGTTTCTACAGGATCGAGCGAATAGGGGAAATGGCTCTGAGCCAGTGTATATTGTGGAGCTTGGGGCAGGAGCGGGACGTTTTGCTTTCCATTTGTTACACGAATTGTGTCAGTTAATAGACTACGCTGGGATCCCACTGCCTCCGTTTCGCTATATCATGACGGATTTGGCCATGGATAATGTTATGGCATGGAAGGGGCATCCCGCGTTTCAAAAGTTTATTGCCGAAGGGTTACTGGACTTTGCGCGATTTGATGCGGTGCATGATTCCGTGCTGAACCTCATTGTATCAGGCACAACGATTCGTGAAGGAGATTTAAAACAACCGTTAATTCTTGTGGCCAACTACTTCTTCGATAGCATACCGCAAGAATTGATTTACATTGGCGATGGGAAAGTTTATGAAACGGATGTTTATGTTGAACAATCTGAACATCATGATTCACTTAAACCAGCAGATTGGTTAGATCAAATCACTTTAAGCTATGAGCATCGACGAGCGCCCGAGTACGAACAAGAAACCTATCCTTACCGCAATGTGATTTCCCTTTATCAGGAACAACTAGAAGACTCGCATATTTTATTTCCTGCTGCGGGTATCGCTTGTCTAGAGCATTTGAATCGGTTATCCCAGTGTGGATTTCTATTGATAACCGCAGACAAAGGAGATCACTTGCTGGATAGCTGGAAATTTGCAGAACCACCCGAGTTGATTTTACATGGAAGCTTTTCCTTAACGGCAAACTACCATGCGATGAATTATGTCTATGAACAAAAAGGAGCTGCGGCGTTATTTCCTCCGCATCATTATAAAAATATTAATGTGGGCAGTATTCTCCATTTGGATAAACCAATGGATTATCACAACCTGCGATTAGCTTACCGTCGTTGTATTGAACGCTTTGGTCCTGATGATTTTTTTAGTATGAAGTGGTGGGTGGACCGCAATCTGGATAGTATGGGGTTGCAGCAAATCTTAAGCTTTTGGCGTTTGGGCGGCTATGATGCGGAATTTTTCATTCAGAGTACGAAGCGGATTTCCAACCTGTTGCCTGAATCAAATGAAGACGAAAAGCAGGATTTGCTTAGAGGCATTCAACTGATGTGGTCATCGTACTACGTCATGGAGCAGCGATATGATCTGGCGCTTGATGCGGGATTGATCCTATTCGAGATGGACATGTACGAACACTCCAAATATTATTTGGAGATTTCGGTACACGAAGAGCAAGACGAGGTCGTATCTACTGTATTTTATTGTCTAGCCATTTGCTGTTTCGAGTTAGACTTAGTTGAAGACGCCAAGAGGTACTTACAAAAGTTGTTGGAACTTGAGCCTGAAAACGAAGAGGCATTAGCGCTGCTGAGCCACTACTGATACGGTTATCTCACAGCCTAAAATCACGATAGAAAAACTTTAAAGCGCTACTGACATAACGTTGTCAGTAGCGCTTTTTTATAATTGGACATGTAAATATGACACGCCAAACCTGTTATTACTAGGAAGGATGATATCTTGTGAATTTCGCTTCTGTACGCATCATTACTGACGACGTGGACCGTCTCGTCGAGTTCTATGAGAAAGTCATGGGGGTTTCGGCAGAGCGGCCCGCGCCCGTATTTGCCGAACTCATTGTGCCATCAGGCACACTTGCCATCGGCCACTCCCAGACAGCGCAGCTATTCGGTGCCGGTTCCGTAGTGGGGGCCAACAATCACACTGTCATCATTGAGTTCCGCGTCGACGATGTCGAGGCCGAATATGTGCGCTTGAAGTCGTTTGTCGATGATTGGATCATGGAACCGACCACGATGCCATGGGGGAACCGTTCTATTCTGTTCCGCGATCCCGACGGCAACCTTCTTAACCTCTTCGAGCCGGTGACCGAGGATGCGATTAGACGTTTTAAAGATAGAAATTGACGAGAACACCGGTATGTAATCTAGATCCTCTGGACAATCCAAATGGGTACCGATTTTATCGTCAACTGAACAATCCCCCACCTAAAACTTTGGTCAGGTAAGCTGGGCTGTAGGCCGGACGACCAGCTCGTTTACGTCGACGTCTGCCGGCTGCTCTATGGCGTAGGCGATGGCGCGAGCTATGGCGATGGCCGGGAGGGCATCGCGGCGGTAAGTTTTCATTATTTCCTTGGCTTCGTCGTCTGAAATGCTCTCTGCAAGCTCGGACTCCGTCACACCAGGAGAAACGAGCGTGACCCGGATGCTGCTGCCAACCTCCTGACGTAACCCTTCCGTAATGGCACGGACAGCGTATTTGGTCGCACAGTATACTGCTGCAGTCGGCGAGACTGCGTAGGCACCGATGGAAGCCACGTTAATGATGTGACCGGATTGTTGTTCGTTCATAACGGGGAGACCCGCAGCAATGCCGTGAAGAACGCCACGGATATTGACGTCGATCATTCGGTTCCATTCGTCGACTTTCAAGGCTGACAAAGGAGAGAGAGGCATCACACCGGCATTGTTCACTACCACATCTACACGACCAAACCGGCTTTGCGCCAAGTGGATGATTTCCTGCATTTGATCGATATTTGTAACGTCCAACTGTTGATAAGCGACGGAGCCTCCTTCGGCCTCAATGAGGGATGCCAGGGCTTTCAGCCTCTCCACGCGTCTGGCACCCATGACGACATGGGCCCCCCGGCTGGCGAGAAGTTTCGCCGTCGCTTCGCCGATGCCACTACTTGCTCCTGTAATCAAAACTACTTTCCCATTTATTTCGGGCATTGAACATTTCTCCTTTTGCATTTGATTATTTTTCACGGTAGAGAACCATGCCGGCATGATAGAGAACCGAATCGCGGAAGTCGCCGTCCGCTATAAATCCTGTATCATCCACATACTCGATATGGTCGCCTACGATGGTGTATCTGCCTTGGTAGGCGCTCTTCCGCTTTCCACGTGCTTCGTCATATCGCCCGTTCGGCAGCAGTTCATGCCGGATGTAACCGTCTTCTGTCACCCACATACCGACATAGGGATGAGATTGTTCCTGTTGAGTACTCATTGAATGTTCTTCCTCCATTTTGTGATTCTGGACAGAATTCTGCCCGTCATTCGTTTCTCGGTTGCCGTGGTTTGCACTTTCTACATATTCATTATCATTACTTCGGCAAGAAAGGTGGTAGCCGGATCATATACAGTGATTGCCTAATCCTCCAGAAAAGAATAAAGTTTAGATAATCTTATGGAATAGAAAGGGGAGAAAAGGATGGATGAATGGTTCGAGAAACAAAGGAGAGAAATGCTGCGGATCATTAAAAAGTTCACACCGAAGGACGGAACGCATGATACGGAAGTTCCCGGTTTGCGCTTGATTCGTTCTTCCCGTTTATCGGAGCCGGTATACTCTGTCTATGAGCCTTCCCTTTGCGTGGTGGCGCAGGGTTCCAAGGTGGTGATGCTGGGGCAAGAGGTGTATCAGTATGACCCGAGCAGTTATTTAACCGCTTCGGTACATCTGCCGATTACAGGGCAAGTGGTAGGGGCGTCGAATGAAACGCCGTATTTAAGCCTGCAGATTCTTTTTGACATGAATCAAATTCTTGATGTCATTCAGGCATCCGGTGATGTCACCCGGCCAGAAAGGGAGGCCAGCCGGGGATTGAAGGTAAGCCGGGTGAATGATACGCTACTAGATGCCGTCTTAAGGCTTCTGAAACTGGTCGAAACGCCGCGGGATATCCCGGTGCTTGCGCCTTACACTATGCGGGAAATCATTTACCGGGTGCTTCAGAACGAAAACAGCGCTGCGCTGATGCAATTTGCAGTGGCCGGAAGCCATGCACATCGAATTGCGGGGGTCGTTGAGAAGCTTAATCGCGAGTTTGCCCAGCCTTTGCGCGTAGAAGAATTGGCAGCGGAGGCCCGTATGAGCGCTTCATCTTTGCACGAACATTTTAAGCAAGTCACGGGGATGAGCCCGATCCAGTTTCAAAAGCAGATTCGATTGCAAGAAGCGCGCCGGCTGCTTTTCTCCGGATCGATCGATGCGGCCGAAGCTGCGTTTCAGGTCGGGTACGAGAGCCCGTCGCATTTTAGCAGGGAATATGCACGGATGTTTGGGATGCCGCCGGTCCGGGACGTACGCCGATTGCGGAGCTCTATTGTTTGATCAAAATGGCGACTTTTTGGAGTCCATGATGGCATCAATTCATAAGCAACTTAATCAAGGAGCACGCCAAAGCGTACTCCTTTTTTATTTTCGCCGATAGACCCGTTGAGCTGATCCGAATCCAATTGTAATTAGTTTCCTAAACAGTATCATAATTTGACATGATTAATGTTTATTATAAACACATCAAATAGGAAAAAGCATTTGACCAAATCAAATAATAGGAGGAATGAAAATGAGTATGACTATAGCAAACGAAAAAAACGCGAAAGTAGAATCCCGCCCTGTTGGAAGGTTGGCTGCCTATTGGACGGTCACCATTATACTCGCATTCTCAATTACATTAAGCGGTATCGGGCAACTGATGCGATATGGGGGTAATGTCGATCTAGTGACCGATATTGGTTTCCCGTTATATATCACAAACATTCTTGGAGCTTGGAAGTTGCTTGGAGTCATTGCGATCGTAATGCCAGGCTTACCCCGGCTTAAGGAATGGGCGTATAGCGGTATCTTTTTTCTAATGACGGGGGCGGCTTTATCTCATGCATTCGCTAACGATTACGGCGATTACGGATTCAATATCATTCTTCCGCTTTTCTATGCCGCGCTTGGCATCGCCTCCTGGGCGTTGCGTCCGAAAAGCCGCAGGCTCTAATAGGATTGAGAATTTATACAAAGGAGGCACCCGGCCGGGTGCCTTAAGACTCGTAAGAGTTGATTGGTTCACGCTTCAGCACTATGATCGTTTTAACGGAAAGTAGGTATCGTTCATTACATAATCCAGTAAGTTTAGGCAGGTGAATTTCATGAGCTTCAAAAAAATTTTTATAGGTCTTGCCGTTGTAGTATTGGTTGTGGCGGCAGGATACGTGTTTAGCGATATGTATTACAAAGCGAAATATGATATTTTCAAGGAGCATCACGAGTTGTTTGAAGCTGTGAAAGACGAGACAGAGCTTCTGATGAACAAGCAGGAGGAAGCAGGTGATACCGGGGTTACAATACTCTACAACACCGGTGGCAATGCTTCAATAGATTCCTTCGACGAGGTTGTGAACCCAAGCCTGCAAAACAAAATCCAGGAGCTTGATGTATTGTCTGAAGGCAAACTGAGTATTCTGCGGTACAGTAAACAAGGTGGAGAGAGCCTGATTCAATTTTTGTTCGACTGGGAAAGCGCTTATGGGGACCCTTACCACATTGTGTATTGCGAGAGTCGCGATATACTCGTAAATGATTATGACAGTGAGCATATGGAGTACGTGTTGGATAAGCTGAAGGATAACTGGTACGGGATTGCACTAAAATAGACAATGACTTTCGCTCGGTAAGTATTATTTGTACGTATTTTCCAGATCAGGAACAAATGTTTGTGTTTTTTCTTTTCTTTTGAGTAAATAATTTGTATGATAAAAGAAAAGTGAACGAAAGAGGAGCCTTGCAAACATGATCCAATTAACAAACCGCCAGGCACGGCAATTTCTGTTGTTGAAGCATGGACTATTGGGTGAGTATAAATTTAGTGGGAAGCAAGGCGTATTGGATTTTGCCCGGCAGGTCGGCTGTATTCAATACGATCCCATCGATGTTTGCGGAAAAAATGCCGAATTGGTGCTGCAGTCGCGAATCAAGGGATTTACCAAGGGATTGCTCGCCGAATTGCTGTATGAGGATAGAAGCCTTGTCGATTACCCCGATAAAAATCTGGCCATTATCCCCGTCGAGGACTGGCCGTATTTTGAGCGTTACAGACAGGCTGCGAGGCAACATGCCGAACGCTATCCGGAAATGGAAGCGCTGACAGCGCAAGTGCGGGCTCATATCCAAAATCAAGGTGTACTAAGTTCGGATGATTTGAAATTGGATGGAGATTTCTCTTGGCAATCGGCCATCCATTGGAGCGCTGGAAACAATTCATCGCGATCCGTGCTGGAACAGATGTATTCGACGGGTGAGTTGATTATCCATCATAAAAAGGGAACGCGTAAATACTACGATTTGGCCAAGAATTACATACATGCAGATCTGCTGAATGCATCAGAGCCGCTGGAGGATGAGCTGGAGCATCATAAATGGCGGGTATTGCGCCGGATCGGCGCTGTCGGCCTTTTATGGAATCGTGCGTCAGATGCATTGCTGAATATTTGGGGGTTGAAAGCAGCACAGCGCAACGAGGTTTTTCGCCAGCTATTAGACGAAGCCCGCATTGTTGCTGTTGCCGTGGAACATATGAAGGATATGCTGTACTGCCGCGTCGAGGACTTAACGCTTATTGAAGCCGTCCTGCAAAACCCGGAGCCGAAATTTCGCTGCGAGCTGATTGCTCCGCTGGACAATTTGATGTGGGACAGAAAGCTGATCAACGATTTGTTTGGCTTCGATTACACCTGGGAGATTTACACGCCTGCAATCAAACGGAAATTCGGCTATTATGTGCTGCCTCTTTTATATGGAGAGAGCTTCATTGGACGAGCCGAGATCATCGCGGAGCGAAAGTCCGGAACGCTCGTGGTTAAAAACATCTGGTACGAGAACGGTGTAAAGCAAACAACGCAATTGCGAACAGCCTTGAACCGTCGTCTCCAAAAGTTTGCGTCATTTAACGGGTGTGAGACGATTTTGACGGAGTCTATGAACTGATATATCCTGCATTTGTATAGAGAGTGGTTAAGATCAGACTTTGGAATCAATTTCCTTTCCAGACTTGCGTGAATCGTGCGGCTATCTCTATAGTAGAGGGAACGACATACGAACGGAGTGGTAGGGAGAAATGGAGAGCGAACGCGTACTTCAGCAAAATTTAGATGAAAAAAGTGAGTTTCAGCGGTTGTTTCAAATGTATCTGCTATTTGAGGATAAGGTGGAGCGGCCGAATGCGGAAGTTGTCCGGAACGCTTTAGAATCCCGATGCGGGAAAACGGATACCGTGTCGCCAGACGACGTATTGTCGTCGTTTGCCGTAGAGGCTTATAAAGTAGCCTACCAGGAGGGGGAACTGCCGGCTCAGGTCATGATGGCAGACGTTACTCCGTTTAAACAGGAGACAATTACCGACTTGGAGCGCACCCAGTTTTGGACGATGCCGGATGCGGAGGATGTCCTGCAGGAATGTCACTATAAGCTGCTGATCAGCGATTTCATGGCGGCGGGGCTGGACTATAAATCGCGCAGTTCTTTATTGGCGGATTGGCTGGAGGCTGCCGTAAGCTTGTTCCCGACCTGCAAAGCGATCTGGATTCCATCCAGCGGGAAATTGCTGTACCCGGCCGAAATTACGGATAATCCATTCGAGGGAGCTGCTAGGTTCTTGCAGTTCGGCATGAATATCCGCTATTTTACGATTCACGGGACCGAAGACAGCTTGATCGATTCGCTTGGCCTCTTTGCGCTTGGCCTTCCGGATGTCCAGTACCATTTTCATACCTTGGATCCGAATGAAGTGTCGCAGCATGCCTTCAATGTCGCAGCCTACTTGTTTGAAGCGGAGGTGCCGGTGAGTGACGGCGAGACGATCGCCGGCTTGCTGGACGGGGAAATGGCGCCGGACGTGCAATGGCCTTGCAGATTTGAAATGGCGCTGATCCAGCCTTCGAGAGAAGTGATGGACGTCTGTCCGGGCGAATATGCGGCAGGAGGACGAGAATAAAAATTGGGAGCACGCGGTAGGTTTACCGTACTTTAATGACTTCGTATTTTGGATGATAAAACTCTGCAAAGGAGTCATAATGTTATGCCTTTACAGCTTCACAAGGAATCGATGAAGTACTTAACGACGGCCTCCCTTCGGGAAAATGATCCTAAGTTTATCTCCGCAATAAGTAATGTAGACTATGAGTCACTAACAACGGATGAATCAAAATGGATAGAGCAACTGTATTTTAAATTGAAAAATATCGCGCTGCGAAATAAAATTCTGTATGGTCTCATCCACTGCAAGGAATTGGAGCTGGAATCGTTTTTTCGAAACGCCTATAAAAAGGAACGATACTTGGACATGAGACTCCTCGCGATCCGTGGGCTGGCACATTATGCCTCAGAGGAAGAGATCAACAAGGTCATTGATCATTTCCTTAAGATCTTGATCAAAAGGCCGGAGACTACCCCTTATAACTACCAAGAATATGAGTTTTTAAGATCTGCTTTCGGGCTGCCTTTCTTAATTAAAACCTACGGATATCCCTGTTTTGAAAAAGCACTTCAACAAGTTGAGAAACAGTATGAGGATATGCCGGAAGCATTCAAGGGGCATTTTACTTTTGATGAAGACGGAAAGGCAGTACAGTTGAGAAGTCCATACGAGACGAAAGTAATGATGGAGCGTTTTTTTGCGTCACAGTCCAATCACTAATCTTGTCGTACAAACCGAAGAGAGCAGCACGGGAGCGGCAGTCACTCGTGTTGCTCTCTTTTTCTGAACCGGGCGGCGGTTCGGTGAGAACGAATTTAATAAAAAAGGCAGGATATTGTGCGGGCAACTTTGAATATTTGGAGGAAAATAACTTATTGTGAGGTATGTATGATGAGCATAGAGTATAGGATGCCGACGCTGCTTCAACAAATCATGAGCTGGGAACGAGATTTTTCCGGAGAAGTAGAGTATCTGGATACCCCAACAGGGCTTTTCTTGAGTATTGATTTTCACGAGAGGGAGGGGTACTTCTGTACTCCAGTGGACTCCCTTCCGTTTGCGCATACTGGAGGGGACGGTATACATTACGCGCTTTTAACTGACTTTGGTCTTGTTAAAGATTTGGATGAAGCGCCCGTGATCCGGGTTTCACCGATGGATTCCGATCGCGTACGGCTTATTGCTCTAAATCTGCATGACTTTTTCTCATTACACTTTTTTGACGAATTGGTATTACTGAATGAATATTCGAGTGAAGAAGCGTATCTGGAGAGTGTTCGTAAGGAAGAGGCCCGAGATCTGAATTCAGAATGGTTTGATCATAATCGATATAAACGTGAGAAGAAGAAGGTCTTGAACGAAGTCCAGGAGGTGTTTGACCTGGCACCTATTACAAACCCGGTTCAATACCTGCAAGAAATTCGAATCGGACGGAGTTTACAGACAACAATTTTGACGGAGGATTCTCTGGGTATATTAACCACGTCCTCTGAAATTGCGAAAGAGAAAGAAGCACTTTTTGCCTCGATTCGGGACTTACAATATACAGCTTCCTGTGACAGGGTTATAGTTGAGCGCCATGCGAATGAACTTCTCCAAATGGGAATGACCCATGAGGCAGAATCGTTACTCGCCCGATTGTTACGCTAACGGGGAATGCTCTGAGCTAAGCGGGGAACAAGATTAAGATGGGAGGTACCTAATTTGATAAAATATGAGATTCCTGAAGTGTTGAAAAAGCATGAAGATATAATTAAAAGAACGTTTAGGTATAGCAATGAGATAAGTTTTAAACGGGAAGATACAAAACCATGGGAGAGCAAATTAGGCGGCTGCCCCTACTTGAAGGATATTAAGGATTACCCGATGGATGAAGCTGGAGAACCCATGTTGTTTATAGCGCAAATAAATCTGGCGGATCTTGAAAACCTGGACGAATTACCCGACAAGGGGCTGCTGCAATTTTATGTTGTAAATGAAGAGATGTTTGGTTTAGAAAGTCCTGTTCTAGTGAAATATATTGAAGATTATGAAGAAAATGAAGAACATTTAATAAAGGACAATCCCTTTGAAGATGAAGAGTATAAGATGAATCTTCCCTTTTCACATAGTGGAAAAATGTATTTTAAAACAAGGGAAATGCCTATGTCTTCCTCACTGGATTTATTTCATGAAACTTTTAAGAATAAGCTTTCAGAGGTAGAATATGAGAAACTGAGCGAGGATTGCTACAGTAGTGACAGCAGAATTGGTGGATATCCTTATTTTGTTCAGAATGACTACATAGGTTTTGATGAAAGTGATTTCCTTTTGTTGCAGCTGGATATAGAGGATGAATGCGGTATTATGTTTGGAGACGCCGGGAATTGCGTTTTCTCTATTCCAAAGAATGCTTTGAAGAATAGGGACTTTTCAAAAGTAGTGTATGACTGGCAATGCTGCTGAACCCTACCTTAATGGGGCAATAAGCGATTAGAAAGGAGCATAAACCTATGGAAGTAACCGCACAGGAAGTGGCTGAATGGATGGTCAAGGAAATCAGGTCTACGGGAACGCTATACCAGACCGATGCGATTGAATATGTGAAGACCCATTTCGGCGAACAATTCGTATTCGTGAATGAGAATGGAAATACATCGCTGTCTAAAGAGGTGAAGAAGGCCTTCCGCAAACTCCACGGCGGCAGAATTGCTTGGGACCGCGACGGATTCTTTTGGGCTTGGACCTGAGGAGTATTGTGCCGATTAATTAGCGCTGATGAGCTACTGATACGGGGATCACAAAGTCTAAAATCACGACAGAGAGACAAAACAGAGGAGGCGAAAGGTCGGCCACGTGAGTGGTCCGTTCGCCCTTTTGTGGTCTTATTAAAATCTATACTTCAACGGTTGTATCATACTTTAGCAACTTTTGTTTACTATATATTTTTTCGAAAAGAATTCCTGTTAAATAATTAAATACGAGGCCAAAACAAATATGAATAAATGTAAATTTAAGACCAAATGATGTGAATTCATACACTAAAACTGGCAATTTCACTGTTGACCAAGCTAATGCCAGCCCGATAAATAACATGATTGCTAATAAATCTGGTATAACATTGAGAAACATTTTCCATGATTTTAATAATGCCGTTTTTGTCTTGTGTTTGTCTTTTATGAAGGAAATTCCCAAATATATAATGGCTATACTATAGAGAACGATGCCACTAATCATTGTTTTGAACCTTCCACTTCGTATATTTCTCTTGAAAAAATGCTAAATTTCTCATTTTTTCTTCAATATCTATGTGAAAATCCTCCAGTCTTTCCTTTCCAACTGTAGTAATTTTATACATCCTTATCGGTTTGTCTTGAGTAGTTGTATTCAAATAAGATTCAACAGCGCCTTCTTCCTCTAATTTTTTTAGTGTCCGATACAATATGGCACTATCAATAGGGTTGACGGGAAGCTCTTCCTCACATTTCTGTAGAAGTTTCCCCCCATAGTTATCTCCCTCTGTTAAAAACAGCAAAAGAAATGCACCTGTATGTCTCCCTGTATGTTTCATAAAAAGTACCCCCCCTAAATTTAACGAAAGTGATTTGTGGAAACTGTCATTAACAGTTTAGTGTTAATAACACTATACTGTCGATAACAGTATAGTGTCAATATTTTATATTGCAGCTGGATATAGAGGATCATGAAGATGGGGAATAGGAACTATTAATTGCTCATTTGATGGCAGATAGAAGGAGTCGTTATCAAAAAAGTAAATGAAGATCTACCCGTTTGTGCTAAGTGCCAACAAGTGTTTTAGGTTATCATCAATAAATTGATTATCGGCACGATTGATGCCGCGACCTGCAAAGTGACCCCAGATCGACGGGATGGGCTTAAGGATAGCATTAGGTATTAGGTTAGCTTCGTATTGATTATCATCCGCTGTGCAGAAGAGATCCGTGCTCCCGGGCATGATGCAGGCAAGAGCGCTGATGCTTTTAAGCGCCTCATGGAAATCACCGTTATAGGAGGGGTTAGCGCTAATATCTGCATGTTGGCCTGTCCATAACATGGCCAGGACATTGTGCGGATCCATCTTCATAAAGCTAGCTTCCCAAACGCCAGTAATAAAATCCTCCAAGGAGTCAAATCCCAGCTCACGGTAAAGCTCTTCTCGGTAAAACGCATGCGACAATCCCCATCCTGCATAGACGCGGCCAACGGCCCGCATGTTATCAGAAGTCAGCTGGTCTAGCCTGCTTAGATCGAAGCCAACTGCAGACATCAGCGAAGCTTTCAAACTGTCCAGAACCACGAATGTATGAGGCCAAGGCTTGGCTATTCCCGCGAAAGGTGCAATGCGTTCCATCATTTCCGGATAACTTGCTCCCCATTGATATGCCTGAATACCTCCCATAGACCATCCAACGACCAGAGCAATTTTTTGGATGCCGAATTTTTCGGTCACCAGCTGATGCTGGAATCTTACGTTGTCATAAATGGTAACCTGCGGAAAATGGGCCCGGTCGAATGGCGGTGGTGTATTGCTGGGAGACGAAGATAATCCGTTACCCAACAGATTGGGAACAATGATGAAATACTTTTCAGGATCCAGTGCCATCCCGCTGCCAATCAACCATTCATTTTGAAAGTGCTGATCGCCAAAAGCAGTTGGATAGACGATGACATTGTCTTTTTTATCATTTAAACTTCCATACGTCTTATAAGCAAGAAAAGCGCCGGGCAACGTCACTCCTGATTGTAAGGCTACGTCCCCCAGATCAAAAATTTCATAATCCATCGCAGGATCACTCCCTTCCAAATGAAACCACACGTTCATCGGATGATTTCTTGTACTTAGTATAGATCCGTGGTACTTTCAATAAAAGTGAATGAAATTAAAGATAGCATTCAATAATATTGAATTAAAAGGGAGGGAGTAAGATGGAGTTGCGCCAACTGAATACATTTCGCACGGTTGCAGCAACATTAAATTTCACTCGGGCTGCGGAAGTGCTGAATTACGTCCCTTCCAACGTCACGATGCAAATTAAAGCATTGGAGGCTGAGCTCGGTGTTCGTCTCTTTGATCGCCTGGGAAAGCAGCTCGTTCTTACAACCGCGGGTAAGCGCTATTTAACTCATATCCAAGGCGTTCTTGATAAATTGGACGAAGCTCGCAGCGACGTTCATAACAATGAAAATCTAAGCGGCACCCTAACGATAAGTGCCAATGAGGTGATTTGCGCCTATCGGCTTCCGGCTGTCTTTCAACGGGTTCGTTTGCAGCATCCGGGCGTTCGTCTGATCTTCCGCTCCGTTCCCAATCAAGAACTCAAGCAAACACTCTTTGAGGGAACTTCGGATATCGTTTATATGTTGGATGAACCCATTCGCTCAAACGGTCTGACCGTGGAATCGTTGTTGGAAGAAAATTTCCGCTTGTTCGCTCCTCCAGACCACCCGCTCGCAAAACGAACTGTGCTGCAGTTGGAAGATTTTCACGGAGAAGTGTTCCTGACGAATGAAAAGGGGTGTCCCTATCGGACCATGTTTGACCGGTCATTTGAAAAAGAGGGCATTGACAGCATTACGTATTTAGAATTTCAAAGTGCCGAAGCCATTAAACAATGCGCAATTTCGGGGATCGGTATTGCCTTTCTTCCTGACATTGTAACAGCAACCGAAGTTGAACGAGGAGAACTTGTTGCCCTTCCTTGGCAAATTCCAGACCTGCACGTGTATACACAGATGTTATGGCATAAAGACAAGTGGCTTTCACCGATCATGTTATCTTTCATAGAAGCAGCTAGGGATGTGCTAAAGCAATAGCCTTATCCCTTCTGCTCCCGCTGTTACGAAAAAGGGGGAAGGATCGATCTTTTACCCGGTTTAACTCTTGCTCCTTATGGGATACTACTCTATGGTACGCACAAACCCGAAGGGAGCTTCTATATAATGAAAAGGCTGATATTCAGCAGTATATTTTGCATACTCCTCTTGCTTCACACACCTTCTATGGAGGCTTCAGCAGGAATTTTGACATCAAGACCAGCGGACCCCTCGTTGCTAAGTTCACTTCGTCAGGGGGGTTACATTCTTTACGTTAGGCACGGAGAAGCAATCGTAGGAGAGGACTCTCCGAGCCTTGATTTCAAAGATTGTTCTACCCAAAAAAACCTTTCAGAGACGGGGAAAAGGCAAGCTGAAAAGTTCGGTGAGGCGCTACGCAGTTTGCAAATTCCCGTACAAACCCCGGTTCTAGCGAGCCCGTTTTGCCGAACAAAGCAAACTGCAGCATTGGCTTTTGGTGAGGACAAGGTGGAAACCGATCCGTTCTGGGTGAAAATATATAATTTAAGCGATTCCTTGCCTCCTGCCGAACAACAAGGGATATTAAACGACTTCACTTCCGTATTGGAGGAATTACCTCAACCTAAGACCAACAAAGTTATCATTGCTCACAGTTTCCCTCAAGGTATTGGTCTGGGAGAGATCACCAACCTAGGAACCGTAATTGTGAAACCAAGAGGACGGGGCCATGGTTATGAGGTTGTAGGCCGGTTAACTTTAGATGAATTGACAAGCTTACGTTAAGAAAAGAAAGAACTTGTGAAACCCGAAAATCTGACACTTCAGCGGCATTTCGGCTTAATCACAAGCTTACAACCTTCGTCATGGACATAATTATATAGCACTGCTATAATGGGAATATGAACACATATGACAAAATATTGGCGGCTGCTCTTAAGGTACTCGAGGAGGAGGGCGGAGCCCAATTCTCGACGCGAGCCGTAACTGCGATCGCGCAGGTCACAGCTCCTACACTCTACCACCATTTTGGCAATGCCGATGGACTCCTGAGTGCAGCTATAGTAGAAGCGTTCAAACAGTTATTTGAAAGCAAGATTGCCGCTGTGGAATCGACCATTCCAGAGATGGCTCTTCGCCAAGGATGGGATGACTATGTCCGCTTCGCGGCAGCCCGTCCCCGGATTTATGCGGCGATGATGGGGCGATTGCTCGAGGGTGCCCATATCGAGGCGGCAGATCAATCGTACCAAGCACTAGTGCAAAATATTCAGAGAGTCGCCGACGCAGGCAAACTGGCTGTTTCAGCCCAGACTGCGGCAGATCTGGTCTGGGCTTCCGCCAATACGGCCTCATGGCTGTACGTGACGGCCCAAATTCGCAAAGCACCTCCACCCAAGCCCGACGTCGTTGATCTCATTCGGGAAAGTGTAATGCAGATTATTTTGATCCCAAGGCCGGACGCCGATTCAAAATGAGGAATTCGATGACAGATCCTGGAAACGCCAGGCAAGCCTTAATTTAGAAGACGCTTAAGAAAGATCGTTTATCCAACCTGGACCTCCAGGAGGGTGGCGATCTTTTTTATGTTTGAAGGCAACGCCCGCCAAAACGATGTTCAGACCGCAGGACAACACGTTAGAAATTATATAGCACCGCTATAGACAGTTCAGTATATCGGTGCTATAATACCGGTATAGCGGTGCTATACAATGATTCATATCTTTTCAAACTTAGGAGGGTTACGATGTCATCCAAAACTCAAGAAATGGTCGTTGTCACTGGTACGTCCAGCGGCATCGGTAGGGCTACCGCGGAACAACTCGCCGCTCAAGGCTTTCACGTATTGGCGGGGGTTCGTCGTCAGGAAGATGCCGACAAAATCAAACGCAATAATATTGAGCCGGTGATCGTCGATATCACCAATATCGACACCCTAAAGGCGTTGACCGAACGGGTGGAACAAGATCCGCTTGGTCGTCCTTTGCGGGCGGTGGTCAACAATGCCGGTATCGCCGTTAATGCACCTCTCGAAATGGTTCCTCTTGATGAATTGCGCCGCCAGATCGAAGTCAGCGTGATCGGACAGGTGGCAGTGATTCAGGCGCTCACTCCTGCCTTGCTGAACAGCGGCGGACGCGTAGTCAATATCGGATCCGTTGGCGGTAAAATCTCGATGCCCGGTTTCGGGATTTATTCAGCTGCAAAGTATGCGATGGAAGCGATCAATGACAGTCTCCGCAGAGAGATGTCCTCGTTTGGACTCAAGGTCATCATGATTACTCCGGGTGGTGTCAGCACCAGCCTGTCGGAGAAAGGGATTACGACTGCGGATCGGCTGTCCAAGTTGATGACGCCCGATCAGCACAGACGCCATGATCGTCTTTTTGGCGCCGTGAAAGCTCAGGCTGAATCGTGGGCAACGGACGGTATCCCTCCTGAGAAAGTGGCGGAGGTGGTCTCACGGGCCATCCACGCAAATAAGCCGCGCACCCGCTATACGGCCGGCCGCGATTCGGCACTGCTGACCCGACTGGTCCGTATTCTCCCGGATAAACTTCTCGATCGGATGCTCCGCAGCCAGATGAATCTGCAATAACGAGCATTTTTGAATAAAGACACTTGGCATGCACGATTATGAATTCGATCAAACGGTATCCCATTTGATAATAAATTCTTTAAGTAAATGAATTAGGAGGAATCAGCATGAACGATACAAAGGACCGTTACGTTACCGTACTCTGGGAGGCGAGAGCTAAGACAGGAAGAGAAGCCGAGATGAAGGCATTCATGACGGCTGCCGTTACCCCGTCTCGCAACGACCTTGGTAACATTGACTACGAGGCTCACGAGGTAGAAGGTCAGCCTGGCACATTCATCATCTACGAGCGCTGGGAGAATCGGGAAGCTCTCGATCGGCACCTGAACGCCCCACGGATGCACAAACTGGTGCCCCGGCTCTTAGAACTGATGGAAGGATCCATTGAGGAAGGGATTCGTATTCTGCAACCGTTCCGCCCAGCACAGTAAAATGTAACGTTGGGTGGTCCGAGTTCAGGGGGAGGCAAGACCGTGGCAACGATTGATGATTTTGCAGCACTGGATATTCGTGTCGGAACGATTAAGGAAGCGGAGTTTTTTGAAGAGGCAAAGATTCCGGCGATCAAGCTTAAGATTGATTTTGGACCGGGGATCGGGTTGAAATCCTCAAGTGCACAAATCACTAAGCGTTACAAGGTGGAGGAAATGGTAGGAAAGCAAGTGATAGGAATCGTCAATTTCCCTCCTCGGCGCATTGCGGGATTCAACTCGGAGGTATTAATTTTGGGAGGAGTCCCGGCAAAAGGAGATGTGGTTCTATTAAAGCCGGATATTAACATACCTAATGGTACTCCTATTGCGTAAAAATAATTAGGCTATAATCCAGCTTGTATAGTGAAAGAAACGTGAACGAAAGAGTGGCCTTCCAGAGTAGTGATGGTCGTCTGTCCGGGCGAATATGCACTGAAGACGGAATAAGCAGTACTTTTAAGAAGTCCACCCAGTCCGATCACTAATCGTGTCCTCCAAACAATAAAGAGCAGCACGGGAGCGTCAATCCCACGTGTTGCTCTCTTTTCTGAACCTGACGTTGCTTCGACATTCAGTTCAGGATCAGCTTGATTTCATTTGCCTTCTGGTCGAGTTTATGTGCAGCTTCCTCGATGCCCTGGAATTCTCCCACGGCTTGCTGAAGCCGTCGATGGCTTTCAGCGGCAACGAGGCGGTTGCTTTTGGTGCTTCTTCCGATTTCCCGGACGCGTACCTCAATTCCTTCCACGTATCCATTTGCTTCTTTGGTCGCTTGTTCGACTTGAGCTGCAAGCTTGCGAACTTCGTCTGCAACGATCGCGAACCCGCGCCCGTGTTCCTTCGCGTGGGCAGCCTCGATCGCCGCGTTAAGGGCAAGAAGGTTTGTCTGTGAGGCAACGTCTTTTATCGTCCGTACGATCCCGCGAATGGAAGCGGACTGGCGTTCCAGTTGGAGCAGAACGGCCATATTCTCCTCAGCACCGGTCACAACATTGTCGACGGCTTCCTCGATTTCTTTGCTGCGCGCCATGCCTTCTTCGGAACGAGTTAGCAGTTGCCGGGACAATTCCAATAGATCCCCCGTCAACCGGTTAGCCATCTGTTCCCGTTCGTCGATGTTCGTCGCAATTTTCAAGATGCTTGCCGGTTTCCCTTGTTCATTGAAAACCGGTGTATATGTTGCCTCGAGCCAAACATGACGGCCATCTTTTCGTACCCTTTGAATTTTGTCCTGAAATGCCTTACCCTGACGTAAGCCTTCCCATAGCTCCAGGTATTGCGGGCTGTTTCTATATTCAGGCGTACAGAATAAGGAATGGTGCATTCCTTGCATATCGGATGTTTGATAACCCATAGTCCGCGCAAAAATATCGTTGGCATATTGCACGCGGCCCTCCAGATCGAATTCAATCATGGCGAAGGAGCTTTTGATAGCTGCCATCATAGCATAGAGCTTGTTTACCTCGTTCGTTTCTGCCAAAGCGGTTGTATGTTCACGATTCATCATATTGAACTCCTCATGTATGTATAGATTTTATGGATATAATTATACAAAGTCTATACAAGTTTAGCAAGTTCATAGGTTGAAATGAGACTAACCGAATAATTTTTGCCTAATATCTCCTCTTTTTGTATCAATTATGTATAATTAAATAGAGGAGGGAATGTAGAAATGTATAGTATGAAAAAGGCTTCCGAGCTGTTGGGCATCCCGGCGGTGACGATTCGTGCCTGGGAGAACCGTTACGGAGTCATTACTCCAAGTCGGAGCGTTGGAGGACACCGCCAGTTAAGTGATAAAGATTTATCCCGGCTTCGCTTTCTCAAAAATCAAATCGAACAGAATGGATTAAAAATCAGCGAAGCGGTCAATCTACTCCAGCAAAGAGAGTCTATCCCTCCAAAGCAGGCTGCTGAACAAGAAGAGGGCAGCCGTTCATTCGACGGTTTAGTTGACAAGCTATATATGGATTTAACTCAATTTAATACCACACAAGCAGACCATACGATAGATCTGGCCTTTGCACTATATGATTTCGAGGAGACGTTTCGCCATATTTTCGTTCCTGTTTTATATCGGATCGGAACCGATTGGGAGGAAGGAAAGATCAGTGTATCGCAGGAGCACTTCGCCTCAGAAACGATTACCAGGAGATTATCCGCATTGTTTCGGGTGTTCCCCGTTAATCCCGCTCTGCCTGTGGTAGCAGCTTTTTGTCCGGAAGGAGAACGCCACCATCTCGGACTCATGTCGTTTAGCCTCTTTTTGCGTAAGCGCGGGATCAATGTATTGTATTTGGGGCCGGATACTCCACTGAGGGATTTGGACAATTTAATTGAGAGTCAGCACGTATCGTTCATCGCGGCTTCCGTTACCAATGTACGTTATGCGGGCAAGCTTATCGAGTGGATCAAAGCGACCACCATAAATTACCCCCATTTGCGGTTTCTGCTTGGAGGGGCGGCCTTCGACCGGGTGGAAGAGCGTCTTGTTCAAGCTAATGTGCGCTATCTTTCTGCAGATCAATGGGATGATTGGTACAATACATAAATGAGTTTTTGTCGATGAATGGCTTGGCGGCGTCGGTATTCAAAATCAAAGACAATGGACTAAACCACGGTTAGGTAAAAAAGACCCCAGTTCGGGGTCTTTATACGTTATCCGTAAAAGTGATACGGGGAGCCGTATTCTTTGCAGATAGTTTGTCAATCGTCTCCAACAGCCAATCCCGGTCACAGCGGAATAAAGCTATGCGGTGCTCAATGGTGAGATTTACGCCAATGGCATGCTCGACATGTTTAGGAATATTTTCGTAGGTGAACAGGAGTTTCTCAACCGCTTCTAATTTTTTCTTTAGATATCCGATCACTTCCTCGGTTGGCAACTGGTCGATAAAGCATAATCCGATATCCCCCCGTGGGAGATAATCGTCCACATGAACGAGAGATTGTCGCAATAATTTATAGAACTTCTCTTCCCCCGTTGGAGTAATGGAATATACCTGCCTGGATGGGCGGTTCCCCTCTTGCTCGGTTGTTGCCTCAACTAAGCCCTTCTCATGCAGCTTTTTCAATAAGGAATAGGCGGTGGCCTTTTTCATATCGGATACTCGCCCCAAGTTACGCTCGATAAAATCGTTGATTTGATATCCGTGCTGGCTATTCGATTTCAATAATCCAAGAATTAAAAGTATACGCTCGTCCAAAGAGATCACCTTCACATTAATTAATCATTTGCAATTAGTCACGTTTGACTATCTAAAATAATATTGCTAAAATGTAATCACGAATAAATAGTCACGAATGACTATATTCTTTTATTATACACAGGAACCCAAGGGTTCTCAATATTCATATCCTGAATGGGGTGGGAGTTATGAAGCGTGAATTAAAAGCGAGTTTGATCATTTTCGCCATTGGTGTGTTTATGGCAGCGCTGGATAACGGGATTATTACTGCGGCTTTAACGACATTAACCAAAGCTTTTAACGTATCTCCGACATGGGGTGCATGGTCGATCACGGTGTATACATTAGGTTTGGCCATCAGTGTTCCGATTATCGGGAAACTGTCCGATCGATACGGGCGTAAAAAGCTGTTTATTCTGGAAGTCATCTTATTTGGTTTAGGGTCGTTGCTAGTCGCCCTCAGTCCCACCTTTACCTGGTTTTTAGTGTCCAGATTCTTTCAATCCATGGGCGGAGGCGGTATTTTCATAATTGCTAGCTCCTTTGTTCTCAATACGTTTCCCAAAGAGAAGCAAGGTCAGGCGCTCGGTATGCTGGGCGGAATGAACGGGATTGCAGCCATACTTGGCCCAAACATCGGCGCGTTTATTATCGATATGACGGGAAGCTGGCATTGGCTGTTCCTCATTAACGTACCTGTGGCTATTTTACTGTTACTATTCGGGGTCAAATATATTCAGGAAGTACAAACCCTTACCAAATCGCGTATGGACTGGGTCGGCGTATCGGTGCTCAGCTTAGCGATGTTATCCATGATGTACGGTTTAACGATGCTGGATGGCGTAAACTTTGTGGACAGTTTGACTTCACCTGCTTTCCTCGGATTTTTCGGCGCTGGGGTTGTACTGCTGATCATTCTGTATTTTGTGGAAAAAAGGGTGGAAAAAACTTCGATCGACCCGATTTTGCCGACGTTTTTGTTTAAAGATAATTCCTTCCGTTGGACGCTTGTCTTTGCGATGTTCTCGGGTGCCATTATTGCGTCAATTATCTTTGTTCCGGGATTTGTGGAGCAGTATCTCGGCGTGAGCACGGCGGAATCGGGCTATTGGTTTACGCCGCTCGCACTCGCTTCCGGACTTGGGGCGGCTTTCGGTGGACGATTGGTGGATAAGAAAGGTGCTGTCTTTACGTTGCTCGCTGCGAGTGCTATTGCTACAATCGGATTCCTGCTATTCCCGCTATGGGTAACGACGAAATGGGAAATGGTGATTGCCAGTCTCTTTGTCGGCGTAGGTTTCGGTTCGATGATGGGAGCGCCGGTCAATGTGTTAGCAACGGAGAAAGCAGGGGAGAACAAGGGGGTTGCCCTCTCGACGGCTTCGCTTGCTCGCCAGATCGGCATGACACTGGTTCCAACATTGCTTGCTGGATTTATCGCCCGTGCGTTTATGAATATGGGAAATGTCATTCAGAGTAATCTGAAGGAAGCAAATATCCCTTCAACCGGTTCGGATATGATGATGCATATGCCGGCTCAAATGGATTACAACTCGCTGCAAGCCGGGTTCGATCAGATCCCGGATCCAACGATAAAACAGATTATGCTAGATTCGCTTCATCAGGTCGTAGGGAATGGCTATAGCGGATTATTTATGACCTCGGCGATGATTTGTGCCCTATGTATTGTGCTGGCTGCGATTATTGGGTTGGTACGTAAAAAGGAAAAGAAGGTTGGTTTGAAGGCGGAAATACCTGCAAACCAGTAATTTATATTATGAAGAAGCAGGTGGTGATCATTCACCGCCTGCTTCTCTTTCTTTTTCGCGCAATGACCCGAGGCTTTCTTCTAGGGCGTGCCGGCCGGCGCCATCTTCTCCCCAGCAAGGAGCTTGGCTTGAGCTTTCGGCTTCGAGAAGAGCTTCTCTGTTCCGTGAAAGGTAGCGTTGGCGTTGGGGGCTCGATCGGTACGTCCAGGGAGCGGCGTCTTCAGCGGGCAGGGGAGCGATAGTTTCGCCTTTGCGATGTGGGAGCTGGGACTTCCGCATAGGGATGTTCTCTCGCATCCAACCGTGCCATTGCAATACCTTAGTTTACGCCCGGAGACAGGCCGAAGTCGTCGGCATTGATGATCAGGTGTTTCATGATAGGATCGCTCCGTTCTCTAATCTGTTGTTTTCCATATTGAAATGCAGCGGCTCGGCGGATGGATTGAAGCAGATGTCTGTTAAATCGAAGAGCATGCCCATGCGGTTTCAATCCTCACGAGTCTCCCGGAAAGGACAAATTATTTTAAAGGCAGTAAAAGGAAACCAGAGTCTGTCATCGAATCCAGTTACATATGGACTGGAAAAAAACGTTGTTCAAGTATAGTATGCGGATAACAGGCAACCGGTGGGATGCCGAGGACTTGACTCAAGACGCACTCTTGAAGGTCACAGAGGCGGTCCGCAAAAATCCGGAGAGACCGGTTACAAAGGCTTATTTATACCGTATTGCAAAACATGCGTGGATTGACGGGCAAAGAGCACAAAAAATTAGAACGGTGCCCTATGACAGAACGATGGAAGCGGCTGCTCCCGATTTTATGTTATCCAGCAGAGAATTGTTGGAGCAGCTGGCGGAGCGCCTTTCTCCCCGTATGGGTGTTATTGTGCTGCTAATGGATGTGTTTGACTTTACGGCAAAGGAGACTGCCTCGATCCTTCGGTCGAGTGAGGCGGCAGTGCAAGTTGCTTTAGGAAGAGCTCGGCGACGTCTCAGAAAATTAGCTGCAGATTCAAATATCACGAAGCCTCTTGTTCATTCAAAAGGCGAGGCCATTGCTGATTTTGATGCGTTGGTGGATGCTTTTCAGAGAGGCGATCCGGAGGGGATGTATCGGGCCTACATCGGGTTGGCGCATGAAGGGGTACGGCTAG
This sequence comes from Paenibacillus sp. Marseille-P2973, assembly GCF_018101095.1. Classification (NCBI taxonomy): domain Bacteria; kingdom Bacillati; phylum Bacillota; class Bacilli; order Caryophanales; family Paenibacillaceae; genus Paenibacillus; species Paenibacillus sp. Marseille-P2973. Next base: position 67,890 of record NZ_JAGQEH010000013.1, read on the forward strand.
ACCAGCTTAAGATGCAAAACGGCAAATTGTATTTTACGTTCAGAGATGTTGATGGCAACCTTTTTCACGTCATTTCTAAATAATTGTTGAGGACCTGTTTGGTTTATACAAGATTTATCGTTCATTAATAAGGTAGGGATGATAATAAAGCGAAGGGATGATCAGAATGTCAGTAATTCAAGGAAATGCTCTGAAGGCGGTGTGTTCAAACTATGTGCCCGTGAAAGATCCGTTGAAGTCGGCGGCGTGGTGGCAGCGAAATTTTGGTTTGGAGTTCGCGGTTCCATACAATGAGGCAGAAGCTCAAGTCATTTTAAAGCTTTCTGACGGACAATGGCTGCATTTGGTGGAAACTGAAGGAACGATCGATAATCAGTTCCCGAACAAAGCAGGGTATGAAATGTTCAGGTTGACCTTTGAGGTGCGGCAAATTGAAGTATTGTATGATCATCTTAAAACAAATGGAGTGACCGTCGAAGATCTGGAGGATCGTGACAGCTGCGGCATCAACTTTGTGTTTTTTGATCCCGACGGCAACAAATTTGATGTAAACGAATGTATCGATGTTCATCGCTCACCTGAAGAAGCAAATCGGGTCAGAGCTCACTTGTTCGATATTGTGAGTTGAAGTTGTGCAGCCCAATAACATGCGGTTGAAATATAAGTAAGAACGTTAGTAACAGCATGCTGAGTCATACCACTAATAACGGCAAGCTTTTAAACAAGAGGGTAACGGTGGCTTTAAAAGTCAATAATCACGTTACCCTTTTTACGTTCGGTCTCTACATATTTATGGGCATCTGGTAGCCTCTCCAAAGGATATCGACGATCGATCACGGCATTCAATGTTCCATTGTTGGTGAGCTCCATGAGATACGTTAAGTTTGCTTTGTTTTGCATAAGCCCGGCTGTGGCCAGAATAGCTCTTTTGCCTTTAAACAGAGATGTCCACATCATTTGCATTAGGGTAGACAAGTTGGGTGAGGTAGTCAGATACAGTCCCTCGGCCGTAAGCACACGCCTACATTCCGGGAAAGAGCGTTTGCCTACAGCATCAAACACGACATCATAAGCTTTGTCTGCTTTCGTAAAATCCTCATGGGTATAATCAATAACGAAGTCCGCCCCTGCATTTCTTACCAGACTCTCATTAGCACCAGAGCAAACACCGGTTACTTCAGCGCCATAGGATTTGGCCAATTGTACAGCGTAAATACCGACGGCCCCGGAGGCTCCATTAATCAGCACTTTCTGGCCCTCCCGCAGTTTTGCCTTATCTCTAAGAAACGTTAATGCCGTGGCGCCACCGTCACAGACGCCGACGGCTTCTTCAAAGGTAATATTGTCCGGTATAACCGTAAGGGGGCTCTCTTCGGAAAGACACTTATATTCGGCGAAAGCACCGAAGCTTTTGACGCTCATTCCCAAGATGCGATCCCCTGGCTTAAAATGCTGTACTTCCTCCCCGACCGCTTCGATCACACCAGCTAATTCGGTTCCTCCGATTGCAAACTTTGGTCTGGATAGCCCATATAGCAGTTTAATCATAAACGGATTGCCCTTGCGAAAGGCACAGTCCGACGGCCCTACTTTGGCAGCATGAATACGTATGAGCAGCTCTTTGCTTCCCGGGGACGGTTTCGGGATTTCTTGCAGAACAATCACTTCCGGTGGACCATACGAAATTTGAACCATGGCTCTCATGGGTTTCCCCCTCCTAACGGTAATTTGACTGCAATGGACATTTACAAGAGGCTTCTTAACGTAAGAAAATAGATAGAGCAGGTAGAAGCTGAGAAGGAGTTGAAGGCAAGAGACAATGAAAGATATTCTGTACAAATATATGTCGAGATGGACTTCTCTTAGCAAGGAAGATCAGCAAGCCATAGTGAACGAAATCCGTGTAGAAGAGTTCACAAAGGGAACCGTTCTCTTTAACCAAGGAGATAGTCCGACAGCATGCTATTTCATCTTGAAAGGCTGCGTACGGCAGTATTCGATAGATGAGGATGGCAGAGAAGTTACGTCTAATTTTTATACCGAAGAGCAAGCCATCGCGATTTTCAATCAACATAAATCAGATAAATCTTCCGATTACACTTTCGTGTGCGTAGAAGATTCGGTTATGGTCGTTGGCGCTCTGGATAAAGAGAAGGACATGTACACCAAACACCCTCAATTGGAAACAATGACCCGCAGGATGATAGAGGAGAATTTTAGCCAAGTCCAAGAGGAATTCGCTGCATTTATCGCTTCCTCTCCAGAAGAACGCGTCAAGACGCTTCTAATGAAACGCCACTCCCTTATTGACCGCGTACCCCAACATCAACTGGCCAGTTATCTCGGCATTACTCCAGAGTCATTAAGCCGAATTAAGAAGAGAATCCAGTAAGATTTTAACTGGTTCGAACACCATAATTGTAAGCAGGGGGAGGGTTCCTTGCATTGACTTAAGTCAATAGCCGAGTGTTAATGGGAGCTGAGGGAGTAAGAAAGCTTTGCTTGACGAGATGAAGGACTTTATGCAAAGTTACTAGTGTCGCAAAGATAATAAAGACATAAGCGAGAGAGGGTGATACACCATGAAGGCGAATCGGATGGAGGCATTCAGCGACGGGGTACTGGCGATTATCATTACGATCATGGTACTGGAATTTAAAGTGCCGGAAGGCTACGACTGGTCTGCGCTGATCGAGCTCGGCCCAAAGATCCTTAGCTACATTTTTAGTTTCGTATATATCGGCATCTACTGGAACAATCATCATCATCTGCTGCACATGGTTCGAACGATGAACGGACCGTTGATGTGGCTCAATTTGCTGCTTCTATTCTGGTTATCCCTTATCCCGTTTACGACAGCCTGGATGGGAGAAAGCCATTTTGCAGCCACTCCTACCGCGTTGTACGGTTTTATACTTCTACTCGCAGCATTGTCGTACTGGCTGCTTCAGCGGGCGATTGTTAATCAGCATTCCAGCGATTCCTCCTTCTTTTTGGCAATGGGGAAAGACTGGAAGGGGAAATTATCCCCTATACTCTATTTAGCTGCAGCTTTGACCGCATATGTGACTCCTTGGATATCGGGCTTCTTTTTTATACTCGTTGCCCTAATCTGGTTCATGCCTGATAAACGGATCGAGCATATTCTGAAGGGCAGCTAAAGCGAAGAGAACAGCCTGCAGGCTGTTCTCTTTATTTATGGGCTTTAGCCCGTTGAGTGCGCAATTCCTTCAAATGCGCTTCTAACTAAACTCTCCACGTAGGGGTCGTCCAAGGATTCACCTGTTACAAGCAAACGATAGAAGATCGGCCCGTAAATGAGATCAATGCATGTGCCAATGTCGAGATTGTTTTTCAGTTCCCCGCGTTGAACCCCTTTTTCCAATAGACCTCTTGCCTCAAGACGGCGCGGACGGAAAAACCGATCGCGATAGGCCTCCGCCAATCCCGAATCGAACTGTCCCTCACCTAATAACTCCTTAATGATAGCCCCCTCCCGGCTTGTTAAAAACCCGGTTAAATTCGTGGCGTGAATTACAATATCATTAAATGTTGTGCCTGTATCAGGCACGGGTAATCTGTCCGTGGCGGCATGCAGGAAACCATCCATCACCACGGAAGCCTTGTTAGGCCACCATTTATATATTGTGGCTTTACTAACTTGGGCACGATCGGCAATTTTATCCACTGTCACGGCTTGAAAGCCATTTTCCAGCAATAATTCGTAAGATGCGGAAAGAATAGACTTTTGAGCTTCTAGATTACGCGGCCGGCCTCTTTTTCCATTCATCGTCATCATCAACCTCTTTCGTCATACCTATCTGATCACGAAAAACAAACTATACGTTCAGTATATCAATTGGACATCAAAAAATAAATTGTGACTGCCTATTTACAAAACTATACGTTCAGTATATTATTCAATTATAAAATTACTAAACTGTACGTACAGTATTTAAAATGGAAAAGGAGCTGCTTAAAATGCCTACTTTAAAAAAGCAAACGATCGAAAACAACATTTCAAAATGGTTAACTCTGCTTCTGGCTGCCGCATGCGGCATCATTGTAGCAAATCTTTACTATGCGCAGCCCTTGGTTGGGGTCATCAGCTCTTCCATCGGGTTGTCCGCAAACAGTTCCGGCTTGATCGTGACATTAACACAGATCGGTTATGTAGTCGGCTTGTTATTTATCGTACCTTTGGGAGATATCGTTGATAATCGGAGGTTGGTTGTGACATCTTTACTTCTGACAGGTGTGGCTCTTGTAATCACGGCAATGTCAAAACAAGCTGCGCCATTCCTGGCGGCTTCGTTTGTTATCGGGATAGGGTCAGTCGCCGCGCAAGTACTTGTGCCTTTTGCGTCATATCTTGCATCCGATGCTTCACGCGGTCGCGTTGTCGGCAATGTCATGAGTGGTTTGTTGCTTGGCATTATGCTCTCGCGTCCGTTGTCGAGTCTGGTGGCCGACTTCCTGGGCTGGCATGCCGTATTCGCGTTGTCTGCCGCAGCGATAATCATTTTGGCAATCGTACTGTCAAAGGTGCTGCCTGCAAGAAAGCCCATGACGGACACACGCTATACCGCTCTGCTTGGTTCGATGTGGCACTTGCTGCGCACAACCCCGATTTTACGCCGCCGGGCTGCTTATCATGCATTTGTGTTTGCGACTTTCAGCTTATTTTGGACAACAGTTCCGTTACTGTTATCCGGCCCGGTCTTTCACTTTTCACAAATAAACATCGCGTTGTTCGCGCTTGTTGGAGTCGCCGGTGCAATAGCCGCGCCTATAGCCGGGCGGCTGGCCGACCGCGGCTGGACTAAACCGGCAACATGGATCGCACTCGCCACGGTCGCCGGTTCGATGTTGCTGCCTCTTATGATCCGTACGGTTTCAATTACCGGAATTGTGATTCTCGTCGTTTCAGCTATTTTATTGGACGCCGGCGTATCCGCAAATCTTGTGCTTGGACAACGTGCGCTCTTCTCGCTGAGTCCGGAAATTCGCAGTCGGTTGAATGGGCTATTTATGGCTATCTTCTTTTTTGGCGGTGCTATCGGATCTGCAATTGGGGGATGGACCTATGCTACAGGAGGATGGAGTGCCGTGTTATGGATTGGAATGGCTTTCCCGATCGCAGCTCTCCTTTATTTTGCGACTGAGAAGAAGTAAATCTATTTCACTTAGCACTGGTAAGACCTAAACTGGTTCGAACACCATAATTGTAAGCGGGGGATGTTTCCTTTATTAGTGTTATAAGATCCTAGAAACGGCGCAATGCAAGAATAAATGCAGCCAGAGAAGCCAGGGAAGCGATCGTCCGCACATGATTCCAAGCTACCCAGCGAGATAGATAGTGCTGCCAGACTTCCGCACCTTTTGCGCTGTCCGGATTGACGGCGGCGAGCGCGTTGTTAAGGGGCACGTTAAAGACGATCGTGGCGAGAAACGCGCCGACGAAATAGAGCAGGCTGCCGATCAGCAGGTATATTGCGCCAGGCGTATCGAACCGATAAAGCGATACGCCGGCCAGGACGAGAGAGGTAAGCGCCGTCCCCATGAAAACGAAACTGAAAAACGTCTGCAGGATGGTTGTGTTGATGGACTGCATTGCGGCAATTCCTTGCGCCGCCGGGAGCCGGGCAAGCGCGACCATCACGAAGGTTGAGAAAGCAAAGAAAATGCCAGCGATCAACCCCGAGCCGAGCGCTGTGACATAGGTGAGGATGATAATCCAATTATCCATGAGCATTCATCTCCTTTTCAGTCCTTCGATTTCTTGCAGTCCCAATTAGCATAGGAATGGAGATCAGAAGACTGATTACAATCGGAATAATAGATCCCTCGAGTCCAAAGTCGCCCCCTGTGAGAAGTGCGGGACCGTGAACCTTAACCGTAAATAGACCGGCAGAAGGGTGTCCGGAAACAGGGATACCAAGTAAGCCTTCGACGGCATTCCAAGCAAAATGCAGTCCCATGGCAAACCACAAGTTCCTCCGCCACAAGAAAGCGGCTCCGAGCAGAACACCTGCTTCCAGGACAATGGCGAACGCGCTCCATAATGTTGCCCCTGTATTTCCGAGATGGGCAACACCAAAGAATAGGGAGGTCACAGCAAGGGCGAGCGTTTTCCCTCCTATTTTATCAATGGCTTGAAGCATAAGTCCACGAAAGATAAGCTCCTCGACAATAGCTGCTGATAAAGCTGGTGTAATGGAGAATATTAGAATAGAACTCGTATCCGCAGAACTTGCCCACTGAAAGGAGTACCCTCCCAGAGCCATAATAATTAAAGCGGACCCTATGATAAATATGGTCCCTGTTAGTACGCCCAGAACAGTTTCCATCCCTGCGCGGTGTCTCGATATTTCCGGAGTGGACCGCCGGGCCAGGTATGTCAGCGTGAGCTTATATACTAAGATGGCCAGGCAACCCATCACGAGTGTAGATATGAGGGAAGCTATACCTTCTGCTTGCTCTGTCAGCTGCCGGAATAACGAATCTATGAGAATAATACCGATAGCCCCCGCAATCATCCAGACGATGGGGAAGCGCCAAAATAAACCCCAAGCACTTAACTTCCTGCCATCCTGCAGTAACTCGTTATTTCCAGACATCTTTTTCTTCATGACTCACATCGCCTCTTCCGTTGTTTGATGCTATGAGTATAGGCTGAAAAAGTCATAGAGAGGCAGTGCGCTTTAGTCATAATATATTTTTAATGATCCATGATTCCTGAATCTCGGGCTTTACGGGTGGCTTCCCGCCTTCCTTTTACGTTAAGCTTCGAATAAATCGTTGAGATGTAATTTTTAACCGTCCCTTCACTGAGATACAACACCTCGGCAATTTCTTGATTACGCAGGCCGGCAGCCAGCTTATGCAGTACATCTACTTCACGGGCAGTGAGCCCAAATTCATTACTTTTCGCAGGGGTGGTATTGTTCATGTTCTGGATCATTTTACTTGCCATTTCCTGCGAAATTAAAGTTCCTCCCGCCTGAACCACCCGTATGCCTGCAGCCAGGTCCTTGGGATGAATGGCTTTGAGCAGATAACCTTCTGCGCCATAGCTTAACGCCGCTAATACATATTCCACTTCTTTATAGGAGGTCAGCATGATGATTTTGGTGGCAGGTATTCGCTCTTTAATCAGAGCTGTTGCGGCTACGCCGTCCATGACTGGCATGTTGACATCCATCAACACAATATCCGGCTTCAACTGCTCGCAGCCTTTTATGGCTTCTTCTCCATTTTTGGCTAAGCCGACAATTTCCAAGTCCTCTTCCATGGACAGCACGATATGTAAGCTCTCGAGAATTAACTCTTGGTCATCCGCAATCAGCACTTTAATCTTCGCCATGCGGTATCACTCCTTTTAACGGGATTTCGCATCTGACTTCGGTCATTACTGGAGTTCCCTCCCGGGATGATAGCAGCAGGCTGCCTCCCAGCCGCTCAACCCGATGCTTCATCGTGGTCAAGCCGAAGCCATAATTTAAGCTGTCGATCGGTATACCGTTATTTCGAACGGACAATTGCAGATGGTTCTCAAAATAGGTAAGCTCCAGATGCAGTTGAGATGCTTTTCCGTGTTTTAGCGCATTTGTAAATGACTCCTGGATGACCCGCAGAACCGCTTGCCGTACTTCAAAACGTAGGGGACGCTCTGTCTCCGGCAGACTCAAAGTCAGGGCTGTACCCGTGTGCTCCCGGAAACGGACCGCAAGGGATTCAACCTGTCGGATCAGACTGGATTCCTCTTCTTCCCCCATCTCGTGTACGATGTTTCTCATTTCATCCAGATTTGTCTCAGCCAATGTTCTTATGCGAATTAACCGATCTTTGGCCTCGGCGGGCTTGCTGTCCATAAGGGAAATAGAAGCATCAAGGCTCAGAATGAGGGAGATAAAGGAATGCCCTAATGTATCATGAAGCTCCTTGGACATGCGGTTGCGCTCTTCAAGCAACGTCATTTTCTCGATCTCGGCCGAGTAATGAGTGAGCAGCTTATTTTGCTGTTCCACTTCGGCTACCAGTTTATTTTTCTGATGATACGCATTGGCGACGAAGCTTGCCCACATACCGATGAAGCAGAACAGCAGATTGTCTGTTCCGATACTTAGGGTTTGCTCCCAAGGTAATCTTAGGTAAGACTGAAAGGAAAAAGGAATCGAAACAAGCAAGGGAATGATCCAAAGGGTTTGCTTGGTCAATAAGTACCCCATTGTAAGACTCGGCAGCAAATAGTCCGCTTTTGAAGTCAGATCCGGATCAATAGCTGAATTCACATAATAAGAACCGCCAAGCACCAGCTCCAGGATGCAAAACCAGACTTTGTTCATCCGGCGCCCAGGAAACCAGAATAGCAAAGGGACGACCAGGGCTAAGCTCAACCAGATCAAGTTTAATAACGTTCGGTTCGAAAACTCACTTACTGCCAGGACCCGGAGTAACAGCAAAATATAATGGTATGATCGAAGAGCGAATATACCCCAATCCATAAAAGATAATATTTTTTTCATAGCATCATCATACAGGAAATCCCAAAAAATAGGGTAAAATTTTAGGGATCCCGTGCTGCCTATAAGTAAGACATTCTCAGATATCGGGGCTACGATTGCTGATAATTTTAATGTAACCATGCCACGGTTTGGCCAGAGTCTTCTGCAGGCGCTTAAATAAACTTGATATGATTTTGAAAAGAGGGGCATGTGGCCTCTCTTTTTTGTTGTGTTGCATTTCGGCACCGAAATATCTACAATTACGTTTAAGAGATTAAACCAACGAACTAATAGGATGGGTGACTCGCATGAGCCGGCAAACCGAGGAGATTTTACAGCAATTCAAAGATTGCATCCCTTTATTGGAAGTACTGACCGATGAAAATCGTCAGGCTATTATTATGCTGTTAGCGCAAAATAAACAGGGACTTAATGTTAATACCATAGCAGGCCATATCAATTTATCCAGACCGGCAGTATCCCATCATTTAAAGGTGTTGAAACAGTCCGGTTTTATCAAATCCGAGAAAAAAGGCGTAGAGAACTACTATATACTAACTGTCCGTGAACCGCTTGGTCAGCTTAAATCATTAATTACTGCCGTTGAAGACGAATGCAATGGGCCTCAGTGATTTTATTTACTCCAATTGGTTCGTTTGTTTAAACTAATAATCATAAAAGGGGCGATATGAGATGAAGGCTATAACCATAGAGAAATACGGAAAAGAAGTTCCCTTAGTAATGACAGAACAACCCATGCCGAATATCGGAGAACAGGATGTGCTCGTGGAAATTCATGCAGCCAGCCTAAATCCAATTGACTATAAGATCAAGGAAGGAAAAATGAAGCTTCTATTGAATTACCGGTTTCCTTTAATTTTGGGAAATGACTTCTCCGGAGTTGTAGTTAAGATTGGCGATCGGGTGACTACATTTAAACCCGGAGATGAGGTTTACGGCAGACCCCGCAAGAACAGAATCGGAACATTAGCGGAGTTTATTGCTGTTCATGAGGAAGATATTTGTCTAAAACCGCAGAATCTAACCTTTGAAGAGGCGGCATCGATTCCGCTAATTGGACTTACGACTTACCAAGCTTTTGTTGATATACTGCATCTTCAAAAAGATCAAAAAATATTGATTCACGCAGGGTCGGGAGGCGTTGGAACCTTCGCCATTCAATTGGCCAAGCAGATGGGTGCTTTTGTTGCCACAACCGCAAGCGAGAAGGGCTTTGATTTGGTCAAATCGTTGGGGGCCGATCAAATTATAAATTATAAAAAAGAGAATTTTGAAGAGGTCCTTACCGGATATGATGCTGTTTTTGATACTTTGGGGGGAGAAGCCTTGGAAAAATCATTCCGCGTCCTGAAACCTGGCGGACAAGTTGTGTCCATCTCCGGCATGCCCAACGCCAGATTTGGCAAGGAAGCGAAACTGGGCTGGCTGAAGACAACCCTTTTGTCCATCGTGAGCCGGAAGATCACAGCCATAGAGAAGAAGAGCCAAACCAGATATCACTTCCTTTTTATGAAACCGAGCGGAGAACAATTGAAGGTTATCAAGGAATTTATTGAAGGAGGCCGCATTAAGCCTATTATTGATAAGGTGTATCCTTTGAAAGATGCCGATCAAGCCTTTAATTACCTGGAAAGCGGAAGAGCCAAGGGAAAAGTAGTTATTAAAATAAAATAGATGGAAGAGGCCGTCCATAACCAGCTTCCCTATCAATCGTATTGGCCTCCAGCTTTCTCATGATTTAGCAGCCATTCTTTGCGTGCGACTCCGCCGCCATAGCCGCCGAGTCCGCCGTCGGAGTTGATCACGCGGTGGCAGGGAATGACGATCGCGAGCTGATTGGCCCCGTTCGCTTGCGCTACAGCGCGATAGGCAGTAGGCTTACCAAGCGCCAGTGCGATGTCGGCGTAAGAACGAGTTTCCCCCGGTGGTATTTGTCGCAGCTGTTCCCACACGCTCTTCTGAAAAGGCGATCCCATAAGATGGAGAGGTGTCTTGAATTCGGTTAAAGATCCATCGAAGAATTAAGTCAGTTCTCGCTCAATAGACTGAATTGGCGCTGTCTGTCCGGGGATAATGGCCGCTTTTAATCGTATCCGCAGCCTTTCAACTTCGCGTTCTAACCCTCGACGATCTACGAACTCCAAGAGATAGAGCTCCTTTTCATCCGCAATAGCAACCATAGGGCCGAGTTGCGTGTCCAACCATGTTGCCTTAAGAATACAAGTATCATCCAATAACGTAGGGGGTGCGCCCATAATGCGGGAGAATGCATCCCGAAATCCGCTGCTGGAATCGTAACCTGACGCTAATTGGGTATCGATAATTTTCTCCCCCGATCGGATGCTCTTCAATGCCAGGCCCATTCGACGGGCTCGAGCGTATTCCACAAAGGTCATGCCAAAACGCTTTTTAAACTGACGGCGGGCCGTTGATTCATCGATGGATAGAGCCCGGAAATCCTTTGACTTCCATCGTTTTTCAGGGTTTGCCTCAACCGCCTCGACGAGCAAGCGAATGATATCCGAGACTTGATTCGGATGGGACAAGGGCCGGCAGCGCTGACAGGGACGGAAGGAAGCCAGAAGTGCCTGCTGGGCTGTCTCGTAAAACTCGCAGTTATCGTACTTTGGCTTCCTGGCCGGACAAGTAGGTCGGCAAAACACGCCCGTGGACGTGACGCCTACGTAGAAGACACCTTCGTAGTCCGATCTTTTCTCGATAAGTGCTTTATAGTATTCGGCCTTGCGTTCCTCGTTAAGGATCATAATTACACCTACATATTAAGATTGGGATGAGTTTATTATATATCGCCCGGACGACGGCCGTAGCCGAAAATCAGGCATCTATTTTTTGATTGACAAGGGGAAAACGGAGGAAATAAAATACGAGTAGTACCACGATAGTATTTTAAGTACTGCAGGAGGATCCGGATGGATAAGGATAGTAAGAAAAGAAAGCGAATTTTGGAGTACGCCCTGCAGCAGTTTGTCACTGTCGGTTACTCTAAAGTTTCGACATCACAGATTGCGTCCGACCTGAAAATGAGCAAGTCGACCTTTTATAAATACTTTACAAGTAAGGAAGAGCTGCTGTTTGCAGTAATCGATGACTTTTACAATTTATTTGAGCAAGAAGTCCAAAGCATTATTAACGACGACAGGGTGGAGATCACTGAAAAGGTGCAGTTGTTTATCCTAAGTGTCAGGAGGCGGTTTAGCCAATTGCACGTCTCGGTGGTCGAAGACTTACGACGGGCCGTCCCGGAAGCCTATGCACATCTTGAGGAACGCCGGAGGAGCATCATAACGGGTACGCTCATCGGCATGTTCGAACATGGGGCGAGGGATGGATTTTTCCGTTCCGATATTCCGCCGGTTATTATCGCGAACGTCTTGATTCAAGCGATGCAGCATTTGGAGCATCCGGAGGTGATCGGCCGGCTGGAATACAACTTCGTTGATATGTTTCACCAAGTGTTCTCGGTCATTATGGAAGGCAGCTTATCGGAGGAGGGGCGTGAACGTTTCCGTTCATGATCTCTATTATTTCGAAGCTTGGCGGAAAGTGGGGAGCTTGAGATGAAGGCAATCATTATCGGTGCGGGGATCGGCGGGCTGTGTACAGCCATTGCTTTGGGTAAAATCGGGATCAATGTGAAAGTGTTCGAAAGCAAGCAAGAAGTACGTTTTGCAGGTGCCGGACTCGGAATCGGGGCGAACGCCGTCCGGGCATTGCAGAAGCTTGATGTAGGCGAGCAAGTTCTTCGGGCAGGGAAGCTGTTGGAAGAGCTGCGCATCCTTACGCCCGCAGGGAAAATACTGCAACGCACGGCTACAGCCGCCATTAGCCGCAAGTACGGACCCGATAATGTTACGATTGAACGGGGAAATCTGCTAGAACTGCTCTTGTATGCTTTAGGTCCGGAGCAGATTGTTCATACCGGGAAGACTTACAGGCATTTTGAACAAGATGATTCCGGGGTGAAAGTGTGGTTTGAAGACGGTTCGGCAGAGGAAGGAGATCTACTGGTCGGCGCGGACGGTGTTCATTCCTGTATTCGCGAAGCTCTGCTGCCGAACACGAAGCCGCAATATGCGGGGTACACTTGTTGGAGAGCGGTTGTACAGGCAACCCAGGACTTGCCTTCCTATAATCCGGACATATTTATAGAAACCTGGGGCCGCAGAGGACGATTTGGTCTGGTTCCCTTGCCGAACAACCGGATTTACTGGTTCGCCTGCTTGAATGCCAAATCTCCGAACTCCCAGATAAGAAGCTATACTACACGGGACTTACTGGGGAGATTTGAGGATTATCATGAACCGATACCTCAATTACTGGCGCAAACCCCAGATCATCAATTACTCCAACATGATATTTACGATCTACCGCCCATTCGCCGTTTTGCGTTCGGACGCATCGTTTTACTCGGTGACGCGGCACATGCCATGACGCCCAATATGGGCCAAGGAGCCGGGCAGGCTATTGAAGATGCTGTCATCCTGGCAAATCACTTGAAACACAATTCTGCCATTACAACGGCGCTGCAAGGATATGAACGCGAACGTGTCGGCCGAACCGGGAGAATTACCAGAATGTCCAACCGGATCGGAATGGCGGCACAGCTGCAGGGACGCGTTTCGGCCGCCCTTCGGGATGCTCTGTTTCCAGCTATTCCGGCAAGAGTCTTGGAGAAGCAGCTGGAGGATCTATATGAAGTAAGACTTGGAGAATAATTTGAAATGATTCACTTTTAAAAATATAAATAGAACAACAGGAGAAGAGGGAGAAGAGTGAGTCAAGAAGGGGTTCGAGTAAAATCATTTACGGCCACAGAAGATAAAGGCAGCTTTCTGCAGGGAGTGAAGGATTGTATTCCAACCTTGCTGGGTTATTTGAGCATCGGATTTGCGGCGGGTGTTCTGGAGAAGACCGCGGGTATGAGCATCATGGAAATCATTCTGCTGAGTGTATTGCTGTATGCAGGCTCCGCACAGTTTATTGCGGCCGGAATGATTGCTGTAGGGAGCTCGGCAACAGCGATTATAATCACGATATTTTTTGTGAATTTACGGCATATTCTGCTCAGTGCGGCGCTGTCACCCTATTTTCGGCAGCTTACCATGTTTAAAAATATGCTGATCGGCTCACTTTTAACGGATGAGACCTTTGGTGTTGCGATTAATGAGGCTGCAAAAAGAAAGCAGATCCATGAAAAATGGATGCACGGTCTAAATCTGACAGCGTACCTCAACTGGATCGTCGCCAATATTGCAGGCGCCTATTTGGGGCAATGGATTTCCGACCCGGAAAAATTCGGGCTGGATTTTGCTCTGCCCGCCATGTTTATCGGTTTGTTGATCCTCGCGATGGTTAGCCGTAAAAAGGTGAAGCTTGATGTTATCGTGGCTGTTTGTGCGGTGTTCATTACGGTAGGCGTTGCGATGATATTCCCCGGAAATGTGGGGGTTATTGTAGCTACGGTAGTTGCCTCTACGATTGGAATGGTGATAGACAAATGGAAGTAAGATGGGATGTCTTTTTGATTATTATCGGGTCTGCGCTGGTGACGTTCTTGCCTCGGGTATTGCCGCTGATGGTATTGAGCCGAATGGAGCTCCCGGAATGGGGAATTCGCTGGCTGAACTATGTTCCCATATCCGTCATGGCGGCGTTGGTTGGACAGGAGTTACTGTTGCAGGATGGACAGTTTTCTCTAATGAATAATATTGAGCTGCTGGCAGCGGTCCCTACGGTTCTCGTCGCTATGAAGACGAAGAGCTTGCTCGGAACGGTAGTGGCGGGGATGGTTTCGATTATGGCATTACGTTACTTCTTATAACAGCATAGTCGCAGGTAGATAGAAATTTAACGAGGGGGACAAGAACCGGCCCCTTCGTTTTTTGTTGGATGGGGCCGGATGCCGCACAAACCTCAATCGTTGTCACCTTCCTCCTCCTCCTCAATAAAGTCTTTAGCCGCTCAAGATACCACTCACGCTTTCCGAACAAGGGGCGAGTAAAATACGTCACTATGCATATGCTGAATTCTACCCCAGTTACCGGGATTGGTTGTGTCCGGAGAGCGGCGCTCAAGAATAGCCTGATATAGATCGGTTTTTTCTTCCAAGTGGGCAACGTGCCGTTTGGCTTCTTCGAGCTTGGCGAGAGCCGCTTCTTTATGCTCCATCATGAGTTTGTAGCGTTGCGGAATGGTTGAATCTCCTTCGAGGCATAAATCGACGTACATTTTAATGACTTCAATCGGCATACCGGATTGCTTGAGGCATTTGACGCCATGCAGCCAGTTGATGGATTCTTCATCGAACATCCGAATATTATTCTCATTGCGCTGTACGCTTGGCACCAGGCCTTTATCCGTGTAAAAGCGCACGGCGTGCTCGGTAAGTCCCGTGATCTGGGCAGCTTCTTTGACCGTATGCATGTAAAATCCTCCTTGGAAAATAAATTTCTAAAGACGCTTGACTTCGTGTAACACGAAGGTTCTAAGCTGATTGTATTGTAAATCGGCTGCAAGCGGAACCCCAATTTGCAGTATCAATCTCCCGGGGTTGGCGTCTATTTGCAGTTATACATTTAAACAATAGGAGGAATTACCATGCAAACTGTAACATTGAACAACGGAGTGAAAATGCCGATCATCGGCTTCGGTGTCTACCAAGTTCCGAACGCTGAAGAATGCGAGAACGCCGTATATGAAGCATTGATGGCTGGTTACCGCCTGATCGACACCGCCGCTGGTTATTTAAACGAGGAAGCGGTCGGACGCGCGATCAAGCGCAGCGGCGTACCGCGTGAGGAGCTGTTCATCACGACCAAGCTCTGGGTTCAGGATGCCGACTACGAGAGTGCCAAGCTGGCGTTTGCCAAGTCTCTGAAGAAGCTGCAGCTCGACTACCTCGATCTGTACCTGATTCATCAACCGTTCGGCGATTACTACGGCGCTTGGCGCGCGATGGAAGAACTGTACCGGGAAGGCAAGATCAAGGCGATCGGTGTCAGCAACTTCCTACCCGATCGTCTAATGGACCTCATTGTGCATAACGAAATCGTACCTGCCGTCAACCAGATCGAAACGCATCCGTTCTACCACCAGGTCGAGAGCGCCGCTTTTATGAAAGAGCAAGGAGTGCAGCACCAGTCATGGGCACCGTTTGCTGAAGGACGGGGCAACATGTTCGGCAATGAAGTACTGGTTTCAATCGCCGAAAGACACAACAAGTCCGTCGCCCAGGTCGTGTTGCGCTGGCTGGTTCAGCGTGGAGTCGTGGTCATTCCAAAGTCGGTGCGCAAAGAACGGATCGTTGAAAACTTCGACATATTCGATTTTGAGCTCAGCGCGGACGATATCGAACAAATTTCCACCCTCGATACGCAGGAAAGCCTATTCTTATCGTACCGTGATCCGGAAGTCGCCAAGATGATGGGCAACTGGAGAGTCGAACTGTAAGCCTTGAACGACTGAAAGGACAGGTTGCGTACCTGTCCTTTTTTTATCCCTATTTACAAGGGTGCGATATTGCAACTATTTGTCTCTTTTGATGGATATGGGATCACAGATTTTATGGGATAGAATCCTGGTATTTGTCGATATACAGCGTGCCGTCCAATTGGAGCTCAGCATAGAATACTTGATCCAAAGAATCAATTTTGGCTTTCTTTAGTTGTCTATCGAGCCAGACCTCGGAGACATCCAATTTTTTAAGATTTTTTTCTACGATTTTACCATCAACGACAAGCTCAGTCGGGATTCTTTGAATAGGCGTAATGTTTGCTTTTATATCTTTTTTTGTTGAGGGCAGTAGTTCTTCTTTCTTCAACACGCTGAGTTGACCGTCAGGTTCCAAAATGGCAAATTCGACTTCTTTGGGGGAAAAGACATCCTTGTTCCGGAGCAGCATGCTTAAATCGTCGATGTTGAGGTGCTGTTTAGCCAGTGCCTTTTCCAAAATCTCTCCTTTTTTGATGAGAATCGTAGGCTGGCCGTCCAGAATTTCACGAGCTTTGACGGAATGCAATCCGATCCATGCGATGAGAAACGCCAAGAGTGACCATAAGACCAGGCTGGATACTCCTTGCAGGAGCGTGATGTGTCTGTTGACGATAATCTCGGCCGTGGTCGAACCAAAGGTAATCCCTGTTACATAGTTGAAAAAAGTTAAATGTCCGACCTGTTTTTTACCGAGAAGGCGCGTCAAAACGAGTAAAGCAACGAAGGATATTGCCGTACGAAACAGAATTTCTCCATACGTCATGTGCTGAGCTCCTTGCATAACAGATAGTTTAGATTGGCCTTCATTTCCATTTCTTATACTTGCAAGTGAAGGGGAACCTACTATTTGGAGACAGCGCAGTGACTCATAATCTCATTGATGGCGGATAATGGGAGTTGCTATAATAGTTCTATGTCAACCTCAATAAACACCACCAAATTATATATACCTGCGCATCGGTCGAGGACGGTACTACGCCAGCGTTTAACTGAAAGATTGAACAAGGGTCTGCACCGCAAATTGACCCTAATCTCTGCACCGGCGGGCTATGGCAAAACGACGTTAGTCTGCGAGTGGTTGGCCGGTTGCAAGCGGCCGGCCGCGTGGCTTTCGCTTGAACAGGGAGACACCGAACTTACACGCTTTTTGACGTATATGATTTCCGCACTTCAGACCTTAGAGGAGAATATAGGAGAAGGCGTGCTTTCCGTACTTCATTCCCCCCAACCGACACCGACGGAGTCGATCCTGACAGCTCTTCTTAATGAACTTGCAGCCATTCCATCTCCTCTTATCCTTGTCCTTGATGATTATCATGCAGCGAGCTCAAGAGAGATCGATGAGGCGGTAAGCTTCCTGCTGGACCATCTTCCCACACAGCTGCATCTTGTCATCACGTCCCGCGAGAACCCTGCCATTTCTCTGCCACGGTTGCGAGCTCGGGATCAGCTAACCGAACTGCGCGCTGAAGATCTGAGATTTACGCCCACTGAAGCGGAAGCCTTCTTTAACCATGTCATGGATCTTCAACTCTCCACGGATCATATATCCGAGTTACAATCACGCACCGAGGGATGGGCTGCGGGCCTGCGTTTGGCCGCGCTGTCTATTCAGGAGGACTCCGATGCCGATCGGCTCCTTCAGTCTTTCACCGGCAATCACCATTTCGTGCTGGATTATCTGGCAGAAGAGGTTCTGCAACGCCAGCCTTCAGCCGTCCAGGATTTTTTGCTGCGAACCTCTGTCCTTGAGCGATTATGCGGATCTTTGTGCGATGACCTCATGGCTAATGTCGGGACTTCCGGCGAAGACATGCTAATCGAGCTTGAACGTAGAAATTTGTTTATTGTTCCCATGGACCATGAACGCCGCTGGTATCGCTATCATCACTTGTTCGCGGATATCCTCCGTAGACGGCTGATGGAAAGTATGAGTGAGAGTGATATCTCCGAATTGCACCAGCGAGCGAGCATGTGGTACGAAGACCAAGGCTTTGAGATCGAGGCGTTTCACCATGCCGTCAAGACTCAGGACATCGCGCGAAGCGCACGTCTGCTTCAAGGCGGCGGGATGCCGTTGCATCTGCGAGGAGCTGCAAGAATGGCACTCGACTGGCTGAAGTCGTTGCCCGCCAAGGAACTGGACGTAAGACCGGAATTATGGGTGTATTATGGCTCCGCCCTATTGATTGCCGGTAAGCCGACGGAAGTTGAACCCAAGCTCCGTGCAGCGGAGGCCGCATTGGAAGGCATGGAACAGGACGTCGGAGACAAGGAGCTGATCGGATGGATCGCGGCCACTCGCGCGACATTGGCCTCCTTGATGTTAGCCGATAATTACAATGGTGCTGAACCGAATCTACAAGCGGCTGAAGCGGCTATGCAAGTCTCGGAACCCGAAGATAAGACGGCTGATCTTGTTGGATTGATTACACCTGCCCGAAATGCGGTGAAGAGTGAAACAGACGGAGTAGACCAAGTCATCGCCCAATCACGACGTGCGCTTGCCTATTTGCGTCAGGACAATCTGCCTGCCCGGACGGCATCCGCTTGGATGCTGGGCGTCGCTTGCCAGCGACGGGGGAATTATACCGAAGCATGCGCGGCTTATAACGAAGTTATAGCGAATTGCCGAATCATCGATCATCAACTCATGGCAGTGATGGCCATGGTCGGAATCGCCCAGATCAGGGAAGCCGAGGGGCGGCCCGATCTGGCAGCAGAGCGTTACCGGGAGGTTCTGAGAGTGGCAGGTAATCTGCCTCACCCGGCTATAGAAGAAGCTAAGATGAGTCTGGAGCGTATAAACCGCGTCCTTGAGGGCGGACTGAACGGTACCCTGATTGAGCCGCTTAGCCAGCGCGAAATGGAAGTGCTGCAGCTCATCGACCAGGGACTCTCCAACCGGGAGATCACCGACAAGCTATTTCTGGCACTGGATACGGTCAAAGGCCATAATCGAAGGATTTTTGAAAAGCTTAATGTGCAACGACGTACAGAAGCGCTCGCCCGCGCCCGCGAACTGAATTTAATAACGAGGACTCCAAAACCACACTAAAGTGTCTATAGGTCCCATCCTCTTTGAGCTATACTGCAATCAATTAGCTGGGAGAGGGGATCAGGCATGAAAAGGACGGAGAGAGTGGTAGGGGCATTGTTTTTGTTATCGACATGCTCATTTCTGATAGGCAGCGGGATGTTGGAACCTATTTTGCATCGAACGGACTTGCTTGTCAGTGTGGATTCGGATCGAATGAGAGTTTTTGCAGCGCTGTTCTTAGAGCTCATCAATGCCATAGCGGTTGTGGGGATTGCCATGTTGCTGCAGCCGACGTTAAAGAAATATCATGAGGCGTTTGCGTTCGGTTACTTCGCTTCTCGTGTCATGGAGTCGTCATTGTTGATGATAAGTTTAATCGGTCCGCTGATCCTTCTCGCGTTAAGCAAGCAGTCTGTATCCGCAGGAACCTCCGGGGATGCATACCTGAAAGCGTTAGGAAATTTAGCGGTGGAGGCCCACTATTTGCTGTTCGATATAGCCATGCTCGTGCTGAGTTTAGGAAGCTTGTTATTTTGCTATATTCTCTATCGATCGAGACTAGTTCCACGATTGTTGTCCATTATCGGCTTGATTGGATATACCGGTTTGTTAGCAAGCAGTTCTCTGTCCGTAGCCGGACTGGATGTTGGGGAGGTTCTTTATATCCCTGGAGCGATATTCGAAATCGCCTTACCGGTTTGGCTCATAGTGAAGGGATTTAATCGGCATACGCAAGCTCCCGCCAAATAAGGCAATTCCAAAAAGCTCCTCACTCGGTCAAGGCCGGATGCGGAGCTTCATATTTTTATGGGTGCGTGAGTGTTCTATCGCATTGGCGGCCTTCCTAAAGGGTTGTTATATTACTTATATAATATGACTCAGGGAGGAATAGCCATGAAACTGGGAGCTACGTTATACATTAAGAATACGGTTGAAGCTGTAGAGTTTTACAAGGAAGCCTTCGGAATGACGCTGGGATATAACGAGAAATTTCCAGATGGAACATTCATGCACGCGGAGCTGCTAAGAGACGGACAACAAGTATTCGCTGTCAGCGAATCTCAAAATGACGCCTTTGTTCAAGTTATGTTAGCATCCTCATTACAAGAGTCGCGTCCGACCATGAGTTATGGAATCAATTTTGATAACGAAGATGAAGTAAGCAAAGCATTCTCCATGCTGGCAGAAGGCGGAAACGTTCTTTTTGAGTTAGGTTCTCTCCCTTGGAGTTCTTGTTGTGCTGAAGTAATAGATAAGTATGGCGTTTATTGGTACATAAGTGTGTGATCCCGGAACCCGGGTTATTAATCGGTTACTGTATGGGACAGCTGCAAGAAATAACGTTTGTTTGGCTACTCAAGTTTTTTTCGGGCTCGATATTGCTGCGGCGTTACTCCGACAACTCGTTTGAATAAGTTTGAAAAGCTTCCTAAACTGATATAACCTACACTTTCTGCAATGTCAGTGATCTTGTATTCGGTTGCTTCCAGCAAACGCTTGGCTTCTTCTATTCGTTCCTGAATAATGACGTCAGATAAGGATAAACCCGTTTCCTTCTTGAACATTCGTGATAAATAGGCCGGGTTCAGGTAGACATGTGCAGCCAGCTCTTCCCGGGTGATCTCTTGATTCAGACGTGAACGAATATATTGTCTGATCTTGGCGACAACAGCGGAGGATACGCTGTTACTTGTCCTAAGCACACGTACAGTGGCCGCGAGACACTCCATCGTCCAGTTCTGCAGGGCGGCGGGGTGTTTTGGGTAATTTTCCTTGTCCGTCAAGGTTTTTAACTCCTCCGATTTGTGCAGGGATAAACCTTTTTTGGCCAAAATGGTATGAATAATGAAGAGAACGCCATGGAAGAGCTGGCGATGCGATTCATTACTCCATTGATCTCCCCTGATGTTCGAGAACCATTGCTTAACACGCCGGTCCAACTCCTCCAGTTCGCCGAGTTCTAACACGGTTGCCCACTCTGCAAACAAGTTCATTGGAGCCGCCGTTGGGATTTGATCAAGGACTTTTTCCGAAGGCGGACAGACCGGAGTGAATACTTGGCGAGAACTGTTTAAATTGAACTGCTCTCTCTCCGTAACATATGTGTAGGCGCCAACGATATCTTGCAGGTGAACCGCCGGGCTGATATAGATAGACAGGGAGCATTGAAGCAGCCGTTCACACGCACTCAAGAATGCCCTGCCATTTTGTTCAAGTCGGTTGCTTACAGGGCTTCCTTCACATCTCTCATATACGACCGCCAGATTGTGGCCTACATGATCCTGCAATATGGCGCCTTCCAACCCATTTAGGAGCAGTTCCTCGGCCAAATTGCGAAGCGCATATTCCATAATGGTCTCATCACGCGCGCTTAGGTTTTCTTTCCATTGTTCCAAGCCTAACAGGGCGATATAATAACGGTCCCCCGGCTTTAAATCCAAATTGTACGTTTGCGCAACTATTTGCAACGAATCCGGACGGATCGAAACTCGTTGGCTAAGAATGTCCTGCCAGAATCGTTCCACTAAAATAGGCAGCTGATGCTCCCACTTTCTCCGATACTCCCGCATAAGCGCCTCAAATTGCTGTTGTTCTTTCTGCCTGTCGATTCCCGCTATCGCTTCACACACGACTTTCTTTAGTTCCTCATAATCAACGGGCTTCAGCAAATAATGGAATGCCCCGTGCTGGAGAGCCCGCTGTGCGTACTCGAAATCTGCATGGCAGGTGAGCATAATCGTAAGCGTCACTGGCGATTGCTGCTTCACCCAGGCCAGCAAGTCCAATCCGTTCCTCCCCGGCATCTCGATATCGCAAATCAACATATCCACCGGATGCTGCTTCAGACACTCTATTGCTTGCTCCACGTTCTCCGCCAGGAAGACGTCCGTCACGCCTAGCTCGCTCCAGTCGATGCCTTGCTGCAAACCGAGTAAGGCGAAGTACTGGTCATCGACGATCAAAGCTCGGTACATATTTTCACTCAGCCTCCTCTAATAGGCAGTTTTATATTCACAACTCCGCCCCCCTGAGAATCGTTATGAAAGGAGAGCTCCGCTCGTTGGTCATAGAACATAATCAATCGTCTGCGAACATTCCAAATTCCAATTTGGCGATCCGTCGGATCCTTTTCATATAATCCAAGATTAAGGATTTCAAGTTGCTGCCCGGAGAATCCCGGCCCGGAATCTTTGATTTGGATAGATACACAGGATTCTTCGTCGTTCAAAGTTTCCTCTTTTACGCTGACGCTGACTCTAAATGGATGTGAGTTGTTTATAAATCCATGCTTAATGGCATTCTCTACAAATGGTTGGATGAGTAATGGCGGAACGAGTACGTTCTCAAGCTCCTTTGGAATCTGTTCGTGAAAGTCCAGCCTGTCCGGGTACATGACCATCTGAATTTCCATATAATTGCGAATGTGATTTAACTCGCTTCCCAGCGTTATCCACGTATCGTTGGTGCTCATGATGAACCGGAAATAAGATACTAAATGGCTGATCACTTTCTTGATTAGTGAATACTTTTTAAGCTCTACGAGATGATAGACGATATTTAAGGAATTCATAAAAAAATGAGGATTAATCTGGGCTTGAAGATGCTTCAGCTCGGCTTGCTGCACTTTCATTTGCTCTTCGTATACATCAATTTTAAGATCGCCGATTTGTTCGGCCATCCGGTTGAACTGTTGCGTAATTAGCTGGAACTCCTTGCTTTTCCCGTCCTTCAGACGGTGTTCCAGATGTCCTTTGCCGAGTATGCGCATCCCGCTTGCTAACTGCTGAATCGGTTTAAACACAAGCCGGCTCAATAGAATAAGCAGAATGACCATGATGATAACAATGGCAATGGGGATACTCTTAATGATTCGCTGGAAAATAGGCAGCTCTTCCAATATCGATTTTTCGTCCAGTAGAATAAAAACATTAAGATTTGAAAATAGAGATGGTTTGTCCACAAATAGGTAGTTGCTTCCATTACTGAGGCGAATGGAGGTACCGGTACCGTGGGATGGATCATTCAGATGGCTGCGGATCCGATGGAGGTCCTCGTTGGAGAATTCCCCCCACAGCAATTTGCCGTCTTTGGAAATGATGCCAACCCTCCCGTCGTCACCCTCTGCGGATTCCAATTGGATTAAAGGCTGGGCTAATGAGTCAATGCTGACAAGCACGCCGATAAGAAGCCTTCCGCTTTTATCCGGCAACACCTTATACAACACAGGCTCACCACCGATGTTCACGATTTCCCAATTCAGGGAGGCGGGAAGTTGGGAACCTTTCAATTGGGAGGATAACCCGGAACTAATGGCGTCCTTCTCCTGGTAATACTCTTGTTGGCTGCTGAGAAACAATTCTTTCCGGTCAAGATGGTAGACGAATACACTTCGAATAATGGTGTAGTAGCTGACATCGCTATACCACTGATCCATCAGCTTACGGATCGATAAGTAATAACTGACACTGTCCGGGGGGCTCTCCGAGTATAGCTCCAGCAGCATGTTTTCGTTTGCCGAGCGCAGCAAATAAATGCTGGTCTGCTCCAGCAATTCGTCGAGAGAGCCTAAGTGCAGGGTCAGCGTATCCGATGCGGATTTCGCGACTTTCTCACGGACGATGTTTGTTGAGTAAATATTGGTATAGTAAAGAAAAAGAAAAAGAGGCGTCACTAGAAGCAGGACGAGAGCGCTCACTTTAAATCGTAATGATAATTTCACGGTCCCTCTCCTTTTTCGGGTTAATAGACGCCTGGGCCGCACGAAAGGGAAAGACCTCATCAGTCTTTCCCCTTGGCTTTTTATGGCTGCTTCGTTTTCCATTCATCGTACTGTTTTTGAACCTGCTCGCGGATATCTTCAATGCCGTTGGCTTTTAACTTTTGGTTATATTCCGCCAACACCTTGTCTATATCAAGGCTTCCCGTTTCAAGCAGCGGGCGGTATTCTTTAATGATGTTGCTGACCACGGAGACCTGCGTTTTGACGGGGTCGGTGTTGAAGTTAAAGCCGAATGATTTCACCTTGTGGGCTTTCTCGTTATAAGCTTTGAACTTCTCCCATTTGTCTGCGCTTTCACCTTCCCATAAATAAGTCAGCGTCTGGTTACCGAACATCCATTCAATACCCGGTGCCCATCCCGTATCCGCCCGGGTAGCAACGCCGTCGGGGAGTTTGATGAAATTATCTTTGCCTTCCACTTTGACATACTGCTTGCCTTCCACACCGAAATCGATCAGGTTGATCAGGTGAGGGTCGGTATGGAGGAGGTTTAAGAGCATCATCGTCCGTTCCGGATCGACAGATGTACGACCGATGGCCATCATGGAGTTGCTCACACTGGCCGTGCTGATCTCCGGATCGTTCCCTTTAAGTTTAACGAGCTCAATCCCTGTAGCGATAGAATCTTCCTTATCGGAATCGGGTTTGTCGGAGCCGAACTTCATCCAGGTCTTACCTGCCTTGAATGCATCCTCCGTGCTTGTCTTGGTCGTTGCGGCATCCTTATTGATGAAGCCCTTATTGAACCAATCGTTGTAGAGCTTCAACCGGTAAATAGCAATATCGGATTCCATGGAACTGATGATCATTTTATCCGTCTTCGTATCCAGCACGATGCCGGCAGGTGCGCCTGCCACCAATTCATATCGGAAGTTTTCTTCCATACTCGGTCTGGTTTTGTCGAAGTAGCCAAGCGTGTCGGAACCGCTGCCTGAGAGCCAGATCGGGGCGATGCCGGGCTCATTGTCCTTGATGGTTTGCAGCCATGGTTCCAGATCTTCCAGTGTATTGATGGAGTTGACATCGAATCCATATTTATCGATAAGATCTTTTCTAAACATAATCGTGTGGCTTTCGCCGATTTCCTTATTGGTTGGAATTGCGTAGATTTTCCCGTCTACTGTGCCGCCGTCAAGAAAACGGGGGTCCAATGTCTCCATAATTCCTTGACCGTGTTCGGCCAACAAGTCATCGAGCGGGAGAAAAGCGCCCTTCGCTACGTTATTGGCGAAATCGGCCCAGTTTGGAGCAAAGGTCAAATCTACTTGTTCCCCGGACTGGTAGACCAGAGCCATCTTTTCGGCCCAGGAGGACCAAGGAAGTCCTTGGAAGTCAATTTCGGCATTGATTTTCTCTTTCAGGTATTTATTAATTTCGGCTACAACTTCCTTCGTGTTGTTCTGAGGAAAATTCCCTACCGTATATACGGTAAGCTTGCGGAACGTGGAAATGTCGGGATTCCCGGCAGCGGGATCCTCGGAACCCTTGTTGTTCGTTGTGGACTCCACGTTCGTTGAACCGGTTGAATTCGAGCTTTTACTGTTGCCGCCACAACCGGAAATGACCAGCATGATCGCTGTAAGACAAGCAAGCGCCATACTCCATCTTTTCGATGATTTCATTTTGTTGACCCTCCTCATTAGTCATATCATATATTCTAACCGGCCTTTGTGCCAGAGTTAGACAGTTCAACCCTTGATGGCTCCTACAGTTAGCCCCTTGGTAAAATACTTCTGGAAGAACGGATAGACGAATAGAATAGGGCCTATTGAGACGACTACCATCGCCATGCGCAGACTTTCCGTCGGAACGGATTCCTGTACCATCAGAGCTACGCCGCTTCCCGCTAATTGATTTTTGAAAAATTCGGCTTGCCGGATCATTTGAATCATGACGTATTGCAGGGAATACTTGTCGGTATTATTAATGAACAACATGGAATTGAACCAATCGTTCCAATACATCAGCGTGGTGAACAAACCGATAGTGGCGAGAACCGGCAGGGAAATGGGAAGAACGAGCTGGAAGAAGATCCTCCATTCCGACGCTCCATCCAATTTGCCGGATTCAATCATCTCTTCAGGTACGGTCTGTTGAAAAAAAGTCCGGGTAATGAAGATATAAAACGCATTCGACAGTCCCGGAAGGATTAGGGCGATCAGGGAGTCCTTCAGGTTCAAAAAGTTCACATACAGCAGATAGAACGGGACAAGCCCTCCAGAGAACAGCATGGTAATCAGAAGGTAAATATTAAAGGTTCTCTTGAACGGAAAATCCTTGCGGAAGAGGGGATACGCATACAAGGCAATTAATAAAACTGCCAGAGAGGCCCCGATACACGTCACCATGATGCTAACTCCATAGGCTTTAACGAGAGTCGCCGAGTTGGTGAACAGATGGTGATAAGCGGACGTATCGATCTCATCCGGCCAAAACTTGTAGCCATTTAACGTAAGCATTTTTTCACTGGAAAACGAGATGGCGACGATCAGTAATATAGGAAGAATACAAGCGAGACTGAGAGCGATGAAAAAAGTATGAATCAGAATATCGGCCCACTTGGAGACCTTCTGATACGATTTAACGTTCGATGCCTTGTTCATATAGATTCTCCATTCTAGAAAAGTGCCGTATCGCGATTTAGTTTACGAGCCAAGCTGTTGGCTCCCACGACGAGGAAAAACCCGATGACAGATTGATAGAAATTCGCTGCCGAAGACATTCCCAAATCGTTGAGCTGGATCAAGCCTCTATACACATAAGTATCGATAACATCCGTCGTTGAGCGGAGTGCGCCGGAGTCGAGCGTAACGTGATAGAACAAGCCGAAATCGGAGCGGAAAATGCCGCCTAAATTCAGAATGGTTAAAATGACCATGATAGGGGTCAGAAGGGGCAGTGTAATTCGGAAAATTTGCTGCCACTTGCTTGCACCATCCATTACGGCAGCCTCGTAGAGCTCCTCGCTGATCCCGGTGATCGCCGCCAGATAGATAACACTGCCTATGCCGACGGAATGCCACATTTTCGTGATCCATAGAATATAAGGCCATGCCTGAGGGTGCATATAAGCATTGACGGATTCGTGACCGAATAAAGGGAGAACATATTTGACCAAAAAGCCGTATTCCGGATGCAAGAAGGCGTAAACGATATAGCTGATGACGACCATGGACAGGAAATTCGGCATAATCATCACCGTTTGATAGAACCGGGAAGCGAACCTGGCGCGGACTTCATTCACTAAAATGGCGACCGCAACCGAGAGAATCAATCCGGAAATAATAAAAACAACGTTATAGGCCACCGTATTGATGGTCACCCGCCAAGCGTCCGACGTGGCAAAGAGGAACCGGAAATTGTCCAGCCCGGCCCAAGGACTGCCCATTACTCCATCGACGTAATTAATATTTTTGAAAGCGATGAAGAGACCGAACATCGGAATGTAACAATTGATAAAAAAGACAATGGCGGTCGGCAAGAGCATGAACAGCAGGACGCGGTATTTCACAATATTTCGCAGTAACCGGACAAGTCTCCGCTGTTGCGATACCTGCGTTTGCCGGGTCGAAGATTTTACAGGGGATGGGATAGCCATAGTATTTAACCTCACTCTTGTTAATCAGGATGGCTTCATTATAAGTGAGAGAAACGGGGGAATTCTCTATCGCAGGTGACCTCGTTTATTCAAAAGTTACCTCTTCCTGTGCAAGGAAATTCAAAGGGCCCCAGGCGAACGGGACCAGCCGCTGGAGCACATTATGAGTCGTTTTGGATAATACATTCGTATAACAGATAGTGACCCAAGCTTATAAATGGAGGACGGCATGAAATTTGAACCGATGTATCAAGATGGGAAGTTAATTCTACCGAAAATCGAATTAGATATGACATCGAACCATTCGATTGGCATTATAACGGACTTAAAGCGAAAGCAGCTTTTAATGAATCAATTGCAGGATCATTCCCAATATTATTTATTTCGAGCCGGGCAAAACGAGTATATGCGTTTAACGGTGGAAGAGCTGATCACTTTCCTGATCAAGGTAACGGAGAGGAATGACCATGTCGCTCAGTTATTTGATTATTTTGCTTTGAAAGAAGAAAGGAAGGTAAGAGTCCGGAATCTTTCCTCATCGAAAAGGATGTATGTGACCTTGCTGCGTGCCTTTTTTGCGCATCAGCCTACACTTGTCCTTGAGGAACCCTATTTTTATTTGGAAGAAGAGGATCGTCGCCATTTCAAACGGATTTTGGATGATCTTTCGAAAGAGAAGAGAATCATAATTTTAACTTCTAATTTAGAGGATGCTCTCGTTTCCTGTGATGCCATTTACCGATTGAATGAATTGGGGTTTCACCCCTTGGATATTCGGGACTCCGAAGAGGAGAAGCAGGAAGTGCAGGAACAAGACCAGGCCAATATAACCTTGCAGAAGATTTCTACAAAAAGAAACGACAAAGTGATCCTGTTTGATCCGCCTGAAATCGATTATATAGAAAGCATGGACGGCTCGATCCTTGTTCATGTGGGTGGAGAAAACTATGTTTGTGCTTTGACGTTATCCGAGCTTGAACAGAGGTTGTTAAACTTCGGATTTTTCAGGTGCCACCGATCCTACATCGTGAACCTGCAAAAGGTAAGAGAAATTATTACATGGACGAAAAATAGTTACAGCTTGCGCCTACATACCGGTAAAGATGCCGTGGTTCCATTATCCCGTTCAAAATTGCAGGAATTAAAGACCCTTCTTAATATTTAAAAACTTCTATTTCCGGGGCAATATTGAAACCAATTAAGACTTTCTGGGTACCATTCAGGCGATAATAGCTACATTTCGGCGGATTTTTATGGCTGGAAGCATGCCATCTTTATATGCTTAAGGCATCAATCCTAAGGAAGTGGTGTCATGGATATTATCCAAGTAGAACGTATTCGCAAGCGATTTGGAGATAAGGATGCGTTATCGGACGTGTCCTTTTCCATTCCGAAAGGGGAAATCTTTGGTTTCCTGGGTCCGAGCGGTTCGGGCAAAACGACATTAATTAAGATTTTAACGGCGCAGTTAAATCCAACAAGCGGGCAGGCGAGGGTATTTAACGAGCCATCGGAGATGATGCATCGATCTGCACAGAAGATGCGCTTTGGCATTTTGACGGATAACAGCGGTTTATACGAGAGATTAACGATTGAGGAAAATCTGGAGCTGTATCGTCAGCTATATGATCTTCCTAAATCCTCGATCGATAAGGTGCTGCATTTTGTAAATTTAAGCGGTGAACGCAAAAAGAAAGTCAACCGCTTATCGAAAGGGATGCGCCAGCGTGTCATGCTGGCATGTGCAGTGATCCACGAGCCGGAATTATTATTTCTGGATGAGCCTACTTCGGCTTTGGATCCAGTAAACTCGGCACATATTTATAAAGGCTTACGCTACTTAAATGAGAACGGGACAACGATTTTTTTAACGACGCATGATATGGCTGAGGCGGAATTGATGTGTAATCGTGTAGCCATTTTGTATCAAGGAGAAATCCAAGCCATCGGATCACCCAAGGAGCTTAAAAAACAGCATAGAGAAAACGTCATGTGTGTTGAATTAATCAATGGGGAAGCCTACGAGCTTCCGATCGATGAGAGAACGGCGGATCAAATCGCCGATTGGATGAAACGAGGGGTCATTGATCGATTGGAGACGAAAGAGCCAAGTCTAGGTGATATTTTTATTAAAATGACAGGAAGTGAGTTACTATGAGTATCTCATTAAAACGAGCTCAAGCGATATTTGTAAAGGATTATAAAGAGTTCTCACGTAATTACGCGGTCTCTATTATGTTGCTTTTCCCAATTATTTTCGCATTTATTCTTCGAAGCGCACCCACGCCTTTGACAGGAGCGTTTGCCTTAGTTCTGAATACTTCGTTTGTAATATTACCGTGCTTTACACAAGCATGCTTAGTTGCGGAAGAAAAGGAACATAACACCTTACGATCCTTAATGATGACTCCGGCCTCGACCATGGACGTTTTACTCGGTAAAAGTGCCTTAACCTTTGTAATGTCTGCTGTTGTTCTAGGTATTACTACGTTTATATTTGGCTATGAGCCAGCAAGTATTTGGGCGTTTACGGCTGCGATTATTTTTTCGATTATTCTATACACCGCAGCCGGGACGATATGCGGTCTATTCTCCAAAACGTTGCTTGAAGCTACATTATCTATAATGCCCGTGCTGATTATATTCACTGTTGCGCCATCCGGAGTATTACTAGCGGATGATTTTCCAATCTTCAAAGTACTGGATTACTTGCCAAGCAGCCAGCTTGTGCATTTGCTGGGCATACAGGGCACGGGCTTTACGACAGGAGAATTATTAAAACCTCTGCTTATTATTTTGGCGTGGACCGTTGCATTAACGATCTGGTCTGTTGTTCTATATCAACGACGGTTAAAGGACGAGTAGAAAACGGAGGGGGAATTCCATGAATTTAGCCGTTAAAATGATGCGAGAATTCAAGGACCGCGATAACCGGCTCAGGTTGAAGGGCTATCGGGAAAAGGCGGAGCTCATCAGGAAGCGGAACCTGGAAGCATGGGACGATCAGCGGCTGCAAGCGGAATCTCTCCGGCTGAAAAAGGAAGCAAGATCGGGCACGCCTTTGGATGACCTGCTTGTAGATGCCTATTCGCTAGTCTGCGAGGCTGCGAAGAGAACGCTCGGATTACAGCCCTACGATGTCCAGATCATGGCCGCTATCTCACTGCACGAGAGATTTCTGATCGAGCAGCAAACCGGAGAAGGAAAGACGCTCTCAGCGGTGATGCCCGCTTATCTCAATGCACTTACCGGCGAAGGCGTTCATGTGCTGACGTTTAACGATTATTTGGCATATCGGGACGCGGAGTGGATGGGCCCGGTCTATCGCTTTCTCGGGTTATCGGTAAAGTCGGTTCAAGCGGGCATGAGTTTGCCCGAGAAACGGGAGGCCTATTTCGCGGATATCACCTATGTTACGGCCAAAGAGGCCGGGTTCGATTACTTGCGCGACACGATCGCACTACGCGTAGCCGATACCGTGCATCGTCCTTTCCAATACGTCATCGTCGACGAAGCGGATTCGCTGCTTCTCGACGAAGCGCGGGTGCCGCTGGTCATCGCCGGTGAGCCGGGCTTTTCCAAAAGTGACGGCACTCGCTTCGCAGAAGTGGCTCGGCAGCTTGAGCAAGATGTGCATTATGACTTCGACGAGTTCCAGCGGAATGTTTATTTGAACGAAGCGGGCGCTGCTAAAGCGGAATCCTTGCTGGGATGCGGCAATTTGTACGAAAGCCATAATAGTCATTTATTATCGACGTTAAATTGCGCGCTGCATGCGGAATCTTTATTGAAAAGGGACGTCGATTACATCGTCCGGGACGGTAAAATCGAGCTGATCGACGAATATACCGGCCGCGTGGCGGAGAACCGGCATCTGCCGGACGGGCTGCAAGCCGCGCTCGAAGCCAAAGAAGGGCTGAAGCCCTCGTCCGGCGGGAGAATTCTCGGTACGATCACCCTCCAACACTTTCTAAGCCTATATCCGAAGATTTGCGGAATGACCGCTACCGCGCATGTCTCTGCCGTTGAATTCGAAGATATATACATGCTGCAGGTCGTGCAAATTCCGCCAAACCGGCCGAACGTAAGGATCGACCATCCGCACCGGATTTACACCCATAAAGAAGCTAAATTTAAGGCGCTTGTGCAAGAAATCTCATCCGTCCATAGGACGGGGCGTCCGATTCTCATTGGTACGTCCAGCGTGGAGGAGTCTGATATGCTTGCGGAGTCGCTTGCGGCTGTTGGCGTACCTTGCCATGTGCTGAATGCGAAGAACGATGCAAAGGAAGCCGAAGTCATCGCTAAAGCGGGAGAGATTGGCGCCGTGACGGTATCAACCAATATGGCGGGACGCGGGGTCGACATTCGGCTCGGCGGCGGCGACCCTACGCAAGCCGAAGTTGTCGCCAAGCTGGGCGGGTTGTACGTCATTGGTACGCATGTGCATGAAAGCATACGGATCGACGACCAACTGCGGGGGCGCGCCGGCCGCCAGGGCGACCCGGGGGCTTCCGTATTTTTCGTAAGCCTGGAGGACGAGTTGATGCTAAGGTTCGGCATGGATAGAGTAATCCCGTCCGCCTATCGCGATCTCAGGCAGGATGATCCTCTGGAGGAGTTGGGGCTTCACAGCAAAATCACACAAATTCAGCGCATTGTGATGGGCCAAAACTTCGATATTCGCCTGGAGCTGAACCGTTATTCGGATACGGTGGAGAAACAGAGACGTATTCTATATGAGGAGCGGCTCGGAATTTTGAAAGGCGAGAAGAAGATGAGCCCATCGGAACAACGGGTACGCCTCTATTATATCGACAAGTTCTGGGCGGACCATCTGGCATACGTTACTTACATCCGCGAAAGCATCCATTTGACGAGCCTGGCTAACCGCTATCCGCTCAACGATTTTCATGATCAAATTA
This sequence comes from Paenibacillus sp. Marseille-P2973, assembly GCF_018101095.1. Taxonomy (NCBI): domain Bacteria; kingdom Bacillati; phylum Bacillota; class Bacilli; order Caryophanales; family Paenibacillaceae; genus Paenibacillus; species Paenibacillus sp. Marseille-P2973. Next base: position 100,273 of record NZ_JAGQEH010000013.1, read on the forward strand.
TTCATGCTTTTGAGCAAATTCCAGCTGAAATCGACAGGGAGACGGCAAATATGCTCGCAAAGCTTGAAGGTTCGAATGATCCGGCGAAGTGGGAACAATTCGGTCTGGAGAGCCCTTCTTCCACGCGGACTTATATGATCAACGATCAATACATGGATTACTTGCAAAATCGCAGCTCCTGGGCTCCGGGGACGGTACTCGCCTTATGGCTCCGTCAAATGTTTAGACCGGTATTCGGGTGGCAAAAGTTTTGATCGGGGTGACAGTTCTCATCCAATAAATCAGCAACATTACCAATATAAGCTTCAGGTTGTTGAAAATTCAGCAAGTTTTCAGTCCCGGGATGGATGAATATTCCATCCCCAGACGGATAAATAACGCTGCCAGTATCCTTTATACTATGGAAAAGAAATATTTGACTTCGGTTTTGGGCTTTAGTTAGATCAAAAAAATCACCGTTCAAGTGAGGTGAAGTTGAAAACTATGAATGCAGCTCAAGGTCAGCGAATTCCCTATGCGGTTTTCGAGAATATTCAATTTCCGATACTGGATATTACTCATCCCCTTTTCAACGCAAGCATCGATGAACAGGCGTATCATTTGAACTGTCTCAAATCAGCCCAAAGCATCGAATCATTAAAGAAAATGCCCGGCTTTATCCGAAACATCTTTGTGAAGATGTCTAATGTTGACAATTCCTATCTTAGCGGCATGCGCACTTTGTTATACAAACTTGGGCCCAACTTAAGCCAGGGGATAAAATTAGGATTTCGGGACAAGTGGGCGGTGAAGCAAACCTCTTTCATGGGACTTCGGATCAGATTGAGGGATCTTTGCCGACACCAGTCGAAAATCTTAGTTCCCCTGCTCAAGCAATTCCCGGATCGGAACCTTTGTTTCTTCAATATCGCTGGGGGGGCCGCTACCGACAGTATCAACACCCTGATTCTAATTCAAGAATCCAACCCTGAATTACTCAAGGGACGGAAGATTGAGATCCGCATTTTAGACATCGATACCTATGGCACCAATTTCGCAAAACAGTGCATCGAGGTTTTGAAACAGCCGGGGGAACGCTTCCATGGCTTGGACATTACCCTCATTACTATTCATTATGACTGGAGCGAACCGGGGGCATTACAAAAGGAGTGCTTGGAACGTTTCGGTTGGATTCAGATTTGTTCCTCGGAAGGTGGTCTTTTTGAGTACGGCTCGGATTCGGATATCGTTGAAAATTTAAATCATTTCTTTATTAACTCCCCGGCGGATGCCCGGATCACGGGTTCATTAATTTTCGACCGGGCCCGTGTAAATCCGGGATACCTGGGGTTTACTGAGTTTATTGGCGTGCAGATCCGATATCTTGGGCTGGAGGGGCTGCAGCGAATTCTAACCCAAACCTCTTGGGTGTTGGAAGAATTCCATGATATTGATACGATCTATACGCTATTTTCATTGAAGAAGGTGTGACGCCGTTCCTCCGATCACTAATACAAGCGAGCGCTCGACTTATAATCATCATACACAGAAGTTTGCAATCAACCCCCTCAAATAGAGGGGGTTTTATGATATTTCTCATAGATTTTTTTATTTGCCGATGTAGGGATTTGAATATGTGTGTCGAATGAAAGAACTTATATTGATTAAAAGCTCAGATTGAAGTGTATCCAGGGGAGGTTCATATGTATTTTTTGAAAAAGATAGGATCGTTTTTTTTAGTGTTATCTATCGTTATAGGGCTGGTGTATTTGAAACCATTGGATAAAGTGTACGCTTTGCCCCCAATCGCTACCATTGATGTCACCGACACGTCACTGATCATCGGCGAGACTGCCATTGTGACGATCACGTTCTCGGAAGCGGTGATTGGCTTTACAATTGAAGACCTGACTGTCCCGAGCGGCACATTGAGCGGCCTCAGTTCGTCCGATGGCGGCCTCACATGGACAGCGATTTTAACGCCGAACACGAATGTCGAAGAGAAGAACAATGTTATCACACTAGACAACTCGGGCGTGGCGACTAGAGGAGGCGAGGCAGGCACGGGCACAACCACCTCCGACCCTTATGATGTCGATACGGTTCGGCCATCGGTGGCCATTACGACCAGTAGCCCGCAAATCAAGATCAACGAGACTATCACGGTGACGTTTACGTTTTCGGAAGCGGTGAGCGGCTTCACAATAGCGGACTTGTCTGTCCCTAACGGCACATTGAGCGGGCTTGTTTTGCCCTCCGGGGGCCGCCTCGGGACGGCGACATTCACGCCGGACATGAATACCAATGATCCAAGCAATGTAATTACACTCGACAACACGCGTTTAACGGATCTCGCAGGTAATACAGTGGTAGGTACTACCGATTCCAACAATTTCAAGATCGATACGGATCGGCCAACCTCGTCCATCGAGGTCGACGACACGACGCTAAAGGTCGGAGAGCATGCTACAGTTACGATCAAGTTCTCGGAAGCTGTGACAGGCTTTACGAATGCAGACCTGTCGGTGATGAGCGGAACAGTTGGCCCTTTGAGTACCTCCGACAACATCACATGGACGACGACATTAACGCCGAATATAAATGTCACGGAGGCGACTAATGTTATCACGCTCGACAACGCGAGTGTGGCTGATTCCGCAGGTAATTTAGGAGGAGGCATCTCGACCTCCAACAATTATGCAGTCGATACGGTTCGCCCTACGGCGACCATTACAGTCACCAACCCCTCCCTAACCGCTGGAATGACTTCCACAGTGACATTTGTTTTTTCTGAGGCGATTGTTGGATTCACGCCGGCTGATCTGAATGTGGCAAACGGTACAGTGAGCGGCCTCAGTTCATCCGATGGCGGCATCACATGGACGGCAACATTAACACCGCATATGAATGTCACGAAGGCGACCAATGTTATCACGCTCGACTACACGGGTGTAATGGATCTCGCAGGCAATGCCGGATTAGGTACGACCGAGTCCAACAATTATGCGGTCAATACGGCCGGGCCAACGGCTACCATTGCAGTTGCCGACACGTCGCTGGCGATCGGCGAAACTACCACGGTGACGTTCGACTTCTCGGAAGCGGTGAGTGGCTTTACGGTTGCTGATCTGACAATCGATAACGGCACACTGAGTGACCTCAGTACTTCCGACGGCGGCGTTACGTGGACGGGAACGTTGACCCCATACATGAATGTTACCGATGCAACGAATGTCATCACGCTCGATAACTCGGGAGTGGTTAATTCCGCAGGGAATGCGGGGACAGGCACGACCGAATCCAACAATTATGCAATCGATACGGTCCGGCCCGCGGCGACCATTGTAGTCACTGACACGATTCTGAAGATAAGCGAGACTTCCGCAGTGACGTTTACATTCTCGGAAGCAGTGAGTGGCTTCACACTAGAGGACCTGACTGCCGAGAACGGTACATTGAGTGACCTCAGTTCTTCCGATGGCGGTATCACATGGACGGCGACGTTCACACCGGATATGAATGTTATTGAGGCGACTAATGCCATTACGCTCGACAACACGGGTGTAATGGATCTTGCAGGCAATACGGGGGCGGGCACGACCGGGTCCAGCAATTATACGATCAATACAGTTCGGCCCACGGCGACCATTGTGATCGCCGACACGTCGCTGACTATCGGTGAGACATCCCTCGTGACAATCACGTTCTCGGAAGCGGTTAGTGACTTTACATTAGCAGACCTGACTGTCCCTAACGGTACATTAAGCGGCCTCAGTTCGTCGGATGGAGATATTACGTGGACGGCGACGTTGACACCTCAAGCTAATGTAAGTGCTGCCGCCAATGTCATCACGCTTCAGAATAGCGGTGTGTACAATAGCGCAGGTAATGCGGGGCAGGGAACCACGGAATCCAATTCCTATTCGGTACGGACTGTGCCGGCAACTAACGGCGGTGGTTCTTCAAGTGGCGGTTCCACTGCTCCTGTAATCACACCACCCGCTCCGAATAACAGTACCGTTACTGAAACGAATGGGAAAATAACGCTTCCGGCGGGCAAATCGGGAGTAGTCAGTTTGGGGAACGATATCAAGATTTCGATTCCCGCAGGCGCTTCGCTCCAGGAACTGAAATTAACGATCGAGGAAGTATCCGACCCTGAAGCCTTGTTAAGGAATGAAGAGGTGTTAGCAAGTCCAGTCTTCGAAATTCTGAAGAACTTTCCGGAGAACTTTAGCAAACCCGTAAAATTGTCCTTAACCTTCGATCCCGCGAGTTTGAAGAGCAATCAAACGGTGGCTGTTTTTTATTATGATGAAGTGAAGAAGTTATGGGTGGAAGTTAAAGGCGGCATCGTAAAAGAGAATCAAATCACAGTAGATGTAGATCATTTTACGAAGTTTGCGGTCCTCGTGGTAGATAACGATACAGGCGTGCCAGTCAATGACAAGCCCATAAAAGTCGACATCAACATTAGCGATATTTCCGGTCACTGGGCTGAGGCAAGCATCAAGCAAGCCATTAGCGACGGAATCGTAACGGGGTATCCGGATGGAACGTTCAAGCCGGGTAATACCGTAACACGTGCGGAATTCTCAGTTATGTTAATGAATGCACTGAACTGGCAAGAACCTGGAACCGATCTGACGTTTACGGATAAAGCGGAAATCGGGACCTGGGCCAAGCAGGCAGTCTCGCAGGCCGTTCAAGCGGGTATCATTAGTGGCTATGAAAATGGCTCTTTCCGTCCGAATGCAAATATAACCCGCGCTGAGATGGCTACGATGATTGCGAAGGCACTTAAGTTAGCTGCTAAGGAGAATGCCTCAACCTCTTTTGCAGATGATAAGGAGATTCCTGCTTGGGCCAAAGGTTCAGTGGCCTCCCTGAAGGAGCTGGGGATTGTAAATGGCACGGGTGCCAACGAGTTTCATCCAAGCTCCCAAACTACAAGAGCAGAGGCAGTAATCGTTTTGATAAATATGTTAGATCGGACTAAATAAACAATTGCTGAGACCTTGACTTGACTATAGGTTTATCCAATAATACAAAATATGGAGATTAAGGAAAGGGGACTCGTAAGCCAATGTGGACTTCCTTGTAATGGTTTGATTGAACTAGATCGCGCGACCCGGTAATGGTAAGTGCCATTCTCCGGTTCTTCATGCCGATCCTCAACCATTTCAAGGAAAAGCGAGCCAACCGTTCACTACACTTGTCGCGCGGATACTTGATGTATCCGCTTTTTTTACGGCTTTAGCCAGTTGAGCTCGCGAAGCGTGCGAAACAAAAAACCACCCGCTATGCGGGTGGAGGGATCGAAGGTTTGACCACCAAGACCATTCCGATAAAATTGAGATGTTCAGGCTC